>NZ_JAQNDO010000001.1:630500-1261000 GCF_028369105.1 Polyangium mundeleinium | reverse complement strand
ATGGAGCCGCGATGGAAAACGCATCGTCACCACGTCCTCCGACAGGACGGCGCGCGTGTGGGACGTCGAGGGGACGGGCGAGCCGCTGGTGTTGAATGGGCACGAAGGCTGGGTCCGTTCGGCGGCGTGGAGCCCGGACGGCAAGCGTATTGCCACCGCCTCCGTGGACAAGACCGTGCGGATCTGGAATGGCGATGGGGTGGGCGAGCCGGTGGTCCTTCGCGGGCACGAGGGCTGGGTCTCCTCGGTGGCGTGGAGCCCCGACGGCAAGCGCCTCGTCACCGCATCCGACGACCAGACCTTGCAGGTGTGGAACGATCTGATGCCGCTCGTCAGCCCCGAGGACCCGCAGCTATGGGCCGCGACGCCCTACTGCGTGCCCGTCGATTGGACGGCCAAGCACCTCGGCTTGACCGAAGAGATGGCCCGCGCCGAGCAGCAGACCTGCCAGCGTCGCGTCGAAGCGGCCGCTGGCGGCGCCTCACGATAACACAGGCAGCCCTACGCCCAGACCAGCGGCAGGCTCGTGACGGCCAGGTTGAAGCCACCCGTGAATCGCGGCGGCGCCTGGGGGTCGAGCCGGAACGGCGGGACGCGCTTCAACCACTCCTGGTAGAACACCTTCATCTCCAGGCGGGCCAGATTCAGACCGACGCACCGGTGGGGGCCCGCGTTGAACGTCATGTGCTGCTCCGTCCGGCCCAGGATGAACTGCTCGGGGTTCGGGAATGCGGCGTCGTCGTAGTTCGCCGCGGGAAGGAGCAACAACAAGGCGTCGCCTTCCTTGAGCTGGACGCCATGACAAACGACGTCGCGCGTCACGCGCCGGGGCGGGCACGCGACGCCATAAAGACGCAGCAGTTCCTCGACGGCGCCGGGCAGGAGGCCGGGGTCGGCCCGGAGCTTCGCCTGCAATTCCTGATCACGCGCCAGGTGACGGACGCCAAAGCTCAGGGCATTCACCACGGTGTCCAGCCCCCCGAGGAACAGGGTGATGCTGTAGCCCAGCATCTCCTGGAACGTGGGGTTGCGGCCATGGATGTTCGCGTCGAGCAGCCGGCTGATCAGGTCGTCCTCGCGCTTCTCCTGCCGGAGCTTGATGGACTCCGCCAGGATCCCCGCAATCTGTTTGAAAATCTGCGCGCGGGTCGCGTGATCCACCGTGGCGGAGGTGGCCTGCGTGGCGAGCTCACGGAACTCGGTCAGGCGGTTCGTCGGCATGCCGGCGAGCTTCATGAAGAGCGTGACGGGCAGCGGCTCGGCGATGTCCGAAAGGAAGTTGCAGCGTCCCGCGTCGAGCACATTGTCGATGAGCTCGTTCGTCATCGTCCGGATCGCCGTCTCGAGTCCGGCGACGGATTTGGCCGCCAGCGGCTGGTTGAGGGGGGCTCGGTACGCCGTGTGCTGCGGCGGATCCGTCGAAATGGGCAGCATCAGGAAGCCCGGCTGCGGGGCCGCGTGGTCCCCTTCCCCCGCGTGCGGCTCCGAGGCATGGAAGAGGCTGTTGCTGTAGAGCTCCGGGTTCATCGTGATGTCCACGATCGCCTGCTTCCGGGTCACGAACCAATGGCCCCCATTGTGCGGGGAGAAGAAGATGGGCGGCGCCTCGAGGATGAGGGAGCGCATCCGGCCGTGCGGATCCTCGAGCATCCGCGGATCTCGGCTGCTGTCGTAGTCGTACACCAGCTCCGGCGGGACGTGCGCCGGAATCTTGTCCAATTTCTGTCCGCTGAATGCTTGCATGTTCGAACCTCTCTCGGGATTGCTCATTCACTCGTCTGCGAAAGGGGAAGACGGACCACGAGTCCATCCAGCGCGGGCGTCACCGTGAGCTGACAGGTCAGGCGGCTGTTCGGCCGGACGTGATAGGCGCACGCGATCATTCCCTCTTCCGCCGCATCGGGCGGGGGGACCTTCGTCAGCCAGGCCTCGTCGACATACCCGTGGCAGGTCGCGCAACTGGCGAAACCTCCGCACTCGGCGACGATGCCGGGCACGAGGTTGTCCATGGCCGCCTGCATGACGGACTGGCCCTCCTGCGCGTCGACCACGTGCTCCTTCCCATCCGCCTCGATAAACTTGATCTTCGGCATCATGTCCTCCTGGATTTCTTGTGGGATTCGATTGTCCTCAAGCGACGAGGCTCGCGAGCGGGACGGCCGCGTCGCCCATGCGGGTGACGTCCACCTCCGCCCGGCTCGCGACGAGCCGCTTCGCGGCCATGAACTCCGCGGGACGGCCAACGACATCCGCGGCGAGGAGCCGTTTGTCCTTGAGATAGAAGGCCGAGAATTCCTTGCCGCCGGCAGAGCCTCGCGTGACGCATTGGTCGTAGCCGGCGGAGAGCCCCACCATCTGCAGCTTCAAGCCGTACTGGTCCGACCAGAACCAGGGAATGGCGGCATAAGGCTCCCGCTTGCCCATCAGGGTGGCGGCGGCGACGCGCGCATGCTCGATGGCATTGGGCACGGATTCGAGCCGGATGCGTCCGCCCGTGATGGCGCTCGGCTGGTTCGCGCAGTCCCCGATGGCGAGGATGGCCGGGTCGGCCGTGCAGGCGTATTCGTCGACGACAATGCCGTCGTCGACGGCGAGGCCCGCCCCGGAGGCAAGCTCCGTATTCGGGACGAGGCCGATTCCCACGAGCACGAGGTCCGCATCGATCTGCTCGGGTACGCCATCACGAACGACGCGGACGCCGCGCACCTGGCGCCGCGCCTCGTCGAGCTCCAGGCCCTGCACCTCGCAGGCGAGCCGGAACTCCACGCCCCGCTCGCGGTGAAGCTGCTCGACGAAGGAGGACACCTCCGGCCCCGTCACGCGGGCGAGCAGGCGAGGCGCCGCCTCCAGCAGCGTCACCCGCAGCCCGAGCTGCACGGCCACGGCCGCGACCTCGAGCCCCACGTAACCGCCACCGATGAGGACCAACCGGTTGCCCGCGACGAACTTCGCGCGCATCGCCTCGATATCGGCGATCGATCGCACCGAGAACAGGTTGTCGAGCGTTGCGCTCTCCAGCCCGGGAAGGCGCAAACGACGCGCGCGGCCTCCCGTGGCCAGGACGAGTTTGTCGTAGGAGAGCCGGCTCCCGTCCTGCAGGGCGAGCTCGCACGTGGAGCGGTCGATGGCTTCGACGCGCGTGCCGAGCCGGAGCTCGATGTCGAAGCGCTCGTAGGTCGCCAGGGGCTTGAGGTAGAGGTCGGTCAGCGCCGCCTTTCCAAGCAGGAACCCTTTCGAGAGCGGAGGGCGCTGGTAGGGCGGATGCGGCTCGTCTCCCAGCAGGACGACCCGCCCCGCGTAGCCCTGCTTGCGTAACCCGGCCGCTAGCTCGCCACCGGCCTGGCCGGCTCCCACGATCACGATGCGCTCATCCATGTCCGCGACGTACCTCTCGTGCGTCTCAAGGCAACTCGTAGTTGCCATAGTACCCAGCACCGAGGTATTTGGCAACAACGAGTTGCCTTTGTGGCAAATCTGCGCGAAAACTACGGAAGATCCGTTAGGTAGACTCAGGCCATGCAGCACGAGAGCAGCCCCCCGCCCGGTCCTCGAACCCGCCGCACCGAAGGCACGCGCATCCGTGGACGCGCCGAGCGCGTGGTGTCGGCCGTGCTCGCCGCGACGCACGAGGAGCTCGGGCGCGTGGGCTACGGCGCGCTGCGCATCGAGGATGTCGCGGCACGCTCGGGGGTGAACAAGACGACGATCTACCGGCGCTGGCCGACGAAGGCGGAGCTCGTCGCGGCGTCCCTGCGCGCGGCCAACGAGGAGCAGGAGACGCTGGATACGGGCACGCTGCGCGGAGATCTGCTGGCCGTGGTGATGACCTCCGTGCGGATGTGCCAGACGCCCACGGGCCGCGGCATCGTGCGGATGCTGCAGATGGAGCGCGCGGATCCGGAGGTGGAGGCCATTTCGAGGGCCCTGCGCGATCGACGCCGGCTGCGCAACACGGCCATGCTCGAGCGCGGCATCACGCGCGGCGAGTTGCCCGCGGACGTGAACATGGAGCTCATCCTCGACCTGATCTTCGGGGGGATCTACGGGCGCCTCATCCAGCGCGGCGAGGACGTCAGCGAGGACTACGCCGCCGCGGCCATCGACACCGTGCTCGCGGGCGCCCGCGCAGGTGCGGCGCGCCTGCCCCGGTGAGACGGGCGCGCCCGATCGTCCACCGCCTCAGGGACGCGGCGTACGCGCGCCGATCGTCCAGCAGGCCGCGGAGAAGCGGACGTCCGCTCCGTGCACATAGGGCTCGAAGGCGGCGCGCACTGTCTCGATGACCTGCACGCGCGTCCGATCGTCCGCCTGTTGCAGGATCAGGCCGACAGGACCGAGCCGGGTCAGGTAACGGACGAGCTCGCTCTCGGGCAGGGTGCAGGCGACGTCGATCGGCTGGATGTCGATCTCGGCCCAGCCGCTCGCCTCCAGGAGGGAGGCGACCCGGTGCCGGTCCGCGAAGGCGAACTGCCCCACGGGCGCGTCCGGCCGGCGGGCGGGGAGGTTCGGCAGGAGCGGCGCCGCGGCGCGCTCGGCCGTCGTCATGAACGGGTTTTCCGCAGCACTCCGCCAGGCGATAAACCGACACGCGGCGCCGTCCCTCGCGGCGCGCCGCAGGTTCGTAAATGCCCGGACAGGGTCGTCGAAGAACATGACGCCGAAGCGCGAAATGAGCATGTCGAAGCTCGCAGGCTCGAACGCGTGGAGCTGCGCGCTTTCGCGAAGGAAGCTTGCCGGCGTGTTGTCCCGTTCCGCGCGGGCTCGGGCGGCGGCGATCATCGGTTCTGAAATGTCGATGCCAATGCAGCGGCCCTTCGCTCCGAGCAGCCGCGCGACGGCGAGCGTCGTGCTGCCCGTGCCGCAGCCGATGTCGAGCACCTGGCCTCCGGGTCCGGCGGCGACCGCTTCGACGAGCAGGTCTTCGAACGGCTTGAACATCTGATCGAGCAACGCCTGCTGGTCGACCCAGGCGCGTCCGGCAGGGCCGTTCCAAAGCTTTGTTTGTTCGTCCTCGGTGTGTTGCGCAACAGCCATGGTCGTCTCCTTTGCTTGCCATCAAGAAGCGGAAGCTGCACTGTGCCAGTTCAAGTCGACTTGAGGTCAAGAGGATGAGAGACCTGGACATCGCTGAAGTGGCGCGGCGGTCTGGCGTTCCTGCCTCGACGCTGCGGTTCTATGAGGAAAAGGGGCTGATCGCCTCGATGGGCAGGCGGGGCCTGCGCCGTCTGTTCGATCCCGGCGTGCTGGAGCGGCTGGCGCTCATCGCGCTGGGGCGCACCGCCGGCTTTTCGCTCGACGAGATCGCGCTCATGTTCGCGCCGGACGGGCAGCCGCGTATCGATCGGCAAATGCTCACGGCCAAGGCGGAGGAGCTCGACAAGACGATCCGCGACCTGAGCGCGATTCGCGACGGCCTGCGGCACGCCGCTGCCTGCCGCGCGCCGAGCCACATGGAATGCCCGACCTTCCGCCGCATTTTGCGGGCCACCGCATCGGGAGCGACGGGAGTGCGAAGGAAGAAGGCTCCGCAGCCGCCGCGGGGTTAGCACGATTCTGCCCATGACGCGGGATGCGGTGCGCCATTGAGCCGGCGCGTCGCCGCTGAATACGCCATACGAGGGCTCCTCAGCCGGCCTTCGCCTTCCTGATCTCGTGCGCCACATCGACGAACGCCTTGAGCGCGGGGGATACCTGCGCGCGACTCGGGAAGTACAGGAACAAGCCCGGGACCTCGGGTGCGTAGGGCTCGAGGACCACACGAAGCTGCCCACGTGAAAGCTCGTCGGCGATCGTGGGTTCGAGCACGTAGGAGAGACCAACCCCAGCGACAGCGAGGAGCCGCATGAGCTGGAAATTGTTCGTCGTCACGGGGCCACGCACCGGGACGCGCCAGGTCTTTTTTCCCCGTTCGAGCTCCCACGCCCACGGCTCGCCCGCCGTTGCCCAGCGCATGCAGATGCAATCGTGCTGGAGCAAATCCGCCGGCTTTTGCGGAATCCCGCGGCGCTCGAGGTAGGACGGGGCGCCCACCACGACCAGGCGGGCCGGGGCCGAGAGCCGGACGTGCACCATGTCGCGATCGATGGATTCGATGAGGCGAATGCCCGCGTCGAACCCTTCGGCCACGGTGTCCACGAGACGGTCGTCGACGCGCACCTCGACCTCCACCTTCGGGTGCCGCTCCACGAACCGCGGGAGCAGACGCGCGAGCACGAGCGTCACGGCGGCAGTCGGAACGGTGAGCCGAACGCGCCCGGTCACTTCGCCGCGCCTCGCCTTGACCGTCTTCATGGATTCGAGCGCCTGGTCGATGGCGGGACCGGCGTTGTCGAGCAGGCGCTCACCCGCATCGGTCAGCACGACGCTGCGCGAGGTTCGCGTGAGCAACGTGACCCCGAGCCGCTCTTCGAGCTGACGAACCGATTGGCTCAGCGCGGACGTCGAGACGCCGAGATCCTTGGCTGCGGCCGCGTAGCTCAGGCGGCGCGCGACCGCGACGAAGGCGTTGAGGGCGTTGAGCGGAGCAAAGGCCATCGGAACGATTTCCTACACGCTCCCGCGGCCCCATGCCACTTCACGAACAGCGCGGAGGCCCGGTTCGTGTTGCGCGTTCGGTCGCTCATTTGCCGACGCGCGCAGCCAAGTGCGCGGGATAGCGCTCGCCTTGCACCTGGAGGTGGGCGAGAGCCTCTTCGATCTGGCGCAGATCCTCCGCAGTCAGCTCCACGGACGCGGCGCCCAGGTTTTCCTCGAGGCGATGCAGCTTCGTGGTGCCCGGGATCGGCACGATCCACGTTTTTCGGGACAAGAGCCACGCGAGTGCGATCTGAGCGGGGGTCGCTTTCTTGGCTGCGGCGATCCGCCCGAGCCGATCGACGAGCACCTGGTTCGCTTTGCGGGCTTCCGGCGTGAAGCGCGGGACGATGTTGCGGAAATCGTCCTTGGCGAAGGACGTATTCTCGTCGATCTTGCCGGTCAAGAAGCCTTTGCCGAGCGGGCTGAAGGGCACGAACCCAATGCCCAGCGCCTCGCACGCCGGGAGCACGTCCGCCTCGGGCTCACGCCACCACAACGAATACTCGCTCTGGAGCGCCGCGACCGGCTGTACCGCGTGGGCGCGTCGGATCGACTGCGCGGAAGCCTCGGAGAGGCCGAAGTGCCTGACCTTGCCTTCGCGGATGAGCTCCTTGACCGTGCCGGCCACGTCCTCGATCGGCACGTTGGGATCGACACGGTGCTGATAGAAGAGATCGATGCGATCGGTCCCGAGGCGCGCGAGGGATGCCTCGGCGACGGCCCGGATGCGCTCGGGCCGGCTGTCCATGCCCGCTCCAGGATCCCCGTCCTTGAAGCCAAACTTGGTCGCAATCACGACCTGGTCGCGCATCGGCGCCAAGGCTTCGCCCACCAGCGCCTCGTTCGTGAAGGGGCCGTAGGCTTCGGCGGTGTCGAAGAACGTCACGCCCTTCTCGAATGCCGCCCGGATCAGGCCGATCGCCTCCTGTTTGTCCAAGGCGGGGCCGTACCCAAAGCTCAATCCCATGCAGCCGAAGCCGATGTCCGAGACTTCGAGGCCACTGTTTCCGAGTTTGCGCTTGTGCATTGCTCTCCTCCTGTGCGGCGCTGGCGCCCGTCGTTGCGAGGAGAACGTAGATCCGCGCGCAGGCTCGTGAAACCGGCATGAACCGCATGGGCCGTTTAGGAAACCTTCACGATGGCGAACGGCCCGTGACTCGGGAGGAGAGGACGGCACCTGCTACTGCAACATCGCACTGGCCTCCTGCGGCATCACGAGCGCGAGGATCTCCTCGCCGCTCCGGGAGGAGAGCACGGCGTACGTCGCGGGGCAGAGCGACAGGATCTGCTCGAGCCAGGCGTCGGCCTCGAACGCCGAGAGTTCGTCGTGCGACGAGGTGATCCAGCAGAGCAGCCCGAGCAGCGACGACGGCCCCGCGAAGATCCGCAGCTCGCCCCGCCCGCCCTGAAAAATCCCGCGCTTCGCGGGGCCGCGGGCGAAGGAGACCGAGAGGCGCACGAGGCCCGCGGCCGGGTCGTACCCGAGGGCGAGCGTCGAGTCCACGGCGACGCGCCGCACGGCGAGCCCACCCGAAGGTGCCCCGTCGATCGGCGAAAAGCCGGCCTCGTGGAGGTGGTGCGCCGCTCGCCTACAGAGGTCGTCATGCTCCCGGTCCGTGTTGCAGTCCATGTCGAACTATAGTTGCAACTATGATGCGTTTGCAATATAGAAGCGCTCGCCATGATCAAGCTGCCAGAGCCCGGCCTCTACCGGACCACGAAACCCTACCCAGGCCAGGAGGAGGTGATCCCTGCCGGCGTGCTCGTGTACGTCGGCGTCGAGGACGGCGTCGCCTTCGTGGTGCGCCCCGGCCAGAACCGCCGGAATCGCTGGTTCTGGGGCAAACCCACGTACGTCCTTCGCTCCGCGGCCTGGGGCGAGACGCTGAAGCCGCTCCCTTCGGAGGGCTTCTACACGCTCCCCCACGACCTCACGCTCGACGGCGGCGGGCGCTGGCTGAAGAACGCCATCGTGCAGGTCGGATACAACGGCGAAGGGCGCGGCATCCTCTTCGTCGCCGAGGACCACGAAGGCGAACCGCGCAACGTGCTGGCGTTCTCGGACCGCGGGGTGCTCGTGAGCGACGAGCTGCTCGCGAAGCTCGTATGGGCGCCGATCCTGCCCGTGCGCAAAGAAAGCGGAGCGCAGGAGGAACGATCATGACGAGCCTCGTGGCCCTCCCCGCGGTCCCCTCTTCACGGCAGGACAGCTCGTTTCGCCTCGGCGGTGATCCCGACGTCCTCGCGTCGATCCACGAAGCTTCCGTGAACGTCGCGATCTGGGCGCGTCCGGTCCCGCCGGCCCTCGGGCCCGAAATTGCGACGTGGGCCGGCAAGAAGGACGCTTTCGAGGGGATCTTCGACGCGGCGGAGATCAAGGCGGGCCGGCCCTTCGACCCCGAGGATGACACGAGCCCGCTGCGCTCGGATATCGGGCGTCTGCTCCGGCGCTTCGCGGAGCTCACCCGCGTCCGACGTGTCCAGGTGTTTTTCGGAGCGATACGCCACGATCAATGCCGCAAGTTCCACGTGGACTACGTGCGCCTCCGCCTCGTGACCACGTACCTCGGGCCCGGGACGGAGTGGTTGCCGGAGGACGTGGTTCGTCGGGAGGAGCTCGCGCCGGCCCCGCTCGCGCCCGCGGAGGCCAATCGTCGGATCGTGCGGGATCCTGACAAGATTCGCCGGGCGAGCGCCGGAGACGTGGTGCTCCTCAAAGGAGAGCGATATCCAGGCACGGAACGGGCGGCGGTGCACCGGTCGCCGCCCA
Source organism: Polyangium mundeleinium (assembly GCF_028369105.1). Lineage (NCBI taxonomy): Bacteria > Pseudomonadati > Myxococcota > Polyangiales > Polyangiaceae > Polyangium > Polyangium mundeleinium. The sequence continues at coordinate 1,251,654 of NZ_JAQNDO010000001.1, read as the reverse complement.
TTCAGGAGCTTGGTCTCGCGCGTGTCGTGCTCATCGCGACGACGTACGACAAGAGATGATGGTGGTCGGCGTCATCGGACGTGCTGCGTGACCCAGTCGACGACCGAGCGATGTCGAGGGCTCCAACCAAGCTCGGAACGGGCCTTGTCGGCGCGGACGCGGCTGTTGGAGCCGAGCGCGAAGACGGCAAGCTCACGGCCCCATTTCGCGACCGCTGCCTCGGCCGGCCAGGACTGCGCCTCGCCAAGCCCGAGCGCCTTGCCGATCGCGCGGACGAGATCGCCAAACGAGGCCTCGCCGTTCTCGACATAGTAGAAACTGCCTGCCGGCGCCTTGTCGAGCGCGAGCAGATAAAGATCGACCACGTCGGCGATGTGGACGTTGGACCAGACGTTGAGGCCTCGCCCGATATAACGAGGAATCCCGCTCTCCTTCGCCTGCGCGACCAGAGGCGGAATCTGCACGCTCTGCGCGGGGGGGCCCAGCGTGTCGCCATAGATCAGGCTGTTGCAGAGGACGATGGTCCGCACGGCAGGCGCCGCGTCGATGATGCGCTGGTTCAACGCGACGCGGTGGACCTTGTCGGGCTCGGGTTTGACCGGGGTGTCCTCCGTGTAGATCGCGTCGGAGGGCGCGCCCATCGCCTCGTCCCCGACGATGCTGCTGCCGCTCGTGTGGAGGAAGGGTTTGCCCGATCCCGCGAGCCCGGCGAGCAGGGCCAAGGCGGCGCCGGCGTGATCACTGTCGGCCGCGTTGATGACGGCGTCGGCGGCCTTCGCCTCGGCGCTCAGCAACGCGGCATCGTCGAGCGTGCCAAACACGGGCGTGATGCCCTTCGCGCGGACGCCATCGCCCTTGGCCGTCGAGCGAACGAGGCCGCGCACGGCGTGGCCTCGGGAGGCGAGCTGCGCGGCGATCGAGCCGCCGATGTAACCACTCGCGCCAGTCACGAAGATCTTCATGCGACGTTCCTTTCCATGCAGGAGGATGGAGCCTCGGAGGCCTTTCGAGAATCCCAGCCGCGTGCACGGGATCTGTGAAGTTGGTTCACCGAACCGACGAGGACAGACTCGACGCGCGCCGCAGCGTCGCGTAGACCCACCCGGGGCAGAAACAAGATGGACAATCGCGCGGGCGAGATGCAGGTCTTCGTGCGGGTGGTGGAAGCGCGGAGCTTCTCGGAAGCCGCGCGCCAGCTCAGGATGACGCCGTCGACGGTGAGCAAGCTGGTCAGCCGGATCGAAGCGCGGATGGGCGTGCGTCTCGTCGAGCGTTCGACGAGGCGTCTGTCGCTGACCGACGAAGGACAGCTCTACTTCGAGCGGAGTCGCGCGCTGCTCGCGGAGCTCGAAGATCTCGAGCGCGAGCTCGCGCGAGGAGGCGCGCACGCGAGCGGGACGGTGCGTGTCAGCGCCTCGGTGGCCTTCGGCGCGCGCGGGCTCGTGCCGTTGCTGCCGGCGTTTTGGCAGGCGTACCCCGACATCGTCGTCGATCTGTCGCTTTCGGATGAAATCGTCGATCTTTACCTCGATCGCACCGACGTCGCGTTTCGCATCGGGGCGCTCACCGATTCGAACCTCGTCGCTCGCAAGATCGGCACGGCGCGGCGCCGAATCGTGGGATCTCCGGCCTACCTGAAGCGGCACGGGACGCCGCGGACCGTCGAGGATCTCGACCACCACAACTGCCTCGGCTTCAATTTCCGGCGGGCAGCGCCGGTGTGGCCACATCGGCAGGGAGGTCGCCTCGTCGACCGGATGGTGCAGGGGAGCCTGCTCGCGAACAATGGCGAGACGGTTCGCACGATGGCGATCGCGGGCGTGGGGCTGGCGCGATTGGCCGATTTCCACATCGATCCCGATATTGCAGCCGGCCGCCTCGTGGAAGTGCTGACGTCCGAGGAGCACAGCGACGCGGAAGATGTGCACGCGCTTCATCTCGGGGGCCAGCGCGTGCCCCCGCGGGTGCGCGTCTTTCTCGACTATACCGTTCCCCGGCTGCAAGCGTTCATGGCGGGGAAAGGGCGAGATGACGTCGTTCGACGAAGCAGTCAACCCCGAGCGACGAAGAAGCGCGTCGATCCGGCGTGCAGGTGATCCAATACCACCCAGCGCCTCTCCATATCGTGAGGCTGTTTTACCAGGCCAGAATCGACGACACGGTGCTCCTTGGGCCGCATGCTGCGTGCGCCCCGACGTGATCGGTGTCCGTGGATGTCCGAGGACCATTGACACCGCCCCCACCCCAAGCAACGCTCCAGCGCAAGGAAGGAGCACAGGAGGATCTGATGGAGTACAGGCAATTGGGTGGATCGGGGCTCAAGGTCCCGGTGTTGAGCTTCGGCACCGGCACCTTCGGAGGGTCGGGCGAGTTCTTCAAGGCGTGGGGTTCGAGCGACGTGGCCGAGGCGACTCGCCTCGTCGACGTCTGCCTCGACGCTGGATTGACGATGTTCGATTCGGCCGACATTTATTCGGGCGGGGCGGCGGAGGAGATCCTCGGGCGCGCCCTCCAGGGGCGGCGCGACCGCGCGCTCATCTCGACGAAGGGCACGTTCCGCGCCGGCACGGGCCCGAACGACGTCGGGTCGTCGCGAAGCCACCTGCTGCGCGCGGTGGACGCAAGCCTCGCGCGTCTTCGCACGGACTACATCGACCTGTACCAGCTCCACGGCTTCGATGCGGTGACGCCGATCGAGGAGGTGCTGAGCACGCTCGACACGCTGGTGAAGGCGGGGAAGATCCGCTACGTCGGCTGCTCGAACTTCTCCGGCTGGCACCTGATGAAATCGCTGGCCGTATCCGATCGCCACGGATGGGCGCGGTACGTGGCGCACCAGACGTATTATTCGCTGATCGGGCGCGATTACGAATGGGAGCTGATGCCGCTCGCGCTCGACCAGCGTGTCGGCGCCGTGGTGTGGAGCCCGCTCGGATGGGGCCGACTCACCGGGAAGATCCGGCGCGGCCAGCCGCTGCCGGCGACGAGCCGGCTGCAAAGCAAGGTCGTTGTCGATCACGGGCCGCCCGTCGAGGACGAGTATCTCTATCGCGTCGTCGACGCGCTCGACGTGGTCGCCGCCGAGACGGGCAAGACGGTGGCGCAGGTGGCGCTGAACTGGCTCCTGCAGCGGCCGACGGTCTCGACCCTCATCATCGGCGCGCGCAACGAGGAACATCTAAGGCAGAACCTCGACGCCGTGGGGTGGACGCTGGCACCGGAGCACGTCGCCGCGCTGGATGCGGCGAGCGTGGTGACGCCGCCGTATCCATACTGGCACCAGCGCGGGTTCAAGGAACGGAATCCGCCGCCGGTGTGACGAGACGCGCCCTCGACGGCTGGGACGCCGCCGACGAGGGCCTTCCCTGCAAGCCCAACGACCTGCTAATAGGTAGGACCCGTCTCCGCAGCGAGCTGGGTGAGCGCCTTCTCCCAGGTGGCGCCGCGCTCGTCATCCTGCCAGTTCGTGGCCACGCTATCGCCGCGGCTCACCTCCCCGATATGCGCCATGGCCTCGACGTGCGCGGGGCTGCCGACGAACTGGAACATCGCCTCTTCGTCCTTCCAAACGGTGAGCGTGCGCCCCACGTGGCAATGCGCGGAGCTGCCGAGACGGAACGCCACGAGCCCCGGCTGGCTCTGGAGCGCCTCGCCAATGGGGCCCACGAGCTCCTCGAACTTCGCTTCGGACGCCGGTGTGCCCTTCCGATGGATCCAGGTGCTGCTCACGATGTAGCTCCCCGGCGCAAGGTTTCCCTCGGCGTCGACCCCCGCGCCCTGAAGGGGAGAGGACCCGAAGTCTTGCTCCAGTTTGTCTCGCAAACAACCGTCGTCGCTCGTATCGGGGGGCGTCTGCGTGGGTGGCTCGGCGTCCGAGCCGCTGCACGCAAGCAGGGAAAAGGAAAGGAGAGCTGCTGCTACGAGGTTTTGTTTCATGGTGTGGCTCCTTTGAAGGGAAAGCAATCGCAGGGAAGTCAGCGCGTGGCGGGCGCTCCGGACCGAACGGTGCCGAAGAGGAGCGGCGAGAAGTCGCGGCCCAGGCGCTTCGAATGGAAGTCCTCGGCACGCGCGAAGATCCGAACCTCGACGTCCTCCGCCGCAGAGGCGGTGGACGTCAGCGTGGCGATCCAATGACGCGCGCCCGCCGAATCCCGCACGCGGAGATAAAGGTAGGATCCGGCGGACAGGCGCTCCTCGACGTGACCTGTGAAGTCGAACCTCGCCGATGGCCCGAGCGCATATTGCACCAGGGGGTTTTCGACACGCCGCTCCGAAAAGATCGTGGGGGCCGCCGCGAGCCCCGCGGTCAGCATCATCAGCGCGGCAAGGACCGTTCGTCGCATGCACGGAAGCTACAGGTCCTGCCGTTCGCCTCCGGTCCGAGCCGATGTACGGCGCGGGAGAGCGGATGAGCGGCACGCCCCGACCGACGAGCGGTCCTACGCCTTGCGGAGACCGGGCTCGTCCGTGAGGCCCAGCGCCGCTTTCACCGCGGGCAGGGAGCGCCGGCTCACGCGCGCGACCTGGCCATCGTCAAGCTCGACCTCGTGGATCCCCTCTTCGCTGCGCAGGGCCTTGACGCTGTCGATGTGGATGAGCTCCCCCCGGTGCACGCGCAAAAAGCCATGGGCGCGCAGCCGCTCCTCGAGCGTGGACAGCGGCTCCTCGGTGCAATGTTCGTCCTGGTCCGCGCGAAAGAGCGTGTATTTGTCGCTGCTCCAGAAACGCGTGACATCGCGGGCATCGAAGAAGCGAATGACCCCGCGCGTGAGGGTGACGATGCGCGTCGACGATCCCCCGCGGCTCGTCACCATGGAAAGGGCGCGGGCCGCAGCCTCCTTGGTCGCGAGGAGCCGCTGGCGCGCGCGTTCGATGGCAGCCTGGAGTCGCTCGGGGCGCACCGGCTTGAGCAGGTAATCGACCGCGTTCACCTCGAAGGCCTGTACGGCGTATTCATCGTAGGCGGTAATGAAGATGAGGGGCGGCAGGTCCGTGTACCGTTGCGCGAGCGAGAGCCCATCCAGGCCGGGCATTCGGATGTCGAGCAGCATGAGCTCAGGGCCCCGCATCTCGATCTGCCGAAGCGCTTCTTCCCCGTCCCCGGCCTCGCCCACGACCTCGGTGTTCGGGATGTCTCGCATGAGGCGAATCAAGCGGCGGCGCGCGGGCTCTTCGTCGTCGACGACCAGGATCTTCATGCCACCACGTCCTTCACGGGAATGGCCACGCGCGCGAGACAGCCTCCTCCAGGCGCCGCCGAGAGGGCGATCGCTCCCTGCTCCCCATAAAGCAGGCGCAGGCGTTTGCAGATGTCCTCCACGCTCGTCTGGCTCCCGCGGTGCGACGAGGCGAAGGGCCCGGGGCCATCGTCGAGCACCTCCAGGGAGACACGATGCCCTTCGTGCCGTATGCAGACGAGCACGCTGCCGCTGCGCCGGTGGGCCATTCCGTGCAGGATCGCGTTCTCCACGAGCGGCTGCAGGATGAGCGGCGGGACGAGGATTTCGGCGGCCCGCTCGTCGAGCTCAACCCGCGTGTGGAGGCGCGAGCCATACCGCGCGGACTGGATGGCCAGATAGTCGCGCACCATCTCCACCTCGCGCCGGAGCGTGACGAACCGTGTCTTCGAGCTGTCGAGCGCATACCGAAAGAGATCGGCCATGCGTTCGAGGGTGCGCTCCGCGAGCGCGGGGTCGTCGTGGATGAGGCTCGCCACGGTGTTGATGCTGTTGAAGAAGAAATGCGGATTCGTGCGGCCCTGGAGCGCCTTGAGCTGAGCTTCGAGCGCGGCCTGCCGTTCGAGCTGGGCCATGCGCTCGATGTTCTGGGCCTTGTTCCGCAAGCGCTGCACGATGAGCGCCGGAAACACGTAGAGCCAAGAGATGATAATACATTCGAGGACAAACTTGGGCAGATCGTAATGTCCCGGGACGATCCTCCTCTTGAAGGAGAGGACGAGCGGGCCGAGGAGGACCGGGACCGCGGTCGTGGCCGCGACGTGGAGCGCGCCACGCAAAAGTGGCGTGCGGAGGCGCGGCACCACCTTGGGCATGACCCCTACGTAGAGCACGTGGAAGGCAAACGAGTGGGCGAGGAAAGGAATGTAGATCCCCGCGATCCGCACGAGCGCGGTGTCGAGCGGGAGCGAGAACAGGTTTTTGAGGAGCAGCGGCGCGGCTGCGAGCGGCACGATCGGGTAGAGCCAGAGCATCTCGCGAGGCAGGAGATCCCCACCTCCGGGCAGGAGGATCTCGACACGGCTGCTCGGGCGGCTTTCGGAAGGCCTCCTCATACGAGGCGGAGCGTAGCGGGCCTCGCTTGCAGGGTTCAACCCGCCCCGGATGGATGGTTCCTCCGGGCCGATGAACGGCCGGCGGAAGGACTGCGGACCCGCGCCGTCAGCGCGGACGGGTGTGCTTCTCCGCCAGCAGCACGAGGATCCGCGTGAGCTCGGCGCGCTCCCCGGTCGAGAGCCGCGCGAGCCTTCGCCCGAAGGCTTCGTCGAGGATCGTGCGGGCCGCCTCCATCGCTTTGCGCCCCGAGGGGGTGAGCGTCAGGCGGAAGCGCCTGAGGTCGTCCGCCTCCGTCTGGCGCTTGACGAAGCCGGCCGCCTCCAGCCGCTTCACCATGAAGGTAATCGTCGGCTTGGGCGTGAGCAGCGCGCGCGCGAGGTCCGCGGGGTACGGGTGGTCGTCGAGCTTCCCGAGGAGGAAAAACTCCTTCATCTCGATCCCCTGCGCGCGCACCTCGGGCTCCACCTCGGCCATGACCCCCATGGTCATCTCGAAGTGGAGCGTCCAGAGCTCCCAGGGTGAAGGCTTTCCCATGTTCTCCTGCTTGCGGCTTGACAACGGAAACGGCGGCGTTACTAGTAGTTCAACCTTGAACTGTTCGGAACCGGAACCGTTCGGGTGTGGAACTTTTTTGGGAGGAGACGCGATGCCGCTCGATCATTACGTCACGCTTGGTCGCTCAGGTCTGCGGGTGAGCCCCTTTTGCCTCGGCGCCATGACGTTCGGAGAAGACCTCGGCTGGGGGAGCAGTGTCAAGGACTCCGAAGCCATCCTCGATCGCTACATCGAGCTCGGGGGCAACTTCATCGACACGGCAAACCTTTACACGAAGGGGCATTCGGAGAAGATCATCGGTGACCACCTCGCCCACGACCGCGAGAAGCGGGACCGGCTGGTGATCGCCACGAAGTTCAGCGCGAATCTGTACGTCGGGGATCCCAACGGCGGCGGCTCGGGCCGGAAGTCGATCGTCGCGGCCTGCGAGCAATCGCTCCGCCGGCTGCGCACCGACTACATCGATCTCTATTGGCTGCACAACTGGGACAAATTCACGCCGATCGAGGAGACCATGGCAGCGCTCCACGATCTCGTCCGGTCGGGGAAGGTCCGCTACATCGGCGTGTCCGATACGCCCGCGTGGAAGGTGGCGCAAGCGCAGCTCATCGCGCAGTTCCGCGGGTGGGCGCCCTTCATCGGGCTGCAAATCGAGTATTCGCTCCTGGAGCGGACGATCGAAGGGGAGCTGCTCCCCATGGCCGAGGAGCTCGGGCTGGGCGTGACGCCGTGGTCCCCGCTGAAGAGCGGGATCCTGAGCGGCAAGTACACGCGGGCAAACGCCGCCACCCTCAAGCCGGAGCGGCAGTGGGCCGCGGGGTTCCTCGACGAGAAGAGCTTCGCGGTGATCGACGAGCTCGAACGGATCGCCAAGGAGCTCGACACCACCGTCGCGCGCGTCGCCCTCGCCTGGGTGCAGGCCCGCCCGACGGTGACGTCCACGATCATCGGGGCGCGCACGCTCGCGCAGCTCGAGGACAACCTCAAGGCGCTCGACCTCAAGCTCACGCCGGAGCAAACGGCCTCGCTCGACGCGCTCACCAAGCCGAAGCTGAACTTCCCGGCCGATTTCATTGAACTGGCGCGGATGATCCAGGCCGGGGGCACGACGATCAACGGGCACCCCTCGCAGCTCATCCCCTTCGGCGTCACGAAGAAGGGCGATCACTACTGACGAAGGCGGACGGAGGGGGCGCGTGGTCCCGCGGGCCGGCGCCCCCTACCTGAGCTCGACCCTCCTGCCCGTATCCTCACCCACGAGCACCCAGCACCCCGCCTTTTCGTCCCAGACGACCCGCCCAGGGTCGTCCCTCTGCGCTTTGCCCAGCAAGCGGGCGTCGCGCGGGCTTCGGGTGACCTCGTACACCTGACCGTCGAGGTCGAAAAAGGCGACGGCCCCGTCGGCGCGCACGCCATGGCCGCCCTTTCGGAGCGTCGGCGGGCTCCCCGGCACCTCGATGGGCGGCTCGGGCAGCGTCCCTGGCTTCACGAAGGCCACCCCCAGGTGGTTGTTTTTCACGCCGATCAACGCGAAGTAGCCGCCTTCGAGCGCGATCACCTGTTCGATCTTCTCGAGCGAGACCTCCCCCACGCGCGCCGTGGCCACGTCCGCCGCAGGCGCGGCATACGCGATGTGCTCGACGGCGCAGCGCTCCCTGGGCCCGTCGCAGCCGACGAACAGGGTTTCCTGCCGGTTCGAGACCGACGCCTGGAAATGCATGGCCATGTAATCGTGCGAGACCACGAGCGCGCGATGGGCGGGCTCCCAGCGGGCGAGGCGCCAGGCGCCAGAGACGAGCAGCTCGTCGTCCGGCAGGAGCGCCAGGCGGACGGAGATCCAGTCGGTGCCGTGGGTGTTGATACCCGCGAGCCAGGGCCCGACCTTTCCATCCTGGAGGCGGACCGCGGCGACCGAGAAGTTGTCGACCGCAAAATAGGCCGTGCGCTCGCTCGGCGCCTTGCCCGTGCAGCAAGCCACGTCGACGACGTTGCCGTCGAGCTCGAAGACATCGAGGAGGCGCTCGCCCGCGAAGCGCCAGACCCGGTTGTCGTCGCCGCCGCCGGCGAGGATGCCGGTGACCGGATCGAAGGTGACCGCGCGCTGATCGCGGGCGATCCCCCTATGTCCCGCTCGATACCCGTTCATCAGCACGGTCGAATCAAAGACGTACTCGTACGACGGCTGGGAGACGCGGTGGATGTCGATCGTGTCTCGGTTGCTCGCGACGGCGACCTGGTCGGGGCGCCCGGGCATGGGGAACACGTCGTTGGAGCCGCCGCCTACCACGTGGCTCTCTCGGGAGGTGATGTCGAGAAGGTTCACATACGCCCCGGCCATCGCAACGCGGGCGCCGTCGGCCGAGAAACGCATGCGGGAGGGGGGAGCGACATCGGGGAACGAAGCGAGGGGGGCGAGCGACGGGAACGAGACGACCTCGACGCGGGCCTTTTTGTCGTCGGGTTTGCCGATGGCGTAGGCGATCCTCGTGCCGTCGGGGGAGGCGGCGACATCGAGCACGGGCGGCGGCGCGAGGCGGGCGCGCATGGCGAGGGTGCGCGTCTCGTGGAGCCAGAGGCCGGTGGGGCTCGCCACGACGAACCACGTCCCGTCGCCCACCGGCGCGACGCTCCGCGCGGCGTGCGGGACGAAGCCGAGGGCGCCGTCCTCGCCGGGGAGGACCGCGCCGCGCAGGGCGCGCTCGAAGTCGCCGTCGACAGGGAGCGTCGACGGGTCGCCACGCGTGCCGCCGCGGCGCTCGGCGAGGAGGAGGGGCGCGGGCGTGCCCTCGGGGAGCGTCTCGGGGAGGGGCAGCCGAGGCGCCGGGCCGAGGGGGATGGGGCGCTGCCTGATGGGGCGCTCGGTCCACGGGCGCTCCTTGCGGCCGCAGGCCGAGGGCCCGGCGAGGAGGGCGAGGCCCGCGAGGGCGCAGAGCAGGCGGGCGGCGTGGTTCATGCGCGACGGACGATAAGCCACGCCTGTGGCGGCAGGCAACATGTGGCGGGGAGGAACATCCCTGATCCGTCTGTCCTGCGCCGCCGAAGGCGCCGCGCCGAGGACACGCGCCTTCCTCGCGAACGCCGCGGGAAAACCTCGTGGCATCGACGTTGCTCTTCCTGTTCGCATGACGACCGCGCTTCGCTTTTCGACGTCCCTCCCTTCCGCGCTCCTCGTGCTTTTGATGGCGCTCCCTGCGTCCGCGGAGGAGTCGCCCGAGTCCGCCCCCAGCGTGGGGCCGCGCAAGCGCTCCTTGTCGGCGAGCTTGAACGTGACGCCCTTTTACTTCGGCGAGGCCGTGGGGTTCACGAGCGGAGGCGGCGATTATTACTCGTCCGCCGAAGACCCGCTGCTCGTTGGGTTCTCGGCCGATTACATGTACAAGTACGACCTCGTTCGCCTGGGCTTCGGGCTGCGGTACTCGCACACCTGGGACACGAGCCCCGGCTGGAGCAACTTCTACGTCCACGAGCTCGGGGCCACCGCGCTCCTCGGGCTCGGCGGCACGACCAAGGGCGGCGTGGACTTCGCCGCGACGCTCGGCCTCGGGATCGGCCACTCCTGGATACCGACCTTCGATTTGTACCCCCCGAGCTGGGGCGTGACCGGCGAGCTGCTCGTTTCGGTCGCCATTCCGGTCACCCGGTATACCGATTTCCTCCTGCGCAGCGGCCTGCGGGTGGCCTTTTACAAAGGCAACCTGCCCGAGAACGGGATGCCGGCGGCTCAGGACGCCTTTCTCGCCCGCGCCTACATCCCCTTCGAGGTGGGCTTCCGCAGACGCTTTTGAGGGCCAGGAACGAGACGGGCACGGCGATGTAAGCCGCATGTAAGTTCCTCCGCAGCCCTCTTCGGGCCAGGTCTGAGCCGACCGGAGCGCAAACGATGACGCCGCGCGCCGGGCCCTTCCCACCCAACGGAGACAGACATGATGGTCCGCAAGAGCTTCCTCCTCGTCGCCGGAGGTTTCCTCGCTTTGATCGGCGCCTGCGGCGGCGACGATGGCGCCGCGTCGAGCGCGTCGGCTGCGTCGGAGGTCGTCGAATTGCCCCTGCACGGAGAAGACGACCTCCTCCCCGGATTCGCGTATTCCACGGGGCTACAGCCGAGCGGCTCGCCGGTGCAGGCGTCGTTCGACCTCTCGGCGAAAGGCGCGGCGACGGTGGACGCCAAGGCGGCGCCAAGCGGATCGAAGAGCGCGCCCAAGCTCACGGGCATCGCGGGCAGCGGCAAGGTCGCGTTGTCCGGTGGCTTCTCGATGGTGGGCAACCTCAAGGTCGACATCACCGGGCTGCCTCCCTATGACGGCCCGATCCCCGGCCTCGAAAACATCGAAATCACCTTCGAGGGGAGCACGGCGTTCGACCCCTTCTCGATCGGCACGGGCGTCACGACGAAGGCGCTGATCCCGGCCGTGCGGCTGCCCGAAATCCCGCTCGGGAGCGTCCCCGGCTCGCTCGTCCTCGAGGTCGAGGACGGGAGCTTCGTCGAAATCGGGTTCACCGGCACCTGCGCCGCCATCGACGGGACCGACGTGGCCTACGAAGGCGACATCGTGCGTGGCGGGTCGCTTATCATCCAGCCGAGCATCGAAATCAAGGTGCCCGGCCTCGGCACGAAGACGTTCGAGATTCCCAAGTTCACGGCGGACCTTGCCCTTGGCACCACGAACCTCGCAATGAGCGCCGAGGTGTCGAAGTTCGGCCTGCCCGCGAGCGGAGACGATGCCAAGGTGGGGACGTGCGAAGGGGATGGGGCTGGCGGCGGCGGTGGCGGATCGTCATCGTCCTCCGGCACCGGTGGCACGGGCGGCTCGGGCACGGGAGGTTCGGGCACGGGAGGCTCGGGCACGGGAGGCTCCGGCGCGGGAGGAGGCGGTCCCCTCTGCAACGACGACCTGAACCCCGAGCCGAACGATACCAAGGACACGGCGACCCAGATCATGGCCGACGTCAGTTGCAGCCCGCTGACGGAAGACACACGGGTCGGCGTGCTCAGCAGCGAGACCGACATCGACATTTACTCGTACCCGAACGGGATGGATACCTGCGCCGGCCCAGCCAAGCCGTGGCTCAAGGCCTATCCGACCAAAGCCTCGACGTGGTTCTGCCTCATCCCGCATTGCTACACCAAGGACATCCCGGATATCCTCGAATGCCAGGACGGGCAATACTACACGATTGACGGCATGGAAGCCTGCTGCAACCAGGGCGCTGACGTGCTGATGCACCTCCAATGCACCGTGGGCGCGAGCACCCTGACGAGCTTCCTCGTCTACGTCGATCAGCCCGGCGTGAACGAGTGCACCGACTACGCATACTCGCTCACGTACGTATCACTTTGAGGAGACGCCGCGCGCTGCACCCTCGCGTCGCAGCGCGCGGTTGTACCGCTCCACGAAGCGTCGGGCCTCGCTCTTCGTGAGGAGGTGGTCGTCCGTCCATCCGTCGTAGGGCGCGCCGAGGAGCCCGAGCCCCGCCGCCAGCGACGGGACCGAAATGCCCAGCATGATCCCTCCGACCGCGGGCACGCGCCGGTCGGACACCGCGGGATTGTCGGTGGCGAGAATCACCACGCCCACCGCCGCAGCCAAGACGCCGAGGCTCCCGACGACCGCGCCGGTCACGCGCATCTGCGGCGAGCGATCGCGTACGAAATCGTCGAGTTCGTGGGAGCCGGTCCGGTTCGCGTAGCGGCGTATGAATTCGTTTTCCGTGATGCACCGCTTTTTCGTGCAGAGTTCGAAATGGTCTCGATTCCGGGTCGATTCACGGACCTCGATGCTCTCCGCATCGTACGTCGCCCCCCCCGCGTGCTCGGGTTTCGTCTCGTCGGCGAAGGGGGGCTGCGCGCCCTGGCCGCCGAGCGCGAAGGCGACATAGCCGCGCACGTGGCGCCGGTCGATGCGCGTGAGTTCGAGCGGACGGGGGCCCTCGTCGAACGCGACGTCCGCAGGGCCGCCGGGCGCCGTCTCGCGCGCGAGCGTGATCTCCCCTTCGCCGAGCGTCGCCGAGCGGACGTAGCCGACGCCGCACGAGGCGCTCTGACAGCACGCCGTGTAGGCCTTCGTGGCGGCCTTCTCGACACGTGTGCGCACGTCGAAGCGGTAGTAGACGTGCGACGCGCCCGGAGCGCCGGCCGCACGCGCGGCGTCCGGGGAGAGGGGCTCGGCGTCTTCGATGACGTCGCCTGGAACCGGCCGCGGCTCGACGTCGACGAGAGCGGCCGCGCACGGGTTGGGGGCGAGCTGGTCGGCGAGCGGCCGCGTCGTGACGTAGGGCGCGAGGAGGACACGGCCGAGGAAGGACGCGTCCTCGGAGGGGGCGAAGACGAGGTGTTCGTCGCCCGCGAGGGGAGCGCGCGCGCGGAAGGGGGCGAACGCACCTCCGCGCAAGGTGGGCGGGGTGTTATTCACACAGCCGGCGGCGGACGCCAGCACGAGGAGGGCGACGAGGACGGCGCATGGTTTCATGAGGCTCCACCGTGCGGTCACGGGGGCTTACGTGCCGCTTACATCCGAGGTTCCCCCGCGGGTTCAGCAGAAATCGAGCGAGAGATCGGGCGAGAAGAAGTAGCCGAGGTCATTCCCGAGGAGGACCTCGCGCAGCCCGAGATCACGCATGCGGGTCAGCATGACGTGGAGGCGGTTGCGCGCGGCATCCGCCAGGATCCGCTCGCCGGGCCAGCCGATCTCGATGAGCTGCTCGAAGGAGGACGGGCGGGCCGGCGCGACGAGGTGGGCCCGCGCGAGCGCGACGAGGAGGCGCCGCATGACCGGTCGGTTCGCACACGCGACGCGCGGACCCCGCGGCGGCTCGAACCAGCGGCCGGTGGCGTCGATCCGCAGGACGCGGGGCGCCGTGGGAGCCGCGGGGGCCGGGGACGCGTGGGTCGCGAGCGCGCTGCCGAGGAGGCGCGCGAGGACACGCAGCTCGGTGACCCACCGAGCGCCCGCGCCGTTCGCAGTCGCGAGCACGGCGCCGAGCCGTCGGTGTGCGCCGCTTTCGAGCTCGGCCGCGGCCCCGCCGTCGCCGTTCGTTCGAGCGCGCTGGGCCTCGGCCAGATCGAGGAACCCTCTGCAGATTTCGAGCGCCGGCAAGTGCGTGTCGGCCCCCGCGTCGAGGTCGTGCTCGGCCGCCGCGAGCAGCTCGCGCGCCTCGTCGAGGTGGCCGACCGCGGCTTCGAGCACGCTCGAAACGACCGTGACGAGCCCCGAGTAGACATGCCGGCCGAGCCTACGCACCCGCGGGAGCGTTTCGCGCAGCTCCAGCCGCGCTTCGAGAGGACGCCCCTGCTCGAAGAGCACGACCGCTCCGCACGCCAGCGCGGCCACCTCCAGCGTGTGCTCGCCGGTGGCGCGCGCCGCATCCCGGGCTTCGCGGTACCGAAGCGATGCCTCGCTCGGATCCCCTGCTTCGAGCGCGGCGTGCCCCAAGCCGAGCAGCAGGCGCGGGGGCGGCGCGAGGCCGAGCGCTCGGGCATGGGCGAGCGCCTGCTCGGCGTAGGCACGCGCGGCATCGAGCTCCCCGGCGTCGAGGTGCACGTACATGAGCTCGAGACGCATGCTCAGCTCGAAGGGGGCTTCGCCCACCTCGCGGAAGCGTTCGAGCGCCTGCTCCACGAGCATCCGGGCGCGCGGCTGCTCCCCGCGCAGGCGGGCGACGAAGCCGAGCATCGCATACGCGAGGCCCTCCAGGCGGCGGTCGCCGACCTCGATCGCGAGGCGGAGCGCGTGGTCGGCGGCGCTGCGGCTCTCGTCGAAGCGCCCGCGCAGGAGCAGGACGAGCGCGAGGAAGCGCCGGGCGAGCGACTCGAGGGACACGTCGTTCGCGCGCACCGCGAGCGCCACCGCCTCGTGGAAATCGCGCTCGCTCACGTCGAGCCTCGCGGCGCGCCAGGCCACGCGCCCGCGGGCGATCAACGCATGGCCACGGACGCGCGGATCCACCTCGGCCGCGCACGGGTGCGCGAGCGCTTCGTCGAGCCAGAGGAGGTGCGCGGAAGGGGAGCCGTCGTGCCAGCGGGGCTCTTCGAGCGCCACGAGGATCCGGAGCGCGGCCTCCACCTCCTTCGGAGCGCTCGACGCGAGGCCTCGGCGCACGACCGCGAGCAGGTTCTCTCGCTCGACGAGCAGCCGCCGCGCGGCAGCGCTCGGATCTTTGCGCGTGAGCGCGGCTCCGCGCTCAGCATACGCGAGGAAGTAACGCGCGTGGCGCTCGAACGCCGCAGCACATCCCTCCGACGCCACGAGCCGCTCCTCGGCGTACTTGCGCACGCTCAGGTACATCGTAAGCCCCAGCTCGCCTTTGCCGTCGTCGTGCCGCGCATGGATCAGGAGCGACTTGTCGCGCAGCGCCTGCAGGGCCTCGAGCGCGTCGTCCCCGCCGGGATCGAGCACCGCTTCGGCGGCGTCGGCGCCGATGCGGCCGTGGAAGACAGCGCACTGCGCGAAGGCTTCCTGCTCCCACGGCTCCAGGAGCCCCCACGACCAGTCGATCGCGTCGCGCAGGGTCGATTGACGGCCGCCGGCCTTGTCGCGTCGCCGCAGGACGTCGATGCGCCGTTCGAGACGTTCGAGCAGCTCGGCGGGCGTGAGCGTGCCGAAGCGCGCAGCCGCGAGCTCGATGGCGAGCGGGAGTCCGTCGAGCTCCCGCACGAGGCGCGCCACGACGGGCACTTCGTCCGGCGTCGGGTCGTACGAGGGAACCACCTCGCGGACGCGCGCCATCCACAACGCGACGGCTTCGCTGCCGGCGAGATCGTCCCGCTCGGGCAGCGACAGCGGGGTGAGCTCGTGCACGACCTCGCCCGGGATGCGCAATCGCTCGCGGCTCGTCACGAGGAACTGGAGCTCGGGCACGGAGGTGAGCCACGCGCCCACCGTCGCGTCGGCGTGCTCGACGACGTGCTCGAAATGGTCGAGCACCAGGAGCGCGGGCCCGAATGCCGCGAGCGAGCCGACCATCCGCTCCATCAGCTCGTGCTCGCCGGCCCCTTCGGGCTCGGGCACGCCGATCGCGCGCGCGACGGCGGCGCGGATTCCGGCGGCCCCGCGCGCGCCTTCGAGGTCGCAAAAGCCGACCCGCAGCGGCTCGTCCTGCGCGGGATCCGCGAGCCTTTCGGCCAGACGCGCCGCGAGCGCCGTCTTGCCGATCCCCGCGGCGCCGGTGAGCGTGACGAGCGGCGCTCCTTCGGCGATGAGCGGCTCGACGCGGGCGAGATCGGCGCTCCGGCCGACGAACCCTTTGGGGGCCGATCCGGGCTGCACACGGAGCCGCAGCGATGAGCGAACACGTCCTCTCGTCACGTTTGATGCCAAGGACGGATGCTACGACCGCTGCGTCGAGCGGGAAAGCATCGACGTTCCCGGGGCTCTCGCGGCTTCTTCCACCGTAGGCCTCGAAGTCGAAAGTCCCTGCTTCCGTGGGGGCACATGAACACCCATATAAATTTTCCTACCCGACAAGAAAAACGAGGGGGTCGCGGGGCGGAATCCCCTCGAAAAGCGCCCGAGCCTTGCTGTCGCGCCGGACAATCCTGCGCGGGCCCCCTATCCTCGCCGCCCCGTGCGTCGCGAAAGAATCGTCATCCTGGGCGGAGGAATGGCCGCCCTGACCACGGCCTTCGAGTTGACCCAGGTGCCCGGCTGGGAGGATCGCTACGAGGTCACCGTGTACCAGCACGGGCACCGCCTCGGCGGGAAGGGCGCGAGTGGCCGCAACCGCGAGCGATTCGATCGCATCGAGGAGCACGGCCTCCATCTTTTCTACGGCTTCTACGACAACGCCTTTTCCGTGATGCGCCGCTGCTACGAGGCGCTCGGGCGTCCCGCCGGCGCGCCGCTCGCGACCCTCGAAGACGCATTCAAGCCGCACTCGCTCATCGTCTTCGAGGAGCAATCCGAAGGCACCTGGCAGCACCAGCCCCTCCTCTTTCCTCGGAACAGCGATCCCCCGGGCCTCGGCCAAAAGGTCCCCACCCCGGCCGCGCTGATCCCGATCATGTTGCAATTCCTCCTCGACCTCTTCGACGCGCAGCCCGCGCTCCGCGGCGGCGCGGACACGACCCCGCGGCCGCTCGGCGTCGGGCTCCGTGTCCTCCGACGGGGCGTCGCTCGCTTGCTCGTGTCCCTGCGCGACCTCCTCGCCCCGCCCGAGCGGGGCCTCGTGGCCGTGCGTCGCGAGGAGCTCCTCCGACGGCTGCTCACCTGGTCGGCCGCTGTGTTCCGCCGGGGCGAGCGGCTCCTTTCGCGGCAGCCGGAGATCCGGAGCGCCTGGGTGGCCGTGGACATCACGCTCGCGATGATCCGCGGGATGATCGCCGAAGGCCTAACCGACCAGGACAACGTCGATTGGCGGCGCCTCGACCACGAGGACTTCCGAGCGTGGCTCCAGCGGCACGGCGCCTCCAAGGCCTCCGTGCGGGCCTCGACGGTCTCGGGCGTCTACGCCGGGGCCTACAGCGCCGACCGCGAGATCGGTGCGGGGACAGCCCTGCACTGGACGCTGCGGATGCTCTATACGTACCGCGGCGCGATTTTTTACAAGATGCAGGCGGGGATGGGCGACGTGATCTTCGCCCCGCTCTACGAAGTCCTCCGCCTTCGCGGCGTGCGTTTCCGGTTCTTCCATCGGGTCGACAGGCTCCGCCTCTCGGCCGATCGCCGGCGCGTCGCGGCGATCGAGATCGGCCGGCAGATCGCGGTGAAGGACGGCACCGACTACGAGCCGCTCGTCGACGTGAAGGGCCTGCCCTGCTGGCCGAGCGAGCCCCTCTACGAGCAGCTCGTCGGGGGCGAGGCCCTGCGCGCGAGCGGCGAGTGCCTCGAAGATTGGGGCTCGCGGTTTCCCGATCAGGAGCCGCCCCTCCTCCTCGAAGACGGCCGCGATTTCGATCGGGTCGTCCTCGGCGTGGGCCTCGGCGTTTTGCCAGCCCTCTGCGAGGAGCTCGTCACCGACCCCGAAAACCCACGCTTCGCCGCGATGCTCCGGGAAGTCACGACCACGCCGACCGTGTCGGCGCAACTCTGGAAACGCGACGATCTCCGCGCGACCGGCTGGCCCCTGCCCTCGCCGGTGATGATCCCCTACGCCGCGCCCCTCGATACCTGGGCGGACATGAGCCACCTCCTGCCGCGCGAGAGTTTCCCCGAGCCGGGGGGCCCGAGGAGCCTCGCGTACCTCACCGCCGCGATGGACGACGACGAGCCGCCGCCCATCGAGCGCTCTGCCTACGTGGGGTACGGCGCCCGACAGCTCGAACGCGTGCGCACGCTGACGGCGCGCCATGTCGACGCGTCCTCGGCCCACCTCTGGCCTGCGATCTCCCGGCCCGACGGCGCCCTCGATCGCAGCCGCCTCCACGCGCCGGCGTCGAGCGACGATCCCCTCGCCTTCCAGCACTTCAGCCCGGTCCAGCACCCCTCCGATCGGTATGTCCTCTCCCCGCGGGGGACGACGCGCCACCGCCTCGCCGCGGACGAGTCCGGCTACGAAAACCTCGTCCTCGCAGGCGACTGGACCCTCACGCCGATGAACCTCGGCTGCGTCGAAGCGGCGACGATGTCGGGCATCCGCGCCGCCCAGGTGCTCACGGGCCTGCCGATCCCGATGCACGACGACTGGCTCGGCGGCAGCCCCGCCGCGCCGGCGAACGCCCCCCGCCCCCTCTACATCGAGCGCGGCGTCAACGAGTCGACCTCGCCGCCCTACGACGCGCGGTCGAGCGTCATGGTCGCCACCCTCCTCCAGGCCGATCCGCGTCGCCTGCGCGACCTCTGCGGCCGCCACCTCGGTCTCCACGAGGAGCGCGTCTATATCCCGCTCGGCCCGACGGTCGTCTTCTACGCCCAGGACAACCGCCTCCTGTCGGCTATCGACGCGCCGGGCGTCGTCGCGGAGCGCGATTTCGGCTTCCTCGTCCCGGTGGTGATCTGCGAGCGCCGCGGCGGACGGCTCGAACCACGCGCCGTCGGCGCCTACATCCCTTACCTCTGGGTCGACCTCGGCGCGGCGCTCGTCGGCGGCCGTGAGGTCCTGGGTTTTCCGAAGGGTCACGCCGCTCTCGGCTTCGAGGCCCATACCTCCGGCGCCCTCGCCCTCCATGTCGACGCGTGGCTGCCGCCCGAGGGCGGCGGCGACCTCACCCCGTGGCGCCACGAGCGGCTCGTCGAGGTCCGCGACGCCGGCGAAAGCGCGCCCGCGATCTCGCTCCTCGACGCCCTGCGCGCGAGCCACGACGCGACCTGGCTCGGCGCCGCGGGCCTCGACGGCCGCGCGCAGCGAAAGGTGCTCGCCCTCGCCGTCGACTGCCTGCGGACCGGGTCGGTCACCATGGTCTTCCTCAAGCAATTCCGCGACGCCGCCCGCCGCGAGATCGCCTGTTACCAGGCGATCGTCGAGGCCCCCTGCCGCCGCATGGGCGCCTCCCGCGTGAGCGCGAGGCTCCCGCGCCCGATCGAGCTCTCCGTCTTGCGACGCGCCGGCCTCGCAGGCGCGCTCGGGCTCGCCGGCGAAGGCGACGAGGAGCGGGTGCGCCTGCGGGCCCTCGCCGGCGTGTACATGGAGCTCGACTTCACGATAGGCGCCGGCGAGGTCGTGACCCCGCGCCGCGACGGGGATGAAAAGGGATAGGAAGGCCCCCTCATTCACGAGGCGAGTTTCGTGTAGCATGGGAACATGCATCTCAGAACTCTATGGGTAAACGGCGCGATCCTGATCGCGATGAACACGGCATGTGGCAGCACCCCGGACCCGCCCCGCGATAGCACCGGGTCGACCGGCGCCTCGACAGGCGGCGCGGGGGGCACGGGAGGCACGGGGGGCGCGAGCTCGTCGAGCGGCAGCGGCGGCGCGAGCGCATCGTCCAGCAGCACCGGCGGCGCGGGCGGCACAGGTGGCGTGGGCGGCGCAGGCGGCACAGGAGGCATGGGCGGCACGGGAGGCATGGGGACGACGACCTCCACGAGCTCCGGCGGGCTCATGTGCAATGGCAATCAGGTGCTCTGCGGCGATGCTTGCGCGGACCTCGCCACGGACCCGAACCACTGCGGCGCCTGCGGCCATTCATGCCTCGACGCCGCCTGCAATGCGGGCCAGTGCGCCGCCACCGCTCTGTATACGGGCCATCAAGCCGAGCTGGTGCGCGTGGACGAGCTCCGCGTCTTTTTCTCGTCGCATATCGATATCCTGAGCATGCCGCTCGCCGGGGGCGCCACGTCCAAGGTGAACAAGGAGGAGGGCGTGCAGGCCTTCGGCGCAAGGACGATGGAGATCGTCGGAGGCAAACTTTTTTGGACGACGCCGTCTTCGCCGATCTTCGGCTACATCTCGATGGTCAACAAGAGCGGGTTTGGCCAGGTCCACATCGTGGAGCCCGCCGTGAATCACGGGCAGCCGCACAAGATTGCGCTCGGAAACATCGATCCTTCTGGAAATGCAACGGCCGTGTATTGGTGCGCGAAGGGCGACGGTCAGTCGCCCAAAAACGCCATCGTGAAGACGACGTGGGGCGCCGGTGGCAACGGGACCTCGACGAAGCTCGCGGACGCGTCGGCCCTGTTCCTCCGAGGAATCACGCTGCATCAAGCCGATGTGTATGTCCTCTCCGCCGAGCCCTCTCAGATCCTTCGCGTGCCGCAAGCAGGCGGCGCGGCGACGGTGTTCACGCCCGGCACCTGGTCCGGGATCGATCTCCTTTCGGACGCAGAAAACCTGTACGTGCTCGACGTGGGTCCAGCCACGAACGGCAAGTACGCCGACGGCAAGGTGTGGAAGATCCCGTTCGCGGACGGCGTGCCCGTCGCGCTGGTGACGGGCGTGCCCAATCCATGGGCGTTCGCGACCGACGGCGAGCGTATTTATTACACGTCCGCATGGACGGAGAACGGGCAGCTCGCCGACGGAGCGGTGTTCGCCGTGCCCATCGCGGGTGGTCCGGCGGTCACCATCGCGGACAAGCAGCCGGCCCCGCGCGGGGTCGCCGTCGACGGGACGCATGTATACTGGGCGAATTATGGCGTCGGGCCCAACCAAGTGGATGGCGGGGTGCTCAAGGCGCCGAAGTAGGTGGGGAGCGAGCGGGCCTCGTCAGAAATCCGCGACCCGCCCGCCCATCATCACCTTGCGGACCCCATTGATGACGACGTTGATGTCCGTCAGGGGGTCGCCCTCGACCGCGATGATGTCGGCGTAGTAGCCCACCGCGACCTTTCCGATCTCGTTCTGGGCGCCGATGCTCTCGGCGCCATGGATGGTGGCGGTACGGATCGCCTCGAGCGGGGTCATCCCGGCCTGCACGAGCCAGGCGAGCTCGCGTGTATTCTCGCCGAATCCGGTGAACACGGCGTCCGAGCCCATCGCGATCTTCACGCCGACCTGATGCGCCTGGGTCGCGCTGGCGAGGTTGTCCTGGATGTACGCCTCGAACTTCGCCTCCAGATCGGGGGCGTAGCCGAAGAACGCGAGGTTGTCCTTGTAATACCGGTTGTGATCGATGGTCGGCACGTAGATCGTCCCCTTGTCGATCATGTTGCCGCAGTCCACCATGTCGAGGCCCTCCGGGTGCTCGATCGAGTCCGGGCCGGCCATGATGGCGAGCTTGGCCGTGTCCTGGTGGTACGCGTGGATCGCGATGGGCAAACCCTCCTGGTGGGACGTGTCGACCAGCAGCTTGAGCTCGTCGAACGTGAACGTCGGCGAGCATTCGAGCGTCTGGTCGGTGCACTTGTCAGCCCATACCTTCACGAGGTCGGCGCCGCGCAGCACCTGGAGATGCACCCAGTTCTTCAATTCCTCGGTGGGGACCGCGGCCGGGTACTTGTAATTCGAGATTCCGCCGATGGAGTTGTACATCCGCGGTCCCAGCGTCTTGCCGGACATGATCTCGGCGCGCAGGGGGTTCAGGATGAAGTCGCGGCCTCCCTTGTCGATCGCGGTGGTGACGCCGGTCTTGAGCGTCGCGAGAGCGGCGTTGCGGGCAAGGTCCATGAGCTTGTAGACGTTGTTGTTCATCAGCCAGTTGACACGGGTCCAGGGGAGCGTGCCCGGCTCCTGGTCCGTCTGGTAGGTGAAGTGGACGTGGGCATCGACGAGGCCGGGGAGACCGGTGTACGCCGTCCAATCGATGACGCTGGCTCCGCACGGGATCTGCTTCTCATCCGTGCCGACGTAGCTGATCCGATCCTCGTGGATCACGATGATTGCATTGTCGATGACCGTGCCATCCTCGGGCTTCACGAGCTTGCCCAGCCGGATGGCCTTGTCGCTGGTCACGCATTCACCACCGCCGGTGCCGCCGGTGCCACCGCCGGTGCCGCCGGTGCCGCCGGTGCCGCCGGTGCCGCCGCCGATGCCGCCGGAGCCACCGGTACCGCCGGTGCCGCCGGCTCCGGTGGTGTTCTCATTTCCCGGCCCGCAATGAACCGTCGCAAGGAGGACGAAGGCCAACGAAGATGTTCGAAAAGCTAGGTTCCACATGAGAGAACTCCTGATCTGTCGGGAAGCGGCTCCATGCCGAGCGAGGGATGGACGTCAAGACGCCAGGTTCGTGAAGCGCAAACTGAACATCCGGATGCGCCGCACCGGTTTTTCGTTTCCTTCGCGTCGAAACGCCCATGGACGTGACCTGTGCACGTGACCGGACACGGGGCGTCAAGAAAGTCGTATGAGAAGCTTACGTCGACCTACCGCGCCAAACCTGAGGCTCGGCGGGCCGTGCGCATGAGCACATCCCGGGCCAGCGGCACGAGGGCCGGCGACACGGGAAATCTCCGAGGACGACGGGCAGCACCCGCGGATCGACGAGCTGTTCTGGCGCGACAAGAGCCACTCTTGCGCGAATTGCGCGTGGAATGAATCCACCGAGAGGTCTGTCGCCGCGGTGCGTCGCACGTTTCCCGCGCGTGCCCGGATCGGGCCATCCGGCTCCTGGAGCGTGATGCGTTCAGCGAAATGCCAGATTGTGCACCCACCGCACGCTGGTCGGAATGGCAATCTGATAATAATCAATCACGACAACCGAAGCTGCTCCCTGCGAGCTTGATGGGGGGACAACGCCCGCGAGGATGCCCAAACGCCACGGTGCGAAATCTACGGGAGGAGCGGCCTCGCGCAGCGAGGGGTGATTTCGTCGATCACCCCCGTGATCGATCCGAGCGCACGCCTTTTCGCGGGGCCGCCGGCGATCGCCTCGAATCCTCGGCAATTTCAGGTGTTATCGACGTGGCACAGGAGCTGCTCTGGCCCCGCGCCAACGACGCCAGCCCGGAGCGGGCCGGCCGATCCTCAAGGAGCCCCCATGAAGACGAATCGCGCCTTCTCCCACCTCGCAACGTACAGCCTTCTCGCGGCGACCCTGGCGATCGGCTGCGGCGATATGGATGCACCCGAGCTCGACGAGGACGTGTGGGAGGCCGAGAGCCTGCTCATGGCGCCGAGCCAAGCCGATGCGGACAGCGCGATCAACAGCGCCTACAGCACGTGGAAGACGAAGTACGTGACGGCCTCGGGGGCGGGCGGCTTCCTGCGCGTGCAGCGGCCCGAAACTCGAATGACACCGTGTCGGAGGGCATCGCGTACGGCATGCTCCTCTCCGCGTACCTGGGCGACAAACCCACGTTCGACGGCCTGTGGGGCTACGCGAAGAGCCACTTCGACGGCAATGGCCTCATGCACTGGCAGATCAACGCGAGCAACTCGGTCATCGGCTGGAACGCAGCCACCGACTCCGACGAGGACATGGCGCTCGCGCTCATCGTGGCAGAGAAGGCCTGGGGCGCGTCGTACGGGGCCGACGCGACGACGCTGCTCGGGCGCATTTTGCAGCACGAGGTCGAGAGCGGGACGAACGTGCTCAAGCCCGGGGACGCGTGGGGCGGCTCCTCCGTGACGAACCCGAGCTACTTCGCGCCCGGCTATTACAGGGCGTTCAAGGCCTACACGGGTGATGCGCGGTGGGAGAGCGTGGCTGCGTCGTGTTATCAGATCATCGCGAACCTGAATACCAAGACGGGCGCGGGCACCACCGGCCTCTTGCCCGACTGGACGACCGCGGCGGGCACGCAGGCTTCCGGGATGGGCTTCGATTACCGATACGACGCGGCGCGCGTGCCGTGGCGCCTCGCGGTCGACGCGGTCTGGTACGGGACGCCGCAGGCGATCGCGCAGCTCGACAAGCTGAACACGTTCTGGAAGGGCGTGGGTGTCGGGAACATCAAGGACGGGTATACCGTCTCCGGGGGCCTCCTCGGGCAATGGCACAACGCGACGTTCGTCGGCATGGCGGCGAGCGGGGCGGCCGTATCGTCCGACGCGGCCTTCAAGACGGCGATGTGGAACGAGACGAAGAATTTCCAGAGCGAGAATTATTACAACGATTCGCTCCGCGTGCTCGCGCTTCTCTTCATGGGCGACCGGATGCCGAACCCGGTGGGCGGGAGCACGCCGCCTCCTTCGCAGAATGCGGCGCCCTCGGTGAGCGTCACGGCCCCCTCGAACGGGGGCACGTTCACGACGCCCGCGAGCATCACGATCCAGGCTTCGGCCAGCGATAGCGACGGGACCGTGAGCAAGGTGGAGTTCTTCGCCGGCGCGGTGAAGCTCGGAGAGGACACGACCGCCCCGTACGCGTATACGTGGAGCAACGTCGCGGCAGGCTCGTATGCGATCACGGCCAAGGCGACCGATAACGCGGGCGCGTCGACGACGTCGAGCGTGGTGGCCGTGACGGTGAACGACCCGAGCCAGCCGCCGCCCGTCGGGGGCGGCTCGCTGTCGGTGCAGTACAGGGCCGGAGACACGAATGCGAGCGACAACCAGATCAGGCCTCATCTCAATATCGTGAACACCGGGGCGAGCAGCGTGCCGCTAAGCGAGCTCAAGATCCGGTACTGGTACACGAGCGACGGCGCGAACGGGCAGCAGTCGGCGTGCGACTATGCCGTGGTCGGAGCTCGAACGTGACGCGGCAGTTCTCGGCGGTCAGCCCCGCGCGAACGGGGGCCGACACGTACGCCGAGGTGGGCTTCACGGCGGCGGCGGGAAGCGTCCCGGCAGGCGGGCAGAGCGGCGAGATTCAGCTCCGCTTCAACAAGGACAACTGGTCGAATTACAACGAGGCGAATGATTATTCGTGTGATCCGACGAAGACCAGCTTCGCGAATTACGCGAAGGTGACGCTGTACCGGAACGGCGCGCTCGTGTGGGGGACGGAGCCGCAATAGCACGCGTCTCCGCCGGGCGAGCCTTTGCTCACGCCGACTCCGTTCGACGTACCATCCGCACGGCCAGGGCGGCGGCGGAGGCGGTCGTCGCCAGGGCAACGACGCCGAGCCAGCCCCATTGCGCCAGTGCCAAACTACCTAGCGCGGCGCCCGCGGCCATACCAATGAACATCCCGGTGAACAGGAGCGCGTTCAGGCGGCTGCGCGCGCCGGGCTCGATGCCATAGACCAGCGTTTGGTGCGCGACCAGCGTGCCCTGGACGCCGAAGTCGAAACCGATCGCGGCGACGACGATCAGGCCCAGTTGCGCCGTCGTCGGCAGCAGGGGGGAAAGCCCCAGGGTCGCGAACGATACTGCGGTCAGTCCTGCGCCGAGGCGCGCGACGAACTCCGGCCCACGTCGATCGGCCAAACGCCCGGCCAGGGGTGCGCCCAGCGCGCCAGCCGCGCCGGCTAGCCCGAAAGCGCCGGCAGCGGCGCTGCCCAGGTGGAAGCTACCGTGCAACATGACCGCGAGCGTCGACCAGAAGGCACCAAAACCGATCGACAGCAATCCCTGCGAGAGCGTCGCCTGGCGCAACGCCCCGTAACGGCGCCATAACGCAACGAGCGAACCCATCAAGGCGCGGTAGCCGAGCTGGGTCGTGGGCTGAAAGCGCGGCAGGCCGCCCCAGGCAACCACACCGATCATAGCAATGGACGCCGCGGCGGCGAGATACACGGCGCGCCAGCCAAACTGCTCGGCCACGAAGCCGCTGACCACACGCGACAGCAGGATGCCCAAAAGCAGGCCGGTCATGACCGTCCCCACGACCTTGCCGCGCCGCGATTCCGGCGCCAGGGTCGCGGCGGCCGGCACGATGTCCTGCGCCAGCGTCGCCGTCAGCCCGACGGCCAGGTTTGCCCCGAGGAGCGAGGCAATCCCCGGGGCAAAGCCGCCCAGCAACAGCGCCAACGAAAGCAGCGCGGCCTTGACCAGAATGATGCTGCGCCGATCATAACGATCCCCCAAGGGGGCGAGCAGCAGGATCCCGAGGGCATACCCCAATTGCGTCATCGTGGGCACCAGGCCCACCAGCCGGTCGCCGGCTTGGAGGTCCGAGCCCAGCACCCCCAGCATCGGCTGACTGTAGTAGAGCGACGCGACGCTCAGCCCGGCGCCGGTGGCCAGCAGAAGCACGAGCGAGCGTGAGAGCCCAGCCTGAGTGGGGACGGCAACATGCGCTACATGAATAGATGCCATGGGGGACGCCTCTTCGGTTGACGTAGTGCCATCGTACAAGCCGTTCTGAAGACGTGGTAGCTGCCTCCCGCGCAGACTTGATATACGCTGGGCGCATGACCAACCCAGACATGAGCGGCATGGACCGCATCGGACTGATGCAGACCTTCGTGCGCATCGTCGAAGCCGGCAGCCTTTCGGCCGCGGCCGCGCAGCTGGGGACCAGCCAGCCCACCGTGAGCCGGCGCTTGCAGGCGCTCGAACGCTCGCTGGGCCTCGAGCTGCTGCAGCGCTCGACCCACGCGATGAAGCTCACCGACGATGGCGCGCGTTGCTTCGCACATGCGAAGACGCTTCTGGAGAGCTGGCAGGCGATGACCGCCGACTTACGCGGGGCCAAGGACGCGCCGGAAGGCCATCTACGGGTCCTGGTTCCACACGCGTTCGGGCAGGACCAACTGATGGCCCCCTTGATGGCGTACCTGCGTCGGTATCCTCAGTCACTGTCGAATGGTTGTTGCATGATCGGCGTCCCGATTTCATTGCTGAGGGCATCGATTGCGCCGTGCAGGTCGGCGCGGTGGACGATCCCGCCGTGATCGCCCTTCGATTGGCCGAGGTGCCGCGCATCGTGGTGGCCTCCCCGAAATTGTTCGGCGAGCGGCCGTTTCCGCGGGAGCCAGACGATCTCGCGGCGCTGCCTTGGCTCGCGCTGCAGACCTTTTATCGCAACGAAGTGGCGCTCGTGCGAAAGGCCGACGGCGTCACCCGCCGCTTCGCGATCCGACCCCGGCTGAGCACCGATAGCCTGTATGCGCTGCGCAACGCGATTCTCTCGGGCCTGGGAGTCGGAATCGTCTCCGCGTGGATGGTGACCGACGATCTGGAGCAGGGGCGGATTCGGCATCTGGCGCCAGGGTGGGAAGCACCGCGGCTGCCTGTCCATCTGGTCTATCCGTATGCGCGCTTCTACCCGGCCCGGCTGCGCGTGTTCCTGGAGGCCATGCGCGAGGCGCTGCCGACCATCGCCGGGTAGCTTCGTGCACGGGCGCAGTCTCATGGACATTCGCGCGATCCTGCAGAAGGAAAGTGAATCTCGAGGCCTCTCCGTTTCTGCATTGCCTGCGTGCGCGAGAATCGTGCTGCGGCGCCACGCCCAGGCTGCTCGATTCTTGCCCTGATCACTCCCACCATGTTAGGGTCCCAACCGTGCACGCGCAGTGCGGCACATCCTTAATGGTGGTATGATGAAGGCAGAACAGATACTTGTGGGTTCCTTGCTCGGCCTCGCTCTTGCTCCGGCGACGGCACGCGCTGAGCCCGTCACCGTGCCGGAGGGCGTCGCGGATGCCCTCGCCGGCCCAGGCACGGGCCTCTGCGCCGCGTCGGCGATAGCGACGAACCCGTCGACGGACTTCAACCTCCCCAATCCCGGCACCTACACGGAGTCGATCAACACGTTCATCGAGGCGCACGCGGCCGATCGCGTCGAGCAGGTGATCCGCACGCCCCTCGATCTGTCCAACAACAACGCGTCCGGCGTCCAGCTGAGCCACGGCGATTTCATCGACGCCGCGCTGCAGGAGGGTTGCAAGACGGGCGGATGCGATTTCTTCGTCAACGACACGACGACGGCCTTCGCCTCGCGCATGCGCGGCTTCTTCAACGTCACGGCCGACCTCGCGAACAAACCCATCCACTTCGGGCTCTACACGGACGACACGGTCAGCCTCACGGTGTACGACAAGGAGTTCACCGCGTATCCCGTCGTCGTCCGCCCTGCCGAGATCGGCATTTCAACGTGGCGCGTGACGAACCAAGTCACCTTCTCGACCCCGGGGCTCTACCCGATCGAGATCCTCTACACCCAGATCGCCGAGCACGCCGCGCTCGAGCTCTCGTACTTCGTAGGGGACTTCGAGGACTTCGCGCGACCGGCCAACACGCTGCCCATCGTCAAGCTCAACGACGCGGGATTCACGCTTTTCCCGTCGACCTCGTTTTTCCAGACGGTGAACGGCAACCCCTCGTTCCCGGATCTCGGCCTCTGCAAGCAATGCGAGCGGCAGTTCGTCAACCAGGCCGGCGACAACGGCTGCGACGCCGGGCACTTCTGCAATGAAGCGGCGCTCTGCGCACCTTGCGACACGGACAAGCACTGCGGGTCGAGCTGCTCGCCTTGCGGCGCCGACACCCCGTTCTGTGTGAACCTGAACGGCGATGCCCAGTGCGCCGCTTGCCGCACGGACGCCGATTGCCAGGGCGGCGCCACCTGCGATCCGACCACGAGGACCTGCGAGGAATCGTCTTCGCCCGCGGGCTCTGGTGGAGCTGGCGGCAGCGGAGGCGGAGGCGGCGGCGGCAACGGCGGCGGCGGCAACGGCGGCGGAGGCAGCGGCGGCGGAGGCAGCGGCGGCACGGATGTCTCTTGTGGCTATCGGGCCGCGTCGAGTTCGTCGCACGCCGGAATCGCGGGCATTCTGTGTCTCGTCAGCGCGGCGATGGCGTATGCCCGGTCGCGACGGCGCGCATCCAGCTCCTCGCGACGTTGACGCCCGCTGTGCTGTCACCGGCACATATCGCCGGCGCTGACGAGCCTGCTTGATCCGCTCCTCCCCTTCCCTTCCGCGCACGTACCAACCGCGCCTTGACGATAGGGGCTCCAGGGCGCGTCCCACCAGGGGACGATCTCGACGGCTCTGCGAACGGCGGCGCTCTTCGGCTCCGCCTGTTTCGTGGCCGTCACCGCGCTGATTTCCTTGACGATTCTCGGGACCCCCTCGAGGATCGCGATCCGACGCGTCCCACGGATCACGAGCGTCGCGCGCCGGGCCTTGACACGGCCGGTTCCGGTCACATGTTGCTCAGCCTGAATGAGCACCAAGGCCTCCCTTCACCTCGCCCGAGCCAGCAAAGCCGCGAAGCTTTTGAAGGAGGCGACGTCGCAGGAGGAAGCCGCACTTTTGCTCGACGCGGGCCTGACCGAGCTGAACGCAGCCCTGGCAGCGGCGCCGAAGGCGATCGCTGAGCGCGTGCAGCGCGTCGTCAACGACATCGCACGGCAGATGATGAGCGTCGTCCACGAGGACGTGCTCGCCGAGGCGGTCGAGGCGGCGCAGGCCTGATAGCGAGGGTATCCTCCCTCACCAGCCTCCTCCTTCCACCAACATCTCCAGTTCCGGCGCCACGGGCACCTCCCGCTGCCCCTTCGCGTACGCGCCTCCCCGTGCGACAGAATGCTCTGCCCACCGGCTCGACGAGCCGCGGCATCTCCGCGATCATCGCGCGCGGGTATTTCGGCGCCATTGCAAAATCGCAGTGCCGACTGGGGTATTCGTCGACCGGCCTACGTGGACAGCGCGTTCGTCGAGCGCGCGTAGGCGATGAGGCGATGCACGCTCGGACGCCCGAATGTTGGCGAGCCCTTGACTTCGCGAATCCATTTGGGCCCACTGGTCGTGCCCGCCTGTCCGCTACGCTCTGTCGCTTTCCTTCGCGGACCAACGCTCGTCCGGAAGGAACCCTCCCAGAAAGAACCCCACAGGATGACGCGACCACCGACGTATCCGTTCGACCACGCTCGTGCCGGAGCGCTCGCGCTCCTCGTCGTGCTCACAGGCTGCTCCAGCAGCGAGGGCCCGGGCACCTCCTCGGGGTCGACGACCCCGCCTCCGTCAAACGGCGGCAACGAACCGCCGCCGCCCGTTGTCGAGGGTGCCACTTGCGACAACGGCGAGTTCGAGGTCCGCTTGATCGGGACGACCGAGCTCGACGGCGAGACATACAAGGTCGTCACCGCCACGCCGTGCGAATACGTCCTCTCCCACATCCAGGGGAAGAAGAACTTTCCTATCGAGGAGCACGAGACGTTCTACGTGGCCGACAGCCATTTCGAGATCCCGTACATCCCCGGCGTCATGGACGACGTCGCCTATACGCCTGGCGAGAAAAACAAGGGGTGGGCGACGGGCATGGATGTCGAGGCCGAGGTGAAAAAGCTCGGCGCGCTTCCCGTCCTTTACCACGTCATTCCTGGATACGAATACGGGTACTTCACCGAATACGACGACGACCTCGGCGACATTTTCGGCGCTTTCCGGCCCACCTGGCGGTTCGTCAAGAACGGCGGCGACGTCAACCTGCTCTTCTTCTCGCCGCCCGACACCGAGTGGCCGCGCCACCGCGGTGGATGGAATCCGAGGGAGATCAACCAGGAAATCGGCTTCGGCTTCCTCGTCGACACCGACGGCAAGGTCTACGTCCCGAAGGGCGTACCGCTCGGACGACGGGGGTGGGACGACGAGCTCCGCTGCGTCGTCATCAACAAGGCGAAGCAGCCGGTGCCGGTGACGCGCACCCAGTTCCCCGGCGACGAGTCCTATTACATGGCCGAGACCCTCATGCCGGGATATGCGAGCATCAGCTCGCCCGGTCACCTGTACTGGGGCCACAAGGGCAAACGCATGATCGACGTCGCCAAGTGGGACGACACCTTGCCCGGTAATTTCGACAAACCCTTCATCTGGGGCTGCAGCCCCGACGGTTACAACGTCGGCCACGCCGAGGGCTTCACCTGGCCGGAGCTCCGCGAGAAGAAGCGCGACGAATACCTTGCTGGCCTCATCGACGCGATCCCCAAGGAGAACCTCTATCGCATCAAGGTGTACCGGAAGGACGAGCCGAACGGCGCCACCGAGCTCCTGGGCGAGCTCTTTTACGAGTGGGACGGCGATGAGTGGCTCCCTCGCGCCACGGGTGAAAAGCTCATCACGATCGACGAGGCCCGGTCGACGTACCGGATCAGCGGGCACCTGGGCGAGGGCCAGCGCGCATTCATCGTGATCGAGGATCTCTGAGCCCTCGAACGAAAAGAGGACCGCAAGGCGCAGGGAATGCACGAGGGACGCAAGGAGGAGAACGCATGAGGAAGCTCTCTAGGCAATTCGTTCACGCTGCTCTCGCAATCCTCGCCTGCGCCTGCGGAAGCGCGCGCGAGGAGGGAACGGGTGGCACAGGAGGCGACGGGGGCGCCGGGGCGAGCGGGTCGACATCGAGTTCGATGTCGAGCGCAGACACCGGCGTCGGCGGAGGCCTGGGTATGCACCCCACGGAGCCGAGCACGCCCACGCGGGGTGGGACCATGACCTTCACCAATGTCGGCGCGCCCGGGTGGTGGCCGCGTCGAATCGATCGCGATTCGGGCGATCCGGCCTGTACCTACAAGGACGGCACGGATACCTGGGGCGGGCATTGCTGTATGAAGGAGCAGCACACGACGAGCACCACGCTCGCGCCCTTCGACGAGGAGATGACCCTCATCATGAAGGCCATCCGCCTGAAGCAGCTCGCTGTCTATCAGCCCGGCGCCGACGCGTCTTCCTGGTCGATGATTTCCTCCTGGGACGCGCAGAGCGGTCACGGCTCGAACCTCGTCGTCACCGAAGGGCAGATGACGTCCTCCGACTTCACGGGCGACCTCACGAAGAAGGATTGCGTGAACTATTTCATGCAAGAAGCGTCATTCGCGTGCGGAGACGGGAAAGATTATTATTGCCCGAACGATCCGGGCATCAACCACCTCGGCTGGTCGGGCTCGAAGCTCATCGTGTTCCTTGCGTCGATGACGTTCGATGACGCAGGCGTGAGCAAGTGCGACGGCGGCGGGCAAGGCCACGCGGGCCCGTGGGTGGCGTTCGTCGCGTCCGAGCTGATTCGCGACGGCGGCCGCAAGTGGAACGGGCTCTGCAATTGCTACTCGAAGACGGGCTCGGTCGGCGACGGCTGCGGTGAGATCAACGTCTTCGAGGTGGTGCTCGACAACAATCAATACAGCAACCGCGAGTTCATGAGCACCGGCGTCCGCTCGTACCAAGCCGGTCACGTCGGCGGCAATGTCTGCGGGGAGGGCTGCGACCGCGACGCCTTCGTCGATGACGTCGAGGTCGTCGACGCCTGCGCGAAAAAGGCCTACACGAGCGGCCCCGAGATCGAAGCCGGCGGCGACGCGGAGGGGTGCCCCGTGTGGCGCCGCCCCATCGGCGATCGGTATTTCATGATTCTCCTCGACGAGAAGCAGAGGGAGATCCAGGTCGCGGTCATCCACCCCGAGAAGATCCCCGCTGCCGCCGCCGGGATGCTCCCGTTGCTTCCCGGCGCCCTGTCCCGCAATACGATCGATGCGCTTCTCTCGATGCGCCTTCCCGAGTGATCGATATCCACGCAGAGGTGACCATGCCCATGATCCATCATGCACGGACCCAATGGTTGGCGGGAGCGGCGGCAATGGCGGCGCTCGTCGCGGTTGCCGCGTGTGGCTCGAGCGAGCCGTCCCCGGGCTCGGGCAACGGCGGCAGCGGCGGCAGCGGCGGCAGCGGCGCGTCGATGGCCGAAAGCAGCAGCTCCAGCTCGACCGGCGGCGGGCCGCCGACCAGCCATCCCACCGGCTGCAAGCGCGGCGTCGCCTACGGATACCATTCGAAGGCGGACATGCAGGCGCTCTCGCCGGCGGTGTCGTGGTGGTACAACTGGGCGCACGAGCCGGACGAAGGCCTGAAGCCCGACGTGTACAAGATGCTCGGCGTCGAATACGTGCCGATGGTGTGGGGCGGCGGCGGCCTCGACAGCGCGCGAGCCACGAAGATCGCCGGCGAGATCCCCGACGGCACGAGCTTTCTGCTCGGCTTCAACGAACCGAATTTCGGCGAGCAGGCCAATCTGTCGGCGACCCAAGCCGCAGCGCTCTGGCCCCACGTGGAGGCCATCGCCGACGCGCGCGGCCTCGCGCTGGTGTCGCCCGCCGTGAACTTCTGCGGAGGCTCGTGCCAGGAGACGGATCCCTTCAAGTACCTCGACGAGTTCTTCGCCGCCTGCGAGGGGTGCCGCGTCGATTACATCGGCATCCACATCTACACGGCCTGCCAGGGCGACGGGGCGAACAAGGCTCGGTGGCTCATCAACCACATCGAGACGTACAAGACGCGGTTCGACAAACCGTTCTGGCTGACCGAATTCGCTTGCGACAATGCAGGCTCGCTCGCCGAGCAAAAAGCGTTCATGCTCGATGCGCTCGACTACCTGGAGAACGAGCCGCGGATCGCGCGGTACGCGTGGTTCTCGGGTCGCCCGGACAACGTGGCCAATGCGAGCCTGCTGGGGGACGACGGCGTCCTGACGGAGCTCGGCCAGGCGTACGTGGACGCGCCCCAAAAGACCTGCGAGTGACGGGCCCGCGGAGGCCTCGAGGGGACCTCCGCGGACGCCTATTCGCGCACGACAGCCCGCCAGTAATGTGACGCGGCTTTGGCGAGATGAAACCGGACGACCGCAATCATCTCGTCGAGTCGCGCATCGTTTCATCCATCGCCTTGCTCCTCGCGAGAAACCGCAGTCTACTCGCCGATGTCGATCGCGCGTGGTCCGAGCTTCGGCGGCGCCGCGACCTCGGACGCCTCGGAGCTGTCGCCGTGGATCACGTCGGCGATGATCCGATCGGTCACCTCGTCGAGATACGCGCGCATCGCCGCGTTGATCTGCTGGAACTCGGGCCACAGCGTCTCGTGCACGAACGGCTTCGGCACCTTTACCATGACCGTGGTCCGACGCTGACCGCGGTACCGATATGGTTTGAGCTCATAGCGGCGAAGCAGCGAAAGGAAGAGCTTTCGTGACCAGGCGTCGGCGAGTGTGAACTGGAACTCCACCGGCGGATCGAGTCGCTCGACACTTTCGAGGCGCTGCTGGATCCGCCGCCGCGCCTCGGCCGCCGCGACACGCTCGCCTTCCGTCGTCGCGCCGGCAAACAACGCCTCGATCCTGGACAACTTCTCGCGCAGCTTGGCTTCATCCATCACGTTCCTCCTCGGGCTCACCCGCCTCGGACAAACCTGATAGCCTGGATGTCCAGCGATGCCAAGGGGCTTGGCGCACCGTTCGTCGACGTGGCGTCAGCGCGGCAAGGAAGTCGTGTATGCTTTTACTTCCCGCGTTCCTCGAACACGTACAGCCAGCTGACCGGCGGCAGTCTTCGACGCTGCGGTCCGTCTGCGGCCATGAAGCGGATGGTCAGGCACTGCTCTCCAGGCTGGATCTCGACCTCGCATGGTTCGGTGCGCACGGCGCTCACCCAAACCTCGCCGCGAAGAAGCAGATAACCTGGGTATCGCTCGACGATGCTGGCGATGAAGCCATCGAGCCAGTCGTGCCGGGGCCACATCGGATCGCGTTCCAGCGCCCGAGCCAGGAACACCTCCACCGCATCGCACAACGCCCGAAGTTCCGTGTCCGTGCATGTGGCCGACGCCGAAAGCAGCTGGGCCAACGCGAAAATATTCTGCATTATCGGCCCATCCGGCGCGGAACATGATCGTGTAAAGTCGACCTCTTCACGCAGCTCGTGTCAACGAAGGATGAGCGGGGGCGTGACCTTGGCGAAGTCGTGAAGGTAGCCCGCGTCGCGGCAGCTCTGCGCTTCGCACGGCAGGCGGAGGCGCCACGGGCATTCGCGCGCGAGCTGCGCCTCGATCACGTCGGTCCTCGCCCCCCATAACCGTTCGCATGCCACACGATGCCCTTCCGAGAGCGGCAAACCAGGGTTTGGGGGTAGCACACCAGGTGGCTGGACGAACGTCGACGGCCGCGCCGGGCAGATCTCTTTCAGCGCCGCGCGCGTCATCCCATCGTCCCAGGTGAATGCCCCGCTGGGGAGCCCGTGCAGCGGTAGCTCGGGTCCCGTCTGCCGAAAGCCGATGCCAGAGTCACAATGGTCCGCGACGGTATCGAACGGCCCGAAGCTCGTGGCGTCGAGGCGCCCGTCGCCGTCGAGATCCTTGAGATCCTGCACGATGACTTCTTTGAGCGGTGCGTACGGCTCAATGTGACCGCTCCGGAACGTGAAAACCCGACCACGCGAGAAAGGTGCTTTCTTGTCGTGCTGTCCTCGCACCCTGACGAAGGCCTCCGGGCTTCCATCACCGTCGAGGTCCATGAGACGCACGTTCACGCCGGTCCAGTCGTCGGGCTCCGCCGAGAGCCGCTCGCCGTCGAGCTGCACGTTATCCTCCTGCGCGTCCGAGTCGTCGCCTTGCTCCGTGGGAGCAATGGCCACACGCGCGGTTCCTTGGACGTGCTCAAGTTGCCACCGTAGTCGTATGTGCCCGCCTGAAATCACCGTCAATCTCGAAAGCATCACCACCCACGCGCCGTCTGCGCCCTCCGCGCATGCGCCAATGGCCCTGGGCACATCCCATGGGAAATACGCAGGTGGGTACTTCGCACGCTCTGCTTCGAACATCCCACGTGCCCGCTCCGTGGCTGCGGGCCGAAGGCTTTCGCAAGGCGTGAGCGTCGGCGAGGACAACAAGGTGGAGGGGGCCGTCCGAGCGCTCGACGCAGGGGACGACCCGCTGCCGACCGAGGCGCCACCCGCGCACGCGGTGCACGCCAGAACGACCAGGGCCCAAGCGCGGCGCATCCCTCGGAGATGACGTCGCTGCGGGCGTTTGTCAACGGAGGAGACGCGGGGCGTCGGCCCGGGGAAGGCGGGGCTCATCCCCGATCCGACGCAATGTCAGTCGAACCCGCCCCAATCCCCTCCGAAGTCGTCCCCCCCGAAGTCGTCCCCTCCGAGGTCGTCGCCCCCAAAATCGCCGCCGTCGCCCGCATCTCCGGAATCGGCAACGTCGGGCTCCTGCGCGACGTCCGCAGCCGACCCGACCGGCGCTCCGGACGGAGTCACCACGTGGAGCATCGGCATGTGCATCATGTGCATGAGCGACGAGATGAGCATCACGTCGAGCATCATCCCCATCGGGCTCGGGTAATACCGCGCGTAAGGGTCGTAGGCAGGGTTCGATGGATCGAGCTTCGTTTCCTGCTCCGCCTCGCGGGACGGCTTCACGACGAGCGCCTCCGCGCGCTTCTGCGAGATGATGGCCTCGGGCATCGTGGCCCGCAAAGCGTCCTCGAGACGCGCGACAAACGATTCGAACTGGAGCCGTGCGCTTTCGAGGCGCGTGCCGTCCGAAATGAGCGGCGTGACCCGCGTTCGATATTCCTCCGCAGACTCGCCGCGTTTCGGTTCGAGCTCCTGGATCCGGCCGCCGATCGATACATAGGCCGAAGGTTCTCCCGTACGATGCTCGGTGAACGCCCGCGTCTCCACAAGCAGGTGCAACCCGGCCTCCTCGTGTTCGAGCGCCAGCCGCAGCTCCTGGAATCCACTTCCAAAGAGCGACGTGTGCTCCGACATCGCGATCATGAGATCCGGTAGATCGCCGGCCTTGCCGTCCGTGTCCTGGAAAACGACGGTATCGTCGACCACGAGGGACACGGCGTTGTCGAAGCCCAGGCCGACGAGCGCCCGCTTGATGGCGTCGACGAGCGCGCTCGCCTCGAACGCCACCCGCACGCGGTCCGTCGTGAGGTCGGGCGAGCCGCCGAGCCGTTGCTTGATTCTCTCCCAGAAGCTCGGCTCCCGATGGATGACCTCGCCCCGGAGCGTCACGTGGATCTGTCCGACGAGCCTCATGCCTGCTCCTTCGCGGTCACGCCGACCCAGGGGCGGCGTCCCGCGTGAAGTTTAAGCACGAAGCGCAAGCCGTCACGCGGAGCCCGCAAGAAATCGGCCGAGGCCGCTCCGCGGACCGCGTGGTCGACGCTGGACGCTCGGCGCTCGCCCGCCGCCGTAGGCGATCAGAGGTAGTCGAAGCAGCTCGGCTCGCACGATACCGCCCCGGACGCAGCGCAGACGCTGAATTGCTTCAGCATTGCATCGGTGGCAGCGTCGCACGCGTCGTAGCAGATCTGGAGCCCGCCCGGGTTGAAGCACATGAAGAAGTTGTACACGTCGCAATGATCGTAGCACTCGAGCTTCAGGTCCGGGCAATCCTGAGGGCAGCTCTGCGACGACTCGCCGGCATCACATACGCCGTTGCCGCAGGGGTTCGGCGGCGCGCAATCTTCCGGACAAGTCCCGAACGATTCGCCGGCGTCGCATACCCCGTTGCCGCAGGGGTTCGACGAGCAATCGGCCGGGCAGGAGGCGGCGTCCTCGCCGCCGGTGCACTTACCATCCCCGCATACACTCGCCGTGACACAGGAGCCACCCGTGCATACCTCGCCGCAGCCGCAGTTCGCATTCGATACGCAACCTTCGGTGCAGTCCAAGATCGTGGGATCCGAGCAGTAGGTCCCCGGCTGACAGGTGATAGCGATCCCCTCGGGGCCACACGAAATGAAGCCTTGTTTCATCGGATCGCAGGTCCCGCCCGCGCCTCCTCCCCCGCCCTCACCCGCGTCTCCGCCCTCGCCCCCTTCGCCTCCCGCACCACCTGCTCCCCCCGAACAACCACTGACGCCGAGAAGGAATCCGACGAGGAGCGAGGGCACAAGAATACCGATCAACGACCGCATGGGTTTCACCTGGAATCGCGGATGGACCACGAGCCCACGCGGGCGCATACCTCGCCCACGGCCCGCACGCGGTCCCCGCTCGCCTTTCGCGCTACCTGACGCCAGCCGCCTGCGGTTCTTGCACGGAAGCTCGAAAAAAATTTCGTCCGGCCTCAGCCAGCCGATCTTCCGAGCAAGCTCTCCAGGCTCACGTCCAGCGATTGGGCCAGGCCAAGCAGGCTCTCGACCTGCGAGGCGGAGAGCTTCAGGCGCGCGCTGAGGCCGCCGCGCGTGCGTTCGAGCACCTCCTCACGCGCCCGCGCAATCCAGCGGGAGATCGTCGAGGCATTCACGCGGTGCATGATCGCCAGCCTGTCG
Organism: Polyangium mundeleinium; assembly: GCF_028369105.1. Taxonomy (NCBI): domain Bacteria; kingdom Pseudomonadati; phylum Myxococcota; order Polyangiales; family Polyangiaceae; genus Polyangium; species Polyangium mundeleinium. The sequence continues at coordinate 1,213,603 of NZ_JAQNDO010000001.1, read as the reverse complement.
AGCTTGATCCCCTCCGCGTAGTACATGCGCAAGAGGTTGCGGTCGCGGCTCGAAAGCGCCGCCATGGCCTCGCGCAGGGCCTCGCGTAGCTCCTCCGCGTGGCGCTCGCGCGAGAGCCTCGACTCCGGATCGAGCGTCGGATCCATGGCCGCCAGCAGCGCTCGCTCGTCCGCGCGCACCTCGCGCCGCCCGCGCCTGCGCAGGCTGATCCCCGTCCGCAGCGCGGCCACACGGATCCACGCCGAGAGCGGCCCGAGCCCGGCGTACGTCGCGAGCTTCGGCGCTCCCCCATCGCCCACGAGCAGCCTGGGGCCAAGCACCGATCGCACCTCATCGACGAGCTCGGACGCGGCGGCCATCCCCCGGAGCGCGGCGTGCACCTCGACATCGATGCGCCGGTCGATCTCCCGTAGCGCAGCGGCGTCGCCTGCAAGGCACGCGAAGGCGAGCAGGAGGTCGGCGGCGAGCACGCTGGAGAGCGCCTCTTCGATGTCGTCCTCGCCCGCGATGCGCTCCGCGAGATGGCCGATGAATGCCGCCTCGTCCACCACGACGTCGGGAAAGGCGCGCCGCGCCTCTTCGAGCAACGCTCGCAAGCGGAGCTCCAGCGCGTCGACGTCGCCGAGCCTCGCCGCCAGCGAAGGCGCGAGGCACCCGCAGAAGGCGCGGGACAGAAGGGGCAGCGGATCCGGATGCACGCGGGGCATGATACACAGCCCCGCAACGACGATGGAGCACCCTTCCGAGAACACGATCCTCGCATTCGTCGAGGGGCGACTCGTCGCAGCCGAAGCCGGCAGGCTCGACGACCACATCGACGCGTGCGAGCCCTGCCGTTTGTTGGTGATCGCGGCGGCCCGAGCCTCGCTCACGCCGGGGAGCGACGCGGAGGAGGCCTCCCCTCCCCCGGCCTTCGACGACGCGGCCCCGCTGGAGCGCGGCGCACAGCTCGACCGCTACACCATCGCCGACGTGCTCGGCAGAGGCGGCATGGGGATCGTGTACGCCGCACACGATCCAACGCTCGATCGCAAGGTGGCGCTCAAGGTCCTGCGCGCCGAGGTGACCGCGCGCGTTGGAGCCGACATCGCGTCGGCGAGGCTCTTGCGCGAGGCGCGCATCGCCGCGCGGCTCTCGCATCCGAACGTCGTGACGATCTACGACGTCGACAGCCACGGCGGCCAGATCTTCATCGCGATGGAGTACGTCGACGGGCAGCCGCTCTCCGCGTGGCTCGAAGAGGGGCCTCACCCCACCCGCGAGATCCTGGAGCGCTTCACGCAAGCCGGACGAGGGCTCGTGGCGGCCCACGGGGCGGGGCTCGTGCACCGGGATTTCAAGCCCGCCAACGTGCTCCTCGGCAAGGACGGGCGCGTCCGCGTGAGTGATTTCGGCCTCGCAGGCTGGACGGGTGAGGACGCCTCGGGCAAGGCCACGGCCGAGGGGGCGGGCACGGCGCTGACGCGAACGGGCGCGCTCCTCGGGACGCCGCTCTACATGTCCCCGGAGCAGCACCACGGCGAGCGGGCGGGACCACGCGCGGATCAGTTCAGCTTCGCGGTCGCGCTGTACGAGGCGCTGTACCGGCGCTCGGCCTTCGAGGGCAAGACGCTCGACGAGCTCGCGGCAAGCAAGGCCCGAGGGCCCGCCGAGCCGCCCGGCGGCGGAGAGGTGCCGGAGCATGTGCGGCGCGCCCTGCTGCGCGCCCTGCGCCCGCAGCAGGAAGAGCGGTTTCCCTCCATGGAGGCGCTGCTCCAAAAGCTCGAAGCCGACCCCGCGCGCACCCGCCGCCGCGCCGCTGTCGCCGTCCTCGCAGGCGTCCTCGTCGCCGCCGGTCTCGTCGTCCCTGCCTGGGTCGTGCGCGAGCAGCAGCGTGTCTGCCGCGGCGCGGAGGTGAAGCTTTCGGGTGTGTGGGATGATGCGCGGCGAGCCGCCGTGCGCGATGCGTTCGGCGCCTCCAAGGAGCCGTTCGCCGCGGTGGCGCTCGGGCAGGTGGAGCGCGCGCTCGACGCGCAGGCGGCGGCCTGGGTCGCCGGCCATGTCGATGCGTGCGAGGCGACGCGGGTGCGCGGCGAGCAGGCGGAGTCGGTGCTGGCGCTGCGCATGGCCTGCCTCGATCTGCGCGCCAAGGAGCTGAAGGCGCTGGTCGACATCTTCTCCGAGGCGGACAGCGCCACGGTCGGACGCGCCGTGCAGGCCGTGAACGCGATGACCCCGGTGCGCACCTGCGCCGACGTGGCGGCGCTCTCGGGTCCACTCCCGCCGCCGGACGATCCCGCGCTGCGCGCGCGCATCGACACCACACGCGGGCAACTCGCGCGCGGCAAGGCGCTGTACGACGCTGCGAAATACCCGACCGCGCGCGCTCTCGCCGACGAGGTGGTCGCAGAGGCCAAAGCGATCGCCCACCAGCCGCTGCTCGCCGACGCGCTCGACCTCTTGGGAAAGCTGCAACAGTCCCAGGGCGCGCACGCGGAGGCCGAAGCGACGTTCCTCGCGTCGATCCGGGCAGCGGAGGCGGGCCGCCACGATTGGCAGGCCGCGAATGGGCTGACCTCGCTGGTGTTCCTGGCGGGACACCCGCTCGGTCGCCCAGCGGACGCGCACCGGTGGGCGGAGCTCGCCGCGGGGGCAATCGCTCGGCTCGGCGGAGACGCGGAGTTCGAGGCTGCGCTGGCCGGGAACGAAGCGACCGTCTACGTCGAGGAGGGCAAGCTCGACCTGGCGCTCGACGCCGCCTCGCGCGCCCATTCGCTCGAACAGCGGCTGCATGGCGACGCGCATCTCCACACCGCCAAGGTGAAGACCAACCTCGGCGCCGCGCTGGTGGCGCTCGGCCGATATGCCGAGGCGCGCGGCCACTACCAGAGCGCGCTCGCGACGTTCGAAGGGATGCTGGGCCCGGATCATCCGGCCTGCGCGACGGTCCTGAACAACAGCGTGGAGGTCCATGTCCGGCTGAACGATCTGCCGGCGGCGCGCGCAGCGGCCGAGCGGGCCTTCTCCATCCGCGAGCGCGCGCTGGGCCCCGAGCACCCCGCGCTCGCCACCACGCTGCTCAACCTGGCCGAGGTGAGGATGATGGAGCGCGCATTCGCCGATGCCCGCCCTCGGCTCATGCGGGTGGTCGCCATCTACGAGAAGGCCCTCGGGCCCACGCACCCGAACCTCGCCGAGCCGCTGGAAAAGCTGGGCGAGCTGCACATGGACACCGGCGAGCCGACGGCAGCGATCCCGCTGATCGAGCGGGCGCTTTCGTTGCGGGCGTCGGGCGCCGAGGGGCCGTACAAGGACGCGTCGACGAGGTTTTTGCTGGCGCGCGCCCTGGTGGCGGCGGGCAGCGACCGCGCCCGTGCGAAAAAGCTCGCGGAAGAGGCCCGGGCGACTTATGCCGCCGGGGGTGAGGCCTGGGCGGCGCCAAGGGCGGAAATCGTGGCGTGGCTCTCGCAGCGATGAGGCGCGTCGCGGCGGGCCTCATCGCGAGCGGATATCGCGCGCGAACCTCTTGACCGATTTCAATAGAATCAACGAGGACAAACCGCGCATTTTCGGCCTGCGCATCGCGCCACTGTTCGGGTCGAAATACGCGCCGGCAGGAACAACGTCGATGATTGATGCGCGCAGCGTGTGTGAGTACGCACGGAAGTTGCCCTACAAAGACACGCGCTGGTAGGTTGCTCTGGATGAACACCGGGGATCGACTCGGGGGCAAGTACCGCCTCCTGCGCCAGCTCGGCGCGGGTGCCATGGGCGTGGTGTGGGAAGCTCTGCACGAGACCACCCAGCGGCGCGTGGCCATCAAGCTGCTCACCCGGCCCTCCGAGGACCTCCGGCACCGCCTGCTCCGTGAAGCGCGCATTTGCGGATCCATTGCACACCGAAACGTCATCGAGATGTACGACACCGGGGAGACACACGAGGGCGAGCCCTACCTCGTGATGCAGCTCCTCTCCGGCGAAACGCTCGCCGAGCTGCTTCGTCGAAAGCGTCGACTCGAGCAGCCCCTCGCGGCCCAGATCGGGCGCGACATTGCGCGCGCGCTTGCGGCCGCGCACGCCGTGCACGTCATTCACCGAGACCTCAAGCCCGCCAATGTATTTCTCCATCAGGAGGCCGGAGGCGACGGGCTCGTCGTGAAGGTCCTCGATTTCGGGGTCGCCAAGAACCTCGCGGTGAACGAATCCCTCGTGACGGCTGTCGGCGGCGCTGTCGGGTCCCCGGCGTACATGAGCCCGGAGGCCATCAAAGGGGCGCGGGATCTCGACGCCCGCACGGATGTCTGGTCGCTGGGCGTGGTGCTCTTCGAGATGCTCACGGGGACGCGACCTTTTCCCGGCGGTGGACAAGAGGTGCTCATTCGTGTCGTGACCGGCAACATCCCGCGCGTGTCGGAGATCCTGCGCCACATCGAGCCGGGGTTCGATGACGTCGTGGCCATGTGCCTCGAACGTGACCGCGCCAAACGGATTGCGTCCGCCACGGTGGTCGAGCGCCTGCTTCAGACCTACGTGGGACCCGAGGAAGGATCGCGGGTTCACATCGGTCTCGCGGAGCGCGCCCTGGCGCTTCCCGCGCCCGCCGCAGCGCGCCCGGAGGTGCCGGCGAACCTCGAAGTGACGGAACCTTTGGCGAGAAACTCCCCGGCGCCCATTGCACCGATGCTGCCGTGGACGGCGTCGCCGGCGGTGGATACCACGATGCCTTTTTCGCCCTCGTCGGCCCCCAAGCCACCGGTCGGCAAAGCAGGGACGGCGATCCTCGCGCCGGAACCGGCGAAGCGGATCACGGGTCCCCGCGGAACCGCGCTCATGATCGACGCGCGTGCAGCACTCGCGCAGGCGCAGCGGGCCACCCCTCCACCGAGTCCACCGCCGCCGCCGCCATCCGTGCAGCACGTGGAGAGGCCCGTCGTCCGGTCGAGCCATGCGCCGGCGTCGCAGACCCGGAAGCGCTTGCCCCTCCTAGGCCTCGCCGTGAGCGCCCTCGTGGCCTTTGGCGTCGGTGTGGCCGTGATCCTCGGTTTGGCTCGGTAGATCCCGCGCAGCGCCGCACGGCTCGTCGACCAGGCACATGTGTTGCGGCTGAACGCGCGCCCAGACCAATCCGGCATCGTCTTGGGAACCGCTGACGATCTGCAAAAGTTCGTAAGCGGAGCACGTTGGCAGACAAAATTCTTGTGACACCGCTCGCTTCCATGGAATGCTCGCGGGACCATGAAATCGGGCGATCTCCTCGGCGGCAAGTACCGGCTCGAACAGGCGATCGGTCAGGGTGCGATGGGAGCCGTGTGGGCGGCGTACGACCACACGATGAACCGCAAGGTCGCGCTCAAGCTGATCCTGCCGCAGCAGAAGGAGCACCTGACGAACGACCTGCGCCAGCGCCTGCTGCGCGAGGCGCGGGCGTGCGGGAAGTTGTACCATCGCAACATCGTCCAGATCTTCGACGTGGGCGAGACGCCGCAGGGAGAGCCGTTCCTCGTGCTCGAGCTCTTGCAGGGGCAAACCCTCGGCGACCTGCTGAAGGAGAAGCGGCGCATCGAGCCTGCGATGGCGGCGCGCATCGCGGGCGAGATTGCGAGTGGGCTCGCGGTCGCGCATGCCGCGCAAGTCATCCATCGAGATCTCAAGCCCGCGAACATCTTCCTCCACCGTGAACCTGGCATGCCCGAGGACACGTTCGTGTCGAAGATCCTCGACTTCGGCGTGTGCAAAAACCTCGACTCGGTGGACAGCGTCGCGACGCAAACGGGCACCGCCGTGGGGTCGCCCGCGTACATGAGCCCCGAGCAAGTGGGCATGCGCAAGGACCTCGATCACCGCACGGACATCTGGTCGATCGGGATCGTGCTCTACGAGATGCTGACGGGAAGCCGTCCGTTCACGGGCTCGGTGCAGGACGTGATCCGTCACATCCTGATCACGCCCGTGCCGCCGCCGTCGAGCAAGGTGCGCGACGTGCCAACGGAGTTCGACGAGGTCGTGGCGCGTTGCACGGCCGCGAAGCGAGACGCGCGGTTCCCGAGCACGGATGAGCTTGCGCGCACGCTGCTCGCGATCGCGGGGATGCCGCGCCCCATGACGCGCAAGCCGACGTTCACGGGTGTAGGCCAACCGATCCCGCAGACGCCGGCCCCCGAGCGCAAGCCGACGTTCACGGGCGTCGAGGCAGCACCGCCGCCACCCATGTCGAGCCCCGAGCGCAAGCCGATGTTCACGCCGATGGACGTGACCGTACCGTTGCCGAATCCCGCGCCGCGCGTGGCGATCGCAGCGAGCACGGAGGACGAGGACGAGAGCGATCTCGCCGCGACGATGCCGCTCCAGGGTCGGATGCTCGCGAACATGCGTCGTCCTGCGCCGTCGGCGGCGCGTGGAGAGGACGCGTCGACGGGGACGCAGCTCTTGCAGCCAAACCTGCCGATCGCGTCTCCAGCGCCCGCGTGGAAGGAAGAGATGCATCAGGCGATTGCTGCGCATCGGCAGTCGTCGTTCAGCCTGGAGCCGCCCGTGTCGGAGCAAGCGGGGAACGGGCAAACGCAGATGATCACGCCGGAGATCCGGGCGACGCTGGCGGGCGGGCGCGTGGATCACGCGGGGACGACGTCGGCGGCGGGCGCGCTTTCGCACGGGACGGGCGGGTATCCAGCGCCGCCGATGCCGCTGATGATGGATCCAGCGGTGGCTGGGGGGAGGCAGAAGCGTGGGAAGGGGGTGCTGTTTGGCGTGATGGGCGCGGGGGTGGCGGCAGCGATCGGGGTGGTCGGGTTGCTGGTGGTGAATGCGGGGAAGATCGGCGCGGGGGAGGAGGCGGCGAGCGGAAAGGCAGCGGGCCCCGAGGCGGCGAAGAGCGCGGCGGCGGGGTCGGTCGGGCAGGAGTTGCCGAGGCCTCCGGTGAAGGCGGAGGTGGCGGTGCAGCCGACGGCGCAGGCGGAGGGGACGAGTGTGCCGGCGGCGGTGCCGTCCGAGGTGGCGACGGCGGCGCCCGTCGTGACGGCTGCATCAACGTCGGTTCCCGCGCCGCCTGTGGCGTCGACGGCCGCGGCACTGCCCACGCCGACGTCTACGTACAAGGCGCCAGTGACGAAGCCGACGACGCAGGTGGCGAAGCCCGCGCCGGCAACGAAGAAGCCCGAATGCAAGACCGTCGGGTTGTTCAAGAAGTGCAACTAGGATCGATGCGTCGCAACCTGTTCATCGCGCTCGTTTCGTTGTCGAGCTTGGTCCACGCGGGCTCGGCGTTCGCGATCCAGTCGCGCCCGCGGATCGCGGCGCTCCTCGGTCGTGCGGAGTTCGAGCTCGGCGAGCATCGAAGCGCGGCCGAGCATCTGTCGTTTTTCCTGCGCGAGCAAACGAACCTCGGCGCAGAGGACCGCAAGCGCGCAGAGGAGATGCTCGAACGCGCGTCATCGAAGGTCGCGACGGTGACAGTGACAGTCGATCCTGCGGCAGCGAAAGTGCGCGTGGACGGCCGCGAGGTCGACGCAACGCCGCTCGCGGGCCCCGTGTACGTCGACCCTGGGACGCACGGGTTCGAGGCTGTCGGGGCGAACGGCGCTCGTGCGCGTGTCGAGCTTCCGGCGACGGCGGGCGCGAAGCACGACGTGGCTTTCTCGCTGCATGGCGGGCGTGCGCCTGGTGTCGCCCCGATGAACAGCGGGCTTCGTTGGAGCATCGCCGGCGTCGGGCTCGTGGCGAGCATGGCGGGCCTCGGTGCAGGCGTGGCGCTTTGGATGGTGGCGGAAGACGAGCGAAGCAGCACCCTTGCGACTCGGTACCACGAGGGCTCCCTGGCCGCGTTCGTCGCGGGCGCGGGCCTCGGCGCCGCGACGACCTTGTTCGCGCTCGTGACGGCGCCTGGAGATGCGTCCGAAGCGAAGGTCACGGCGGCACCGTGGGGTTTCCCCGGAGGCGGGGGATTTGGGGTTCGGGGTGTGTTCCAACCGCGTGATTTTGCTTGCCGTCGATCAGCTTTTGCAGTCGAGTTCCTAGGCGTAACGCATGTTCAGGAGCGACGGGTTGAATGCGCTGAGAAAGCGGAGCCGAGGTGCCACTTGGGTTCTCGTAGCGTACGTGGTGAGCGCAAGCGGGGGCGAGGTGTGGGCGCAGGGGAACGCCGTTCCGCCGACGGCGGGATCGGCGCAGCCAGCCACGACGCCGACGGCGAGGGCACCAGAGGCGCCAGCAACCCCGGAGGCCGACAAGCATTTCGAGAAGGGGCGCGCGCTCGTCGACAATGACAAGTGGGCCGACGCGTACGGGGAATTTCGGGCGGCGTACGAGGTGTCGCCGGAGCCGAAGTATCTGGCGGCGTTGATCAGGGCAGAGATCGTGACGGGGCGGAAGCCGGATGCGGCGACACATCTAGTGCTCCTACTGCGTCAGAGGCATCAGCTCAACGGCCCGACGGTGACGCAGGCCGAGCAAACACTCGCGGAGCTGCGGGAGAGGCTCGGGGTAGTTCGCATAGCGGTGAACGTCGAGGGGGCGGAGGTGCTCGTCGACGGGAAGGTGGTGGGGAGGTCGCCGATGGAGGGCGAGTGCTTCGTGGCGGCCGGGTCCCACACGTTCGAGGCGAGGAAGGCAGGGCTCGTGCTCGCGCAGGGACCCAGGGCGGTCGAGGTGAAGGGAGGGACGACGTTGCCGGTGGAAATGACGCTGGTGGCGAAGAAGGACGAGCCGGGGAAGGTCGGGGGGCCGAACAAGGCGTTGGTATATGCGGGGATTGGGCTGGCGGGGGCACTGGCGGTCGTCGGGGTGGGGACGGCGATTGGGGCCGCCGTCGCGGAGCAAAAAAGCCTGGACGACTGGAATGCAGACAATTGCACTGCGGCCCCGAAGGACGCGTGTTATTCCAATTTCGACGAGCAGGAGAACAAGCGGTTCCTGCTCGGGAACACCGCGGTCTGGACGTTCATCGGCGCGGGGGCGGTAGGCGTCGGGACGCTGGTGTACGCGCTGATCGCAAAGAAGCCGGCCGAGAATTCGCCAAAGCCGACGGTGACGGTGGCGCCGGCCGTGGGTGGTGTGGTCGTTCTGGGGACGTTCTGAGCCAAGCACGTTTGTGACCGCATGAAGAGCCGTGGATTGTTGCTTTCGGTCGGCATCTCATTCGTGGTGCCGGCAATCGTGCTCGTCGGATGTTTGATTGGGGAGAGCAATGAGTATCCGGACGGAATGACGCGCCCCCGCAGTGGGCACGTGGTCACGACGGGGGGCGCGGGTGGAGAGGGCGGTGGAGGTGGGAGCGGGGCGGGTGGCATGGGGGGCGGCGCCGTTTGTGGGGATGGAACTGTCCAGAAGCCGGACGAGGCATGCGACGACAAGAACATGATCGACGGCGATGGATGCAGCTCCACGTGCCAGGTCGAGGAGTGCTGGGATTGCTCGGACGGCGGGTGTGCCCTGATCATGCCCGGCACTGCTTGCAATGAGGGTACGCAAGTCTGCGATGGGCCCCGCGGCTGTGCCGACTGTGTTTCCATCGATCTCGCATGTGACAATTGCAAAAACTGCGGCGGCTCCCCGTGTGATGGAGCGGAAGATTGTGCATCCGGCGTGTGCGTCACGGGCATCTGCCGTTCCGCGACGGAGACCGGATGCGAGGCCGCAGTGCAGTGTGTATCCAATTTTTGCCTGGGCTCAACGAAGGCCTGCGCAGAATGCACGAACAACCAGCAATGCAAGAGTGGCTCGTGCGATGCAGGCCGCTGTCGCGCTGCGGCCGGTGAGCCTTGCGATGAAGGCATGCCTTGCTTCGATGGAGCCGAGTGCATCGAGAACCTTTGCAAGGCGGGGCTGGACGGCCAATGCGAGGGCAACCATCAGTGCAAGAGCAACCGGTGCTTGAACGGTTTCTGCGCCGCCTGCATGAACGGCGGGGATTGCGGTGGCCCCGCATGCACCATGGGCGCCTGCCCGCCTGCCACCGCCCCTGACGGCGCCTACTGCATCGACAACGACGACTGCATCAGCGGCAGCTGCACCGGCTTCCCACCTCGCTGCGCCCCGCCCTGATCCCGAGGCTTTCCTCTCGCCCATATCTTGACCACCGCCACGGTTCGTCGTACATCCCGCGACAAACACGTTAGGGGGAGATCATCGATGGCAGCGACCACGCCGATGACCATTCGCATCCGCCGCACCTTTCTGCTCGCTGCGGCTCTGCTACTCACGACCCAGGCGCACGCCCAGCCCTCCGCCGCGAGCCGACAAACCGCGCGTACCCTTCTCCTCGAAGGCCGCGAGCTCCTCGAATCCGGCGACGCCCGCGCCGCGCTTGCGAAGTTTCGTGCTGCCCACGAGATCATGGGGGTACCGACGACGGGCCTCGATGTCGCCAAAGCGCTCGAAGCGCTTGGCCAGCTCATCGAGGCGCGCGCCATGGCGTACGAGGTCACCCAGATGCCCCTGCCGCCCAACGCGCCGGCGGCCTTCACGAACGCTCAGGCTGCCGGCGAACAGGCCGTCGAAGCGCTCGATAGCCGGATCCCCTCGCTCATGCTGCGCATCGAGGGGGCGCCGAGGGAGGCCGTACGGGTGACGGTGGACGGCGAGACGATCCCGGCGGCTGCGCTGACGATGGCGCTCGCGCGGAATCCGGGGTCGCACGAGATCGTGATGACGGCGCCGGGATATCGGACGGTGCGGAGAAGCGTTGTCCTGAAGGATGGTGTGCTGGCGGCCGTCGAGGTGCCAATCGTGCTCGAGCGGGACATCGATATCACGACGAAGGTCGATGCCACGACGAAAACGGAGGCGGGGAGGAGCAAGGCGCTCATCTACGCGGGGGTTGGCGTGGCGGGGGCGCTGGCGGCGGTGGGGGTAGGGACGAGGATCGCGTCATGGGTCGTCTATGGGAAGGCCAATGCAATCGATCCCACTGTCTGTGGACAGAAGGACCGTTTGCCTCAGTGTTCGGCTGATTTCAATAAGTATGAACGGACGCGGGTGGCGTTGAATTTCACGTCGCTGTTCACGCTCCTCGGGGCGGGGGTTGTTGGTGGCGCGACCGCTGCATACGGATTGACGGCGGGCAAGACACCTGCCAAGGGGCCGACAACCGGGTTCGTTACGTTTGGCCCCGGCAGGGCTGAAGTTGTCGTCATGGGCGTTTGGTGAATTCATTTACCAAGTAGACGCCTTCAGTCTCCTGCGAGGAATGAGAATGCTTTCGAGTGCGCGAACGAAAACGCTGGCGCTTTTGCTTGCTGTCGGGGCAGGGCTCGTCTGGGGTTGTCAGAATAGTGAGTTTCGCGCGAGGACGCTCGACGGAGGTACGTCCACCGGAGGGAGCGGAGGCATTGGGGGCACCGGGGGAATGGGAGGCATGGGGGGCGGCCCCGTCTGCGGGGATGGGAAGGTTGAGACGGATCGCGGGGAACAATGCGACAATGGGGAGCCCGACGCCGGCGACAGCGACGGATGTAGCTCTACGTGCCAGGTCGAGGAGTGCTGGACGTGCCCGGGCGGCGATTGTATGCCGCTCGCGGCTGGCACTGCTTGCAATGAGGGCACCCAAGTTTGCGATGGGAAAGACGGCTGCGCCGACTGTGTTTCCATCGATCTGGCATGCGACAACTGCAAAAACTGCGGCGGCTCCCCGTGTGATGGAGCGGATGATTGTGCATCCGGCGTGTGCGTCACGGGCATCTGCCGTTCGGCGACGACGACCGGATGCGAGGCCGCGGTGCAGTGTGTATCCAATTTTTGCCTGGGCTCAACGAAGGTCTGCGCAGAATGCACGTACAACCAGCAATGCGATAGTAGGTCGTGCGACGCAGGCCGCTGTCGCGCTGCGGCCGGTGAGCCTTGCGATGAAGGCATGCCTTGCTTCGATGGAGCCGAGTGCATCGAGAACCTTTGCAAGGCGGAGTTAGACGGCCAATGCGAGGGCAACCATCAGTGCAAGAGCAATCGGTGCCTGAACGGCTTCTGCGCCGCCTGTATGAACGGCAGCGATTGCGGTGGCTCCGCATGCACAATGGGCGCATGCCCGCCTACCACCGCCCCCAGCGGCGCCTACTGCATCGACAACGACGACTGCCTCAACGGCAACTGCACCGGCTTCCCACGTCGCTGCAATTGATCCCGTCGCATCCACACAACTTCCAGACTAAAAGAGCCGGGGCCGTCCGGACGAAACCGCTGGTTTTGCAGTCGGCTGGCTGCTCGCCGCGCCAGTGGACGATGTTCGAGGCTTATTTCGCGTGTTTGCCGCCGGCTTCACCGATGCCGTCCCGGCCGGCTGATCCAAAATCACCGCTGCGTCCTGCACCTTCACGCTCGGCTCCGCCGTCGGCCCCCCCGTCCCCACCGGCTTCCCCGTCCCCACCACCGGCGCCACACTCCCCGCCCCCGCCCCCTCCTCCACCACCACCGGCGCCGACCCAATCCACACCGCCGCAATCACCCCGAGCACCACCACCAACAACCCCACCCCGATCAACGTCGAAAACTGCTGCTTCCGCTGCTTCGTCTTCAGCTCCGCCGCCAGATCCGGCTGCGGCAACAACAATCCAGGCGCCGCCTCCGCCCTCTCCACCACCTGAACCAATCCGCCGAGCCCTGCCGTCTTGAGCGCCGGATCCTCCACCGCCGCTGGCGCCTCGACCGGTTGTGCCCACGGCCGCGCCCTCTCCTCCGTCGGCATCGGCCCGGGCCTCACCGAACCAACTCCATTGCTCGTCGTCGCCATCCCCGCGCCGTGCCCCGTCCCCGTCCCATTCTGCTTCGCCTGCTGCTCCTGGACGAACCGCCAGTTCATCCGCAGGTCCGGGAGCTGCGAGACCCGCACCTCGTGCGCATTGAAAAGCTGAGCCGCGATCTCCGCCGGATCCTCCGGCACCTGCTCCAGGTACATCAGCACCACATCCGCGGGCTCCGCCGTCGCCTCGCGGCGCGGCACGAATCGCACCGTCAAGCCTCCCACCACGTCCTGCTCGCGCCCATTCGAGATCGCCGTCCACTTGACGTCGGACTCCACGAGCACGTTCGCGATTCGCGCCATGCAATACGCCAGCGTCGGGAAATCGACCCGGTCCGGGTACACGATCACCACCCGCTTCGGCGGTGTCGAGTTCTCCACCGTCCACCGGAACGACAAACCGCTCGGCCCCGGCTTGTGCAGATCCTCGAAATCCTCGAGGTACATCTTCAAGAGCGGCAACAGCGCGTCCGCGTTCTGCGCGTGCTGCACGTACGTGTGATACCAGCCGCTCCCCTCCGCCTGCGACTCCTCGTCCGGCAAAAGCTTCTGGTAGAACTGCACCGCCGTCCCGTAAATCGCCTGTCCGTCGAGGTTCCGGTCGACGATCGCCGCCGAATGGCAAAACGGCGGGTCTTGCCTCCCCGCGTGATCCTTCGCCCCCTTGATGCGCAGGCCGAAAATCAGCGCGAGCCCACCGTGCCCCGGCTCGTATTGCGTATCGTCGCGCGACAGGTTCCCGATCGCGAACGCATAAGCGCTCCCATGCCGTGGCTCGATGTATTTCACGAGCCGCGAGAGGTGGCTGAAATGCTGCCGCGTCAACGGCTCCTGCGGCACCTCGGGCCGGTAGATGAAGTCGATCTGATGCCCCGGCACGTTCCCGTGGAGGAAATGGAACCACGTCGCCCCGTAGGGCACCTTGTAGGTCGGGACCTCGTATCCCGCAGTCACCACGTGCGTCTCGTCCATGTCCCCCTCCGTTCAACCCCGCCGCGGAGGTGGCTGGCGATTCAAGAGTGGCGCCGTGACTTCCATCGGGTTGAGGTCCTCAATTGGCATCGTCCCCTTGACGTTCAGCTTTGGCGGGCCGAACGCGGGCGGCCGCGGCCCGAAGCCCTGCGGGGCCGCCTGCGGCGCGGGCGCGTGCTGCGCAGCCTGCCCGTAATGCTGCGGCGCCGGCATCTGCGGGTGCCCATTCGACGGCGGCGGCTGCGCGTGCGGGATTTGCGGCGCCGGGAACTGCGGCTGCGATTGCGACGTGGGCGCGTTCATCCCGGGCGTGACTGTCGAAGCGCGCGACCGGAACTCCGACTTCATGCGCTGCAAAAGCTGGTGGTCGTAGGCCGACTTCGGGAGGATCTGCTCGACGAAGTGCGAGAAAAGGACGTGCGTCGAGTGCCCGTAGCTCGCCGACCCCACGAGCACCTTCACGTCGATCTGCGTCGCGTATTGCCGCAGGCTGTCGATGAGCGGCGTGTAGAGCGCCCTCGCCTGCGCCTCCGCTTGCGCGGGCGAGCCCGGGATGAGGTCGCTCTTGTTGATGAAGAGCACCACGCTCTTGCACGACGCCACCGTCTTCGGGCTGAAGAAGTACTTCAGCGCCTGCGGGTTGAACTCGTTGAGCTGCTCGCCGATGCGGTTCGTGTCGACCTGCCGCGCGTCCTTGCCGCCGAGATCGACGACCATCAAGAGCCCGTGAATCTCCTCGATGATGAGCTCCTGCTGCGCGTCCACGATGTGCTCACCGCCCCAGTCGTGCACCTCGAACACGTGCTCGACGAGCGTGTCCTTGTTCCGCACGTGGCTCACGGTGCGCTCGTACCGCTCGATCTTCGTCCCCTCGATCGTCCCGAGGTCCACGAGCGGGTTCGACCACTTCAGCGTCAGCGAGCTCTTGCCCGTCGCCTTCATGCCGAGCGTCAGGATCCGGTAGACCTTGCGGTCGATCTTCGGCCGCTTCTCGAGCTCGGCCTTGTGCCAGTTGAGCTCCTCTTCCATGTGGTCGAGCCAGCCGATCTTCTTCTTGTTGTCGCCGTCGAGCGTCGTGACTTGCGTCTGGAGCTCACGGTTCGCCGCGGCGAGCGACTGGTGCTTCATCTCGGCCGCTTCGAGCTCCTCCGTGAGCTTCGAGGCGCGCATGCCGAGGACGATCAAGACGACGACCAGCGCCGTGATGATGATGCCGATGATGATGAAGACCGTCGTCATTCGCCCCTCGCGTCGGACATGGTTTGGCTCGTGCCATCAGATCACGCGGCCCTGGTAGCGCGCAAGAAATCTTACCACGAATCGTTACACGGTTCGCCTGGTACGCTACGATGCTCCGCATTGGCGGCATTGCCGGCACATCTGTCCTGACCAACGATGAAAGCTGGAAGTACGATCGGGAAGAAGTACCGCCTCGTCCGGGCCATCGGCGCAGGCACGATGGGCACGGTCTGGGCCGCGGAGGAGATCGACACGCGCCGCGAGGTCGCGCTCAAGTTGCTCTCGAAGTCGACGACGGAGCTCCGGCAGCGCTTCCTGCGCGAGGTGCGGCTCTCGTCGCGCTTGTCGCACCCGAACATCGTGCGCCTGCTCGATGCAGGCGAGACCGACGACGGCGAGCCGTACCTCGCGCTCGAGCTCCTCTCGGGCGAGTCGCTCGCCGACATGCTCAAGAACAAGCGGCGCATCGAGCCGAAGGTTGCCGCGCGGATCGCCCGCGACATCGCGAACGCCCTCGAAGCGGCACATCAGGCGAAGATCATGCACCGTGATCTGAAGCCCGCGAACGTCTTCCTCCACCGCGCGCCGGGCGCGGGCGAAGACGAGTTCGTGGTGAAGGTGCTCGACTTCGGCGTCGCGAAAAGCCTCGGTCCGACCGAAGAGACGCAGGCAACCATGACGGGCATGGTGATCGGCTCTCCCGGCTACATGAGCCCCGAGCAGGTCGGGCTTCGCGCGGACATCGACCATCGCACGGATCTCTGGTCACTCGGGATCCTGCTCTACGAGCTGCTCGCGGGCGTTCGCCCCTTCAGCGGGTCGCTGCAGGATGTGGTGCGCCAGGTGCTGATCGCGCCCATCCCGCCGATTTCGGCGCGGGTGCGCGACGTGCCGCCGGAGCTCGAGGACATCGTGATGCGCTGCCTCGAACGAGACCGCGACAAGCGCGTCGCGAACGCCGCCGAGCTCGTCGCGCTGCTCACGCCGCTCGTGGAGTCGAGCCGGATCTGGCGGGCTCCGTCGAGCGCCGCAATCTCCGCGCCGCGGCCCTCGCAGTCGTCGCCCCTGCTCGCGCCGCCCGACACGACGCCCGAGGGCACGGCCTTTTTGCAGGCGAACGCGCCCACGCCCGATCCGCTACCGCCGTGGCGACGCGAGATGCAGGAGTCGCTCTCCGCGCACCGGCGAACCTCGACATTGACGGCGGGGATTCCCCTGCCTGCCGCAGAGCTCACCGCGCCGCCGACGGTGCGCGAAGAGCCCGTGACGAGCACCACGACGATCCCACGGCGCAGGCAGGGCCGTACGATCCTGCTCTTGTCGTTCGGGCTCGGCGCGGCGGCCATGCTCGCGCTCGTCCTGCTTGTCGTCGTGATCGGGCTGCCCGGGAGCGACCCCGCGAACGCAACGCAGGCGCCGACGGCCACCACCGTCGCAGATGCACCGACCCCTCATCCGACGGCTCCGCTGGAGCGAGCAGAGCCGACGACGCCCCCGACGCCAACGCCCCCGCCCGCCTCGACGCAGACGGCTGCTCCGAGCGCGACGCCCGCACCCACCGTCGCGGCGCCGCCGTCGTCCTCCGCGCAGGTGGTGGCGGCCGCGAAGCCCACGTCGACGTACACGCCGCTGCCGCCGTGCACGCTGACGCTCCGGGTCGGGTGCAGGAACGTGAACAAGGCGAAAGGCACGTTTGCCCCGTCAGGACTCTGAGCGAGCGCGCTGAGGGTCCAGCGAAGCCTTCGACCCATATCTGTGTTCACAATTGCTACGAACTTGTCCTTTCGGAGCAAACACTGCTAGCGCCCTGTGCATGATCGCCGGGAGCCGACTCGGAGGCAGGTATCGTTTGTTGCGCCCGCTCGGAGAGGGCGCGATGGGCATCGTGTGGGAGGCCGAGCACATCGCGACCTCTCGTCGTGTCGCCGTGAAGGTCCTCCGCGTCGCGTCCCCGAGCCATCGGTATCGATTGTGCCGGGAGGCGCGCCTCTGCGGCGCCATCGCGCATCGGAATGTCGTCGAGGTCCACGACGCTTCGGAGACGGACGTCGGCGAGCCGTACCTCGTGATGCAGCTCCTCCACGGCGAGACGCTCGCCGATCGCCTGCGCCGAAAGAGGCGCCTCGAACAACCGGAGGCTGCGCGGATCGGCCGCGACATCGCCCGCGCGCTCGCGGCGGCGCACGCGAAGAACATCATCCACCGCGACCTCAAGCCGTCGAACGTCTTCCTGCATCAAGAGCCCGGGACCGAAGGGTTCGTCGTGAAGGTCCTCGATTTCGGCGTGGCCAAGGACCTCGACGCGGACGACACGCTCGTGACCGAGCGCAACGGCGTCGTGGGAACGCCGGCCTACATGAGCCCCGAGCAGCTCGCGTCGTCGCACGACGTGGACGCGCGCACCGACGTTTATTCGCTCGGCGTCGTGCTTTTCGAGATGCTGACGGGCGTGCGTCCCGTCTATCCGCTCGAGCTGAAGGAGGGCCATGGCCTGCGCCTGCGTCCGACGCCGCGCGTCTCGGACTACGTGATGAACGTCGACGACGAGCTCGACGACCTCGTCGCGTATTGCCTGGAGCGAGACCGGCAGCAACGGATCGCGAAGGCCACCGCCGTGGCGGATCGGCTCGACCTGTATCTCGCGCTGCAAGCTTGCACGGCGCCACGCGTGAGGGACACATGGCCACGGATGGAACCAGGGCGTGTGCCCCGAGATTGGCAGGCGCCGGAGCCGCGGATCACGCAGCCCTGGAACGGGAGTGACGGCGCGTCGTGGATTCCCGAGACGCTGCCCTCACGGCGGGATGGATCGACGGCGGCGGCGATGGTCCGATCGCACGCCGCGCCGACGACAACGGCCGCGGCCACGATGCGTTTGGGGCCGCAAACGTTGAACGTGCTCGGGGGGCTCATGTCGCTGATCCTGGTGGCGGTGATGGTGGGGGATCGGATGCAAAGGCCGGCGCCGATGCCCGCGAAGGCGGAGCGGGGCATCGCGAGCGTGACGGCGGAGCTCGCGGTGCTGCAGCGGCCGAAGTGCTTGGATGATCCAACGCTCGGGGACGAATCGCGGAACGCAGAGAAGGTGCAGGGCACGAACCCGAAGAAGAAGTAGGATCGGGAGCAGGCATGGAACTCGTTTGTCTCTGTCCCCTTCGCGCGTCGACGTTTGCCTGGCAAGCCCATTCCGGGACGCATGCACTGACGGTGATTGTCAAGGCTACTTTCGTAGTAGAACCGGGCGCATGCTCGCTCGCGCCGGCGCAGGAGCAGGTGCACGAGGAGGACGGGCACTGGAACGACGATCCGGCGCGGAGCGTGGTCACGCCGAGCGACAAAGTGCCATACAAGCCGCGGGCGGACGTGATGCTCGTCGGGCACGCGTATACGCCGGGAAAACAGCCGGCGCGCTCGGTGATGACGCGGCTCGTCGTGGGAGAGCTCGACAAATCGATCGAGGTCTGGTGCGATCGAGGGTTCCGCGTGCAGGACGGGCAGCTCCTCGAGGGTCCGCGATTCACGAAGATGCCGCTCCGGTGGGAGCGCGCGGCGGGCGGGCCGGAAACGAACAATCCAGCGGGGCTCCGGTTTGACGCGGCGCCGGATGCGTATGGAATGGTGTCGATCCCGAATTTGCAACCGCCGGGGATGTTTGTGTCCAAACGATCGGATACGTTTGCCCCGGTGTGTTATGGGCCGGTTGGGGGGGAGTGGCCGGCGCGGAAGCAGCGGCTCGGTCGTTTGGCGGGGACATTTTCGCAGGCGGGGTGGGCGGAGAGGCCGCTGCCGGAGAAGCTGGATCCGGGGTATTTCCAGGCGGCGCCGCCGGATCAGCAGGTGGCGGAGATCCGGCCGAACGAGCGGATCGTGCTGGAAGGGTTGCATCCGGAGCATGCGCGGGTGGTGACGAATTTGCCGGGGGTGCGGCCGAGCGTGGTGGTGGATCGGGCGACAGGGGAACGGGAGGACGTAAAGCTGATCGCGGATACGTTGTGGATTGACACGGACCGCGGGGTATGCTGCGTGGTTTGGCGGGGAACGATCGGCCTGCGGAGCGCAGACGAAGCCGGGCGGATTGCGGTGCGGATGGAGGGAGCGGGAACGCAGGCGAACGCGGCGGCGGCGGTCGAGGAGCTCGCGGAGGATTTGCTGGAGACGATTCCGCCAACAGCACTCACGGCAGCGGACGGAGACGAGGGGGAGGACCTCGCGGCGATGACGCTGGTGCCCGCATTTGGGGCGAAGGCGGCGGGGCCGGTGATGCCGTTCATGGGTGGCGAACGGCAACGGGTGACGGGGGCACCTGCTCCGAAGCCGGGGGACGCGGCATTGCCGTTCGGGCAGCCGACAGGTTTGGCGGGGCTCCGGGCGGTGGACGTCGCAGCGGTGCCGGTGGCGGGGGACCAGACGATGCTTCCGCCCATGGGGAGAAAGGCTGCGACGCCGGCCCCGAGCGCGACGCCGATAGCGCCTCCGGCGTACGTGCCGCCGCCTCCACCGGTGGCGGCTCCGCGCGCGACGGCGGAGAGCGTGTGGGCCTCGGGCGGGCCGAGCACGGCGGCGCCGTCGCGGGAAACGATTGGTTCGGCCGCGGCGACCGCGGCTGCTGCGGCGGCGGCGATTGCGACGCCGAGTGTAGATCGCGCGAGCCAGGAGGGCGCAATGGCCGCGTCGAATGCGGCGGCCGGTGCGACGCCGTGGAGCGTGCCGAAGCGGGATTTGCGTCCGGCGACCACCGAGAACGAGGCGCTGGGTGTCGAACCGGCGCGGGAGATGTTGCAGCTCCTCTGGTACGACCCGGAGAGCATCGCGCGAATGCGGCGGGTCCCCGCGTGGAAGAAGGTATTCGAGGAGCTTGAGCGGAGTCCGCGATCACGAGAGATCGAGATTGTGGATGGAGCACGCGAGCCGTGGGAGATCGAAGATCGGCAAGAGGTGTTTCAGGTCCTCGCCAAGGCACCACGTACCGACGGCAAGGGTGTGGACGAGGCGCTGGAGGGCGCGATCGGGGAGGACGGGAAGTTCGTCCCGCCGATGGTGTTGCTGGCGGGGGAGATTGAGATGCCGTTCGACGAGCTGGAGGCGCTCAAGGCGGCGATGTCGACGGCGGCTCCGCTGGTGACGGCGGCGGACGAAGGGCTGAAGGCGGCGGTGGGGGTGGCGAAGGATTTCGTGCAGATGCCGGGGTTATCAGCGGCACCGGCGGTGTGCGAGGGGTTGACGACGCGGATACGGGATGCGTTTTCGCGGGAGAAGAAGGGGTTGCCAGCGGATTATTTGGAGCAGCAGATGGAGAGGGTGCTGCTCGGGGGGAGGCATTACCAGAAGAGAGAGGTGTTCGGGGGGAGGTTCTTGCGGTGTTTGATCTGGTTGCCGGGGGAGAAGGGGGCGATCGTGGGGTATTTGCCGGAGGAGG
The DNA here is from genome assembly GCF_028369105.1 of Polyangium mundeleinium. Taxonomy (NCBI): domain Bacteria; kingdom Pseudomonadati; phylum Myxococcota; order Polyangiales; family Polyangiaceae; genus Polyangium; species Polyangium mundeleinium. The sequence continues at coordinate 1,193,271 of NZ_JAQNDO010000001.1, read as the reverse complement.
TGGGGAAAAAAGTGCCGATGTGGAGGCGGTGGCGGGGGAGGGTCGTTGGGGAGGTTTGGCCGGCGCAGGATCAGTATGAGGCGGGCCCTGTGACTGTCAGGGGTATGGCGCTCGCGAGGGGAACGATCCGACCGAAGACGCGATGAAACGGAGATCTAATCGAGGTTCTTCCGGATCTGAGTCATGTAGTACCGACGCCCGATGGCCGCCCCTCGCTCTTGCCCGGGAATCCCTTCTGCAGTGAGGTTTTTGGTCGTGGGGTCGAAGCTAAATTCCCTGTTGGCCCCCTGCGCTTTGTGGGCCGTCGCCGGGTCGTGAAAACGATACTTCCCTTCACTGGTCTTCTCGAAGACCACAACCCAGTGCTCGGTGAGCCCCTCGTTTACTCGTTTGTTGGGATCAGCAGGCTGATCTCCGTAACTTACGCCAAGCATGACCGCCCTGCCCAGCAAGAGCTGTGCATCGAGATACACGACGCCCGTCGCCAACGCGATCGGATCGATCGACTGGGTTGGCACGTCTCCCTTCCACGTCTCCTTGGTGATGATCCGAAACGTCTCGTACTTTCCTGCCTGTTGGACCCCCACGGCATGTAGCATCGTGTCGGCCGCGGCGAAGCAGCCTTTCTGTCCCGCCCCGATTACGTGGACCTCATCGAACTGGTCGATGAACGGCACGGGATAGAGCGCATCCGGCGTGAAGGATCGCCCAGGGAGCACGGCCGGCACGGGTTGCGACAGAGTTTTCCACGTCCTTCCCACGTCGACGGTCACCTTGCCGTCCGGCTTCGGCAGTCCCACGACTTTTTCCTGGAAGTGGAGGACGGCCCCGTCGGTCGCCCAATCAAAATGGCCGCTCTCGTTGACGTCATACCCCCAGTTTTTTAGCATACCTTGAAGTTGCTTCACCTGGGGCGCAAGTTCCGAGCGAATCTTCGGAAAACCGTCACCAAGCTTGAGGGTGGTCATACAGTCACCTTCGGAGCACGCTCGTCTACTTCGTCTGCTTGGCCTTTTCGTCCCACCACGAGAGCCACTTCTGCTTGACCTCCCGTGGGCTGAACGCGCTCGGGTTATCGATCATCTGCACGCCGGTGATCTCCTGAAGCGCGAAGCCCCAAGGCAGGTCGTCTCGCCGATATCTTTCGATGATGAGCGGAACGGCAGGTTCTCCCAGCGCGACGATGCTCCGGTATGCCGGGTGGTCCAGGTAGGTCGCCATCTTGGAGGAAAAACTATTTCTCAGGCAATGTCTCTGCCACTCGTCGGCCAGTTTCTCGAACTCGCTCATCTTGACCTCATCACGGGGTGCATTGGTCGGCACGATTGCAACATCCGTGCGTTCGCTGCACCCAGCCCCCACAAGCCATCCGCAGAGCAATATCTGGCATGGATTCATTTCTCGTATACCGCCACGGGCTCGCCATAATCGGCACCATTCAGCGCTCCCGGGGTCTCATGTCGGATCAATGGCCAACCTCCGAGCTTGCTCGTCCACGTGCCGTGCTCGTCCTGGATCGCCCCGTGAGTGACATCTGCGATCGACCCATCTGGATTTTTCGTAGCATACACCACGATCTTTTGTTTACCGGGCTCCAGATCGAAGTTCATGTCGGACGAACGAGTATACCCTTGAGCGCCGTAGATACCGTCCATCCCCTGGAGTGGATTTGAGGCCGGGCCCGTTATCGGATCGACCCATTGGTTATGGTCGCCCAGGGTGTGCGCGATGCAGTTATAGTCCCTCGTGTGTGGTCCGAGAACCTCGAAATTGTCCCCGAGGTTGGAAAAAATCGTGGCCACCCCCAGATCCTTCATGAACTGGCGTTCTTCGGGGAACTTGCTTTGGTCCATGGGAGGCGGCGGTTTCCTCTCCTCTTCCTCTTCGTCCTCCTCTCTATCCTTGTCCTCGTCCAGGTCCCCAGGCAGCTCCGGCTCCTCCGGCTTCGCCCCCTTCCCCTTGCCGGCCTTCTTCCCTCCCTCGTTGATGTAGACCATCGTCCCCTTGATGGTCACACCCATCGAATCAATACGGATGAATCCGCCGGGTCCCTGGATCGTGATGTCCTCCGCCGCCTCCCCCACCAGGACCTCGGCCGAGCTCAGGTGAATCTGTTTCCCCGTTTCGAGAGCGTATCGACCTTCCACCTTCTCGTGGCGGCTCTCGATGACCATCATCGACTGGTCCTTCTCGATGATCTCTCGCCGATCGCCCTTGACGAGAAGGTGGATGTCCTCGTCGACGAGCTCCCGCTTTTTTTTCGCCAGCCGGATGTCTTGATTCTTGCCCACGCGAAGGCGCCTCTCGCCTTGCGTCTGCTCGGCTTCGTTTTTCTTGATCAGCTTGCGGCGCGTGCCACCAATCACGGTCATCCGGTTCGCTCCGGTCGTCTCCGAGCGATTGATGCCAGTCACCTCGAATCGGTTCACGCCGGTCGTATCGGTCTCGTTGACGCCGACCTGCTTCTGCCGGTGGCGCAGCACCGTGATCGTCTCGTTGTTCTTGACGAGCATCCGCCGATTCTTCTGGGCCTGCTCGTAGAAGAGCTCATCCCCCTTCTTGTCCTCGAACTTGAGTTCGTTGAACCCGTCGGAGCCCAGTGAGGAGTCGCCCTTCCATGTGCTGATCGTCTTGTTCTCCGGCAGCGCGTAAGGGACTGGCTCGATGCGGTTGTAGACGCGGCCCACCACGAGGGGCTGCTCCGGATCACCGTCGAGGAAGCTGACGAGGACCTCCTGGCCGATCCGCGGGAGCGCCAGCATGCCGAAGCCCGTGCCGGCCCACCCCTGGCTGACGCGGATCCAGCACGACGAGCCGTCGTCATCCTTGCCCTCGCGATCCCAGGGGAACTGCACGCGCACGCGGCCGAACTCGTCGGTATGGATCTCCTGCCCTTTGGGGCCGACGACCTTCGCGCTTTGCATGCCCAGGGCCCTCGGCTTCGGCGTTCGGGCCGGGGGACGGAATGGCATGTCCGTGAAGACGGCGCGACCGCTCATCGTCCACTCACCGCCGTGCGAGCCTTCGATGGAGAAATCCGTCACGAGGAGCGGCTTGCCGACGACTGCGGAATGGGGGTGACCGAGGATGGAGAAGACAGCGCCGGCCTGGGTATCCATCACATTCGTGCTGAAGGATACGGATTTTCGTCCCATCCGTTCGGCGTGGAGCATCTGCTCGGCGCGCGTTTGGCCATACGCCTGCTCGTACCGCGCGACGCCCTTGTCGTCGGCGACCGGCGTATCACCGCCCTTGCCGTCGTCGACGAGGAACGTGCCTGGATCGTAGACGTACTGCTCGTACCGGTTCTCGGGGGCTTCGGCGTTCGGAGCCTTGCCGAAGAGCTCGAACGCAGGGCGACGGAAGTCGTGATCGCGCATCGTGAACGCGCCGGGGCGCACTTCGCGCGCGAGGCGGACGTTCTTGACGCACTCCTTTTCTGCTTGCTGATTCGGGTTGTTCGTGAAGACGAGCCCCGGCCGCGGCGCGCCCGACTCGAACGCACCGCCGAAGGTCAGCTTGGCGCCTTCACCGTTCGGATCGAGGAAGGCGAACGCGATGCCGACCTCCTCGAGCAGGCGCGAGATGAAAGCATAGTCGGTTTCGCCGTACTGAACCTTGTATTCGAGCTTGTGGTACTTCCCGGCGTCGATCTTCCAGTCGGCCTCGATCTTCCATTCGCCGAGGATCTTCTTGACGATGTCGGGCACGGTGACGTGCTGGAAGATGCGGTGGTTGCGGCGCTGGGTGAGCAGCCAGAACGTGGGGACGATGCGGGCGTGATACGTGTGCAGCGGCTTCTGACCGGGCAGCGGAGTGACGGCCTTGAGCTGCTGGAAGTGAGAGCAGATACCGGCCCACAGGCGTGTACCGCCGCTCGTGACGTGCGCATATCCAGTCTCCAGGCGGAAGCTCGCGGGCTTGCCGACCACGGATTCCATCGAGATGCTGTCGTCCTCTGAGCGGGCCCAAATGGAGATGGTGAAGGGGGAGGAGATGGATTCGTGGACGGAGAAGCGGCGGACGGAGAATGCCGTACGTGCGCTAGTGATGATTTGGGATATGGCCATGAGTTGGACTCGTCGAAATTAGGCCGTGAAGACGACGAGTTTCCTGCCGTCGACTAACCTAACAGCATGGCCATCCCACGATGAACACAAGCTGATCATCCGTGGGTCGAATTCTGGGCCCTCGGGGGGTTGCTGCAGAAGAAACCCCTCATACCAAACATCGCCAGCCCAATCGTCATAGATTCGCGCGCGGAACACGTAGGGAGGATCATCCGAAACGCGCTCAATAAGAGCAAACACTCCGCCATCGGGACCGCCAAACCATGACGCAGTATCAGGAACAGCTTTGGGGCGCTGCGCGGACATTAAACACTCCAGCTTGTTTTTGCTTCACTCAGGGTAATTCACGTTTTCGTAAATCTTGCGAAGCCCGTCCATACCACTCTTGGGAAACAGCGCATCGCCTGCGGAGAGATCGGTGCCTGACTGTCTCGCAACATCAAGCGCGAAGGTATAACAATTATGACTACGGATGGCGTATGGCTTTCTCTTAGGATTATCATTCTCCTTCAGATGCTTGAGAGCATACGCTACCATGTTACCATATTTATCCTTCGCTGTGAGCCTCACGCCGATAATTTTGCCGGAGTGGGCGGCTTTTCTCGACACATCCGCGAGCGCTTTCTTTAATGAATCCCTAGCAGCCCGTGGATCTACGCGCCCCCGATCGCGACCCCAACATCTTGCATTTGATGCGGGTACATCCCGCGCCACGTGGCCCGGGAAAATCGTGCCAACCGCCTCGGCGTGCCCCGTACCAGGGCCACCATGGCTGCCCATATCACCAAAACTGCAAGGGCGGAGCCCTTCCGGGCCGCGGCCAGGGCCCGCGGGGTCCCTGCGCCGAGTATTTGACGTAGCACGAGCCCCAAATTGAGCGCGGCGATATGCGCCAGGTAGCGTTTTCTCACGTTCTCCCGGCCTCTCACTCGCACCCTCCTCATTCCGCCCGTCTCGCATGCGTGGGCGAATGTTCGTTCGATGAGCTCTCCACGTTTGCGTTGAAGAGCGCGCCCCTTCGGACGACGCACGCGGTTTCGGTTCCCGTAAAACGTTTGCTGCATATCCCAGCCCTTGTCCACCCATCTGCGGACGGACTGGATCCTCTCCGGGACGTACGTGCGATAGCCGGACACCTTCAACGATAGAAGCAGCTCGGCCTTGTGATACCCCTTGTCCGCCACGACCTCGATCACGGTGCGCTCGGGCTCCGCGTCGCTGCTGCCGCCCTCCGGAGGCGGATCGTCGTCCGAATCGCGCTCCTCGCTGCTCTTGGCCTGCTCGACATTCGTGCGCGCCTGCTCGAGGCTTTGCGCCATCGTCGCTGGGTCGGCCTCGTTCGCTGAATAGACCTCCGCGGCGACCACGACGCCCGTGCTCATGTCGACGACATGCTCGGTCTTGTAGGCCAATCGCGTGCGGCCATCCTTGAGCTTTGCGATGCGGGCATCTTCGTCGGTGGGGCTTTTCCAGTCGGTATTCGACGTCTTCTTTCCCTTGCGCTTGCGGTCGAGTCGCCGAGCATCCTCCATGGTCGGATTCTCGATGCCTTCCTCCTTCGCCAGCCGCTTGATGTAGTCCGCGTACACCTCGCCCGTCTCGCGCCGCACGATCGCCTTCATCGAGGCGTCCGCGCGGAGATACGTCGAGTCCACGCCCATGACTTTGCCATGGAGGAGCCCGGAGCGATTCACGACCCCGAGCACGAAGGCGAACATCCCCTCGAAAACCTCACTGCCGAGGCGCTTGCGCATCTTGGAAAGCGTCGAATGGTCGGGCACCGTTTCGCCGGGCAACAGCCCGAGGTATTCCCGCAGCGACAGCGAGTCCGAGCAGCGCCACTCGAGCCCACGCTCGGACTCGATCCCCTCGAAGTAGCCGACCAGCAGCATCCGGAAGTAAAGCCCAGGCGGGATCGATGGCCTCCCCGCCGTCCCGTCGGCCTCGAAATACTTCGCGCACGCCGCCTCCATGGCCCGGTCAAACCCGTTCTCGCGAAGAAGCTCGTTCAGCTTCTCGTAGAACCGGTGCCCCGGCGACCGCGGCAGCGAAGGCGCCGCCACCCAGAGCGACGCCTGCTTCTCACGTGTTCGCCCCATCGACATGACGCGGACAAACTACCATCGACGCCAGTTCCTGTCGAGCCTCCTTCGGGATAAGTCCACAGGCTGCTAGTAGGCGTGCCGTCTGATTCCACTTTCACATCTGACACCGAATGTTCACGCACGAGTCCGATGCGCGCTGCATCATATCTACCATATTCAAAGTATCGAGTCTCCCCGGTCTTGCCGTTGATAATCAGAACCCCCGCGTGCCCCAGCCCAGAGATCTTGACCTCCTTGTCAGTTTCACTGGCGATGGATACTCCTGGCGTAACCTTTATCCCCGCTCTTTCCTTCCAAGAAAAATCCTTTTTTTCTACGGTGATAAGGAAATCCGGAAATACCATTGGAATAACCGAATCCTCGGATTCGCAAACAACTTTACCATCCTTATCATTTGGGAATTTTTTATCGATGTTGCAGGCGACTTCGCTGGCGTTGGAGTGCTTTCTGTCCATGGCGTCTCATCCGCGCAGATCACCTGCATCCGCAGTCGATTGGGCTTCCAGAACAAGCAATTCGATTAGTACTTCCGGCTCAACCTCGTCTCTTTGTGAGAGCAATTCTCTGGCCCAGGCATGCATTTCATGAAATTCACTTCCGAACAAGGCCGAGAGCATGACAAACTTGGCGATCTGTCTGTCTGTCGTGAACCCGTAGCTCATTGCTCTCGCAGCTGCGTCTTGAGCAAAGCGCAATCCCTGATCGCTGGATTCACACCAGGTTAGCTCTTCGCGCTGCAACACCTCGGTCAGATACTGGTAGATCTCCCTCACGAGCTGCTCATGTAAGATCGCTTGAAGACCGCGGCTGACCTCAGCGCTTATTTTGAACATGGTCGATATCCTCTGCAGGGTTCTTTACAATCACGGGCGTGCGCCCCCTGCACCGGAACGAGGTTCGAGAACATTCAGCACCGTGAACTGGCGGCCGTTCCCTTCCGCGAAAAGCAGGAGATTGAAGCCTTTCACGGCTTGTTGGTGCCGCATCGACGAGAATGACCAAAACGTGCTAATCACCCACGGATCATAAAACCTAAAATATACCTTCTCCCCCGTCTCCTCCATCTCCACCATCAAAAGCCGCCGAAAATGCCTCCTCACCTCCGTAAACCCCTCCCGACTCGTCACAAAAATCCCCCACCGTCGCCCCCACCCCTCCATCACGAGCCTATCGAGCAGCACCGAATCATCCCGAAACGGACCCGTCAAATACGGCGCCACCGTCGCAAGCGGCTCCCCCTGGATCCCCTCGTACAGCGACTGATACGGCTCCGCCGACTGCCGCAACAACTCCAGAATCCGGTCATCCCGCGCCGCATCGAGGATCGCGTACATCGGCTCCTTCCCCGACTCCTCCCGCAACTTCGCCAGCGCGATCCGGGCCGCCTCCCTGCGCTTCTCCTCCTCGGCCCGCTTCTCCCCCGCAAGCGAGCGCTCGTCCTCGGTCGCAGGCTCGTCCTCGTCGAGATCGTCCTCCTCTTGTGGGGGGATCTTGTCCTCGACGTACACCATGAAATCCGTCTCGCCCGCCCGAATCCAGGTCCCGTGCCCGACCTCGCCGAATTTCACGCGTTGCCCATCGAGATACGTGCCCTCGACCGTCTCCTCATCCCGGAGCGTCCCTCGCTCTCCATCCCAGCTCAGCGTGAAATGGCGACGCGAGAGACCCTTGTCGTGAGGAAGAATCAAATCCGACCACTCGGTCCGGCCGACGCGTAGCGATGCTCCGGCGCCAATCAACGCCTTCCGACCCTTCATCGGCCCCCAGCGGACTTCCACGATCAAGCGACGCGGCATCTCGACCCCTCGTTACTTCCCCTTCGCCTTCTTCTTTTCCTGCGCCTTGCGCTTCCGCTCGCAATCCTCGCAAAACGGCTTATCCGTCCGCAAAGTATCCGCCTGCGCCGACGACCCAATCAACACCGTCGGACACCCCTTGACGATGATCCCCCCATGCGACGTCGGGTCACCAATCCGCGCCGCATGCTTTCCGCCGATCCGCACCGTCGGCTCCCCCCGCGACACGGAGTCCGGCGGGCCCACGCACACGAGCTTGTCGCCCACCCGCGCCGCCGGCTGAAAGCCAATAAACACGGTCGGTTCGCCGACGACGACAGGCCCCCCGACGTGAGGAACCGGCCCAGGTTCCACCTTGGGACACACGTGCATATCCGTGATTCGCGCCGCCGGAGGCATGCTCTCACTCCTCCCCGTACCTCATTGCGCCAAACCCGTGACGGCCACGTTGTCCGGCACCGGCTTCTCCGGTGCCTCGATGACCGCTTCGACAGCCTCGGCCGGCTCCTCCGGTTTCGCACCGCTCCCGGACCCAGGCGACCCACCGCTGTTGATGTTTACGATGTTGCCCTTAATCGTGATGCCACCCGCGTCGATCCGGATGAACCCCCCCGGCCCCTTGAGGGTCAAGTCCTTCGCCGCCTCGATCACCAGCGCGGTGCCGGCCTTGAGGTGGATCTCCTCGCCCACCTCCATCGCGTGATTCTTGCCGACCTTCTCCTGCCGGTTCTTCTTTACCGTCAATGATTGGTTGCCGTCGATCCGCTGGTTGCGCTTGCCCTTGACCCGGAGATGGCTGTCGCCCTCGATCTGCTCGCGCTTCGTCTGCTTGATGACGATGTCCTGGTTCTTGCCGATGTAGATGACGAGGTTGCCATCGGTGCGCTCGATCTCGTCGCCGGCGATCTGCTTGCTGCGATTGCCCCCGATGACCGTGGTGCGATTCGCCCCGGTGATCTCCGTACGATTCGCGCCCGTCACCTCCGTGCGGTTGGCCCCCGTCGTCTCGGTCTCGTTGACGACCACGAGTTTCTGGCGGTTGTTACCGACGGTAATGGTCTCGTCGTTCTTCACGAGCTTGCGCAGGTTCTTCTGCGCCTGCACGTAGACGAGCTCCTTTCCCTTGAGATCCTCGAACATGACCTCGTTGAACCCGCCGCCACCGAGCGAGGAGTCGCTCTTCCACGTGCTACGCGTCTTGTGTTGCGGCAGCTTGTAGGGCACCTGGTTCGTTGCGTTGTACACGCGCCCCACAATGATGGGCTGATCCGGGTCCCCAGCCAGAAAGCCGACCAAAACTTCCTGGTTGATGCGCGGAATCATGATCATGCCGAACCCCGCGCCCGCCCATCCCTGGCTGACGCGAATCCAGCATGAGGATCGGTCGTCATGCTTGCCCTCGCGATCCCAGGGGAATTGAACCCGCACTCGACCAAACTCGTCCGTGTGGATCTCCTGGCCCTTGGGGCCCACGACCGTCGCGCTCTGAACGCCGTACACCGTCGGCTTCGGCGTCTTGATCGGCGGCCGGTAGGGCACCTTGGAATCCACGAACAAGGCGCGCGCGGACATGCTCCATTCTTCGTCCGGCGTGCCCTGTGCAGAGAACTCCGCGACCAAGAGCTTTTGCTCGGCGCCGATCTCTGCGTGCGGATGGTTCTCGATCGAGAAAATCTGCCCAGGCCAGAGATCGATCGTGTTCGTGTCGAACGTGACGCTACGTTTGTCCGCGCGCGTCGACAAAAGCACGCGCTCGGCAAGGTCCTGCCCGTACTTCTGCTCGTAACGCGCGACCCCCTTGTCATCAGCGACTGGCGTATCGCCGCCCTTCCCTCCCTCGACCAGGAACGAGCCGGGATCGTATTGGTACTGCTCGTACATGTCCTCCGGGGAAGACGCCTTCGTCGCCTCGCCGAAGAGCTGGAACGCGGGGTTGCGGAAGTCGTAATCGCGAACCGTGTGAGCGCCGGGGCGAACCTCGGAAGCGATGCGGACCTCGGTGACGAACTCCTTCTCCGCGGCCTGGCTCGGGTTGTCCACGAAGTGGATCGGTGGCGCAGCCCGGGGCTTGCCGGCGTGGAGCCGATCGCTGAACGCCAGAAGCGAGCCCTTGGTGTCGTTGTCCGGGAAGACGAACGCGATACCTGCCTCTTCGAGCAACCTGCTCACGAAGGCGTAGTCACTCTCGCCGTACTGCACCTTGTACTCGAGCTTCGGGTACTGGGCCCGGTCGATCTGCCATTCCTTCTCGAGGCCCCACTCGCCCAGCAGCGCGTCGACGATGTCGGGGATCGACATGTGCTGGTAGACGCGGTGACCCCGACGCTGCGTCATGAGCCAGGCCCTTGGCACGATCCGTAGGTAGTAGGTCGAAAGCCCTGTCGGCTCCGCCTGAACCTGCTCCATGTAACTACAGATGCCCGTCCAGTACCGCGCTCCCCCCATCAGCGCCCATTTGTAGCCGGCGACGATGCGCAACGTGGCGCTCTTCCCCACGATCGCGTCGAGATCGAGGCTATCGTTCCTCGACCGTGCCCAGACGGAGACGGTGAAGAGGCTCGAGATCCCCTCTTGAACCGAGAAGCGACGAACGGAAAGGGACCCGTCCCCCCCTTCCAGCGACAACTCCAGCACCGCCATACAGCCTCTTCCTTACTCCCGCGGCGACCCATGTTCGCACCGGTACACCGCGCCCAGGCTCCGCGACATCTCACCCTACCAAACCTCAGGGTTTGCTCGTGAACACTCTCGTATGCACCACAACAATCCCAAGCAAGTTCAACGAGTTAGTACGCCCCAACCCAGCCCCATCCCTGGATCCGCCATCCCCCACCTCATCACCTCCGCAAAAGTCAACATGTAACCACATCACCCACACATCCCCCATCCCAAGGGACCCACCAACTCCGCTCCCATGTCAATTCCACGAACGTAGTACCCGTACCAGTTTCCCCTACCAACCCACTCCCTGTACACTCCCGCCTCATGTCATCGACGGGAGGACCCGCGGCCCCTGGCGACGTCGTCGCCGGGCGGTATCGCGTCGATTCGTGGCTCGGGCAGGGCAACATGGCCGCGGTGTTTCGCGCGACGCACCTCGGGACCGGAAAGACCTGCGCGCTCAAGCTCGTGCATCCGCAGCTCATCGAGCGCACCGAGATCCGCGACCTCTTTGTTCAAGAGGCGCGCATCGGCGCGCGAATCGGAAAAAACCCGCACATCGTCGACGTGTTCGACGCCGGGATCGATCCACAGCGCGGCGTGCCTTTCCTCGCGATGGAGCTACTCGAAGGCGATACACTCGACAGGTACATCAAGCAGCGTGGGCCCGTGCCGCCGGGCCTCATGCGAATCCTCTTCCTCCAGCTCGCAGATGCCCTCGGACAAGCCCACGCGGCGGGCGTCGTTCACCGCGATCTCAAGCCCGGGAATCTGTTTCTCACGTACGAACGCGACAAGAGCCCGCTGCTCAAGGTCGTCGATTTCGGTATCGCCAAGGTCCTCGAGGAGGGCGTCCAGGGAACGGCCACGCAGGTCGGATCCCCCGCATATGCCGCACCCGAGCAGCTCGGCGCGGCCATGCGGCCCATGGCCGCGAAGATGGGGGTCGACATCTCGCACGGCGTCACGCCCCAAACCGATATATGGGCCCTCGGCGTCATTGCCTACGAGCTCTTGCTCGGCGCTCCGCCGGGCCATCTGTGGACGGGCTCGGAGCGGGGGAGCATCGCGGACATCATGATGGGCGTCGCCATCCAGCCGACGCCGTCCGCGGTCGCTCGGGCGGGTTTCAAAGCGCACCTCTTCCCGCGAGGATTCGATGAATGGCTGGATCTATGTCTCCGAAAAAACGCCACCGAGCGATGGCCGAGCGCCGCGAAGGCCGTCCGAGAGCTCGCCACCCTACTCGACAGCGGGTACGACGACGGAGAGACGCAGCAGATTCGCCCGCACGCATTGCTTGGCCTCACGAAGCAAGCATCGATGCGCGCGACGATGCCGCTCCAGCCCAAGCCGCCCTCCATGCCCCCTCCGCCCGTGCAGACGGCCGTGCTTCCACCGGGTCTCTACCCTGTTCCCGAACAGACGGCTGTGCCGCCCCCCCAGCCACAGAAGCCTCGCGCGGCCGTTTTGCAAACGCTGCCGCTGCAGGCGATGCCGCCCGAACTCCGCGCAGCGCCGCCTCCTCCCATCGAAGTCCCTCTGCCGCCGACGGCCCGCGCGCCGCTGCCCTCGACCCCGGCGCAGGTTGGTCCCGCGTATTCCTCCACGTCCTCGACGCATACGCCGATGGCATCGGAGCCGCGGCCCGCGCTGCCATCGGTCCCTCAATCGGCCACGACGACACACGGTCTGGCCGCGACGAACCCACCGACCCCGGGAAGTGCTTCGAAGAAGCTTGGAATCGTGCTTGGCGTCTCGACGCTGCTCGCGGCCTTGAGTCTCGCGGCATTCGTGCTGACGCCGAAAACAGGAGGGCTCCGGATCGAGGTCACCGGCCGTGATCTCGGCAAGGTCGCGATTTACGTGGATGGTCAGGAGCGGTGCGGGACGACGCCGTGTGTCGTCGGTGATCTCGTGCCAGGAAACCGCATCATCAAAGTCATCGCGCCAGGAAAGGGCGAGAAGCTCGTCTCTGCGAGCGTGGAGCGAGGGGAAGAAAGCCCTGTCCTGATTCCCATGGAAGCGGCGGGACCGGACCATCCGAGCCCTGCCAATGCCGAGCCGCCGAAGTCCGTGGATACAGCGTCGACCCCTCCCACCGAATCACCCACCGTGGCGGAGGCGGTCGGCGCCATCCCGGCCGCAACGCCAGGAGAACCCGCACGAGCGCCGGGCCCCTTGCCGACGACGACGCCCACGGTTGGCACGGCAACCCCCCAGGCAGCGCAAGGCAATGGGACGCTCAACATCAACTCGATCCCAGTCTCGAAGGTAGTGCTGGACGGGCGGCCGCTGGGCAACACGCCCAAGGTCGGCCTGTCCGTGCCGGCGGGGACGCACACGGTGACTTTCGTCCATTCCGAGAGGGGGAAGCAGACCGTGACCGTCACCGTGAACGCGGGGGAGACGAAGACGGCCGCGGTGAAGTTCAAGTAAGGGGCGAGAACGCGGACGGCGCGGTCAAGACGGTTCTTTCGTCTTGCACCCGGAGACGGTCACGCGCGCCGGACGCGCCGCCGCCATGCGAGGAGAAGCCCGAGCCCGAGCATTGTCAGCGCGGGCGAGTGCCCTTTCTGCGGCGACGTGCGGCATCCGCAGCCGCCCTCTTCGGAGGTCTGGCCACCGCCCACGCCTCCACCGCCGGCACCGCCCATTCCACCAGCACCGCCCATTCCACCAGCACCGCCGGTCCCGCCTGCGCCATCCATTCCTCCGGCACCACCCGCACCGCCCATACCGGTCATACACGCGCCGGCTTCACACACGCCATCCGCGCAGGGAGTTCCATCAACCACGAAGCCGTCCGCAGGACATTCCCCGGTTTGCCCGTCGCACGCCTCGGCCACGTCACACACACCTGCGGAATCACGGCATTCGATACCGGCCGACAGCGGCGCACACGTCCCGTCCACCGCCGCTCCCGCAGCGACGCTGCACGCCTGGCAATCACCAGTCGCGCCTCCGCCGCACGCCGTGTCGCAACAGACGCCGTCCACGCAAAAGCCGCTCGCGCACTCTGCGAAAGCCGCGCACGCATCCCCCTGGCTCGACGCCAGGACGAACACGTAGGCAGCGCCGGCATTGTTGCCCTTGTCCGCGTCCCCTGGAGCCCCGAGGAGCGCCGTGTTTCCCGAAATTGCGACCGACGTGCCGCTCTGATCAGCCGCGCTGTTGTTCACAAGCAACTTCGCCTGCTGGACCCACGCCCCGCCGCTCCGCGCGTACACGTACGCTGAGCCGGCTTCCGCGCCCTCGTCGCTGTCCAGGTACGCACCGACGAGCGCCGTGTCCCCCGCGATTGCGACGGACGCGCCGAATTCGTCCCCCGCTGCCCCGTCGTTCGCCACGAGCTTCGCCTGCGGCGCCCATACCCCGCCGCTCCGCACGTACACGTAGGCCGCGCCGGCATTCGAGCCCTTGTCGTCATCGCCGTACGCACCCACGAGCGCCGTGTCCCCCGAGAGCGCGACCGCATCCCCGAAAGAATCGGTCGCCGCCCCGTCGTTCGCCAGAAGCTTCGCCTGCTGCGTCCAGACGCCCCCATTCCGCGCGAATACATAAGCCGAGCCGGAGAACGTGCCTTTGTCGTCGTCCCCGGGCGCCCCCACGAGCGCCGTATCGCCCGCGACCGCGACCGAGTCGCCCAAATAGTCTTCCATGGCCCCGTCGTTCGCCAGGAGCTTCGCCTGCTGCGTCCAGACGCCTCCATTCCGCGCAAACACGTAGGCCGAGCCGGAATTCGAGCCCTTGTCGTCGTCGCCGTACGCGCCCACGAGCGCCGTGTCCTCCGAAAGCGAGACCACGCCGCCAAAACAATCCCCTGCCGCCCCGTCGTTCGCCAGGAGCTTCGCCTGCTGCGTCCAGATGCCAGCGTCTCGCACGAATACGTAGGCCGAACCCGCGTCCTCGCCGAGGTCTGCGTCCCGATAAGCGCCCACGAGCGCCGTGTCCCCCGAAAGCGCGACCGCGCGGCCGAACCGGTCGCCCGCCGCGCCGTCATTCGCCTGAAGCTTCGCCTGCTCGGTCCAGACGCCGCCGCTGCGCACGAACACGTAGGCCCTATTGACATCCGTTCCGTAGGTCCCGAGGAGCGCCGTATCCCCCGAAAGCGCGACCACACCGGCCAGGCGGGCACTCGCGGCCCCGTCGTTCGCCAGGAGCTTCGCTTGCTGGGTCGCGATCAACGGATCGATCTCCACAGGATAGACCGCCCCAGCGTCATCCACGTGAACCGCGACACGCCCCGATTCGAGCGACAACCACGCGGGGAGCGTTCGACCCGCTGCGTCCTTCACATAAAGGTCGGTATACCCGAGCGCCGCGTGGCCCTCGTCATCCCGGAACGTCAGCGCCTCCCCGCGCCCGTCGCCATCCTCGTCCACGAGCGCCGCGCGCAGCTCCCCATCCGTTTCGATCGTCACGACCTTCGTCCCGGCGCACGACGGCGCCGCGCCGAGGACGAACCCCTGTTCGAGCCCCAGCGGCCCGTTCACGTACCATTCTTCCAGGCCCTCACGACCATAACGAACCCGGTTGCCGGTTGCCTCTGCCTGCGCCGCGCCGAGCTCCGTCCCCTGACTCTCGCAGCCGACGCCCGCCGCGCGCATTCCCAGCGTCCACGCCCCATCGTCCGACGAGAGCACGATCCCCGAGCTGCCGAGCGTCGTCACGAACGCTTGCGCCTTGTTCTCCGCGCGCCAGAGCCCCGGCGACACGGCACGGGCAGCATACCCTGCGGACGCGCCCCGCTGCACGGACGTGATGTAAGCCGCGCGCAGATCCTTCGGGATGGACGCCGTATTCTCTCGCGCCTCATTTGGCGGTGCGCTCGAAGACGCGGAAGCGCCCTCGCCGCCACACCCCGCGAGCATGACGCCCATGAAAAAGACGAGGGCGTGGCGCGGCCACGGCCCGAAATGCCTTCGTTCGCCGTTCATTGAACCGTATTCCTCTTCGCTGTGTTCTTCGTGCCCGGATCGCCGCGGCTTACGCGCGCACGCGCGGCTCGCTCCGCCTTCACGTCGTGAATCGGCGGCAGGGATTTCCCCGGGGTTCCCTAGACGATGCGTCTCGTGATTGATTCACCACGAAAGCGTCAAACGATTGGAACGTCGGTCTTCCTCAGACACGCCCGCCGCGCGGACTCCTCTCGGCTCGCAGCATGCGGAGCGTGAGCTCGACGTGGATGTCGGCGAGCGCCTCGAGGGGAAGAGCCTCCGACGGCTCGTACCAGGAGGGGATTCGCACGCCGATCGCGGAGAGCGCCGATGCGGTCGCCGCCTTGTCAGGGATGGAAAAGCGCCCCATGGCCACGCCTCGTTCAAGGATCTGGAGGACGAGCGCCATCGACTGTGCGCGAATCGCGAGCGCCGGCGCCGCCAGCTCGGCGGTCAGCGCGAAAATCTCTTCATTGACCACCACTGCCAGGTGCGGATACGTCGCGTGGAGGAGGGTATGGGCACGGGCGAGCGCACATACCTGCTCGATCGGATCGTCGCTCGCGTCGCGGAGCGCCGCCTGCAACGTCGATGCGTGCACCTCGTAGCCCACGCGGACGAGTTCCGAAAGGATGTGCTCCTTGGAGGGGAAATGCGAATACAGCGCGCTCGGCTGCAGCTCCAGCACCTTGGCCATGTCGCGGACCGAGGTGCCGTGGAAGCCCTCGCTCGCGAAAAACCGCAAGGCGACCTCCAGAATCCGTCGCCGCGTGCCCTCGGGCACGGACGACGGCGGAAGAATCGCCTTTGCAGCCCGCAATCGTGAGGCCCGGAGTGAACTCATGACGTGATCCGCAAAACGAAGGCTCGTTCCGCGCTGGGTAGCAGAGTCCACTGGAGCGGTCAATACGGTCTGCTCATGGGTGCGCGTCGAACCAGCCGACAACCTCTTCGGGGCCGGCCGCGAGCCAATCGTGTCCCACACCTGGCTCGACGACGACACGCGTCTCCTTGCCCTCGGTGACGAGGCGTGCGTTGTACTTCTCCATCGTGCCCACAGGGACGACGAGATCAGCCTCGCCATGAAGGAAGAGCGTCGGCGGGTGATCCGCCGGCAGCGCGTCGGGCAGGATGCAAAGCGGGCCGCTGCACGTCGCGTACGACGCGGAGTGGATCGCAAGCGCGCGGAACTTTCCCTGGTAGCTGACGGCCATCCGGCTCGTCATGTAGCCACCACTCGAAATGCCGGTCGCGTACATCCGCGATGCGTCGAGCGGACCGAACAAGCCGTCGGCAATCGAATCGAACAACGAAAGCATGAACGCATGGTCCGGCGCGGTCGACCAGGCAATCGAATACGGGGGGACGTTCGTATCCCAGAACGTCGAGCCCTCCGCATGCGCCTCCGGAGCGAGCACGGCGTAACCCGCGTCGAGGAGCCCCTTCACGGTGAGCGCCAGGTGATACACCCCGTGGGGGCCATCCACTGCACCCTTGAACATCTTCGGGGGACCATAAAGGGACCCCTGGAACAGGAGCACCACGGGAAAACCCTTCGCGGGCGGCGTTCCGAACGGCACCTGCCAGATGACGTCCCGCAGAATCCCCGCCTGCGCCGGGATGCTCTGCGTTTCGTAAGGACACGCGACCTCTTGCGGCGAGACGGTACAGCGCGACGCGGCACCGCCGCCCGAGCCCCCGGACCCCGAACCGCCGACACCCGAACCGCCGCCCGCCGTGCCGCTGCCGCCCGAACCGTCACCACCCGAGCCGTCGCCGCCCGAGCCGCCAACCCCCGAACCGCCGACACCTGAACCACCTGCCCCGGCGCCGCTGCTCGAGCTCGCAGCCTGCGGTCCTTCGCCGGGCGGCTCGACATTGATCGTGCATCCGCTCGTGGAAACAACGAGCGGCATCCAGGCTGCCACCAGAAATCGCCAAGATTCACGTACCATGACAAACCTCCCCGTGTTCCGCCGGAGCCGTCGCGTGCTCCTTCAGGAAATCGAGCAAGAGCTGGTTGAACGCTTCCGGTTGATCGATCGGCGTGCAATGCCGCGAGTCGGCGACGACGGCTACGCGGGCACGCGGGATCCGGGCGGCATACGCTTCCTTGGCCGCGACCGGGGTGTAGTCCTGATCCCCCGTGACGACGAGGACCGGGCATCGAATCGTGCCGATTCGTTCGGCGACGCTCCATCCGAGGATCGCGTAGGACGCGGCGCGATACGCGGCCTCGTCATTCTGCGCGAGGCGCGCGGCGAGCTTCCGCCGCAGCGCCTCCTGATCGGGGCGCGGGAGATTCTTCTCGGCGATCTTCCGCGCGAACCCTGGCAGGCCGAGCACGCGCAGCGCGACGATTCGTTGCACGACCGCCAAACGCTCGCGGAGCGTGCGCGGCACGAAGGCCGGAGCGCTGTTCACCACCACGAGCGATCGGACGAGCGAGGGGTGGTCGACCGCGAGCTGGAAGCCGATCATGCCGCCCATCGAAATGCCGACGACGTGCGCCGGGCCGAGCGCGAGCGCGCGCATCACCTGCGCCACGTCGGCCGCAAACGTGGCGATCCGGTACGGGCCCGGCGGCTTCCCCGAGCGGCCATGTCCACGCATGTCGACGGCGACGACCGTGTACCGCTCCGCGAGCGCGGGGATCTGCATTTCCCAATCGAGCAGGCTCGAACCAAGGCCGTGCAAGAGGAGCACAACCTCGCCCCGCCCCTTCACCTCGTAGTGGATCTCACACCCATCGACGTGTATGTGCGGCATCGTTCCCCTCGAACGCGATCCCAGCCACTGAACGATCGTTCGTTCAGAAGAGGACTACCAGAACTTCGGCCGGGAAGTCAACAGGTGTCGGCATCCCCAGCGCGGGCCCGTCCACGAGGCGCCCGCTTGCCGTCGTACGGAATTGCGAAGTAGGATCGCCATCGATCACGTGGACGCAGGCAACGTGAACGAGACGGCGATCGAGAGGCTCTCCCTCGCACATTACGCGGCGGTCAAGGCGGCCGTCGCGGAGGGGTTCACGCTCGACGAAGTCCTCGCGGCGGAGGGCCTTTCGTCGGAGGACTTCAAGCGGGCAGATGCCACCTGGAAAACGAAGCTCGCCGCGGACCCGCACTTGCTCGGCAACTACGCAGAGGCGCTCGCGCATGCGGAAGGCCGGCTCGACCGTACAGTGGAACCGCTCTCGGGCGATGCAGCCGCCTGGGCGAGTTTTCTCACGGCCATCGAGACCCACGAGCACCCTCTCGACCTGCTCGCGACGCTGGGACTCGGCGTGAACGATCTGTCGCGTCTCGCGCGCCACTGGTCGCGCCGGTTGGAGGCGGAGCCGGCGCTTGCGAAGCGTCTGGCAGAGCTTCGAAAAAAGAATTCCGCCGCGATCCCAGCGTTCAAGGTTGGAGCGCCCATTCTACGGCCGTCGCCCATGGCGAAGGTGAAGGACAAAGATGCGTCTGAACGACCGGCCGCAGCGTCTCCTTCGATACCGGACGTCGTCCCGCGTGGAATGCGCCATTTCACGCGCCTCACAGGGACGACGCCTGCCCCTGATGTCGTCGCGGGGCCGGTCCTCCCTTTTGCATCGCCCCACGAGCCGGAGCCCGCGCTGCCGCCCGGGATGCGCCATTTCACGAGCCTCACCGGAACGACGCCCGCGACCAACATCCCCCGCGGGCCCGCCCTGCCTTTTTCCTCTGGCCCAGCCCCGAGCGCTCCGACCCTGGCCGCCGCACCGAGCCTCCCGCTCGAGCATTACGCCTGCATGTGCGTCGAGTTCGCGCTTTACCCCACGCACGGCGCAGCCATTCTCGCCCGATATGGCATCCATGACGACGAGCGCCGGCGGCTCGACGGCTACTGGGGCGCCAAGGTCCGGCAGGACGCTGGCGCTCGAGCTTTGTGGGAACGCATCTATGCCGAGCACTGGACGCGGCTCGGCGGGCCGCCGAAACGGAATCGCTGACGTCAGCGCCGCTGCTGACCGCAACACGCGACGGCCCCCGGCGCGCGGAGAATGCAGGTCGTCGCGCCCTGCGTGGACACCATGACGGCATCGGAAACCCCGACCGCGTGGACGGGCTGCGCATGCTCATCCGTCGTGCCGTCGCAAAGCTCGCCCCATTTGTTCGACCCCCAGCACGCGACCTTTCCGTACGTATCCACCGCACACGCATGCATGGGCGCCACGGAAACCTGAGCAGCGCGCAGATCCGGCACCGGCCGAGCCGTCCACCCGCCCTGGCCCCGCGCGCGAACCGCCGCGGCGCCGAGGTCCCAGCAAGCCACGGCGCCTTCCCGATCGATTGCACACGCGCGCTCCGACGACGACGCGAGCGTGACGACGTCGCCGAGCCCGGCCACGTCGCCGCCGAGCACCTGGCCGTTGGATCCCCTCATCCAGCAGCGAACGTGCCCGTCTTGCCCCGCAACACAACCGACATATCCGAATGCGGGCGTCATTGCGCGAAGCCCTGCACCGAAAGGCACACCTTGCTCTTCTTCGAGGGCGCCTGGTGCATGGGAACCCCAGCAGCCCGCCGTTCCCTCGGCGAGCAGCACAGACCCGCATGCCGCCCTCGTGAACCGGCGCAGGGGCCAGCGCCGTCACGCGCGCGTCCCCGAGGCGCTTCTCAACGCCCGGCGTGCCCGTCCGCGGCTCGATAGGCGTGCACGCGGCCTGTCCACCCGTCGTGATCCCGCACGCGTGCCATTCATCTACGAACGCCGCTTCGAGCGGGCCCGAGAGGGGGATTGGTTCTGCGGGGGCGCTTGGCTCTGTTGGGCTCTTGCCGCCGCGACGCTTGCGCGAGCGGTGCGAACCGCGGTTTCGGTCGAGACGCGCGCATGGAAGCGACCTGCGCTTGCGCTCGTCTTGATCGCCGGCACACTCGCAATCCTCCAGCAGGTGGATGCGCGGCTGGGCGAACTCGTGGCCGTTCAGGGATGAGACCTCGCCAGGCCATCGTCGCATGGGGCGTGGAGTCGGTGGCCCACGGGAGCACCGACAGATCCTTCCACGCCGCGTCCGTTTCGTAGTACCTCGCCGCCCCGCCCTTCTTGTTGTTGCTAGAATGCGTCTCTCGCGCCCCAGGATGACACGAAGCGCCCATCGCGCCTTTTTTACCTTGCAGGCCGCAGTAGAGGACCGACTTGTAGCCCACGACGAAGATTTCTTTCTTGCTCCATCGCTTTCCTGCCCCGGTCAAACAGCACATGAAGAAGACCCCGGTATGCGAGCACGCGCTCGATCTGATCGAGCGGGGTCGTGTACTTGGAGATCGTGCCTGCGTTGAGCATCCGCGGATCGTGCACGACGCTCGTATCCATGTCCCTTCCCGTCGTGTTGTCGATGTCGATGCCGCCCGGAGCCCCGTGCGCGAGGAGCGCGAGGCGCGTGTTCTGGTTTTCTTCGATCGGACCGCAGGCGAACAGCATGTTCTTGCAGACGAAGCTGGGCAGGTCGAGCTGCCCGCCGCCGAGCTTGTTTCCGAGGTCTGCAAAGTTCGCGAAGTCGACCCCGACGAGCCAGTTGTCCTGGCCAAACGGCTGATCACCGCCTCCGGGGTTCGGCAGCCGCGCGTCGTTGTCGCTGAATCGGAGCGGCGTGCCAATGCCCGCTGCCCACACGTGAATCGGATTCAGGTGCCTGCCGTTCACCAGATTGTGGGCGCTTCCCGCGTCCCCGGGTGTCGCCGCAATCGGCTAGCTCACGAGATCCTGCGAGGTGCTTTCGTTCCCCATCGTTCGATCTCCCTGTCAGCTCCCGTGCGCCGAGACGAGCGCTTCCTTCGTCGCCTCGTCGGCTTCCTCGCTGACGTGTAACCCCGCTGCTCGCTGAAACGAGGCGAGCGCGAGCCGCAGGCGTTGGTCGGCATCGAACATTTCGAGCCCCTGCATGTAGCCGAGGTGCTCGAGGCGCTTGCGGACGCCGGAGGGCTCGTCGATCGGCTCCATGTCGCCGATCATGATCGGGAAAACCATGCCCTTCTTCGTGAACCGCACGCGGACCTCGCGCACATGCGCGGGGATCTGAAGGGTCACCTTGCCCGATGCGTCACTCTCGCCGGTCTGCGGGGCCCCGAGCCCTTCGACCTCGTAAGGCTCACTCGCGATGGCCTTGCCTCCCACGTGGAACGTGAGACGCACCGGGACCCTGGGCACGTCGGCCTTGTACCGGTTCGTCGTGCCACACTGAAAGGGGAGCGTGGGCCGCGCGGGCTCCGGGACGAAGAGGACGTCGCCGGGCACCAGCAGGTTCGGCTTGCGCTTTGCGCGGAGCTCGCCGTTCTTCGGGTGCTTCCAGATCTCGTCGGCGGCGATGCCGAAACGCAGCGCGACTTTGGCGAGATAGTCTCCCTGCCGAATGACGTAAGACTTCATGATCGGGGCCGCCTCCTCATGCCTCTTCGACGCCACGCAGCTCCGGGAACGAAATCTTCCCCGGCGCCTTCACCTCGACCACCGCTTTGCCGTCCTTGTCCGTCACCCCGCTGATCTCGGTCCCGTCGTCGAGCGTCAGCACGTAACGCTGGTGGGCGAGCGGGTGGCCTTCCTTGTCGACGAGCTCGAGGATCGTGGGCGGTTCCGGCTCGGCCACCGGGGGGTCCTTCGCCCTTTCGGGCGAGTTGAGGAGAATCTGCGCGCCGTCCACCTTCACCTCGTTGCGCATCACGAACGATGCCCCCGCGTCGGTCTTCAGGAGAATCGCATCCCCCAGGACCTGCGCATACGCGTGCTCCGACGTCATTCGCAGACCGTCTTCGGACACGGACAGCTTGCTCGACCCGCCCTTCACCCGCAGGCTGGGCGCATCGAGCTCGATCCCACTCTCCGTGATCCGTATCGAGCTCTTCCCGCACCGGAGAATCAGCTCCTTGTCCGTCCGGATCTCCGTGGTGCCCGTGCTGGAAAGCGAGGTCACGCCCTCCACGTGGACCGCGAGCGAGCGCTGCGCCTCATGATGGCCCACCACAATCGTATGGCAGCCTTGGACCCGCGTGGTGAGATCCCCCATGTACGCGAAATTCGCGTCTCCTGAGACCTCGTGCCGCTCCTGCCCTTCGACACGCGCGACCCGATCCCCCGACACCCGCGAATCCACGTTGCCGCTCGTCACATCGATGCGGTTGCCCGACACCTGCGTCGCGAGATCCTTCGCGATTCGCTCGTCCACGCTTCCACCGACCCGGAGCCGCGCGTCTCGCCCAATGGCGTCGTCGCGGTCACGCTCCACCCGGATCGCCTCGTCCACGCGCACGTGCAGGGTGTGGTTGCGTTCCACCACCTCGTCGAGGTCCCGCTGCGCGCGCAGATAGATCTGCTCCTGGTCTTTCTTGTCCTCGAAGCTCAGCTCGTTGAAACCACCTCTGCCCGGGGACGATTGCGTGCGGATCCCGCTCCGCGTCTTGTCCTCCGGCAGCCGGAACGAGGGCGGATGCGTGCCATTGTACATGCACCCGAGCACCATGGGTTTGTCCGGGTCGCCGCCCTCGAACGTCACGACCACCTCCATCCCGACGCGCGGAATGAACTGCGTGCCCCAGCCGGCCCCGCCCCAGGTCTGCATCGTGCGCACCCAGCACGAGCTGTGCTCGTTCGCCTGCCCCTCGCGATCCCAGTGGAATTGCACCTTGATCTGGCCCATGCGATCGGTGTGAATCTCGACGTCCGGAGGGCCTACCACCGTGGCCGTCAGCGCCACGGTCGCGCTCCGTCGCTTCGGACGCGGCGGGCAAGAGACGACGCTCGCAGGCACGCACGAGAAGCGATTGCGATACACCTCCCGCTGCCCCTGGAGGGATGCCGCCCCTTCATGCTCCACGGCCGTCACTGCATACTCGCCATTGACGTCGTGTACAGGGTGATCCTCCAGCCGGAAGCGGTGTCCGACCCCCAGCGCAGGGCAGAAGCTTTCGCCCTCCGCGACATGCGCATCCCGCCGCATCTGGCGCAATATCAGCGGCGGCTCCTGGCTGGCGTCGCGCCACTTCGGGAAGAGTAAAGGGGAATGATGCTCGAAGTATTCGAGCTCGGGCTCCGCGAGCTCCCCGCCGGGCGAATCCACCGGCGCGCTTTTTTCGGCCGCCGTGAGCATCGTCATCGGCCGCTCGGGGTCGTATTCACGGTACGTGGCTGCGGTCGTGCGCACGCGCCGCTCCGGCTCGAATCTCGTCACCTTGTCGAACGCCGCAGTGCTCGTGCCCTGGATCGACAGGTAATAAAGCGTCGGGCTCGGAAGCTCCACCGCGATCGAAGCCCCTCCCACGTCGGCCGTCGGGCCGGCAAGCGCGAACGCCGCGATCGCCGCGCCGACCGGGTTGCCATCGTCAATAGGCGCATAGGCGCCTGCATGATCGGCAAAGAGGATCGTCTCGCCGGAGAAAAGCTCCGCCAACACCGCCCGCTCGCGGGCGCTGGGCGGCGTCCCCGGAGCTCGCACGCCCACGGCGCTCGCGGCAGCCAAGGCTTCCTCTACGGCCTTTCCGCGCTGCGAATAGCGGAAGAAGAAGCCCGCCTCGGCGGCGAGCCGCCGGAGGAAGCGATAATCCGTCTCCTCGTACTGCGTGCAATACTCGCGCGCGGCGTACGTGCGCTGGAGGTTGAAGCGCGACTCGACGCCCGCTTCCTTCAAGACCGCTGCGAGGATCTCGTCGACGCGCTTGCCCTGGAAGATGCGCGAGCGGCGGCGGTGCTTGAGCAGCCATAGCCGCGGAACGAGGCGGATCCTGTACTGGGAAACGCCGTGGGCTCCGCGGGCCCCTTCTTGCCGTACAGCGGCGACGACCCCGTGAAATACCCGTGACGCCCTCCCCGCGCGCAGCAAGAGCAACGCACGCTGGCCGAGCGCGCGTCGCTCGAGCGCGCCCGCGGCGTCCTCCGGCGCGGTCGCCACGACGTCGAACGAATAAAGGCCGGAGAGCGTCTCCTTCCCGCGGAACGAATGCACCGTGAAGTGATCCAGCGGGAAGGGGTGGACCATGAAGCGATACAATGCCTGCCCCCCGTCGAGCGAGCCGGCGCCGCGTTCGTTCGATGCGCTTGCTGACATGAGCAAAGTGTTCCAGACGGACTCGGTTCTTGATGCCCGGTGGCAAGGTAAGCGAGCACGCACGCGGATGTCGAGGGGAAAGTGTCGAGGAGAGGGGCCCGTGGGCTCTTCCCTCATGGGATCCAGGCGCTGTAAGATGCTCGGAGAGCTGGCGGCCACGAGAGCCCCGGCGAAGAGGTTTCCCATGGGTGCGCCGGGTGCAAAAGAGGGGGATACAATCAACGGGATCGACACGCATATCGTCCTGGTACCGTCCCCCCGGACCGGTGCCGACGCCGACGCCCCTGCCGTTCGCCGGAACCATCTCGGAGCAGGTTGCGACCACTGTCTTCGTGCAAAACAAGGCGGCGGCGACCGAAGGAAGCGTGGCACGCAACCAACCTGCGCACGTGCCTCCAGGGGGATCGTTCCTGAAAGCCCCTTCCAATCAGGCCCGTGTGTCCAAGGGGAGCACGACGGTGTTTCTCGAGGACAAGCCCGCGGCACGCATGGGGGATCCTGCTTTGACCTGCAACGACCCAGCGGATGCGCCGAACGGCACGGTGGTCGTCATCGCCGATGCATGCGGCCCGGGAACGGTCTTCGTTGGCGATTGAGGAGTTCCTGGGCCATGAAGGAACCATGAATCCAAGCAATGGTCCCCTCACGCTGGCCTCCACGGCCTCCCCCGCGGGGCGCCGAACGAGGCGACCCTGTCAGCCTCGATCCACGCTCGTCGTGTAGGTCCCTCTCCTACCTATTTTTCGCACCTCGTGAACCCTTTTGGCCCGCGGGTGCGCATTCCCCATCGGGACGACGACGAACCCGTCGCTCGCCGCCGTCCGGTGGGCGTGTCTCCCGCCGACGCGTCGGCCCCTCCGGCTGGCGGATCCAGACGCCACGGAAAAGCGTACTCCGGCCGTCCCCGGGGCCGTATTTGCACGGTTCACGTGCGCTGCGTGCGCCACCGCATCCATGGCGAGAACCACGCGTTGCGGGGTAGACCCGGTGCTCGGAGGCGTGACCAGGGCTCGGAGACGGGGGAGGCGCAGCACGCATCGGCCTTGCTCCCTGTATCCGCGCCGGTTCAAGGTGTGGTACATGGAGGGCGTGGTTATGTTCGGTCGCATCAGAGACTTTCTTAGGATCCCGCTCTTGCTCTCGGTGGTTTCGATCGGCGCAAGCTGCGCCGTGGGCGAACTCCCCGTCGGTGAAGATGCGGGCAGCAACGAAGGCGGCGGCGGCGCGGGCGGCAGTGATCTCGGGCCCTGCGGTGTGGACTGTTCAGCGCTCGAGACACCGCAGTGCACCATCGCCGTGTGCAACATCGGGCAGGAGATCGGCCCGGTCAACACCTGCGTCGTGGTCCCAGCCCCCAAGGGAACCGCGTGCGACGACGGGAAATTCTGCACCAGCAACGACACCTGCGACAGCGGCAGCTGCGTCGGCGGAGGCACGAACCAGTGCGGGATCACGCCTGATCCGTGCTCGTCGGTCATTTGCTACGAGGACTCGAAGTCCTGCGACGTCTTGCCGGTGAACGACGGCACGGCCTGCACCCCGAAGGACCTCTGCCGGATCAACGGCGTATGCAAGCTCGGCGAGTGCCTGGGCGAGGTCAAGCCCTGCACGTTCTCGCCGCTGAGCGAGTGCAACGCGGTGGCCTGCGATTCGGCCACGGGCAAGTGCGTGGGCACCCCCGACTTCACCAAGGACAACAAGCCCTGCGTGCTCACCGGAGACCCCTGCATGGTCAACCGGACATGCGCGGCCGGGCAATGCGTCGGCGGCGCCCCCAAGGATTGCTCGGCGCTCAACGTCGGGTGCCAGCGCGGCGTGTGCGACACCATGACCGGCTTCTGTGCCCCGACGCCCGCGGCGGTCGGGACCTTCTGCTTGGAGGGCGTCGCCGAGTGCCAGGTGGGCGCGTGCGACGTGAAGGGCGTCTGCGTCGCCTCGCTCGCGGCCGATGGCAGCGCGTGCAACGACTACAACTCCTGCACCACCGCGGACACCTGCATGGCCGGCGCTTGCGCGTCCGGCGGCCCGGTCGCGGACTGCGTGTCGTACCTCCACGAAGGCTTCGAAACCTGCCCGAGCGACTGGACCTTCGGCGGGGATTGGGAATGCGGCAAGCCCTCGAACGTGGGCCCGACCGCGGCCTACATCGGCGAGAATGTCATCGCCACGCAGGTCGCCGGCCTGTACCACGTCAACCAGCTCTTCAGCACCTCGGTCGCGACGTCGCCGGCCATCGACTTGACCCAGGCCGCCAGCCCGAAGCTTTCCTTCTGGGCGTGGGACCACACCGAGGGCGGCACCTTCGACGGCTGGAACCTGAAAGTCAGCACCAACGGCGGGCAGAGCTTCACGGACGTCACGACGGTGAGCCCGACCTACAGCCTGACCATCGCCGGCCAAGCCGCGTGGGGCGGGAATCACTCAGCGGAAGGCTGGCAGAACTACACGGCGGATCTTTCCGCCTACGCTGGGCAGTCGATCCGCCTGCGCTTCGCCTTCCGCAGCGACGGCGCCGGCGTGTACCCGGGTGTCTACATCGACGAGGTCGTCGTCGCCGAATCGCTGCAGATCCCGCTCTACATCACCACGACGTCGCCGCTCACGGACGTGTATTCGGGGATGAGCTACTCGGCTCAAGTCGTCAAAATCGGCGGCACGAACAACTCGGAGTGGAGCCTCAAAGGCGGCCAGAACGCAGATTGGCTTACGATCGGTAAGACAACCGGCCTGCTCCAAGGCACGCCTGCGGCAGCGAACGTGGGGCCGGTGACCGTCACCGTGCGCGTCGAGGAGCCGTCGTTGCCCTCGAATTTCGCGGAGAAGACGTTCACCTTCAACGTCAAGCACGACGCGTACTACACGAGCTTCGAGGGCACGTGCCCGGACGGCTGGACGCTGACCGGCGATTGGCAGTGCGGTGTCCCCACGCTCGTGGGCCCCGCGACGGCATACCTGGGAACGCAGTGCCTCGCCACGCAGCTCAGCACCAATTACAGCGACGGCCAGACGTGGGAGGGGACGACCGCCACCTCGCCCGACATCGACCTCACCGCCGCGCCGAGCCCGACCCTCACGTTCCGCATGTGGATGGATACCGAGGGCTCGACGTACGACGGTGTTCACCTGGAGATCAGCAACGACGGCGGGATGACGTACTCGGTCCTCAATAGCGTTTTGCCGGCATACCCGCTGACCATCGCCGGCCAGCCTGCGTGGGGTGGTCACCAGTCCGCGTTCGGCTGGCAGCTCATGCAAGCGGATCTCTCAGCCTATGCGGGCCAGATCATCCGCCTGCGGTTCGCTTTCCGGAGCGATCCCACCGGGAACCATCCCGGGGTTTATCTTGACGATATCTTCGTCGACTGAGGAGCCATCCATGAGCCGACCTGCCAGGATTCATCGGCATCTTTTCGTGTGCCTCGCGATGGCCAGCATGGCCGCCGCCGTGTGGGGGGGCTGCTCCGCGGCGCCCGTGGAGAACACGACCGGGTCGAACAGCGCGAGCAGCAGCTCGTCGTCCGGAAGTGGCGGCGCGGGAGGCGCCGGGGGCACCGGGGGCACCGGAGGAGACATCGACTTCGATGGGGGTGGGGGCGACGACGACTCCGGCGCCTGCATCTCCACGAGCGCAGAAGCCCGCCGCATCCCGCTCGACATCGTCTTCCTAATCGACCAGTCGGGCAGCATGACGGGCCAGAAATGGAACGGGACCACGGCGGGCTTGAAGACGTTCTTCAACGATCCGGCGTCGTCCGGCATTGGCGCCGGCTTGGTCTACTTCCCGACCCAGGAGCCGTACGACTGCGAACCCTCGCATTACGCGCTCCTCGACGTGCCCATTGCCGGGCTGCCGGGGAACGCGTTCGAGTTGTCAAACTCGATGCCCTTCGACGCCACGGGGATCGGTACCCCCACCTGGGGCGCGCTCAAGGGGGCGCTCAGCGCGGCGACCGCCTACCAGGACACGCACCCGACGCACAAGGTCGTCGTCGTCCTCGCCACCGACGGCGATCCCCTCGGGTGCGGGTCGGCGACGATCGACGACATTGCATTGCTGGCCAAGAGCGCCCGCGAGTACAATGGTGTTCGCACCTATGTCATCGGCGTGGCCGGCTCGATCATCAACAATCTCAACAAGATCGCGGCGGCGGGCGGGACGACGGCGGCCTACGACATCACGCAGGACATCAGCAAGTTCTCCGCGAAGATGGCCGAGATTCGCAGCGAGGCGCTCGGCTGCGATTTCGAAATCCCGCCGCCGCCGAACGGCCAGGAGCTCGACCCGAACAGGGTGAACTTCAGCTACACGCCGAAAGGCATGGGCACGCCGAAGATCATCCCCCGCGCCGACAATCTCGCCGATTGCAACGAACTCCCCGGCTGGTACTTCGACAGCAATGCCGGCCCCACGAAGATCATCCTCTGCCCTGCGTCGTGCGCCACCGTGCAGGCCGACAGCAGCGCGAAGGTCTCCGTGCTCTTCGGCTGCGACTCGATCATCCATTGAAACACCCTTCTCGTGTCGTGGCGCGGCGCGAAGTCGGCGCCGGCCACGCACGGGTTCTTCCGGAAGCCTTACCCTCAACAAAAGTAGGACCAATATGCTTAGAAGCAATCGCGTCTATCTCGCCCTCGCGCTCCTGACCACCGCAGCCGTGGCCGAGGGCTGCGGTGGCGGCGAGGATAACGTGGGCGTTGGCGGCAGCGGCGGGCAGGGGGGAAGCACCTCCTCCATGAGCTCCTCGAGCAGCACCGGCGGCACCGGCGGCACCGGCGGCGCCGGTGGCAGCGGTGGCGGGGTGACGTGCCCGGACGATCAGGCGACGGTGTTCGCCGTCAAGGAGCTCTTTTTCGGCGAGGGCAACAGCGGCGAGTGGAAGAAGTTCGGCTTCAACCTCGACGACAAGGTGTCGACCGGGAATTCGGATGACCTGTGCAAGCCGAGCTCGGGCGGTACGGGACAAACGGCCTACCCCGACGGCGACGACGGGAACGACAACTCATTCGGAAAAAACCTCCTGCCCACGATCCTCGGGCTCTATCCGGCCTGGCCGCAGGACGTCAACAATGGCATCCAGAACGGCAACTTCACCGCGCTCGTGAAGGCGCAATGCCTGCCCGAGACGGGCGACGCCCAGGGCCTCACTTCCAAGCTCTTCGGCGGGACGACGCTCGGCATGGCGCCCAAGTTCGACGGGACGGACAAATGGCCGATCGAGCCCGGGCTCCTCAGCGATCCCATGGACCCGCAGTCGTCGACGATCCTCTTCCCGAACAGCTCGGTGACGGGCTCGCTCTTCGAATCCGGAAAGAACGGGACGTTCATCCTCTCCGTCCCGGTGAAGTCGCCGACGAAGAGCACGTCGATCAAGCTGACGTTGCACTCGGCGCGCATGGCCATGAAGCTCTCCGCAGATCGCAAGAGCGCGACGGAAGGCATGATTGGCGGCGTGCTCAACACCGAGGAGTTCGTCGCCGAGGTCAAGAAGGTCGGCGATCTGCTTGGCTTGTGCGGCAATCCGCTGTTCGACAACCTCCTGAACCAGGTCCGGCAGGCGTCGGACATCATGACCGATGGCACCCAGGATCCGAGCCAGACGTGCGACGGCATCTCCATGGGCCTCGGGTTCGAGATGGTGGAGGCCATCATCGGCGACGTGGGGCCGGCGAACCCGGTGGGTTCGGCCTGCCCGTGAGGGTAGCTTCGGAACAATAAACGGGATCGGTGGGGTGGGGGCAGCCCCCTTCCCCACCCCTTCTCGCGAAATCACGCAGTCGCGGCGTGTGGCCTGAGCTCGCCGGGCGGCAGGTGCGCGCGGACCATCTGTAAGAGCTTGTCCCTGTTGGTGACGCCGACGTGCCGCGCGACCTCCTTCCCGCCCGCGAATGCAATAACCGTGGGGAACCCGCGAATCCCGAAGCGGACGGCGAGGCCGGGCTCGTCGTCGCCGTTGACCTCCACGACCTTCAGGCGCCCCACGCCCTCCGCCGCGATCGCATGAAGGATCGGCGCGAGAACGCGGCAGGGCGGGCACCAGGTGGCGGTGAAATCGACGAGCACCGGCACGGCGGCGCTCGCCACCTCGGCCTCGAAGGTCTGCGCTGTGACGGATCGGACGGGGGTCGTGGACATGAGACGCTCCTTTTCTCGGGAGGTCTCGAGACGGGCATCCATTACGGCGATCGTCCTGCTGTAATCTCGGGCGTGCTCGACACCTGACCTTTCGGGACCCATGCACGACGCCAACGGTACGGAGGACGTTCTGGAACACATCTCGCGACTCGCCCTCGCGCGGCGAGCGGCCCTCGCGGCCCTCGCGCGGAAAGAGGGGGTGTCGCCCGAGGATGCGATCGATTGCGTCCAGGAGGCCCTCTGCAAGCTCCTGGTGGCCGCGCAGGACGGCTCGCTCCCGGTGGAGGACGAGGACTGGGCCGCGATCCTCGGGGGCATGGTGCGCAACGCCGCGCGCAACCGGCGGCGACGCCACTTCCTCGCGCGGCCCCACGACGATCTCGACGCACACCCGCTCGACGCGGGCGAAGGCGTGGCCGCGGACGAGGCGCTCGTGCGCGCGGAGGAGCACGTGCGCCTGCGCGCGTGTGTCGAGGAGTTATGCGAGATCCAGAAAGCGGTGGTGACGCTCCGGATGCTGGAAGAACAGCCGGGCGAGGACGTCGCGCACGCGCTCGGCATTACGCCGGGGTACGTGGCTGTCCTGCTTCACCGCGCCAAGATGGCGCTGCGCGTGTGCATGACCGGACGCGACGCCGGCGCGTCCTGACCCTCGCCACGGGCCGCGGTCAGCTCTTGAGGAACGCGAGGAGATCGGCGTTGAGGCGGTCCTTCTCCGTCGCCGCGAGCCCATGCGCTCCGCCCTTGTAAATCTCCAGGCGCGCATTCTTCACGAGCTTGACGGCCGCGAGTGCGCTCGCGCCGATGGGGACGATCTGGTCGTCATCGCCGTGGATGAGGAGCGTCGGCACATCGATCTTCTTCAGGTCCTCGGTGAAATCCGTCTCGGAGAACGCCTTGATGCAGTCGAGGGCGTTCTTGAGGCCGGCCTGCATGCCCTGGAGCCAGAAGCTGTCCCTGAGCCCTTGCGAGACCTTCGCCCCTTGACGGTTTGCCCCATAAAACGGGATCGTCAGGTCCTTGAAGAACTGCGAGCGATCGGCGTGGACGCCCGCGCGAATGCCGTCGAACGTCTCGATCGGCAGGCCGCCCGGGTTCGCGGGGGTCTTCAGCATGAGCGGCGGCACGGCGCCGACGAGGACCGCCTTGGCGACCCGCTCCGTCCCGTGGCGACCGATGTACCGCGTCACCTCGCCGCCGCCGGTCGAATGCCCGACGAGCGTCACGCCTCGGAGGTCGAGGGAGGCGATGAGCTCGCTCAGGTCATCGGCATAGGTGTCCATGTCGTTGCCGTTCCAGGGCTGGCTGGAGCGGCCGTGACCGCGACGATCGTGGGCGATGCACCGAAAGCCGTGCGAGGCGAGGAAGACCATCTGATCTTCCCAGGCATCCGCGTTGAGCGGCCAGCCGTGGCTGAACACGACGGGCGGCCCGCTGCCCCAGTCCTTGTAATAGATCTGCGTGCCGTCCTTGATGGTGATCGTTGCCATACGACAAACTCCTTCCCTTCAGAACGCGAAACACTCGCAGGCGCCGTCGAACAGGGTGCCCAGCTCCGACAGCCACCGCGGAAGACCCAACGCCGCCTCGGGCTTTGCGTGCGTCTGCATGCAACGATTCGCAGCAGGAAGCGCGGCCTGCGCGCTCTGCCGGAAGGCTCCAGGATACCGGTGCACCGGCGACCAGTCCGGCATCACCGGCAGATCCCCCGGATCGAGCGGCTTGAATTCTTCGGCGGCGTACACCGGTTTGCCGCCGACGATCGTGAGCACCGATTCGAGCGCCTTGATCTCCTCGTCGGGAATCCTGAAGTAGTCGGCGGTCAGCACCGCCAGATCGGCGAGCTGCCCGGGAGCGATCGCGCCGCGCGTCCCTTGCTCCCGTGACATCCAGGTGCTGCCCTGGGTGTACAGCCGAAGCGCTTCCTCCCTCGTCAAGCGCGCCTTCTCCGGATAAAGCGAAAGGCCGCCAAGCGTCTTGCCCGTGGACATCCAGTACAGGGAGACGAACGGATTGTAGCTCGCGACGCGCGTCGCGTCCGTGCCTGCGCCGACCGGCACACCGAGCTCCAGCATGCGCCGGAGCGGAGGTGTGCGCTCGGCCGCCTTGGCGCCGTAGCGGTCGACGAAATATTCACCCTGGAAGGCCATCCGGTGCTGAACGGCGATCCCGCCTCCGAGCGCCTTGACGCGCTCGATGTTCCGGTCGGTGATCGTCTCGCAATGGTCGAAGAACCAGTGCAGCTTGTCGATCGGGACGTCGCGGTGGACCTTTTCGAAGATGGACAAGAACCGCGAGATCGATTCGTCGTACGTCGCATGAAGCCGGAACGGCCACTGGTTCTCGGCCAGGAAACGAACGACGCGCTCGAGCTCGCTTTCGAGCTTCTCGGGGAGGTCGGGGCGCGGCTCGAGGAAGTCCTCGAAATCCGCCGCGGAGAAGACGAGCATCTCGCCCGCGCCGTTGCACCGGAGCATGTCGTCACCGTCGCCCGGCTTCACGACCTTCGACCAGCGCACGAAGTCTTCGAGTTCGCCGCCGGCTTTTTGCGTGAACAGGTTGTACGCGATCCGCAGGGTCATCTCGCCGCGCTCGTGGAGCTGCTGGATGATCTGGTAGTCCTCCGGATAGTTCTGGAAGCCGCCTCCCGCGTCGCACACGCTCGTCACGCCGAGCCGGTTGAGCTCCCGCATGAAGTGGCGGGTCGAGTTGTATTGGTATTCCGGCGGGAGTTTTGGCCCTTTCGCGAGGGTCGCGTAAAGGATGGTCGCATTCGGCTTCGCGATGAGCATCCCGGTCGGGTTGCCCGCCTTGTCGCGGACGATCACGCCTCCAGGCGGATCGGGGGTATCCTTCGTGTACCCGCACGCGCGAAGCGCCGCGCGGTTCAGCAAAGCCTGGCAGTACAGATGCAGGACGAAGACCGGCGTGTCGGGGGCCGCCGCATTGATCTCGTCGAGCGTCGGCATTCGCCGCTCGGCGAACTGGAACTCGCTCCATCCGCCGACGACGCGCACCCATTGCGGCGCGGGCGTACGGGCCGCCTGGTCGCGGAGCATCTCGAGCGCCAGCGCCAGCGAGGGCACGCCCTCCCAGCGCAGCTCCATGTTGTAGTTCAGTCCGCCGCGAATGACGTGGAGGTGCGAATCGTAGAGCCCCGGGATCACCCTGCGTCCGCCGAGATCAACGACCTTCGTCTTGGGCCCGCGCTCGAACTCAGCAGCATTGTCGACCCCTGCGATCCGGCCGTCGACGACGACCACCTCCTTCGCTTCGGGGTGGCTCGGATCGAGCGTGGTGATACGTCCGTTGTGGAGGATGAGATCGGCAGTGGTCTTCATGAGGTCCTGTTCCCGGGTTGAAGCCAAGCATGCGCGAGCTTCACGAGCAATGGCATGGCGCCCCACGTGAGAACCGCAACGATGCCTCCGGCGATGACGCCGGAGGCGAGGACGTGCGGGAAATTCGGGCCGAGCAAGGGCAGGAGAACCGCCGGGACGATCATGCTGACTGGCCACACGGCGATCCAGGTGAGCAAGGCCATCTTCCAGCGCGGCGGCATGGGCTCGGCGGTGTTGCGAAACCAGGCTTCGAGACCTTCCAACCGCCGGTACGTCGCTTCACCTTCCACCATCGGCGCGATGCGAGCGAGCCATTCCTTGTAGAGGGCCGTCTCGTAAAACGCATCGCGGTCGGCGGCGCTGGCAAAGCTGCGCAGAATGCCGTACTCGTTCGAGTCGGAGCCGGGCGGCGGGTAGAGGCAATGCACCCCCCGCGCGCCGGGCTCGGCCAAGGACCGGCTGGCGAATTCGGTGAGCGCGCGCTCGAAGTCCGCGATGTGCGTCTTCCGAACGCGCCGGACGATGGCGATGTGGAGGGTCTCGGCCATGGTTACGCCGTCAATGACCGGACTTCTTGGGCACGATCTGCGGCTTGATCGCCGATTGCGGTGCGTGATGGACCATCGTGTAGGCGTACTCGACGCCCACGCCGTAGGCCCCGCCGTGCTGCTTGATGAGGCCCATGAGCTGGTTGTAGTGCTCGCGCTTCGCCCAATCGCGCTGCCACTCGAGGAGCGCGGGGATCGTCGTCAGCCGGATCGCGCCTGCCTGGACCATCCGGGACAACGCCGCTTCATGGGCGGCCGGCGAGGTCGCTCCGCAGCAGTCCTCGACGATGTAGACGTTGTATCCAGCGCCGAGCATTTCGATGGCGGGCCAGGTCACGCAGACCTCGGTCCAGAGCCCGGTGAGGAGAATGTTCTTTCGGCCCGTCGCCTCGATGGCGGCGCGGAAGCCCGCGTCGTCCCACGAATTCATGCTCGTCCGCTCGACGATCGGCTGCCCCGGGAACACGTCAAGGAGCTGCGGCCAGACGTATCCGCTGAACGACTCCGTCTCCACCGCGGTGAGGATGGCGGGAACGCCGAACTCCTTCGCGCACTTCGCGAGCAGCGTCACGTTGTTGATGAGCGCCGCACGATCGATGTTGGCGACACCAAACGTCATCTGCGGCTGGTGATCGATGAAAACGACCGCGCTGTCTTCCGGCGTGTAAAGCTTATGGTATTTGTTCATCGTCCTTGCACCTGGAATGAGGGTTACCGTTCGAGCCGCCAAGCAGAAGCCTGTCGAGCACGCGTGCGGCGCAAGAGTACCCCGTTCTGGCGAGAACGCAATCGACCGTGCAGCCTACGCCCCCTCCCTGCCGACGAACGAACCACCTCTCCTCCTTTCGAAGGATGGACCATCGGTTGAAATTCTGAGATGGCCGACGTGCAATCGCGAGGCTCAATACGTGTACGTGGTCCATGTCCCGAAGAAGTCCACGTCGGTCCCGCCCGCGTCCGTGATCGCCGGGCCGGGGAAGACGTGTGTGTACTCCGCATTGAAGGAGAAGTGGCGGTCGGCCTTGTAGCCGATCGACAGCGACGTCTGCGCGGCGGTGTAACGCGCCCGCGTCGCCTCGCCCGACACGAGGACCGTGCCGGGCGGCGCGTATACCGCGTCCTCGACCGCCTGCCGCCAGAACAGAGTACATCCAGCCTCGAACGACATCTTCGCCCCTTCGATGCGGAGCAGCGGGTGCGCGTCGTAGAGGTTCGTCGGATAGATCGCCGGCAGCGCGCTGAAGAAGCTCTGATTGGGAAAGAGCGGTTGGAACGTCGTCGTCCGCCCGTCGCGCAGGCGAGTGTCGCCGCTCAGCGCGTCGCCGCGGATGCCCAAACGAACGGGCTCGAGGGCGCCGGGCAGGCGCTGCCACAACGCGCCAGCGAATCCCCACGCGAACACGCTGTCGTCCTCGATCGAGCCGCGCTGCACGAGGGCGTGCCCGACGTACTCAAGGCCAAAATCCGTCTCGCCGAAGATACGCGCGCCAAACGTATGGCGGACCTCGCGCCCTTGCACGTCCGCGTACGCCGCGTCGGGTCGCCGGCGACCGAGATAAAAAACGTCCAGGCCGAGCAGCTTTTTCGGCAGAACGGGGAGCGTCGCGTACATCCCCCAAAAACGATCTTGCCCATCGGGCGCGTCGTCGAACGCTCCGCGCCGAAGACCCGGGACGACACCAAAAAACGTCTCCACGTTCCACCCGCCGTGCTTCGAGAGCGTGACGCGGACGAGATCGAACGCCTGCCGGACGTTCGTGCCGTCGCGCGTGCCCACCCATCGCGTGGAGCCGAGCGCCATCTCCTGACGTCCGACGCGGCCGGTGATCCGAATGCCGCCGAGCTCGGCGCTGCTTTCGACGAAGAATTGCGTCACGTCGAGGACGTCGGCGTCCGGAGGCTCGGCTTCGGAATGCGGCACGCCGAGCGCGTAAAAGCCCCCGAGCTGCGCGAAGACGCGGAGGCCTCGCGAGAGATGAAGGTCGGCGTGAAGGAGGTTGCGCGAGAGGAGCACGCTGCTCGTCGTACGACCGGCGCCGATTCCGATGTCGATGGGATCGACGAGCTCGTAGCGGAGCCGATGCTGTCCGCCGAGGGAGAGGTATCCGCCGGGCCAGAGCGGAATGTATTTGATCGGATCCCACGGGTCGTCCCGCGGCACATCCGTACGACGAGAATGGTCCTCGAGATACCGGATCGGCCGGTATGGCGAATACGCTCCCGTCTCGTCGCCGTGCGCGGGGAGGTCGGGCGAGGGCCCGCTGTTGGGGGCAGATTGTCCCGCGGCAGGATGGGCAAAGAAAAGCAGCCCGAAGAAGAGCATCTGTGCAACGTGCGCGCCTGGCCTCACCGTTCGTCTCCACGGAGGCTCCACGCCTTGGGAGCGAGGCGAGCGCCCAGGCGGTCCCAGCGCTCGCACAATCGATGATCAAGCGACCAACGTCCTGGGCCCGTGAGCACGAGGACGAGATATGGCAGGGCGTAGAGGAGGGCCGACTGGACGTCCGCACCCTCGAACCCACGCGCGCCGAGGACGAGCACCATCAGCATCGTGAACACAATGGGGAGCGACGACAAACGCGTCGCCAAGCCGAACGCGACGAGGATGCTGCATACCCCCTCGGCGCCGAGCGCCATCACGAAGCTCGTCGCGTGGCCGACGCCGAGCGGATCGGGAAACGAGCGGAGTTCGTGATCGAAGTCGGCGAGCTTCCGAACCATGTGGAACGTCCAAATGAGCGCGGCCGAGCCGACGCGCAGCAAGAGGAGGCCGAGATCGAGCGTGCGCGCGCGGAGTGCGGCCATGGGGCTCATGGCGAGATTCTCCCACATCGCCCGGGAGATAGACCATTGACCTTGCTGCGGGGGTCCTTCTCCTTCGAATGGAGGACCTCGTACTCCTCCATTCGAGGGAGGCGGCCCTGCCCTGGGATCCACATGTGCGTCCGCATTCGACCTTCCCTCTCACGCCTGCTTGTGGCAACATGCCGCCGCGAAAGTGGAGCGATTCGCGGGACGCACGATTACGTTACGTAAGGCCGGCCCATGCACGATGATCCGGATAGCCCCGAGTTCCTGACCCCGTCGACCCCTTCGCCGTCTCCGTCCGCGCATACGAGCGAGCGGGAAGCCGCCGCCGAAGAGCTGCAACGACTGAACGCGGAGCTCCGGCAGCAGGCCTCGCATCTGCGGGAGGTCAACCAAACGCTGCTCGAGAGCGAGCAACGCCTGCGGCTGGCCATCGAAACAGGAAGAATCGGCCTGTGGGTCTGGAACTCCACTGACGTGGCCAACGTGGGCGACTGGTCGCAGCGGATGAAGGAGATCTTCGGGTTACCGCTGGACGCCGAGGTGACGCATGACATGTTCTTGAAATGTGTTCACCCGGACGATCGAACGCGCGTGGACAGTTTGGTCATGCAAGCACTCGCCGGTGCGAATGGCGGCGAATATCGCGCCGAGTACCGCACGATTCATCCGCAGGACGGCTCGGAGCAATGGGTGACGGCCCGCGGTCAGGCGTTCTTCAACGCGGACGGCCAAGCGATTCGTTTCATTGGCACGGTGATGGAAATCACTGAGCGCAAACGTGCCGAGGAAGCTTCCGCGCGTCTGAACATGGAGCTCGAGCGGCGGATCCGCGAGCGCACGGCGGATCTGGAGCGAATCAACCAGGCGTTCCGTGTCGAAATCGAGGAACGAAAAAAGAGCGAGGCC
Source organism: Polyangium mundeleinium (assembly GCF_028369105.1). Classification (NCBI taxonomy): domain Bacteria; kingdom Pseudomonadati; phylum Myxococcota; order Polyangiales; family Polyangiaceae; genus Polyangium; species Polyangium mundeleinium. The sequence continues at coordinate 1,154,905 of NZ_JAQNDO010000001.1, read as the reverse complement.
TCGTTGACCAGGACCCAGCGCCTGAGCCAAACGGGAAGCGCGACCTGGATCCTCGCGACGGGCCAGCTCATCTGGTCGGATGAGACCTATTGTATCTTCGAGGTTCATCCCGACACGAAGGTCACGCCCGAGCTGGTCGCGTCGAGGGTCCACCCCGAGGACCTCCCCCTCTACCTCCAGGCGTTTTCCGACAAGGGTGAGGATCTTCATTTCGGCCACCGCCTCGTGATGCCCGACGGTTACATCAAGTACGTGGAGGTCGCCGCGACGGCCATACGCAACGACGCGGGTCAGATCATCGAATGGGCGGGCGCGATTCGCGACGTGACCTCGATCAAACAATCCGCAGAAGCCTTGCGGGCCTCGGAGCACCTCGCGCGGGGTCAGTTCGCTGCGCTCACCCGCACGCTGGATGCGCTCGCCCAGGAGTCGAATCCCGAACGACTCCTGGAGCATGTCTTGCGCATGATCGCCGGACGGCTGAACGGGCAGAGCGTCAGTGTGTACGAACGAAACGGGGCCAACGAAATGGACATGGTCGCGACGTTCGAGGATGATCGGCTGCACGCCCCCTCGAAACACCTGTCCGCGGTCAAAAAGGTCACGCTTTTCACGGAGGACCATCCCGTCTGGAGCGAAGTGCTCCGCACCGGTGTCGATATCGTCATCGGGGAGCTCGATTGCGATCCACCGCGCATTCGACTCGGCAGCCGTGAGAATTCGCCCTGGTATCCATGGCACGGAGACGCGCCTCACGATCCCAATATGGCGGTGATTTACCGACGGCTGGCAGCGATGGGCGTCGTGGCCACGCTGACGGTCCCGACGCTGATCGGCGGCAAGCTCGCCGGCTTCATCGGGATCCGGTCGAGGCACAAGAACCTCTTTCGAACGAGCGAGATGGAGCTCGCTCGTGCCCTGGCCCATCAGGCCATGCTCGCCATTCAGCTCATGCGATTGTCCCGACAAAGCCGCGAGGCTGCCATCGTCGCGGAGCGCAACCGTATGGCGCGGGATCTCCACGACACGCTGGCGCAGGGATTCACCGGCGTGATCGTGCAACTGGAGGCGACGGAGGATGCCTGGTCGAGGGGCTTGCTTCCCGAGGCCGGAAAACACCTCGTCCGCGCGCGTGAGCTGGCGCGCGGCAGCCTGCAAGAGGCGCGACGCTCCGCGCACGCGCTTCGATCGCAAGCGCTGGCTGAGAAGAACCTCTGTGACGCGGTGGAGGATTTGATCAAGAAGATGACCAGCGGGACCAGCGTGGTCGGCGCGTTCACGCGGGAGGGCATCCCCTGGCCATTGAGCAACGAGTGGGAGGAAAACCTCCTGCGCATCGGCCAGGAGGTGCTGACGAACACGCTCCGGCACGCACGCGCGCGCCATTTCAACGCTCATCTCGCCTTCGAGCCCCAAACACTCCGATTCGAGCTGCGGGACGACGGCGTGGGGTTTGATCCTGCGTTACAAAACGAAGGCCTCGGCTTGATCGGAATCAAAGAGCGCGTCGAAGTGATGGGCGGCCAGTTGACCATTCGAAGCGCGGAAGGAAGCGGGACGGCCATCGTGGCGTCCTTACCAGGTCCGTACCCCTCTAGCGGCACCTCCCTATGAAAGACCCCGCCGACATTGCAGCGAAGCCTTCGGGCCTCGATAAAATACGGGTGCTCATCGCCGACGATCACATCACGGTGCTGGAGGGCCTGGCAGCCATCATCAGCCGTCAACCCGACATGGAGGTCGTGGCCGAGGCTTCGAATGGTCGGCAGGTGGTGGAGCTCTGGCAACAACATCGTCCGGACGTCGCGCTGATCGACATCCGCATGCCCGTGCTCGACGGCGTCGCGGCGATCGAGGAGATCCGGAAAAACGACGCTTCCGCCCGCTTGATCGTCCTCACCACATTCGACACCGACAACGACCTACTCAACGCCGTCAAAGCCGGCGCGAAGGGATATCTCTTGAAGGATTCGCGCCGGGAGGAGCTCCTCGACTGCATCCGCAGGGTGCATCGGGGAGAGACGTGCCTTCCTGCATCCCTGGTGCAAAAGCTCGCGGCGAGCCTGAGCCGTGAAGCCCTCACGAGCCGCGAGGTCGAGGTGCTGGAGTATCTGGCGCGCGGGCAAAGCAACAAGGAGATCAGCGCGCTGCTCGGCATCGGTGAGACGACGGTGAAATCGCACCTCCGGAGCATTTTTCGCAAGCTCGACGTGCTCAGCCGGACGGAAGCCATTGCCACCGCGAGCCGCCTCGGTCTGATCAAGCTGTAACGCGCCGCGGACGTTGGAACGCGCTGCTACGTGCCGTTTGGATCAGGGCAGGGACCGAACAAAATCGAGGAGCGCCGCCGAGCCAATTTGCGCCGTCACGCCGGCCGGCAGCTTCCGGACAATCCACGTGACCTCGTACGTGGCCGATGCACCGGGAGCGATCTCGGCATACCTCCCTTGGTTCTCCACTTCGACGTAGCCGCCTTCCGCGGCCGATTGCGCGAAGATCTCCACCTCGCCCTCGCCGGGCGCCTGGGCCGACGAAGGCACGTCGGCAAACCTCTTCAGGAACAGGAGGTCACCCGCCACATGCGCGACCCAACCTTCCTTGCCGTCGGCGTTCAATTTTTTCTGCTGGCCGTCGGGCGGATGGGCCGCGCCATCGAACCAGGTCACGTTCTCCGCGGATTCGACAGGCAGGGGATTGGAGCCTCCGGGGGTGAACTGCGTGTCACCCGTCGGGAAGAAGGTGAGTCCGCCCTGGGCCACGCGCGTCACCTCCCACGGCGCGACCGAAAACGGCGCATTCCCCGTGTTCCGGATCGTATAGGTGATGACCACGGCCTCGCGCGAAAAATCGGCGGCGAACGCTTTTTCGATCGAAAGCGTCTTTCCCGCGTAGTTCGCCTGCGGACCTGCGAGACGGAAGGACGATTCGTCGATCGTCGGCGTGTAGGCACTGGAATCGACCGCGACGGGCGGCGGCCATCCCCAGTCGCTCTGGGGGCTCGTCCAGAATGTGGAGCCCCAGTTCACCGCGTTTACCGTGGCATCGGTGAGAAGCTCGATGCCGTTCCAACGGAGCGCGCTGATCCGAGCGCCCTTCGATGGGTCGACCTCGAAGTAGAGCGAGCTGAACTCGAGAACGAGGGCCCCTTCGCGCTCGATGGGCCCGTCGAGCATGTCCACCGGACCCGCGCCTCCTCCTCCTTCTCCACCACTTGACGATCCACCGGTCGACGCGCCGCCGGTCGCGCTGCTCGAACTGGCCGAAGCGCCGCCTCCACCGGTCGTGTCGTCGGGGCTCTTGGCACTGCAACCGAACAACAGAGTCAGCATGAGGAGCGTGGCCGAGGCAGGAAGGTGATTCATGGTTCCTCTCGGGGAGTTTCTTCAGAGGAGAACGTTTGCGACCGTCTGTCAAGGCTCATGGAGTCTTCTCCCGACGCCGCCGCGTAGTAAATGACTGAATTTGCCTATTATTTTTCTTGGGGCTCTTCATGCACGCGTGGTAGGCAAAGCGACGTGAGCCAGGGTATGAGTGACTTCAGCGTTGCTCTCGCGACGGGGCTTGTCGTGCTCGCCGCCGGGGGCTTGGCCGCCGGCTGTATCGGTCCCCAAGGCGCCGTCGAGCCGTGCCCGCCTTGCCCTTGTGAGAATCCCTCGTCGGGGGCAAGCGCCTCGGACACGCCGCCCGCCGCGGCGCGCGGCGATCTGCTGGTCCCCGATCCGGTCGTGCCCACGGGCCCCATGATTTGGGATGGCGGCGGCATCTCGAACCTGCCCACGATCGAGCCTCCGGGGAGCTGGTTCGTCTACAGCGACAAAACCGCGGCCGGCGTGAAAAAGCCGCCTTCGGTCGAGGAATTCACGAGCGCGATCGAGAACGGGGCGATCCACACGACGGGGAAGGGCTATACCGAATGGGGCGGCGGCATCGGCACGAATTTGTGCGGCGCGCCGCTGCTCACGCCGGTGGATGGCACGAAGTACAAGGGCATCCGTTTCAGGGCCTCCGGCTCGACGCCGATGAAGTTCCTCGTGGCGACGGTGGATACGATGCCGGAATTTGGGCGCTGCAAGAAGTGCTATGACCATTTCACGGTCGCCATCACGAATCTCTCGGCGGAGATGAAGACCTACGAGCTCAAGTGGAGCGACCTGAAGCAGCTCGGATGGGGCGACAAGGCCAAGCTGGACACGAAGGCGCTCGTCGGATTGAATTGGACTTCCAAAGACGCGGTCGCGTGGGACTTCACGATTGATGACGTAGCCTTCCTGGAGTGATCCATGCGCTCCTCTGTCCTCCTTCGCTCGTCTGCGCTCGTCATGGCGCTCGTCTCTGGCTGCGGGCGGGGTTCGTACGATCCCACGGACCACCTCCGTCCGACGCCGCCCCCCAAGGCGCTCCCGGAGAACGTCGATTTCGAGCTTCGAGAGGAGTTCGACGGCCCCTGCGCGGCGCGAACAACGATCGACGTGAACCTCGGGAATACGCCCGAATCGTTCGTCCGTGCGGCACATTGCCAGATCCATGGCGTGGAACCGAGCGCCGAGCTGATCACGAGCTGGGCCGAGCAGCTCCGGACCCGTGAATGGGTCCGACGGATCGACGTCGTGCGCAGCCTTTGCAGCGGGGCTGGCAAGAGCTGTCCCCTGACCTACTCCGATCCCTGGAAGGAGCAGGTGCTGCTGACGACGCCGTGTGTGCGGAAAACGCCACGCGACGTCGGCGCCGTCCTGATGTTCTTCAGCGAGTGCCCCGGCGGGGTCAACTGCGATCTCGATTGGGCCAATACCCACGCGAGCGGCATGGATGCGCCCCATCGGCTCCACGCGTTCGGCGCAGCAGCAGAGGGCTATTATCATCCCGACAACGCTGGGTTCTGGAAGCGCGAGCTCCTCGATGCACGTTGGGCGGGGCTCCAGTTCCTGCTCGTGAACACGTACGGCCCGGACCTCGGCAGGCTCGGCAGGCTGAGCGAGGCCCTCGCCGACGTGGATGGAGGCATCCAGATTGCGCTCTTCGACGATACTTGGTCCTGGGGGCGGCCGCAGCAGCCGCCGCCCTGGAACGTCCCCCCGAATCTGACCGACGCCGACGGCGCCGCGCAAGTGATCTATCAAGCGAAGTGGAAGCCATTCTTCGATGCGATCGCGCCCGAGCACTGGTACCGCGTTGAGGACAGACCGTTCATCTATTTTTACAACGCTGGCACCCTGAAGCCGCTCACCGCCGCGGCGGCTGTGGTCGCTCGACTGAAGCAGCTCTTCGCGGCGGATTTCGGCGTCGAGCCGTTCGTCGCGGTGGATCGCGCATTCTTCCAGGACCCCGGCATGCCAGCCGTGGCCGATTCGCAGTTCCTCTGGGATACCTTCGGCGACGAGGACAGCCACTCCGACCTCAAAGGCGTGACGCATGACCACTTCATGGTGAAGTGGGATTCGCTTGGCCGCGATCATCCAGGCGACCTCGCGACCGACAACGATCGGCTCGTGAAGGGCCCGGAGCTCTTGCAGGAGGCCCTGGGCAGCTCCGCGGCGTCCGACCTGGCGGTGTTTGCCACGTGGAACGACCTCGGTGAGGGGACCGGCATCCACCGCAACTACGACTACTACCATCAGGGGCAGTGGCTCACGCCGCACGCCTTCATGAGCCTCCTGCGCGCCGCGCAATGCGAGGAGTAGAAGTGGCGTCGTACCACTTCTAGCGTGCGCGCACCGTTCGACGGTGAGGACGACCTGAAGGCGTGGGCCGATCGACCGCTGGCACGACCAAATTGCATCCCGAGAGGGATCCGAATGCATCCCGAGTAAATGCTACGCGTTGACCATGATTCGCATTGACGGTGCCGGTGCAGTTCGCCGAACCTGTACACGAGCTGATCACGACAGCGAAGAACTCTCGAAACTCACGAGGAACGGGGCGAGACTATGAAGCGGAATCGTGCGTTGCATCTGTCCATCTACACCGTTTGTGGCGCCTTGGCGCTCGCGTCGGCGTGCTCGTCCGGCACGGGCGACCCCAACGGCGGCGCCGGCGCCGGCAGCGCCAGCAGCAGCGGGAGTGGCGGCAGCAGCAGCTCTTCGAGCAGCGCAGGCGGCAGCGGCGGCAGCGGCGGTTCGTCCCCTCCCAGCGTGTGTGACGACAACGTTCGCGTGCTGACCGTCGACGATGCGTTCGTGGACGACTTCGAGACCGAAATGGCGTTTCCGGGTTGGTACTCGTTCGCGGACACGGACGCCGCCAACTTCAGCAAGATTGCGCGTGAAGGCGAGGGGGCCGTCACGACGACCATGGCCGCTCACGTGAGCGGCACCGGCATCAAGGCGCCGACCGACGGCGGCTTTGGCGCAGGCTTTGGCTTCGGCCTGAAAGATGCGAACGGGGCGTGTGCCGGCATTTCGGCCTTCGACGGCATCTCGTTCTGGGCCAAGGGGACCGCGGGGGCCGACAACGCGCTCCGGGTCCAGGCCGTACACCCGGCGACACAAGCCAAGGCGGACGGCGGCGACTGCGAAACGAATTGCTACAACCACCCCGGGAAGAACATCACGCTGACGTCGGAGTGGAAGCAATACACGATCAAATGGAACGAGCTCGCAGGGTCCGTGCAGGTCAAGGACGTCATTCTCGGCCTGAGCTGGATCACGCCGGGCCCTGATTTCGACATCTGGATCGACGAGGTGACCCTGTTCGCGGGCACGGCGCCGACCGGTCCGATCGGCAAATGAAGCCGCGAAACGTCGCGACCGGCCTCGAGTGGGCGGCCCTCCTGGGGCCGGTCGCGCTGATTTCGGGCCTGCTCTCGGGCTGCTTCGACCAGACGATGAGCCAGGTCGACAGCCCTGAGCAGAGCTCCGCGGCAGCGGTGGGCGCTGGGCCTCGGGCCCAAGCGACGGGAACACGAGCCATGAGCCATCCCATCGACGAAAAAGACCTCGGACCGTTCAAGCTCAAGCCCGAATGGACGGGTCCCTGTGCGCGTGTGGAGGTCGTCGACGTCAACCTCGGACACGCGCCAGAAGCCTTCGTGCGCGCGGCCCATTGCCAGATCACGGGCAAGGAGCCGAGCGCCGAGGTCGTCCGCGGGTGGGCTGAAAAGCTCAGGAGCCAGCCGAGGACCCGCCGTATCGATGTCGTGCGTACGCTCTGCGAAGAGGAAAAGCGCACCTGCCAGCTCGCCTATTCGGATCCCTGGGAAAACCACCCCGAGCTCGCGGGGGCTCCGCTCAAGAAGCTGAAGCGCGACATCGGCGCCGTGTTCATGTACTTCTTCAATTGCCCGAACGAGGTCAATTGCAAGATGGACTGGGCCAACACGCACGCGCCGGGTATGGCGGAGGAGCATCCGCTGCTCGGCTTCGGCGAGCGGAAAGCCGGCTACTACGTGCCCTCGAACCCTGGGTTCTGGCGACGCGAGCTCGTCGACGCGAAGTACGCGGGCCTCGATTTCTTGCTGCTCAACACGTATGGCCCCGATATCGAGGAGGGCAGGCTCGAGCCCCTCGCGAAGGCGCTCGCGAGCCTCGACGACCCGATCAAGATCGCGTTCTTCGACGACACCTGGACCTGGGGTCAGCCCTACTTCTCCGAGGCCTGGAAACAGAAGCCCGATCTCAACGACACGGAAGCAGCGGCGAAGCGAATCTACGAGATGAAGTGGAGGCCCTTCTTCTCGCAGCTGGACAAACGCCATTGGTATCGCTTCAAGGGCAAGCCCTTCGTCTACTTCTACAACGCGGGCACGCTCCTGCCTCGCACCAAGTCCGCAGCTTTGATCACGAGGCTCAAGGAGATGTTCGCCGCGGAGTTCCACGAGGAGCCGTTCGTCGACGCGGACTCCGCTTATTTCGAGGATGCGGCCATGGAGCGCGTGGCGGATGCGCGTTATCAGTGGTTCACATTCAACTCCCCCGAGCGCCGCAGCCGTTCGACGCTCAAGGGCCATGTCATCGATCACGCGATGGTCAAGTGGGACGCGGTGGGCCGTGATCTGCCCGGGAAGCTCCCCCGCCAAACCGACCTGATCATCAAAGACGCCGCCGTCTTTTCACGCGTGCTCGAAGAGACGCGTGACGCCGAGCTGCTCGTGATCGCGACCTGGAACGACCTCGGCGAGGGGACCGGGATCAACCGCAACTACGATTACTACTTCCATGGGCAGTGGCAACGCCCCGACTACTTCATGCAGCTCATCCGGAAGTCACAGAGCGGACAATGAAGGTCGAACTTTGGATGGCAGGGGCCCTCCTGTGCACCGCGGCTGCCTGCTCCCATGAGGGGAACGCGGGTCGAATCTGGCTCACCGACGGGCTCGCGGCGGCCGTGCCGTGGGCCAATGGGGCGGTACCGCTTCGGAACGAGAATGGCGCGCTGGTCACGCCAAACGAGCCCGTCTATCCGCCGATCGGGGCGGGGACGCCGGACCCCGGCTCGCGCGTGGTCGACTGCAGCGGGCTGTCCGGCATCGAGCTTTCACCCTTTTGGATCGAGACCTTCGAGGCCGATCCCAGCCTCCCGAACGCCGTGGGCGTCGCGGAGGGGTGGTCCGCATACGACGACGAAACCTACGGCGCCTTTCGCGTACCGGGCGACGCGGCGTGGTACCCGGGGCTCTTCGGGCGCTACAAGGAAAAATGGGGCCTCGCCGCCGATCGGATCACGAATGGGCCGAGCTGCGACGGCCAGCCCAACGGCTGGGCCTTGCATTTCCGCGGCGGGCGCTTCAACTATTTCGGCGCGGGCCTGGAACACCCGCTCGCCGCGATCGTGCCCTGCCCTTCGGGCTCCGACGTCTGCCCCCAGCCGCCTGTCCCGGGCGCGACATTGGATCCGGTGGGCCTGCCGCTCACGCGTCCGGACGGGCACGATTTCGAGCAGCCGGAGCCGCACCGTTACTGGGATCTCAGTCGGTATGATGGCGTCACGTTTTGGGCGCGTCGTGGTCCGGACAGCCAGCCCGGCGTCCTGGTCGCGCTCCACGACAAACATACGAGCGACGCGCTCAACCGCGAGCATCAAACGTTCTGCCGCCGGATCAAGGCCTGCCGCCCCAAGTGCCAGAACGGCTTGCCCTGCACGGTCGAGAATCCCGACGCGCCGGTGCCGACGCACCGCTGCTTCGATCCCGCGGTAGGCATGGCGCCGATCGCCGAGCCGGCGTTGCTCGAGGAGCTTTATCCCGTCTGCGGCCCGAGCGCATGTCGGTCCCCGGATTACTATTACGATCGGGACCTGGACGGCACCGAATGCAAGGCCTACGATTTCTCGGGGGCGCAGGCTGGCTATTATTGCTACGGCAGCGAAGCGCCACCCGCGGAGGAGGAGCGCTGCGGCGATGGTTGGGTCGCGTCCATCCGACTCACCACCGATTGGCAGCTCTTCGTGATCCCGTTCAGCGAGTTCCGCCAGGTCGGGTTCGCGAAACACGCGCCGTTCCTCGACCTGCGCTCGATCAACATGCTCGCGCTTCAGCTTCCGGTTGGGTTCGCAGACGTATACATCGACAACGTGACCTTCTATCGCCGCCGGTGAGGGACCCGATGAGACGGCTTTCCGAGCTGGTAGCGCTCGCGTGGGCTCTCGGTGCCATCGTGACGACAAGGGCGGCCCTCGGGCAGGAGGCGCCTCCAGAGCCGCCGCCCGTTGCGCCCCCCAAAGTGACGGACGCCATCCCCGCGCCGCCTCCGCCCCCCGAAGCGCCGGAGAAAAAGGACGCGCCCATTGCGCCTCCGAAGGCCCCCGCTGCAACGGCCCAGGTTGCGCGTCCGCCCGGTGCCAAGAGGCAGCCCGTCCCCGCATTGCCGCCGAAGGGCTATCTCCCTGGCTCGCGCCGCTCCGTGGGGCTCGGCCTCTCCCCATTTGCCCCGAGCGGGCCGACGCTGCCGGGCGGCGCGACCATTCCGTTCAGCGTGCCGGCCGAGGAGAGCAGCGAATTCACCTTCAAGTTCAGCGGCTTCATGAGCGCCGCGCTCCGGCTCTCCGTCGACGAACGTGAACGCGCGACGCCCAGGCAATTCGAGACGACGCTGCTCGCTCCGCCGCAGACGCCCGATCTCTACGGCGCCGTGCGGGGCACGAACGCGCCGCTCGGGAGCTGGGTCGAGCTCCGGTTCGATTACGGCAACGCCAACGTCAAGGCGGTCGTGAAGCTCAGCACGTGGAAGCCGTCGGCAGGAGAAACCTGGCGCGAGACCACGAGCCAGAACTTCTTGAACGAAGCGTTTCTCTTGTTCACGGCGCCCGTGACCGCAGATCTGACCCTGAACTGGACGGTGGGCGTATTCCGCAATGCGTACGGCTCGCTCGGACAATACGGGGCGGGTCAGTACAACGCCGCGATCGTCGGCTCGCCGTTCGGCGTCGGCGAGACGCTCAGCGCGAAATACAAGCTCTCGAGCTCGCTCTCGCTCATCGCGGAGCACGGCGTGATGGGGCGGCTCAGCAAGGTGCCCCTCGGCGGCGGGCCGAACGTCTACGATCACGACGCGAATCCCTCGCGGCCCTCGGCCTTCGTCCACCACGCGCACGTCGGCCTGGGAATCGAGGGCGACGTGCCGTTCGTCTTCGGCCTACATTACCTCAGCAATTTCGCGCAGGACGAGCGCGACCAGATCGACGACCCCAAGACCCCATTCCTCGACGAAGGCCTGCGCCCCGACCCGCAGATGACCGTGCTCGGCGCCGACGTTCGCATGATCAACAACCACCTCGGCAACTTCGCCATCGCGGCCTCGTACGCCGACGCGTCGTACGCGCATCTGCTGACCGGCATGAATTACTACGGCGCCGACACCGGCGAGCTGCTCACGAAGCGGCTCCTCGGTCAGGCGGGCGGAGGGACGGGCAAGCTCCTCATCGCGGGCTTCGAATACAACTTCAGTTGGTCGAAGTTCCTCTGGCACCCGACGGCCTTCTGGGGGGAAGGGCCCGATCTCATCACGAGCGTGTTCGCGAACGTCGGCACCGTGCTCGAGAGCCGCGATCCGAGCTTCGACGGCCGCACGCTGTACAAGCTCGGCGCGGAGGCCACCTACCGGTTTTTCTCGTGGCTCGCGCTCTCGGGCCGTTACGATTACGTCTCGCCGAACTCCAAGGACCGCGAGGAGAGCTTCCACGTCATCAGCCCGAAGCTCGTCTTCCGGAGCAACTGGAACAGCCACGAGCACGTCACGCTGAGCTACACGCGCTGGTTCTACGGCGCGCATACCCGCGGCGAAGCTCCGAACGATTACACGCGCGAGGAGCTCGATAACCAGATGCTGGCCCTCACCTTCGGGATGTGGTGGTGATCATGAAGGAGCACATGGGTTCATGCGCACGCGGGGCGCGCGCTCTCTTCCTTTCGCTCTGCACCCTGTCGTTCGTCACGAGCGCCGCATACGCCCAAGAAGAGAAAGACAAAGACAAGGCGAGCGCCACCGCCTCGGACACAGGGCTCGGCCTCACGCCCGGGACGCCGGTCGTCGCCACCTTGCCCGGTGGAATCGGCCCCTCGTACGGGAAAAAGCCCGCGAGCGAGCAGGACTATGCCTTCGACTTCCACGGCCTCATCACGATGCCGCTGCGGCTCGGGCTGAACCAGCGCGAAGGCTTCGTGACGACCGAACAGAAAAACCTCGTGCTCCACGCGCCGCCCGTGGTGCCCGATTACCGCGACTCCTTTGCGGGCACGACCGTCGTGCCGCAGCCGTATGCGCAACTCGCGTTCTCGTACGGGAACTCGATCGTGACCGGCACGGCCATCATCAAGGCGTGGACGGCCACCACCGCGGCGAGCTTTTTTGATCCCACGCTCCAGGGGGGCATCACCGACGCCTTCATCACATTCAACCTCCCGAATCTGGCCAAGAACACATACTTTGCCATCAATGTGGGCGCGTTTTCGAATCGCTATGGCACGATGGGCGAATACGACGAGGGACGCTACGGGACGGCCCTCATCGGTCGCACCAATGGCGTCGGCGAGAACATCGTCGCGCGCCTCTCGCTTGGCAACGTGGTGCTCGCATTCGAGCAGGGCTTCCAGGCGCAGCTCGACAAGCCCCCGATCGGGCTCACCACCGACGGCTGGAACGGGTTCGCCGATCCCAACACTGGCACGAGCCTCGTCATGCACGAGCACCTTGGAATCACCTTCCGGCGCCAGCTCACGCTCGGCCTTCATCACATGCGCGCGTGGAGCCAGGACGATCGCGCCTCGCAGGCATTCACGCCCGACGGGACGATCACCGTACTCGGCGCGGACATGCGTTTCTCCGCGAGCCACCTCGGCCACGTCTATGTCGGCGCATCGTACACGGATGCCACCGACGCGCGCTCGGTGGGCCGGATCCTCTCCGTCATGAACACGCAAGGGGGGCCCGATCTGATGCGCAATTATCTCGGCCCGAACAGCGGCGGGACCGGCCAGCTCGTCACGCTCGGGGCCGAATACAGCGTGAGCCTCGCGCGCCTGCTCCTCTATCCGCGCGACTACGACGGGAAAAGCCGCGACATCATCCTCTCGGCCTTCGGGATCTATTCCCATGTCAAGAGCGACGATCCCGCGTACAACGGGGACCACAAGGTCAAGTTCGGCGCCGAGGGCACCTACACGCTCGCGTCGTTTTTGGCCGCCTCCCTGCGCCTCGACCACGTACGGCCGACCAGCAACGTCGACGGGCGCGAGTTCACGATCATCTCGCCGCGCCTGATCTTCCGCACCAGCTGGCAATCACGCAATCAGGTCGTGCTCCAGTATTCGCGCTTCGTGTACGGCTCGAACCCGCTCGTACGGAACGGGTATCCGGCGGTCGACGACCCCATGCTGAGCCCCGACGCGGACATGATTTCGCTCTCCGGGAGCATGTGGTGGTAACGCCGTCGAGCTCTCCTCCGGCAAACGGCGTATCTCCTTTTGATCTTCTGCAAGGTGGGGTGCCATGACAACACGCGCATTCTCGTCGTCGACCTTCGGATTCATCGTGGCAGCGGGCATGGGGCTCCTCGCCAACGTCGCCTGCTCGACCGCCCCGGATCCCCCCGCCGGGGGCGGCGAGAGCATCGGGGGCGGCGGGACCGGCAGCGGCGCCGGCGGGACTGGCGGCGATGCTGGTTCCGCCGGCGCTGGAGGCCAGAGCGCGGGCTCGGGTGGCGCGGGAGGACAGCCCCCGGGGCCATCGGGGGGCGGCGCGGCGGCGCCGTTCGTCGAATACGAGGCCGAGGTCATGGAGACGAACGGCGTCGTGCTCGAGCCGACCCGCGCCTTCACGGCGGTCGCCTCCGAAGCATCGGGCCGGCAGGCCGTACGGCTCTCCAACGTCGGCGACTACGTGCGCTTCAAGAATCAAAGCGTGTCGAATTCGATCGTCGTTCGGTACTCCATCCCGGACGGTGGCAGCGATTTCTGGACGACGCTCAGCGTGTACGTGAACGACGAGCTCCGTCACAAGCTGCCCGTCACCTCGCGTTATGCGTGGACCTACGGCGACCACAACCATTTCAACCAGCCCGACCAGAACAACCCTGGCCTGGGTGTACCGCATCACTTCTTCGACGAGTCACGGGCGTTGCTCTCCGACATCCCGGCGGGCGCGACCGTCATGCTCCGAAAGGACGCGTCGGACACGGCGGCCGAGTACGTGATCGATCTGGTCGACATGGAAGCGGTCGCGCCCCCGCTCCCGAAGCCCGCGGGGTATCTTTCCCTGATCGACGATTGCGGGGGCACGCCGAACGACGCAGGTGACGACTCCGGGGCCCTGCAACATTGCATCGATCGCGTGCAGGGCGAGGGGCACGCCGGACTCTACCTGCCGCCGGGAGAATTCAGGAGCCTCAGCAAGCCGCTCAGCCTGTCGAACATCGCGGTCCGCGGCGCCGGCATGTGGCACACGACCGTCTCCGGCTATTTCGCGCGTTTCGACTGCTGGGGCAACAACTGCAAGTATCATGATTTCTCCGTGTTCGGCGACACGATCCAGCGCAAGGACGACTCGCCGGAGAATGCGTTCGGCGGCAACGGCAGCTCGGGCTCGCTGCTCGAGAACATCTGGATCGAGCACGTCAAGGTCGGCTACTGGACGGGGGCCGACACGAACGGGCTCATGATCCGCAACTGCCGCATGCGCAATTTGTTCGCCGACGCGGTGAACTTCTACGGCGGAACGAGCAACTCCGTCGTCGAATACACGCACGCGCGAAACACGGGAGACGACGCCTTCGCGTCGTGGTCCCCCGCCGACCGGGCGCTCAACCGCAAGAACGTGTTCCGAAAAAACCTCGTGCAGGTGCCGTGGATGGCGAACTGCTTCGGGATTTATGGCGGCGAGGACATCAGCGTCGAGGACAACGTGTGCGCCGACGTCGTGCAATATCCCGGCATCCTCATCGCTCGGCAGTTCGGCTCGCATCCCTTCAGCGGGATGACGCGGATCGAGCGCAACACGCTGCTTCGCGCCGGCGGCTCCGCGTACAACGAGGAGCACGGAGCCTTCAAGCTCCACGCCGCCCAGGGGTTGCTCCAGCACGTGACCGTAAACGACCTCGAGATCATCGAGCCGACGCACGCGGGCATTCACGTCGAGGGCCCGGCAGCGATGGACAGCATCTGGTTCAACAAGGTCAACATCAAGAAGCCACGAACCGCCGCGTTCCACCTGAGCCCCGGCTCGAACGGAGCGATGGACGCGGCCTATGTCGTGGCGACCGAGGCCCCGGTCGGCGTGATGGATCAGTCGCAGGGCCAGTTCAAGATCCTGCCCGGCGCAGGGAACGCGGGCTGGTAACGCGCCCGTTCAGAGCGCCTCGTGCAGAGCGCCCTGCCCTGCGCGAGGCACCGCGGCGCTGCGCGCGTCATCGAGCGTGAGCGCGAGCGTGAAATCCTCGGCTCGATTCTCGAACTCCACGACCCCCTCCTCGACGCGCACCACCCGGCCATCGAGCGTGATCTCCTTGCCCCGGAAGCCGTGGAACACGAGGCGCAGCGCGTGCCTGCGAAACTCGGGAAAGCCGCGCCCCGTCACCGCCGCCGATACCGAGAGCGCCGCGCCACGTCGCGTGAGGCGGAACGTCGTTCGGTAATAGGCGCCGCGCGCGAACGCAAGGGTGAGCCCGTCGTCTTCGTGTAGCTCCGAGACAAACTCGCCGTCCTCGTCCGGAACGAAGACGTGAAGCACGAGCCGCTCCGGAGCATGACCCATCGTCGACTCCGGGGCCGATTCGTAGCTCGGGATGATGTATCCGCCGCGCGCGAACAGCGGAATCCGATCGAGCGGCGCCTTCGCGGTGATGAACTGTCCACCGGCATGACGCTCCTCCGTGTGCCAATCGACCCAGGTCCCCGCGGGGAGGTAGACCCGGCGCTCCGTGCAGCCTGGCGTGCAGACAGGGGCGACGAGCAGCGCCTCCCCGAGCAAATATGCGTCGGCCGTCTCGCGCGCGTGCGGATCCTGCTGGAAATCGTAGACGAGCGGTCGTGCAATGGGATCGCCCGACTCGCTCGCTTGGAAAAACGCGCTGTAGAGATAAGGGAGCAAGCGATAGCGGAGCCTTATCGCGTCGCGGCAGATCGCTTCCACCTCGGGACCGAACGACCAGGGGTACTGATCGGGCTCGCCCCAGTGGTTGTGATAGCGACAGAACGGCATGAGCGCACCGCATTGGACCCAGCGCGCGGCGAGCTCCGGGCTCGGTGTCGAGACGAACCCCGGGATGTCCGCGCCGATGAAAGGCTGCCCGGAGATCCCCATGGCGAGCGCCATCGGGACGCTCATCTGGAGGTGCTCCCAATTCGAGCAGTTGTCGCCGAGCCACTGCGCCGCGTAACGCTGGATGCCCGCGGATCCGGCGCGGCTGAGGACGAACGTACGATGGTCGGGCCGCGCCTCGGCGAGGCCTTCGGACGTGGCTCTGGCCATCAGGAGCGCGAACTGGTTGTGATACCGCTCGTGGGGGTGATCCTCGCCGTCGCGATCGAAACGCATGCCGAACGGCTCGATGTCGCCCGTCGCTGGCTCGTTCATGTCGTTCCAGATCCCGGCGACGCCCGAGGCGACGTGCTGCGCGACGAGCGAGGCCCACCAGGCGCGGGCCTCCGGCTTGACGAAGTCCGGAAATGCGCTGCGCCCAGGCCAAACCTTTCCGATGTAGAGGTTTCCGGATTCCGTCTTGCAGAGCAGGTTCCGAGCGCGGGCCTCGTCGAACACCGGGTAGCCCGGCTCGACCTTCACGCCGGGATCCACGATCGTGACCAGACGAAACCGGCTCTCTTTCAGCGCGTCCAGGAAGCGCGGCGCGTCGGGGTATCGCGTCGGGTGCCAGGTGAACACGCGGTAGCCATCCATGTAGCCGATGTCGAGCCAAAGCACGTCGCACGGGATGCCGCGCTCTCGATATTGCCGACCGATGGCAGAGATCTCCTCGTCGGTGTAGTGGTGATATCGGCACTGGTGATGACCGAGCGTCCATAGCGGCGGCGCCGCCATCCGCCCCGTGACGAACGTGTACGCGCGGAGCGCTCCGCGCAGGTCCGGACCGGCGAATACGTACTCGGTGTACTGTCCACCCGCGAAGGCATACCGGTAGTATTGTTCCGCGGAGAACTCGAAGTTTCCCTTGTAGCCGTTGTCGACGAAAAAGCCCGCGACCCTCGCCGCGTCGTCCGCGGCGCTGCAATGGTAAAAGAGCGGGATCGACGTGTAGTAGGGGTCGAACTCCGGGCTTCGGCCCGACAGCGTGTGGTCAGCTTCGTACAGGTGGTTCAGGCGGAGCACGTCCGGGTGCAGGATGTCCGTGTTCCAGAGCGCGTAATTCTGACCCCGCCGATCGAACGGGCCCGTTTTTTCGCCGAGCCCGTAGATCGAATCACGCGGGGCCAAACGCCGCGTCACGACGAACGCATCATTGAGCTGCAAATACCCACGCGCGTGGCCCTCGTCGTCGCGATAATCCTCGAAGATCACCGAGCCGTCCTCGCGATAGGCGTCCATCGCAAACGGCCGCTTCGAGATGCGGAGGCGGATGCGCGCCGTCTCGACGAGGATCTCGTCGGGCGTATCTTTGACCTCGAACGGTGGCGGAGCTGGCATTTCAAAGCACGCCGCGAATGTCGGGCTCTCATCAAACGAACCCGCCTGGGAGATCTTCAGGCGCAATACGTCAGGGGAAAGCACGTCGATCCGCACCTTCTCCTCGCCGACGCCGAGGAGAAGGCCGCGCTCTGTCTGCTCGACCCAGTCGACGTCGCCCAGCGGGACGTAGTCCGTGCAGTCGATCGTCTTTCGCACCATGACGCTCCTCTGTTCGCTCGACGCCTCGAGGCCGCGCCTCGGTTCGAGCGAAGTCTTCGTGTTTTATTGCCCGCCCCGAAATGAGTCAAGGCGGATTCATGATTAACTATAGCTGTTTACCAAGCGCGCTCTGCCGCATCACGCCATCCGAGCGAGCGGACGCGCGCGACGCGTCAACGCGCGAATGCGCGTTCCATCGCCACACAATGAATGGTTCGTTATCGTTTCGTCTCTATCGACGCCGCGTCGCGATTCGCTCCCCGACCGCGCCGGGCGCAAAAAAATGCACGCGCTCGGTGTCGATGAAGAGCGGCAAGGTCTCGCCGACACGAATCCCCGCGTGCGCGTCGACGTGCGCGACGGCGTGCGGGTGACGCGCGGTCGCGAGGACCACGTCCATCTTGTCCCCCAGGGGTTGAATCAGCGTGACGCGCATTGGGATCGCATTCTCCGCAGTCGCAAACCGCGCGCTCGCCTGGTCCGACATCGCCTCGGGCCGCACGCCCATCACGACGGCCGCCCCGGCGCGCGGCGCGAGTTCGGCGCTCGCCCACGCCGGCACCGGAACCTTCGCCGTCCCCTCGTCGAAGAGCAAGCGATCCCCCTCCCGCACGAGCTGCCCTTCGAAAAAGTTCATGGGCGGGCTCCCGAGAAACCCAGCGACGAAACGATTGGCCGGGTTGTGGTAGATCTCCAGAGCGCCGTCACACTGCTGAATCACCCCGTCCTTCATCACGACCACGCGATCTCCGAGCGTCATCGCTTCTTCCTGATCGTGGGTTACATAGACGGTGGTTGCATGGAGGCTCATGTGGAGCTGCTTGATCTCCGCGCGCATCTGCACGCGGAGCTTCGCGTCCAGGTTGGAGAGCGGCTCGTCGAAGAGAAAACACTTCGGCTCGCGCACGATGGCGCGTCCCACCGCGACCCGCTGCCGTTGTCCGCCGGAGAGCGCCTTCGGCTTGCGATCGAGCAAGCCTTCGATCCCGAGAATCTTGGCCGCGCGCAGGGCCTTCTCGCGAATCACGGCCGCGTCGAGCCCGCGCAGCTTGAGCGCGAAGACCATGTTCTCGTAGACCGTCATGTGCGGGTAGAGCGCGTAGCTCTGGAACACCATCGCGATGTCGCGATCCTTTGGGGGCACGTCGTTCACGACACGGTCGCCAATTTTGATGGTGCCGGAGCTGAGCTCTTCGAGCCCGGCAATCATCCGGAGCGTGGTCGACTTTCCGCAGCCGGAGGGCCCCACCAGCACGACAAACTCTCGATCGGCAATCTCGAGGTTGAAGCCATCGACGACCTTGACGCCGCCCTCGTAGACCTTCACGACGTCCTTCAGCGTCACGCTGGCCATGTTCGCCTCGCTCCCCCTGTTCGTCGCGTCCCTCGCGGCACGCGAGCGAAGCCCACGGCGCCGCGCCAGGGCACTTCGACTTGTTGCCTGCAAGTGACGCGGGTCAGGGATGGACTGTTTCCTCTTCCACGCTCGCGGCTGTCGCCGTGGGAAGAGGGCGCGTCAACTCTCCAAGAAAACGAGCTGGAATGAGGCGCGAGGGACACGGCGCTCCCTCGCGGTGCGCGTCGATGAGGTCTTTGCCCGCGCAAAGAACCTCCCTCACATCGAAGCCGATGTGCTCCACGCCCTCCGACAAACCGAGCGGCCGCGGCCAGTTGCAATGGGCGAGCACGTAGACGTCTTCGCCCGCCTTCAACTTCGCGCGCTGGAGCCCCGCGAGCAGCGGCGGGATCAGGTTGTCGTCCATGACGAAGATCGCGTCCGGGCGGTTCCTGCGTTCGAACATCAGCTCGGTCAACCGCTCGCACCCAATCGGCGCGGCGTGCACCGTGAGCAACCGGTCGGGCTTCAGGCCAAACCCTTCGAGGCACTCCTGGGCCGCGGCGAGCTTCGGCGCGTGCGGCGACATCACGGCAATGCGCAGCCCTTTTTCGAGCAAGCGCGCCGAGGCCCGCTCGATCAGCCCCGCAAAGTCGAGCGTGACCAGGCTCGCGTGAGGCAACGGCGCTCCGATCGCGACGCGCGGCAGCCCGGGCTTCTGCAGCACGGGGAGCAGATAGAGCATCGCGGAGTTGACGAGCAATAGCCCCGCCGCCGATCCACGCGCCTCCACGTCGCAGAGCTGCCGGTACTCGGGGTTGTTGGCGCGGCCGTCCACGCCCACGAGCGCGCTCACCTGGCCGGCAATCCCGGTCTCGCCCCGCTCGATGACCTCGTGGGTGATGGATAAAAACAGCGACCACTCGTTCGAGCCCGGCTGTTCGCTCGTGACCCACACATAACGGTCGTGATGCGGGAATCGCTGCGTCACGAAGACCTTGCGCTGGCCCTTGACCGTGAGGAGACCTTCCTCCCGGAGCGTGTCGAGCACGCGCACGACGGTCGGTCGCGTGACGCCAAACTGCTCCATCAACGCGTCGTACGTCGGCAGCCGCGAGCCAGGCGCGTAGCGCCCTGCCAAGATCTGCTCTTTGAGCAGTCGAGCGATGGCTTCGACTTTTCGCGATGGCATGGTCCGACGCGCAGACTATCACGGCGGTCCTCCTGCGGGGCAAGGTGCTCGTCGTCGACGTCATGACAGGGCCTCGGTGACGCTCCGCGTAATCACGTCGTCGTCCCGCTCAACCTTCGAAGCTCTGCGTCGAGCTCATGCCTTGAAAAAGGGCCCGCTGAACGATGAAGAAGAGGACGACGATCGGCAGCGTGGTCATGACCGAGGCGGCCATCAAGAAGTGCCACTGGGTTCCGCCTTCCTGGCTCTGGTACGCCTGAAGTCCCAACGTCAGCGTGTATGTGCTCTGGTCGGTGAGGAACAGGAGGGGGCCCAGGAGGTCATTCCACGAGTACATGAGCTGAAAAAACGCGACGACCACGAGCGGCGCCTTGGAGAGCGGCAGGTACATTTGCCAGAAGATGCGAAACTCCGAAGCGCCGTCGAGGGTCATGGCCTCCGGCAGGCTCTTCGGGATTCGCATGAAGAACTGCCGCAGGAGAAAGATGCTGAAGGCGCTGCCGAAAAAGGTGGGCACCCAGAGCGGCTTCAGCGTGCCAATCCAGCCGAGCGTTCGGTAGACGCTATAGAGCGGCACCATGACGACAGGGAAGGGCACCATCATCGTCGCCAAGGTCAGGCCAAACAGCAGGTTTCGCCCCGGCCATTCGAGGCGCGTGAAGCTGAAGGCCACGAGCGCGCTCGACAACGTCGTCCCGATTGTCGCGAGCGTGCAGACGAACACCGTGTTGAAAGCGTAGCGGAGGAACGGGATGTACTCGATGGTCGCGGCGTAGTTCCGCCACTCGATCGGGCGCGGGAGCCACACGGGGTCGGGGGTCAGCGTTTGCTCGATGGGCTTGAGCGAGGTGGACAGCATCCACAAGACGGGGAAAACGAACACCAGCGAGCCGACGATGAGCAGGACATGAACGACGGCCCTCGACCACGGTCGCTGGCGAAACGTGCTGCTGAAGGGGGAATCTGCGGCGGCCATGGTTCACGCCCCTCCGTAGTGGACGCGGGTATGCCCGAGCCGGTGCGCCAGCGCGGTCAGTCCGAGCACGACCAGAAACAGGATCCACGCCATGGCGCAGGCGTAGCCCATGCGCAGGAAATAAAATGCGTTCTCGTGCATGCGCTGCGTATAAAACAGCGTCGCCCGCGCGGGGCCGCCCGCCGTCATGATGTAGGGCGTCGCGAACACCTGGAGGGCGCCGATGATGCCCATGATCGCGTTGAAGTAAATGACCGGCGAGATCATGGGGATCGTGACGTGCCGGATCTTCTGCCAGAAGCTCGCGCCGTCGATGTCGGCGGCTTCGTAGATCGATCTCGGCACGTCCCGCATCGCGGCGAGCAACGTCAAGACGGTTTGTCCGACGGTCCACGTGCTCACCAGGATCAACGACGGCAACGCGAAGCGCCGCTCGGCGAGCCAGGAGGTCTTCGGGAAGAGCCCGAAGCTCGCCTCGTGCAAGAAATGGTTGATGACGCCAAACTCGCCGTTCAGCATCCAGATCCAGATGGTCGCCCCCGCGACCACCGGGACGAGCGTGGGCAAAAAGATGAGCGTGCGGTAGATGCTCGATCCGCGCAGCTTGGCGTCGAGCAGGAGCGCGAAGAAGAGCGCCACGGTGAGCCCGAGCGGGAGCGCGATGACCACGTAGATCAGCGTGTTCTTCAGCGCGATCCAGAATACCTCGTCCTGGAACAAATCAATGAAGTTCTGAAGCCCGATCCACCGCGGCGGCGACAGGACGGAATAATCACAGAAGCTATAGACGATCGAGGACGCCACCGGATAGGCGAGAAACACGAGGAGCCCGATGCCCCAGGGGGAGAAGAACGCGAGCCCCTTTCGCAATGAGGCATTCGAGCGCACCGGCTTCTCGACGCCGCTCGTTTGGGCGAGCCGCCTCTGCTCGCGCCGAGCGGCCCCGACGAGCCCCACGCCAAGGAGCCCGATCAGGCCGAACGGGAGAACGGAGAGCCAGCGCGACGGCGCGGCGTCCTGCCGATGTCGATGGCGGTCCCACGATTTCTGGACGACCGTCTTGACGTCGCCGAGCGCCTGGTCGGCCGTCGCCTCCCCGAGCCACAACCGCTGCGACGCATTCCGAATCTCGAGGGTGTACTCGTTCCAGACGCTGATCCGCGGCTGCGGCGTCGCCCCTGGGCTCGCGGCGAGATCCTGGAGGCTCTTGATGAAGGGGTTCTTGTGCGCGCGGTAAAACTCCGGGCTCACGCTGCGGAGCGGCGAGAGCTTCCGCTGTCCCAGGCAGAGCTTTTCCATGGGACCTTGCTGCGTGAGGTATTCGAGGAACGCGAAGGCCTCGCTCGGGTGTTTGGCGCCGCTCGGGATCACCAGCATGTCGGCGTCGGCGATGGCGACCGGCGGCCCTCCCTCCTTTTCGGAGGGGAACGCCGCGGCGCCCCAGCGCATCTCGGGGCTGAACTTCTGGATGAAGTTCCCCATCCAGATCCCCTGGAGCACCATGGCGAGCTTGCCGCTCAAGAACGGATTCTGCGCCGAGGCGAAGTTGCCAAACGAGCTCGTGAAATTCTGGAGCTGACCGGCGTCGTGGCGCTTTCCGTAGCCCTGGAACCAGGAAAATGCCCGGACGTTCTCCGGCGAATCGATCGTGATGTTCGCACCGCCGTCCCATAGCCGCGCGCCGAACCAGAAGCCCCAGCCATAAGGCCACCAGTTCGTATCGGCTGGCATGAACCCGAGCTGCGCGATCCTGCCGCCCTCGACGACCGTGAGCTTCTCGGCCATCGCGTCGAGCTCGGCGATGGTGCGCGGCGGGCGATCCGGATCGAGCCCCGCTTTCGCGAAGAGATCCTTGTTCCAGTACAGGCTCACCACGTTTGGCACGGACACGACGGCCCATACGTGGTCCCGATAAACGCCCATGTCCCAGTACACCGGCAAGAAGCTCTCGCGGCCCATGTGTGTACCGCGCATGAGCTCGTCGAGCGGGACGAGCGCGTTTTTCTCGGCAAAGTCGGCGATGTCGGCCGCGAGCAGCCCCGCGATGTCCGGCGGGTCGCCGCCCGCCGTCGCGATCAGCGTCTTGTGCTGGTACTGGGAGACCGACTGGTAGTCGACCCAGATCCTGGATTGCGAGCGATGGAAGTCCTGAATGACGGACTCCATCGCCTCCTTCTCCATGCCGGTCCATTTCTCCCAGTAGCTCACCCGCACGCGCCCCTCGGGCGACGGCGAGGGTGAACCTTGCGCGTGTACGGCGGGGGAGATCAGCGAGCAGAGCGCAATGGCGAGGACCGAGAGGAGCGCGACGAGGGTACGTCGCGGCCGAGCGCTGCTCGACCGGGGGGCACGGGCGAAGGGCGCCGCCAGGCGGGCGGGGGCCGCCCATTGCTGAACGTCGAGACGATCCGACGAGCAACGGCGCATGGCGCGGGACTCTAGCCACGCAGCGGCCGAGAATACAATCGAAAACGGGGTCAAATTCGAGTGTTTACCGGGACGAGGGGACGCCCCGCCGCCGCCGCCCGCGACCGGGTTACTTCGGGACGTCATCCGGCAGGATCCCACACTCCCGGAAATCGAGGCTCGTCTCGATGCGGAAGTTCGAGCCGCCGGGGTTTCTCTCGGCCTGGAAGAGGTCGAGCTTGTAGACGTTGCCCACCGTGATCCCGAGCTCCGCCGCGCGCACGTCGAGGTTCACGTTGCCCGTGAGCGGACCGTGGATGCCTCCGATGTCCACCGCGAGCTTGTCGTTGATGAACACGAACACGTCGTCGTCGCCGCGGAAGTTGAAGACCTCGCCGCCCTTGTACTCGAACGCGGTGTGCAGCTCGATCGTGAACAGGAAGTTGTGCGGGCCGACGTCGTTGCCGCCGATCTGCACGTCCCCCGGCGACGTGTTGAACTTGTCGAGCGGGAAGAAGCTGTTCGAGTCGAAGAGGAAGTACCCCTCCTTTTCCGGGTCCGGCTGTAGCCACAGATCCATCACGTAAGGCACGTTCACGCCGCCAACGTTCCTGTACCAATCGTCGAAGGACTCGATCACGTCGAGCGGCATACGCGCGGGGTTGATGTCGGGCTTGCGGTCGGTGGGGAGGAGCGGGAGGATCTGCCCTGTGTAGAGGCCGGGATCGATCCACGACGCCGGCTTCTCTTGGCCGAAGTCGATGTGCGCTTGCGTGAAGTCGCGCGCGATGGCGCGCAGCACGTTGGCGCAGACGTTCTGGCTCGGCTCGTTGAAATCCGCGAGCGGCCCGAGGATCTTCCAGCCGCCGTAGGTCGTCTCGGCGGTAAAGCCCGGAGGCAACGTCTCGTCAATCTTCGGAGGCGGTTTGTCCGGCCCGCCCCCTCCCCCGCTCCCGCCGCTGCCCGCGAGGATGAGCCCCCCTTCGCCACCCGAGCCACCACTCGAGCCACCCCCGCTGCCGCTGCTACTGCCTCCACTCCCTCCTTGCCCGGCAGGTGTGGCGCTGCAGGCGATCAAGCCGAGAATTGCAACACTCAGAGAAGCGAAGAGGAGCGGGCGTCGAAGCATGTGGGGAACGATAAACAAACTCGGGCAATTGATCAGTACATTGCGTACTTTTACCATCAGCCCCGCGAGGGCCGTCTCTGCGCCGCATTGCGTCAGGATCACGCGACGAATCGGCGCGAAAATTCCATATGGATCGCTCCTCGCGACTGCGTCGGTAAAACCGACCCATTGACTACGAATTTGATGGATCGCGACCATCTCGTGTTGTTAGGGCTGGTCGGACAGTCCACTCGATGGGGGAACTCACCATGGATCGGAGGAAGCGTATGCTGCCCGTGCTGCATCGGCGCCGCGCCGCGAGGGCGCGCGCGCTCGCCTATGCGTGTCTCCTTTCGTGCGCCGCATGCAGCGCGACCTCCGGCAGCAACACGACCGGCAGCGGCAGCGGCGGCAGCAGCGCGGGCGGCGGTGGCACCGGCGGCAGCGGCGGCGCCGGGGGCGATATCTCCGTCGGCGTGGGAGGACTCGCCATCCCGGACGGCGGCACGGAAGAGGACGGCGGCATCGTCGAGACACTGCCTCCGGCCTTCCTCGCGACGGAGGTGGGGGGCTACAAGCTTGGAGGGCCGACGAGCGAGGGTTCGGGCAATGGTGGAGGAGGCCCGAGCGAGAACGAGGCGTGCGGCAATGTCCTGGTGGCCGTCGTTCGTGACTTCAAAGGCAGGAGCGAGGCGGGCGGGCACCTCGACTTCGAGGGCCCCTTGTACGGCAACGATATCACGAAGGGCCTGGTGGAGCCTGTCCTCGGCCCCGACGGGAAGCCCGTCTACGCGTCGCAGTGCGAAGAGGGTCATCCGGCTCCGCCGCCGACGTGTCCCTTCGGGCCAGAGACGACGACGAAGGCAAACTTCGAGCAATGGTATCGCGACACGGCGAACGTGAACAAGCCCTACCTGCTCGAGTTGTGGCTCGCTCCGCAGCCCGGCGGGCTCTTCACCTTCCAGAGCTTGTCCTTCTTTCCGCTCGACAACGCGGGCTGGGGCAACTCGGGCGTCGACAAGGAAGGCGTGATCCACAACTTCAGCTTCACCACGGAGCTGCACACGCGGTTTCAATACAATGGCGGCGAGACCTTCCTGTTCGAAGGAGACGACGATGTGTGGGTCTTCATCAACGGCCAGCTCGCCGTCGATCTGGGCGGGCTTCACCCGAAGGGATCGACCGCGGTCGTCCTCGACGTGTCCGCCGAGCAGCTCGGCCTCGTGAAAGGGAAGGTCTATTCGCTCGACCTTTTCCACGCAGAGCGACACACGCCCGAGTCGACGTTCCGTATCGACACGAACCTCTCGTTCGTGAATTGTGGACCGGAAGTCCCCAAGTAAAAGCGTCTTCCCCAGCCGAGAGGACGCCTGTTCCCCGACCACGAAGACCCCTTCCCCCTCCGTCGTCCGGGGAAGCCGCGTCCGTGGCTGGGGAACAGGGGCTCTCGGTCGTCCGTCAGGGCTCGATGCCCCACACCACCGACTGGCCTTGGTACATCAGCACCACGTTCGCCCAATCCATCTGCATCGAGGCCGCAGCGTTGAACGAATGGTCCCCGGTCTGCGTGAAGCTCTGGGACATGAAGTTCTGAACGGTCCACGAGAACTGCAGGCGGTAGCCGGGAGAGAGCATGTTGCCGCCCGTGAAGCCGAACTCCAGGTACGTGTCGGCAGACGCCGCGGGCATGGCCATCGGCACGACCCCGACGCTGATGTTGCCCGTGGGGAAACCCGTGTTGGGGCCGCCCACGACGCCGACATTGGCCCAGTTGACGGTCTTCATGAGCGTGGCTGCGACTTCGTTCGTCAAGTAATAACGAAGCGTGAGATCATCGAGGCTCACCGGCTCGCTGCCGTTGTTGACGATCCAGAACTGGGAACCGATGGCCGCACTCGCGGCGGCGCTGATCTCCACCTTGTACTGAACCACCATGCCGGTCGGGCCGCCGCCAGCGCCACCAGCACCGCCGCCCCCGCCAGCACCACCAGCGCCACCACTCCCTCCCGCGCCCGATGACGCGGACGAGCTCGATGACGCGGACGAGCTCGATGACGACGAACTCGATGATGCAGACGAGCTCGATGATGCGGACGAGCTCGATGACGCAGACGAGCTCGATGATACAGACGAGCTCGACGCCCCTCCCTGACCGGTGCCTCCCGCGCCGCCGGAGCCGGTCCCGGCGCCAGCGCCGGCGCTAGGATTGTCGGGCTCGCCCGTGAGCCCCTCGGCACAGCTCGCGAGAATGAGCGTCGACATGAGCAGGAGCGCGTATCTCCCACGCGATCTCGTTCGGGCTGAAGAGGGGAGGACATGCCAGCCACGGCTCGCGCAAGGGTTCATGAGACCTCCTTATGGCATAACGAGATCGGCACTATCACGTTGCTTCGGCGAAACAAATCAGAAACACGGTCAGAAAAGGCCATTTACTGCGGTGGCATCGGGACACCCGAGCGCGGTTATGCGCGCCTCGGGACGATGCCGTGGACGATCGAAACGGGTGGCCCCTCCGGGCCCTCCTCGCGGGGTTGCCCGAGCGTGGTGGGTGTCGCGCGTGGTCACGACGCGCGGTCACGACCGCGTGACCTGTCACGGCCGCGTGACGCCGAGGGGACGTGCTGGGTGCGCAGAGGCGCTGCTGGATCCGCTTGCCTTGCGCTTCACGGGGCCCTGTAGATGGCCCCTCCCTTCATCACGAACCGGACCTTCCGAAGCGCCCCAATCTCCCGCGTGGGATCCCCTTCGACCGCGATCAGATCGGCCAGCTTGCCGGCCGCCACCGCGCCGATCGCCGCGTCGAGGTGCAAAAGCTTCGCCCCGCGGGCGGTCGCCGCGCGCAATGCATCGACCGGCGTCGCGCCGTACTCCACGAGCAGCTCGAGCTCTCGGGCATTGTCGCCGTGCGCGAATACGCCGGCGTCGCTCCCGTTCACGAGGCTCACCCCTGCGTCGAGCGCTGCCTTGAAGACCTTGCGTTTCTTCGTGAGGCTCGCGGGTTCGGGCGTGCTGCCCTTCTTCCAGCCCTGATAACGCGCGAACGCCTCGCTTGCCGCGAGCGTCGGGCAAAACGCGACATGATTCTTTGCCATGAGCTTGAAGACGTCCGGCGTCCCCTCGTCGCCGTGCTCGATCGTATCGACACCGGCGAGGGCCGCGCGCCGCATTCCTTCGGCCGAGGTCGCGTGCGCCGCGACGCTCCGGCCGCTCGAACGCGCCGTCTCGACGATGAGCTGAAGCTCCTCGACCGAGAACGTCGGCCGCGCCTCGCCGCCGGGCCCCCAGTAGTAGTCCGCATAGACCTTGATCCAATCGGCGCCGTGCCCGATCTGGTCGCGCACGACGCGCATGAGCTGATCCTTCCCATCGGCTTCCTCTGCGCCCTGCGGCACGTGAAAGCCGGGATCAAACCCCTTCGGACCATAACTCCCCGTGGCGACGATGGCCTTCGTCGTGACGATCATCCGCGGGCCGGGGATGATTCCCTGATCGATGGCCTGCTTGAGCCCGACGTCGGCGTACCCTGCCCCTTCCGTCCCGAGATCACGGACCGTGGTAAAGCCGGCGAGGAGGGTGCTGCGCGCGTGGTTCGTCGCGCGGGCGACGCGGAGCGTGAGCGGCTCCCGGGCCACCTGTTTGTCCCAGGAGGCTTCGTCGTACGGATGCAACAGGAAATGCGAATGCCCCTCGATGAGGCCGGGCAACAGCGTCGTGTTCGGCAAATCGACGACCACCGCGTCTTGGGGCGCCTGCACCTGCGCCTCGGGCCCCGCCGCTTCGATGCGATTGCCGCGCACCACGACCACCCATCCCTCGTGCGGGCGCGCGGTGTCGCCGTCGAAGACACGCGCCGGCTTGAGCAGATAGAGGCCTTTTCCAGCCGTCCCCGTGAATGTGGGCGCGGGGAGGGCCGCCGGGAGGGAGGCCGCCGTCGAGCCACCTGGCTCGGGAATCGACTCCACCGCGGGGCATGCACGCGCGATCGGGGGCGTGCCTCCGCCGCTCGCCGTGGAGGCGCGCGGCGGCCCGAGGGGCGCTGTCCCGGACGCTCCGCCGCAGCCCGAAAAGAACGTCATTGCAGCCAGCAAGGCCCCGATGGCACCAGCGTTTTTCATGGGTTCATGCAAGGAAAGCAGCATTGGGGAATGGAGAACCTGCGCGACGCGCGTCCCTACCACGGGCGCTCGTCCGGAGGCACCGGAAACCAACGTCGGGGCGTGCTACTCTCCGGCCGTGGAGCGCGGCTTCAGCGGAGTGCCTGTCACACGCAGCCGCCCCGCTCCGATACCATCCCCATGCAGCGAATCGTAGCCTTCCTCGTGACGTCGTTCGCCCTCGCCGCGCCCGCGCTCTGCGCCTGCACGCCGACGCCAGAGCCCAAACCGTCGGTGGGTGCTTCGAAGCCCGCAGTGCTCCAGGTGGCCGGCGATGTGCCCGCCAAGGAAATCGTCGACGAAAAGGGCCCGGACGCGGAGGAACGAGACGCGCCGCCACGACGGGAGCCCCCGAGGGAGCTCGTGACCCGGCTACGCTCCGCGCTGCCGGATCATCACGTTGCCTGTGATGTCGCGCGGTCAAGCCCGTGTAGCGTGCAAGGCGATCTCGACGGCGACGGCCGCCTCGACGACGCGGTGCTCGTGCGCAGCCGCGCGGGCGCCCTCGGCATCGCCCTTCTCATGGCTACGAGCCCCACAGACCTGCTCGGCGGAGGGCGCCGAGGCATCTCCTGGACAAAGACGGAGGTGGCCGACGTCGGCGCCGCGCCGGAAGCGGCGGGGCCCAAGGAGGAAATCGACGCCGACCTCGGCTGGATCCGGCGCTGGGAGCTGCGACCCCGCAAGCTCCGCAACGGCGCCCCCTTCTTCGTCGGGCAGATCGGCAAGAGGATCGTCGAATCACCTGCGCCGGGCGCCGTCGGCGACGGGCTGCTGCTCGACGGCGGCGACGCGGCGGCCATCCTCTATCGCGTCCCCGGCGGCTGGACGCTGATGCACCTCGGCTATTAGCTTCGCCATGCGCAAGCGCCGGGGTTGGCCCATGCGAGACGACGGGGGAACGACGAGGCGACCCATGCGTACGGCGCCTCCGCGGTGTGCATCCGCGCCCCCCTGCGCAGATCGCGCAGCGGATTTGCGCGAATTGCGCAACGTGTCGCTGGCACCTCCTCGGCGCTACGGGTGTTTGTCGGGCGCGCCGAGCTGGCCCGGGGCTTGCTTGCAGGTGCGCTCCCGTGGATGAGGGCTCCCTGCGCGTGGGCTGGCTGCTCGTGGCGACCGCCGCGCATGGGGCGTTGTTTGGCGCGGGATACCTGCACGACGGGAGCCACGCCAGGGTGCGCGAACTGCGCGAGGCGATCCAGGCAGAGCTCGATCCGTTCGAGGTCCCGGTCGAGCCGCCGCCACCGCCGCCCGAGAAACCCGCGCCCGAGCCGCCGGAGGAGCCGCCGCCCACGCCCATTGCAATGCAGGCGCCGCGGCCTCCGCAAAAGGATTCCGCCGATAACCCGCCGAAGGAGGCCCCCGAGGAACCGGAGCCCCTCCCGATGGCAGCGCCGCCGGTGCTGGTGCAGCAGGGACTGCCGGATCTTTCGGCCGTCACCTTCGTGACCGGCATTGGCGAAGGCACCGGCTTGGTGTCGATGCTTGGCGCGGGGCTTCGACCGGCGCGCCGGACGCAGCGGGGGGGCGGCGCGCCGTCGCTCCCGCGCCCGCTCCCGCCGCCGTCGCCCGATCGATCCCGGCCGGCGTCGCTCCACGGCGACCGCGCGTGGGACTGCGATTTCCCGTCGGAAGCCGAAGCAGCCGGCATCAGGAACGTGGTGGTGGTGCTACGGATCCTCGTGCGCGCGGACGGTCGCGCGCAGAATGTCGAGGTGGTGTCCGATCCGGGGTACGGCTTCGGCGCCCAGGCGAGGTTCTGCGCGGCGCAGCACCACTACAGGCCCGCGCTGGATCGGGATGGGCAACCGATCCAGGCGTCGCTGGGGCCGATCCGGATCCGCTTCGTTCGCTGAGGGCCTCCGCAAGATTCTTCCAAACGGCCCCTCCGCCGGCCCGCGCCGCGCCCGCCCGAGCCACCTTCGCGCCCTCGAACGCCGCGATTTCACGCTTTTTCGCGGGGGCGCAAGGCGCGTCCATACGCCGCGCCTCGCTGGATGCATCTTGCCCCTCGTCGGCGCGCACCTCTCCCCCGCGTCGACGAGGAGCTTACGACCATGCACAGCCGTTCCCTCTCGATTGCGATCGTCTCGTTTCTGGTCTCGACCTCGGCGCTCGTCGCCGGATGCAGCGATGATCCCGCGCCCGCCTCGACCCAAAGCTCTTCGTCGGGCTCCGGCGGGAGCGGCGGCGCCGGCGGCAATGGCGGCACGGGCGGCCAAGGAGGCGACGGCGGTGGCGGCGGGAGCAGCAGCGCCCCCGAGGTGCTCGCCGCGTTTGATCCCATGAAAGGCGAATACGTCGAGGGGCTCGACATCAAGGACGGCGTCGCGTACGTCGGCGCGGTGCTCACCGGGCAGATCCTGAAGGTCGACCTCGCGACGGGCGCGATTTCACCTTTCGGCGCCATGCCCGCCTTCCCGCAAAATGGCGGCGCGCTCGTCGGCCTGACCCTCGGTCCGGACGGCGCGGTCTACGGCGCCCTCAACATCACCGCGGCGGGCGGGCCGCAGACGGGCATTTACCGCGTCGCGCCCGCGGGCGGCGATGCGACGCTCTTCGCCTCGGATCCGGGCATGGTCTTCAACAACGACCTGCGCTTCGACGCGGCCGGCGACCTCTTCGTCAGCGACTCGATGTCCGGCGCCATCTTCAAGGTATCAAAGGACGGCGGCACGGTCTCGAAGTGGGTCGAGGGCATGCTACTCACGCCCGACCCGACGGTCTGCGGCGTGCAGACGAACTTCCACCTCGGCATCAATGGCTTCGTGCGCGCCGGGGACGCGTATTACGCGACGAATACCGATCGCGCCTCGATCGTGAAGATCCCCGTGAACGCGGATGGCAGCGCGGGCACCCCCGAGGTCTTCCTGGCCACGGATTGCGCCACGCTCTCGGGCGCGGACGGGATCGCGGTGGACCCGAGCACGGGCGACCTGATCGTGGCGATCAATTACAAGGAGACGATTCTCCGCATCGGCATGGACAAGTCGGTGAAGAGCATCGCGAGCGGCGAGCCGCTGCAATCGCCGGCCTCGCTCGTCGTCGACGACGAGACGCTCTACATCACGAATGCGGCGTTCGCGGCGCTGGCCTCGGATCCGTCGAAGGCCAAGCCGTCGCTCGCCAAGCTCGCGCTCCCGTAGGCGCGGGATCGGGCGTATCACCGAGGCGCGCGCGGGCGCGTGGCGGGGCGAGGTCCCGGAGCCACGCGCCCGGCGTCGTCCCGAACTCGGCGCGGAACGCGCGGGTGTAATGGCTCTGATCCGCGAAGCCGAGCTCGTAGGCGATCGCGGAGGGCGGCTGCCCCTGCCGCAGCAAAAAAAGCGACCGGGTGAGGCGCAGCCGGAGCTGGTAGGCGTGCGGCGGCATTCCCACCGCCGCGCGAAACGCGCGGACGAGGTGGTATTTGCTGAGGCCCGCGACCGCCGCGAGCTGGTCGAGGGGGACCTGCTCGCCGGGATGGGCGTGCAGGTATTCGCGGGCGAGCGCGACGCCGCGCGGCTCGGAGAGCGTGCCCTTTCCCTCGGGCGCGTGGCCGGGGATGGCGGTGACGGCATACGTGGTATGCGCGGGCATGATCCACACGCAAGGCGCTTCACGCGCGTCGCTGACCAGGAGCCCGCCGGCCGCCTCGGTGCGGACCATGCCACGGCGCAGCACCCCCACCAGGATCCGCGCGTTGTCGGTGCTCTCGGCCGCGAACGATCGCGCGTTCGAGCGAAAGAGCTGCACGGAGGCGCCGGTCGTGGGCGTCTGAAATTCGCACGCGTGAGAGGTCTCCGCCGGTTTTCCCATTCTCGATGCAATCGTAGCATCGATCCTGGATGCACAGAAGGACGAGCCGGGGCTGGACACGCGGACTCCCCATCGTCCTCCCAACGCCCACGACGATGACCGCGGGGGTCGACGCGAGGCTACCCCCTCGGTGGACGATGACCGGCAGGGGTCGACGCGAGGCAACCTCCTCGGTCCACGATGACCGGTGGAGGTCGACGCGAAGCTACCCCCTTGGTCCACGATGGCCGGCGGGGGTCGACGCGAAGCGACCCCCTCGGTGGACGATGACCGGCGGGGGTCGACACGAGGCGACCCCCTCGGTCCACGATGACCGGCGGGTGTCGGCGCGAGGTGACCCCCTCGGTGGACGATGACCGGCAGGGGTCGACGCGAAGCGACCCCCTCGGACCTACGTTCCGGCCTACTTCAGCGACGGATCGCCGCCACGCCAGTCGCTGAATGCACCACGCTCGCGTCGACACTCCACCACGACGACGCGTTTGTTCGCCTCGGAGGACGTACCCCACTGCGCGGGCATCAGGAGGACGCTGGTGCCCTCGCCACAAGCGCTCATGATCTCCGGACGAACCGCCTCGACTTCCTTGGGGCCCTTGGCCGCGGCAGGCGTCTCGCCGCACGGCGTGAAATGCCACCCGCGCTTCTTGGGCGGCGAAATCTTCGGATCGGTAAAGCCCCCCGGGGTGGCCATGCTCTCGACCCATACCTGTCGAATGCCACACGCGGTGACGGACGCCGATTCGAATTCCGTGAACGCCTTCTCGCACTGAGCCCGCATCTCGGCCGCCGTCAGCTCGCCTTTCGAGGTGGTGAGCTTCGCCTCGGGATAGTCGCGGGCGAAGGTCTTCCAGGAGTGCTTCGAGAAAGTATCGTCCGGAGCCACGTCGCCGCCGCAGAGCCAGAGTTTCTCCCGCGCAGCAGCGCGCGCCTTCACGTCGGCCTCGGTCGCGAGGTCCACCGGCGCGCTGACGCCCAGGGCCGCGTCGAACTCGGCGAGCCGGGCATTCGCCATATCCGGATCCGGGGAGCGGCCGCCGCCGCCCGCAAGCGCCCCGAGACAGCCGGTCCCGAACAAGACCAGCACGTTCGTCACGACCAGGAGCCCGTATTTCATGGAGACCCGCTATGCCGGGTGCCATCCCCTGTCAAGCACGAAGGAGCGGCATTGGAAGGCGCGGGAGCAGCGATTTCAGCGGATGTTCAATTGTCGCCGTGGTTCGCGGATTCCAGCCCGAACACACGTTCGTGACGCGCGCTCACGTGGCAGCCCATGCACGACGCGACGCGCCCTGCGGACGTCACCTCCCCCTCGGGCGTGACCGTTCCATAGACCCAACCCGCGTCCGTGCCCGGCGTTTCGGGCGCGACCTTGAGCACGACGTACGCCCCGGCGAGGCGCGAGGCGCGGTAGACCCGATCGCCGACCCGTACATACGGATTGAAATGGTCGGCCGTCACGGGCTTTTCCTGGAGGGCGTTGAGTTCGTCCTGAGGAATCGGCTTGTCCATGAGCTCGGGGAGATAACTCTCCTTGACGAGGGTCTGCCCCAACGGCTGGGGCACGGGCGCGGCGGTAGGGATGATCGGGTAGGGATGCTGCTCCTTGGCAAACACCGAATAAAGCTTGCGCGCGTGGCCGCCGTCCTCCGCAGCGCTCATGCGCGCACGGCCCGGCTGGGGCATGCGGCAAAGCCAGGGCGCCCAGCGCAGCTCGTCGTCGACACGCGCCCAGGTCTTGTAGTCGCGGAACGCGGCGGCGATGAGCGGGACGAACCGCGGATCGAGCTCGGTCGCCGTGGAGGCGCCTGCCGGCGCCGCGGGGGTTTGTGCTTCTTTGCTTTCGTTCGCAGGGGTGATGGGCTCGTCGAGAGGGCGGGTGCACCCGGGCGCGAAGGCGAGGACGAGGAGGAGCAGAGCAGGACGCATCGGGCTCGATGAGACGGACATGGCGCGCGGAGGATCTGTGCCTTCCGCTCGGCGCGCGTCACGCCGACGACGGATGCGGCGCATCGGGTGCGGCAAATCGGCCGAGGATGGCAGGTGTGTCGCTGACGGAGATGAGGACGATCTCCTCGTCCGTGGCAATGGCGATTCGATCGGCGGCAGGGCTGAACGCGGCCGCGAGGATCCGCGCGTCGATCCGGAACAAGAGCTTCTCGCCGTCACTGACCACGCCGGTGCCGTGGAGGATTCGAAATCGATTCTGCGGGGTCAACCCCATCGCCGTCGCCATCTCGCCGGCATAAGCTTCCTCGAACGGGGCCTCCGAGGACACGCGCACCGCGGGGTCCTCCGCAGAGATTTCGGTTTGCGTCACGGGGTCGAGCTGCGGGATTCCCGTGTCGAGGTCGAGGACGGCCGTGCTGTCCCGCTCGCCGACCCAGGCGAAATGGCCGTCGCGCGTGCTGCCCAGGACCGCGGGCCGATCTTCGCCCCAGCGAAGGGGCGCGGGCCTGGCGCGCGGCGCCTGCGACGCGCCGTCGTCGCTGCCATTCGACGCGTCACCTGCGACGCTGCCGACCACGAGCTCCTCCGGCTGGTCGTGCTCGAGCAAGCGCAGCGGCATGTCCGCGGGATAGGTGTCGAGGTACGCCTTCGTATCGAGGTCGAGCACGGCCACGCTCGCGCGGCCCGAAACCGCGTCCCAGTATTCGTCTCTGTCGAACCAATCCCACGCGTCTCGAATCCACTCCGGCATGCGCAAGCGCGCGCCATGCACGCTCCTGGCAAGACGGCCGCACGTGGGTACGTGCGCGAGCACGTCGCCGCCGGTGGTGACGAGCCACGAGCCGTGGGGCCGCTGCACGAAGAGCCGCGCGTCGTCGACGAAGAAGAGGCCCACTACGTCGGTCCCGATGTCCTCCGGCAAATGGCCCGGCGCACCCACGAGGCGCACGGGCGACGCCATGGGCTTCGGCTCGGGCCACGCGCGCGTCGCCGCGGGCGGGGACACGGTCGCGTGGACGACGGCCTCGAAGAGCTCCTGCACCACGCGCTGCTGGGACATCAGGATCACCGGCGGCGGCGCAAGCTCGACGAGCTTTTGCTGGTTCTGCGCCGCGAGCACGAGGGCAAGCCAGGCCTCGTTGAGCGGGCCGATCCACGGGTCGACCATGGCCGGGCCGAGATCGGCATAGAAGGGACGCATGCCCGGCGGCGGCAGCGGGACGGCGCGCGTGATCAGGATGCCCACGAGCGCCGGATCGGCCCCTCTGCGTACCAGCGCCGCCGAAAGCGCGGAGGGGCCCGTCGCGCCGGCATTCTCGTGGGTATCCATCTCGTCGGCCGGGCGAACGGTGTCGCCGTCGAGCCACGCTTCACAACGCGCGATGGCTCGAACCTGATCGGCCGACAAACGCAGCGCGTCGGCCACGAGGGGCGCGAGCGCGGGGTGCAGGACGCCCACGACCTGCACGTGGCCATAACGACGCTCGCGCAGCGCCGGCGTGGAGCAGAGGACGCCGCAGCGTTCGCACGTCTCGCCCGCGTGCGCCTCCCCGGACAGCGCACCACACGCGCAGCGGAACGTGCTCACGGGCCCGAAGATCCGCTGGCAAAAAATGCCGTCGCGGACCGGCCGCCGCCCGCTCGCCGACCAGCGCCGCAGCAGGTCGCCGCTGGTCACGCGGCCATGCGAGCGAATGTCTTCGGGCGCCGCGGGATCGAGGAGGTTCGTCTGGACCCATTGAAGGTCCGCCACGACGTCCGACGGAGAGAAGAACCGGTCTCGAAGTGACATGGGCGCGATCCTCGCTCGGAGAGGTACGACGCCGCACGTACGCGACCTTCTCGGCGGCGTCAATGGAGGAGCGCGCCCGTATCCCGGGCAGGCGGGACCGGATTCAGGGCGAGAAACCCGGCCGCGTCGTCATGCGGATGTTCTTCGGGGCTTGCTCCGTGAACGAGCCGATCGTGCTCACCTCGGCCGTTTCGCCGCGTAGACGCGCGACGCGCACCTCGCCGTCGATCCCACCGCCGGCGTAGGCGATGAGCGCGTCGTCGCCGCAGATGCCGGGAGCTGCGCCGATCGATACCGTGGAGCTGGCCGTCGGGTCGATCGTGACAAGCTCACCCCAGCCCACGCCGGGCACGTAGCGCAGCGCGGAGAGCGCGCCCGATGTCGAGGGAAGGGCCACGATCACGTCCCCTCCGGGGGTCGCGGTGATCGCAGGCTCGAGGCTCTGAATCTCCAGAGAGATGCTCTCCGGGGCCGACCAGACACCGTCGTGGAATCGCGTCGCCGCGATCCTCGCGTAGCTCTCGTGGTACACGACGACCACGTCGTCATTCGGGAGCACGACGGCCTGCGGAGGCGCGACGGGGATCTCGTTGCCCATGAAGACCTTCACGTCGGCGCGGCAATGCGGCTCCGTCCAGCCTCCGCCGTCCGACCAGAAGACCTGCGCGTCGCAGAGCTCGTTCAGGTTGCTGAGGCCCACGCCGAGGACGCTGCCCTCCGAGATCGTCCGGACAGCCGAGGTCAGTTCGAACGGCGCCAGCTTGGGATAGGGATACCAGTCGTACGCGTCCGGATCGAAATGGGCGAGGGAGGATCCTTCGCCGGCATTGCCCATGAGCAGGGAGACGCCCACGGTGAGGACCGGGCTCGGCACCAGCGGGAACCAGCCTTCGACATCGTAGAGGTCGAATTTCGTGCCATCGCCGGTCACCATGAAATGGCTCAGCGCGGAGTCCGTGCTCGTCTCGGTCCAGAACACGCCGAGGTGACCATAGACATCCACGTACGTCGTCATCCGATCCGCGCCCTGCATCGGATAGGAGGGCGTGGTCCACTTGCCCTCGTGATGGACGATGACCTGGCCGCTCTGCCATCCGACGGCCGCGACAATCGCGGCCTCGCCCGGCGCGCACGTGGGCGCGGGGAGGCCGCCGCTGCCGCCGCTGCCGCCGGTCGATGACGACGAGACGCTCGTGCCTCCGCTGGAGGCGCTGCCCCCGCCCCCCGCGCCCGTCGCCTCGGTCTCGACCTCGCTCCCGCACGCCGCGAGCGCGGACAAGATCGCGCCTGCCGCGATTGCGCGCCTTCCGGCGCTCACCCTCTCGAACATGATGCCTCCTCCGTTCGCCCACCCCGATCGAGCAGGCCCGCCGAGGGTGGCCGTACGGCGTCGGCCCCGCACGTTAAAGCCGATTAAATCCACGGAGGACGAGGTCTCCCCCCTCGTCGAGGTCCACCTGCGCGCCGAAGCCCCGGC
The DNA here is from genome assembly GCF_028369105.1 of Polyangium mundeleinium. NCBI lineage: Bacteria > Pseudomonadati > Myxococcota > Polyangiales > Polyangiaceae > Polyangium > Polyangium mundeleinium. Next base: position 1,117,452 of record NZ_JAQNDO010000001.1, on the reverse strand, counting down.
AGATCCGATGGAGGGTCTCCCGCAGCCACACGGCATCGCTCCGGCTGGCCCGGCGCAGCCGGAAGCGTCGGATCTGCATCGGCGTCATGCGGAGGCGCGCGAGCTCGCCCGTGGACGGGTCCACGACGGGAAAGTACATGAGGACCAGATCCCCCCGAAAGGACACGTGGCCCCTGATTCCCTCGTAGTCGTTGAGGAAATCACCGCAGCCATAAAGGATGAGCTTGTTCTTGTAGACCTCGATGGGCCGCGGGTGGTGGGAGGAGTGCCCGTGGATGAGGTCGACGCCGCCATCGAGGAGCGAATGCGCGAAACGGACATGCTCCTCCGGGACCTCGTACCCCCAGTTGCTCCCCCAATGGATGGAGGCAACGACGACGTCGCCTGGCCGTTTGACGCGGCGTACCCTCTCCTGGATCTGGAGCGTGGTCGCGTCCGACAGGTCCGCGAGCCGATCGATGCCGGGGGCATCGTCGGTCGCGGACCAGCTCGCGGGAATGCCGCTCGACCCCGTCCCGAAGGCGAAGACGAGGAGCCTGCCGCCTCCGGGGAGCGGGAGGACCGCGGGCGCGCGCGCCTCGCCCAGGGTTTCCCCCGCGCCCGCGATCTTCAGACCCGCCTGCTTCAGCGTCGTCAGGGTTTCGAGGAGCCCCGAGGCGCTGTAATCGAGCACGTGGTTGTTCGCGAGGACGCAGACGTCGATCCCCGCGGCCGTGAGGCAAGGGGTGTTGGCCGGGTGCATCCGGTAATTGATGCCCTTGTCCGGCCAATACGCGTCGCTGCGCGTGACGCTGGTCTCCAGGTTGATGATCCGCGCCGCGGGGGCCGCTCGTTCGAGCGCGGCGAGGGCGTCTCCCCAGATGTAGGAGAATCCGAACGGCCGCTGGATCGGGCCGTTCGTGTCCTCCGCCATCGCGACGTAGTCCCTGGCGTCCCGTATGTACGGCTCGTAAAGGGTCGGCTCGCTCGGGTGCGGCAGCGCCTGATCGATGCCTCGCCCGGTCATGACGTCGCCGCACAGGAACAATTCGAGGAGCTCGCCTGTGGCCTTTGCCGGCTGCACCCGATGGTCTTCGACGGCCTCTGGACCTTCGTCAACGCGGGCGCCGGACCCGGCTACTCGATGCGGCAGGCCTCGTCGAAATCGAGGCGGGGGTTGCGCGGGTAGAGCTTCGTCGGATCGCCATGGCCGAGGTTGACGAGGAGGATCGATTTCCACGGCAGGTCGGCAAAAAACGCCGCGTCGACCTTGTCGCGGTCGAAGCCGGCCATCGGCCCGCAGTCGAGCCCGAGCGCGCGGGCCGCCAGGATCAGATAACCGGCCTGGAGCGAGGCATTCTGGAGCAAGAAGAAGTCGCGCTGCTCCGGCGGCATCGCGGCGAGGGCCTCGCCCATCGTCGGGCGCGCCGGGAAGAGCTTCGGCATCTTCTCGTGAAAGCGCGTGTCATAGGCGATGATCGCGGTGGCGGGCGCGCCCATGGTTTTCTCGACGTTGAGCGGGGCGAGGCAGGGACGCAGGCGCTCCTTCGCCTCGGGGCTCTTCACGAAGACGATCCGCGCCGGCACGCTGTTGGCCGCGGTCGGTCCGAGGCGCAGGGCCTCGTAGAGGCTGTGCAGGGTCGCGTCGTCGACGGGCTCGGACAACCAGCCGTTGTGGGTGCGGGCCTCGACGAAGATTTGCTGGAGGACAGGGTCGTTCATGGCGGCTCGTGGGGTGGGAGGTGGAGGGATACGTTCCTTCAGGTCGCGAGCGCGGGTTTGGCGATGCGGGCCTCGGCCTCGCGCTTCGGTTCGCTCGCCAGCTTGCGGCTCTCGGGGCGCAACGCCCACGAGGCGGCGGCGATGGCGACGAGGACGAGCGGCGTGATCACCTTGCCGGTCGGGTCGCCGCTGGCGGCGTGGGAGACGGCGGCGCCCGTGAGATCGAAGATGATGCCGGCGTACGCCCACTCCTTGAGGCGAGGGAAACGCGGGACGAGCAGGGCGACGGCGCCGAGCACTTTCCACACGCCGAGGATGGTGGCGAAATAGGCCGGGTAGCCGAGGTGCGTCATGCCTTCCATGACCTCGGGGGAGCGGGAGAGATCCCCGAGGCCGCCCGCGGCGAACGCGAAGCCGAGGAGACCCGTCGCGACCCAGTAGCCGATCGTTCGTGCCTTGTCGTTCATGAAGGAGCATTGTCAGGCCTGCGCGCGCCTGTAACAATGCATCAACAATTGGAAGCACCTGCCAGGATCTGATCCAGATGGACGCCCCCCTCGAGACCTCCGAGCTGCTCGCCTTCGCGAAGACCGTAGAGGCGCGATCGCTCTCGCGCGCCGCCGTCGAACTCGGCGTCCCCCGCGCCACCATCAGCCGCCGGCTCGCGCGGCTGGAGGAGCGGCTCGGGGTGCGCCTGCTCCGCCGCACCACGCGCAGCCTCGCCCTCACCGACGCGGGCGAAGCGCTCCACCGTCACGCGCGCATCGTGCTCGAAGCCGTCCACCACGCCGAGGCGTGCGTGCGCAAGACCGACGACGCCGTCCGCGGCGAGCTGCGCGTGTCGGTGCCGCCGATGAACGGGACCAGCTTCGGCGCGATGATCTGCGACTTCGCGCGGCGTTACCCCGAGGTCCGCCTCCACATCCACAGCACGACCCAGCACGTCGACCTCCAGCGCGGCGGCTACGACGTCGCGCTCCGCGCCAGCATCGACCTCGAGCCCGGGCTCGTCGCCCGGAGGCTTGCGCGTCACCCCGTCCTCGCGGTCGCCTCGCCCGCCTACCTCGAGGCCCACGGCACGCCACGCACGCGCCGCGACCTCCGCCACCACCGCTGCCTCATGGGCTTCGTCCGAGGGGAGTTGCCGCAGACGCAATGGCCCTTCTCGGGCGGCAAGTTCCAGGTCGAGGGCGCGCTCTTCACGAATGACATTCATCTGCTCTGCGACGCCGCGCTCGAAGGCCTCGGGATTGCGCTTTTGCCGCAGGTCATGGTGCAGCCACACCTCGAAAGCGGCGCCCTCGTGCACGTGCTCCCGGGCGCGATTCAGGCGGAGTCGCACATCGCGGTGGTGTATCCGGAGCGGGAGTTCGTGCCGCCGCAGGTGCGGGCCTTCATCGACGCGGTGGTGGCGTGGGCGCCGGAGCTCGTCGTGCGGGCGGACGCGCCGAAGCCGAAGCGGGCGGCGAAAAAGCGAGGCGGACGCGCAACAGCGTGAAAGGGGTGCCACACCCCGGATCTGCGCGCCGAAGGTTGCATGCCCGGGAGGGGGCCGCGCGCGTCGTTGAACGCCCTGCAAGTCAAGGACGGTCCGTGTTTGGCATGGGCGCTGCAAAGGCAGCGCCTCCTCATGTCGAAGACACGCTTGGCTTCCTGGGTCCTTGGATTCATCACGGCGATCGCGACCCTCGGCTGCAACGCGAATCATTACGCGACGCCGCGCACGGTGCCGAAAGGAAAGACGTCGCATACGATCGCGCTCGACGCGTACGGGGCCTTCGAGGACGACGGCAGGCTCATGCCCGCCGCCGGGGGTCTCCGTTATCTGCTGCGCGCGGGGCTCGCGGAGCGCGTGGATTTCGGGCTGACGGTCAGCGGGACCGTGATCGGCGCGGACGTCAAGGTGAACTTTCTGCGCACGAAATGGGTGGACATGGCGGTCTCTCCAGGGTTCGAGTTCGGCGTCCTGCCGGGGTACCATTCATGGGATACCGAGTTCTTTACCCGGGGCGCGGTGCCGATCTCGCTGGGGTTCAACGTGTCGAAGGCAACGTCGATCTACCTGCACGGGGGCCTCGGCGGCTTCGTGTACGATCAGGAATACGACGAATGGTGCTGGGAGCCGGAATGCGACGAAACGCTCTCTGGAATGACGGTGCAAGGAGGGCTCGGTGCGCAGTTTCGCCTGTCGAACTTCGTCGCGCTCCAGCCGGAGCTGAGCGTCATGGGGTCCACGAGCTACCTTCCCGGCATCTTCATGCAGCTCGGATTCGGCGTGTCGCTCGGGGCGCAGCCGAGCTACCCGGAGTTCGATTGAGCCTCTCGAAGCTACAGGGGCGCGGCTCCTGCCTCGAGCGCCAGCAGGGCGAAGGTGGCCAGCCAATGCTCGCCCATGTAATCGCCGGCCACGTGGGCGAGCCCCGCGGCGAGGTGCTCGTCGGCCGCCGATAACACGACGGCGCGGGCCGGGTCGTCCGCCGCGAGGGCGCCCGCAATCGAGCGGAAGCACCAGGCGCGGCTCAGGTTGAGGCCGTCGAGGTGGGCGATTTTGCCGTCGCTGCGGTCGCTCACGGTGGCCGGCGTGAAGAGGCTCTCGGGCATTCGGTCGGCCGCTCGGGGCAGGAAACGTGCGAACCATGGCCGGAATTCGGTCACGGGGAGCAGGCGGCGGAGGCATTCGGCTTCGACGAGCGTGGGGGACAGGAAGTCGTCGCCGCTCGGCTCCCAGGCCGGGGCGTCGGCGTCGGCGAGGTACCATCCCCGGGCGGTGGTCTCGATCCGCCGGGCCAATGCGAGGTCATTCACGGCCTCGGCATACACGGAGGCGAGCCCCAGGGCGAAGGCCGTATTGAAATGCGTGCCGGCGCGGATCGGATAGGTGGCCTTCGGCAGGAAGGCCTTGAACCGCTCGGCAAAGGCGCGCGCCAGGGGACGGAGGGCGTCACGAGGGGAGGCGCCCTCATGGCGTTCGAGCTCCGCGCCCAGCATCAACATCCACGCCCAGCCATAAGGCCGCTCGAACCCCGCGCTCTGCGGGCGGGCGAGATAGGCGAGCTCTCCCGCGACGTTCTCCGGCGTCATCATGCGATCGAAGAGGGCACGAATCTCGGCCGCCGGGGCCATGTCCGGGAATCGCCGCAAGAGGCGGGCGAGCAGCCAGTAGCCGTGGACGCAGGAATGCCAGTCGAAGCTGCCGTGGAAGATCGGATGCAAGACCCGCGGCGGCAGGACATCCTCGTCGCCGGCCATCACATGGTCGAGCTTGTACGGATAGGGCCGGGTGACGTGGCCCAGGGCGAGCCGCGCGAATTTCGCGGCCAGCTCCGGGGTGAGCTCAGGAGCGGAAGACGAGGACATACATCAGGACCGTATTGGCGAGGAGGAGGAGGAGGGCCGTGGGGATCTGCGCCTTGATGACCGCATTTCGGTCGGACAGCTCCAGCAGAGCCGCGGGCACGATGTTGAAATTCGCGGCCATGGGCGTCATCAAGGTCCCGCAGAACCCCGAGAGCATGCCCACGGCGCCCATGATCGCGGGATTGCCGCCGAAGCGCTGGACGATGAGCGGCAAGCCGATGCCCGCGGTCATCACCGGAAAGGCGGCGAAGGCATTCCCCATGATCATGGTGAAGATCGCCATGCCGAACGTATACGCCGCCACCGCGGCGAATTCGCTGCCGGCAGGCAACCAGGCCGAGGCGAGCTTTCCGATGGCGGTCCCGACGCCGGCCGCCGCGAAGACCGCGCCCAGGGCGGCGAGCATCTGCGGCAGAATGGCGGCCCAGCCGACGGTGTCGAGCAATCGGCGTCCCTCCTGCATCGGGACGTTCGGCCGCGCCCCGAGCATCGGCATGGCCATGGCCAGCGCGACGAAGACGCCCAGGATCAGCGAGACCAGGGTCGCCTGCTTGGGATCGACGATCCCGGCGAGCTGCGGCCGCTTGAACAGGAACGTGCCGGTGAGCGCCGTGAAGGGAATCGCGAGCGCTGGCAAAAACAGCCTGCTCCCCAGCCGGGCCGCGCTCGCACGGCGCTCCTCGGGCCCGGTCGTGGCCGGAGCGCCGCGGCCGAGGCCAAAGACGCCCGCCGTGAGCACCATGGCGAGGACGACGAGGCCGTTGACCACATCCGGCAGGTGCGAGCCGAACAGGAAGCTCACCGCAAAGAGCCCCCAGAACGTGGTGTTCTTCCAGCGCTTCGGATTCGTCTTGTCGCGCGCGCTCAAGCCCGCGATGGCCACGAAAAAGACGCCGGCGACGACGTAGAGGACCTCGAGCCCGATCATCGGCGGCCCTCGGCGATCCTGCGGGCCAGATGTCGGTCGAACAGCATCATCTGCGTGCCATGGATCAACAAGGCGCAGATCGCCGTGGGAATGGCCCATACGGAGAGCTGGAGCGGTTCGACGAGGATCCCGTTTTGCGCGAGGAAACCCTTGATCAGGAGGATCGAGGCGATCGCGATGAAGATGTCCTCGCCGAAAAACAGCGCGATGTTATCGGCTGCGGCGGCGTGGGCCCGTACGGTCTGGCGGGCCTCCTCGGGGAGCGGCCCGTGGTGACTCTCAGCCGCCGCCTCGGCCATGGGGGCGATCAAGGGGCGCACCATCTGCGCGTGGCCGCCGAGCGAGGTCAGGCCCAGCGCCGCGGTGATCTGGCGAAAAACGAAATAAAGCAGGAGCAGTCGGCCGGTGGTGGCCGCGTGGATTCCGCCGATCAGGGTCTTGGCTCGCTCCTGCAATCCGGCCCGTTCGAGCAGCCCGATCACGGGGAGCACGACCCATACCACGCTCACATATCGGTTTTCTTTGAAGGCTTTGCCGAAGGTCGCCACGACCTCGACGGGTCCCATGCCGCCGGCCAGCCCGGTCACGAGGGCGGCCGCCGTCACCACGAGCAGCGGGTTGAGGCGGGCCATGAAGCCCAAGACCACCACGGCGATCCCTATCAGCGACAGCACGTGCCCTCCCGTTCGGCCGGCGAAACCAGGGCCCTCAGTGCGTGATGGGGCCCGTGGAGAGGATGAAATCGTCGTAATCGACGGTCTGCGCGGACGGAGGCGCCCAGCTCGCGTCGCTGCCGCCGAAGAAGGTCGAGAAGTACAGCGCGTCGATGCCGTACGTGGCGCCTGCGAGGCGGAAGAGGAAGGCCTGCTCGCCGAGGACGGGCTGCTTGTCGAACCAGGCCTCGAGGACGCCGTCGTGCTCGCCGGGCGTGTTCATCACCAGCCGGTGTTCCACCGTGTGCCAGGTCCCCGGCTCGAAAGAAACCGCGCTCCCGCCGGACATGTACGCGTAATCGTCGCCGCAGTCATTGATCTTCTCGGGGAAGTACATGTACTGGACCGCCGCTCCCCCGCTGCGCCACATCATCCGCGCCGAGAAGCCGGTCGTGTCCTCGACGCAGCCCGTGGGGGCCGAACCACCGACGAGCCCCGGGAGCTTGCCGCCCTTCACGAAGGCGAATCCGGCGCCGAACCGGACACGATAGGAGAGGAAAAGCTCCTGATACGTCTGCCCGAGCGGCACCTTGAACTGCACGCCGCCATGAGCCGGGCCCACCTCGCCCGCCGGATACGTGACCCGCAGGAATCGATTGCCCGCCTCGTCGACGATGCTCGCGCGCCCCTCGTCGAGCCCATTGTTCCAGGTCGGCGCCCCGACGAAATCGCCCGCCACCATGTCCTCGCTGTACACACCCGGCTCGCGCTGCTGGAAATCTGCATGTACGAGCACGTCCCCCGGACTTGCTCCGCCTGCACCCGCAGCGCCGCCGGCGCCTGCGGTTCCGCCAGCGCCTGCCGTTCCCCCGGCGCCTGCCGTTCCCCCGGCCCCCGCGGTCCCGCCCGCGCCGCCGTTTCCGACGCCGCCCACACCCCCGGCGCCGCCCGTGGCCGAGGAGGGACCCTTTTCCGTGCACGCGAACATCGACGCCCCGACGAGAACGAGCGCGCCGGCGGTGATCCCGTGAGCCATGGCAGGATGGGAATGAAATTCAGTTGGCCTGTCAAGCGGGAATCGCCACGATTTCCCGCTCGCTCAAGAACGGGCGCCGTCGAGCGCCACGACGAACACCACCGCCTCGTCCACGTCGGCGGCGACCGCGATCTCCGCCTGACCATTCACGATCAGCGTCTCCGCCCCGAGGAGATCGGTGGCCGTGTCGGAGCCGTCGACACGAATGGCGACCCTGCCGCGGAATACATGAAGGATCTGCGTCTCCGCCGCCAGGCAGAGGTGGACGATCGAGCCGCGGGCAAGCGAATGCACGGCTGCGCTCGGGCGGACGAGCGCACGTCGCGCCATGACGTTGAAATCACGCGCGGGCGTCCCACCGAGCTCGCCGTGCGTCGGCCATGCGCCGTCGAAACGATAGGGGGCCAAAAGCACGAGCCTCCGCCGGCCTCGCCCCTCGTGCACCAGCTCCATGGGCGCGCCCTCGGTCTGGAGGAGGATCCGCTCGATACCCGGGAACGTGGAGAACGGCCCCGAGGCCGCCAGATCGGCGATGCTCAATCGCCAGGCAAAATCGTCGAGCCCAGCTCCAGGCGGCTCGACGGCGATCTCGGTCGTGGTGCCGAGGCCGTTTTTCCAGGGCATCACGCGATAATCGGACGGCCGGAGGTGGCGAATCTGCACGGGGCGCGCAGGGTTCATCCGGAGATCTCCTCCCTCACCTCGACGGCGAGCTCGATCAGGTTCTCGTCCGGATCGTACACGTACACCGATTCGATCGGCGCCACGGCGCCGGTGCGTCGCCCGCGCCCCTCGAGGATCGGCACGCCCTTGTCCCGCAGGTGCGCGATGGCCTCGTCCAGCGTGCCCTCGATCAAGAAGCACAGGTCGGCCGAGCCCGGGGTCGCGTGACGTACGTTCTTGTCGATGGGCTTGTCCGCAGCATGGAGGTTGATTTTCTGGTTTCCGAACCGGAGCGCCTTGCGGCCGGCGCCGAAGGTGATGGGTTCCATGCCGAGGATTTCGGTATAGAAGGCAAGGGTGCGGTCCATGTCGCGGACCGTGAGGACGAGGTGATCGAGGGAGCGTACGTGCATGCGGCCGAGGATAGCATCGTTTCCGCGCCGTGTGTCCGAGCTTGTAGGCAACGGCGCAAAGATGTCCCGCACGCCTGGGATATCGCTGCGCGAATTGAGCAACCACGTGCAGCTTGCGCAAGGTTGCGCGATCTGGCCAGCGCGGCCGACGGCGAAATCCTTTCAATGCTTCCGAAATCTCTTGGCACGTCGTGTGCTTGGCGCATCGAGCAAGGAGACGAAGGATGAAGATGAAGCATGCTCCCGTCGTGCTGGGCTTGTTGGCGCTCGCTTCCAGTGGGTGCACAACGGAAACGGCAGCGCCGGCGCAAAACGACGAAGAGACGCTGCAGGACGCCGCGGAGACGTCGGCATCGGCGATCACGGCGCAGGTGGCCGAATTGGTGCGAGAACAGGTCGCCGGCGATGTGTATCATTACAGCTTTCTCGTGAAGGTGGGGGACACGGCCAATGCGCGCGTCCGCGTGCACCGGATCGTGCGCGAGGACGCACCCTGGCGGGCGCGCCCCGCGGCCCGCGCGATCCTGCTCCTGCACGGCGATTTCGCGACCTTCACCACGAACTTCGCGCCCTCGCTGACGAGCTCCGCGGCGCAGCCCGATCACGGGCTGGCCGTCTACCTGGCCGAGCGCGGGATCGACGTGTGGGGCCTCGATCGGCGGTGGACCACGGCGCCGAAGGAGGGCGCCGATTTCTCCGATTTCGCCGACATGGGCGTGGTGCAGGCGGTCTCCGACACGGGGCGCGCGCTGCTCTTCGCACGTACGATTCGCAGCCTGACCGGCGCGGGGCAGGGCCTCATGTTCCTGGGCGGATTCAGCAGTGGCGCGCAGATCACGTACCTCCATGCCGCCGAGGAGACGCAAAAGCAGCCGGAGCAACGGCAAGTCAAGGGGATCGTCCCCATCGACATCTATGCAAAGGTGGCCCCCGAGGACACGGCCAGCAAGCAAGTGGCCTGCGACAATGCTGCACAGGAGCGCGATCTGGTTGCGCAGGGCGAGGTGGACAGCGACAACAGCGCCTTCTTCCAGCCCCTCGGCGAGCTCGCCGCCTCCGCCCCCGCGGACCCGTCGCCGTTCTACGACGGCTATACGAACCGTGAGGTGATGCTGGGTTTCGTGACGCAGACGTACCAGTTTTACGAGCCCAAACCCAAATACCACCTCATCGCCGGTGCCTTCACGGACGGCGCGCCGACCGATCTCCAGTATGCGTCCGAGGCGCTGATCAACGACTGGCTCGCGCATTCGCCGCCCCACCAGGCGCTCGTCGAGAGCGCCGATCGGGATGCCCTCTGGTGCGGCGAGGCGCCCCTGCCGCTCGGCGACCACCTCGCCGATATCACGGTCCCGCTCTTCTACCTCGGCGCCGCGGGCGGCTTCGGCGATCACGGCCTTTACACCACCACGGTCGTCGGCTCCACCGACGTCACCACGCATGTCGTGCGTCGCCTCCCGGTCGAAAACGAGCCCGAGGACTTCGGCCACGCCGACCTGCTTTACGCCGACGACGCGCCCACGCTCGCGTGGGAGCCGCTTTCGCAGTGGTTGCTCGCGCATTGAGGGACGCGAAAAGGGTCGAGGAGGCGCAGGGAGCTCGTCCCAGCCTCCCCGAGGCGGCGCTGGAGCGTGCGCGGCTCGCCACCGAAGCCCCTACCCCGTAGGCGCTCGCGTTCGCCGGCTCGGGATGGCTTCGGCCAGGGACGTCCACGACCGTTCGCGCTACGATCGGATTCAGATGCCGCCGCGGCCCGGCAAGACGCAATCACCTCGGGACGGAGGCCCCAGCCGATTCGTCGGACGCGAGCACGCGCTTCAAAAAATCGCGGATGCGTTCACGCGCGGGCGCCTCGTCGAGCTCATCGGGCCGCCGGGCGTCGGCAAGACACGGCTCGCCACGGAGTTCGCGCGGCGGACGCCGCCCCTCTCCGCGCTTCGGTTCTGCGACCTGACGGAAGCCGCCTCGCTCAGCGCGTTCCTGTTCCAGGTGGCGCGTTGCCTCGGCGTGCCCGTGCCGCTCGACATCTCCCCGGATGAGCTCGCGCGGCGCGTGCGCGAGCAGGTCTTGGCGGAGGACGCCCTGCTGCTCGTACTCGACAACTTCGAGCAGCTCCCCGCGTCGGCCGACGCGGCGCTCGCGGCGTGGTTCGAACGCCCGGGGGCGCGCGTGCTCGTCACATCGAGGCGGCGCCTCGCCGGTGCGCCCGCGACGACGATCAGCCTCGCGCCGCTTTCGACCGAGCGGCGCCCGGGCGAGCCCTGGTCCGAAGCGGCGGAGCTGCTCGTGACGCGCGCTGCTGCCTTCGTGCGCGATGCGTTCGATCCGCAGGAGGATCGCGCGACCCTCGAAGAGCTCGCCCGCGAGCTCGATGGCCTGCCCCTCGCGCTCGAGCTCGCAGCGTCGCGCTTCCGCATGCTCGCGCCCAAGCAAGTGCTCGCGCGCCTCTCGCAGCGCTTCCGCATGCTCCGGCGGCCCGACGGGACGATCACCCGGGCGAACCTCCGCGAGAGCATCGAGATGTCGTTCGTGATGCTCGCACCACCGGAGCAGGACGCGTTCCTCGCAAGCTCCGTGTTCCGCGGCGGTTTTTCGCTCGACGCCGCCGACGCCGTGCTCGGCGAGGAAGGCGAATCGTGGCCGCTCGATCTGCTCGAATCGCTGCTCGACCAGTCGATGCTGACGGTCGATCAGGATCCGAACGAGCGCCGCTACGACCTTCTGATCTGCATCCGCGAGTTCGCCGAGAGCGAGCTCGCGCGCCGGGAAGGCGGAGCGGCGCGCGCGGCCGAGCGGCATGCTCGCTACTACGTGGGCCTTGGCGAGCGGCTCGTCGGTTCTGCCGACGCAGGCGCGCGCCGCGCCCTCGAACGCGAGCGGGAGAACCTGGCCACGATCGTCCATCGGCGAGGGCTGCTGGGTGCCGACCTCACGCTCCGCGCGGCGCTCGTGCTCGCCGCGCCCGCGTCCGGGCTGCCATACATCACCGTCGAGGAGCTGCTCGGCGGCGCGCTGGGCGACGACGACGCCGAAGGTGCGCCGCCTCTCCTCGTGGGGCGCGCGCTCCTTTCGCGCGGGACGGTCCGCCGCTTCCTCGGCCGGATGCCGGAGTCGACGGCCGATCTGGATCGGGCGCGCGCGATCGGCGAGTCGACCGGCGACCGCGCGTTGCTCGCCGAGTCGTTCGCGGGGCTCGGCAACACGCTGGCGGGCCTCGGGGACTGGGGACGCGCGCGCGCCTTTTTCGAGCGCGCGCTCGAAGCGTGCGCCGAGCCGAAACTCCGCCCGCGCTTGCTCGCGATGCTCGCGAACAGCTTCGGCGGGACCGACGAGTACGACCGCTCCATCCCGCTCTTTCGTCAGTGCATCACGGAGTCCGATCGCGCCGGCGACGAGAGCACTTCCGGGACGTCGCGCCTCGCGCTCGGGGTGATCCTGCTCGCCGCGGGCGACTTCGACGAAGCGGAGCGCCTCCTCGGCGATGCGCTCGAAGCCCTCACACGCATCGGCTCGCCGCACTGGGAGGGGATCTCGCTCTCGTACCTCGCGCGCTGCAAGCAAGAGAGGGGCGATCTCACCGGCGCGCTCACGTTGTACTCCGACGCCGTGGCCCGCCTCGACGCCGCGGGGGTGCGGCGCGCCCAGGCCGTCGCCTTGTACCAGTTCGCGACCGCGCTCATCGAAGCGGGCGAGCTCTCCGCCGCCGCAAAGCACCTGCGCGCTGCGTTGCCGCTCGCGCGTGAAAACTGCGGCGAATACGAGGGCGTCGTGCTCGCGGCCCAAGGCGTGGTCGCCGCACGGCGGGGCGCGACGGGCGACGCGGCGACGCTCTACCGGCGCGCCGAAGCTTCGCTCTCCGCCTACCCCAAGCCGATGTTCCTCGCGGCGGTGCGCGTGCTGCTCGGCGAGGATCCGCCCGCCGCGTTCGCAACGTGCTCGGAGGTGCGCCTCGCCCTTCGTCTGCGGAGCCCGGTCCCCGCGCCCCACACCACGCCTCCGCTCCTCCTCGCGCGCGACGGGAGCTGGTTCCGCGCGCCCGGGAGCGATGCATCCATCCCGCTCGAACGACGCAAGGCGATCCGCGGCGTGCTGCGCGCCCTCGCGCGGCATCGGGAGGAGCGCCCGGGCGAGGCCGCCTCGGTCGCGGCGCTCGTCGAGGCGGGATGGCCCGGCGAGCGCATCCTCACCTCCGCGGCCGCCGAACGCGTCTACGCCGCCGTGGCGACGTTGCGCCGCTTGGGCCTGCAGGGCGTGATCCAGCAGAAGGCCGGGGGGTACCTCCTCTCCCCCGAGTACCCGGTCGTCTTGAGCTGATTTCGGCCGGCGCGCCCGCCTTTCAACAAACTTTCAACGCGGCCCCGCGAGCGCCGGCGCCATGGTTCCTGCGCACGCTTAACGACGAGGTCATCACCATGATTCGCAAGCTTATTTTCGCCACGTTCGGCTGTACGATGGCGCTCCTCGCGGGTTGCGCCGACGACGTGCCCCCCTCACCGGGCTCCGGCGGCTCCGGCGGCTCCGGCGGCTCGGGCGGCGCCGGCGGACAGGGCGGAGGCGGCGGCTGCATCACGCTCGACGTCTCGCGCACGCAGATCTACCGCTTCACCGACGCCTACTTCTCCGTCCAGGCGAACGTCTCGCCCACGGCCGACGACGCGTACCAGACGCTCGCCGTCCTCGAGATCTACGACGAGTGGATCACCCCGGGGCTGCCTCCGCTCGTGCCGGGAAGCTTCGATCTCGCGGCGGCGCCGAACGACCACTTCGGCAGCTGCCAGCACTGCGTCACGGTGATCACGCCGGACTCCACCGAGATCCCGACGCGCACGTATTTCCAGACGAGCGGCAAGATCGAGCTCACGAAGCTTGATCCCGACGATCGCAGCATCGCGGCCGGTAAAATCACCGACGTCACGCTCTCCGAGGTCGCACGCAAGGAAGACGGGACGTGGGAAGCCGTGCCGGGCGGCGGCTGCTTCGTGATCCCCTCCTGGTCGTTCGACACGACGCCCGTCGACGGCATCCCCTGCGAGAAAGCCGAGGACTGCGGCAACACCACGCGCCAGGTCTGCTCGCCCAAGACGAGCACATGCGCGCCGTACGAGTGCCTCTTCACGTTCGACGTCATGTGCCCCGAGGGCGAGCAGTGCATGGCGCAGGTGCCCGCCGAGAACTCGATCGGGGCTTGTTACAAGGCGTGCACGCCCTTCGCCTCGGGCGCCTGCCCCACCGGCGAAGAGTGCATCGCGACCGACCCGGTGCAGTACTACGGCGTCTGCCGGCCGACGGGCAACGGCGCGCCCGGCGAGGCGTGCAGCGAGCCCGACATCTCGACGGGCTGCGAGGTCGGCAGCCTGTGCGCGGGCGTGCCCGCCGCGTGCGAGAAGACCTGCTCGTACCTCACGGCCGACCCCGGCTGCCCCGAAGGCCGCGTCTGCGGCATGTCGAACGTCTGCCTCGCGCCCGAGAGCGGCGATCCGGCGCCCATCGACGGCGCGTGCCAGCCGAGCTGGGTGCCGTATCGCGGTTGCGCCTCCGACGGTGAGGCGTTCCGCGGCATCTGCCTGAGCCTCTACCCCGAAGAGCCGATCGAGCATTGCGAGCGCATCTGCCGCACGGACCTCAATGAATGCCCCGCGGGCGAGTACTGCGCGAGCATGTTCTCGAACCCGAACGTCGGCCTCTGCTGGACGATCCCCGTCTGCGGCGACGGCGTGCTCGACCCGCTCAACGAGATCTGCGACGACGGCAACACCACGTCGGGGGATGGCTGCTCGGGCGACTGCAACAACGCCGAGTTCGACGTCCTCTGCAAGGTCGCCGAGCCGCTCACGCTCGACGTCGACATCCAGAGCACGACGGCAGGCGCGCCCACGGGTTACGGCGGGAGCTGCGAGCTCTACATCGTCGTGCCCTCGAAGACGTTCACCTTCGACGTGCCGGGACCGGGCCGGCTCTCGCTCAGCCTCACGTCGGCGGAGGACCTCGACCTGCTCGTGCTCGGCGACTGCGCCGATCCGAGCGGCAGCGAGCTCGCTTGCAAGAGCACCGCGAACACCCCCGAGGAGCTCGACTTCGACTTCGCAACGACGCCGAGCGGCCCCGTGATGATCGTCGTGCGTGGCAACACGATGAAGGACGAAGGGCCCTTCACGTTGCGAGCGGCGTTCACGCCGGCGGTCTGCGGCGACGGCGTCGCGGTCGGCCCCGAGGCTTGCGACGACGGCAACACGGTGCAGGGCGAAGGCTTCTGCTCGGCCGATTGCCTCAGCCCTGACTGGCCCACGACCTGCGGAGGCCTCGCGACGCTCTCCACGTCGTCGCCCAACGTCGGCGACACGACGAGCGCGCCGAACCTCAACAACGCCAACGAGTCCTGCACTTACGTCACCGGCGGCGAGGTCATGTACCGCTACGTCGCGCCGAAGGACGGGACGCTGACGCTGCACATCGACGAGACGAACGCGAACTACGCCCTCTACGTGATCGACGGCTGCGCGGCGGCGACCGAGGGCACGCTCCTCGGGTGCTCGAACTGGGGCTGGCCCCCGAACAGCGTCGAGGATGTCGCGGTGCCTCTCGTCGCGGGGCACGAGGTGACCGTCGTCGTCGACACGATTCCGCCGAGCAAGGGCGGTCCGTTCAGCCTCCAGGCGAGCTTCCAGTAACGCGCCGCGACGACGTCGCCGCTCCCCCCGCGCGCCGCATCCCGCCTGGCGGCCTCCCCGCCGCCGACCCGCCCTACCCCGCATCCCCCCGCGCCGGGCCTCACGTGCTCCAGCGCACTCTCCTCCCACTCCCTTTGGCACAACACGACGTTGCGCGAATCACACTTCGCCCCGTCGTGTCCCACCTACCACAGAAGCCACGAGAATGGACTTGACTTTGAACTTCATTTTCAACAAATGTTGGGTCAGTTCGCGTCAAGGAAGTGTCCAAGCCAACATGTTCGAACGAGCCGGTCAAACCCGACTCCCTTGCGGGCCCATCGTCGCGCGGCTGCTCGCGGGAGGGGCGCGTAATGCCTGAGCCCTCGAATGCGCGCTGGCCTCTCTCGGCAGCGCAGCACGGCATCTGGTTGGGCCAGGAGCTCGACCCGACGCTCCCGATCTACAACGCCGGCGAATGCATCGAGATTGGCGGACCCGTGGATCCGGCCGTCTTCGAGGCCTCCCTGCGGCAGGCGGTCACGGAGGCCGAGGCGCTGCACATGCGCCTTTTCGTGGCCGAGGACGGACCCCGACAGCTCCTTGCGCCTTCCCTGGATTGGCCCCTGCACCGGATCGACGTCGCTTGCGAGGCCGATCCGTGGACTCTCGTGGACGCATGGATGCGGGCGGACCTCGGAACGACCGTGGATCTCCGCCGCGGGCCGCTCTTCACGGAGGCCCTTTTCACCGCCGGCCCGGACCGCACCTACTGGTACCAGCGGGCCCACCACATCGCGCTCGACGGTTTTGGATTCTCGCTCATCGCGCGGCGCGTGGCGGAGCTTTATACCGCCCGGATCGAAGGCCGCACCAATACCGGTGCGCCGTTCGGCTCGCTCCTGCGGGTCGTCGAGGAAGACCTCGGCTACCGCGCCTCCCCCGCCTACGAGCGCGACCGCGCCTTCTGGATGCAGCGGTTCGCCGATCGCCCCGCGCCGGTCAGCCTCGGCGTTCGTTCCGCCATGGCTTCGCGCAGCGCATTGCGAAACACCACTTCGCTCTCCCCCGCCACGATGGAGCGAATGCAGGCGGTGGCGCGCAGCACGAGCGCGAGCTGGCCCGACGTGATCGTCGCCGCACTAGCGGCCTATACCCATGCCATGACCGGCGCGCCGGAGCTCGTCCTCGGCCTCCCCGTCATGGGCCGCCTGGGCTCCGTCTCCCTGCGTATCCCGAGCATGGTGATGAACATCGTGCCGCTGCGCGTCCCTGTCGCGAAAGGAACGAGCCTGTCTGCGCTCGTCAAGACGGTCGCCGACGAGATGCGCGCGATCCGGCCCCATCTGCGCTACCGCTACGAGCAGCTTCGCCGGGACCTCAAGCTGATCGGCGGGGCTCGACGGTTGTTCGGACCGGTCGTGAACATCATGCCGTTCGATTACGACCTGCGCTTCGCCGGCCACCGCGCCATCGCGCACAACATCTCCGCCGGGCCGGTCGAAGACATCGCGATGAACGTGTACGCGCGGTCGGACGGGCGCGGGCCCCGCCTCGATTTCGACGCCAATCCGGATTGTTACACCGCCGAAGAGCTTGCGGCGCATCAGCGTCGATTCCTGCATTTCCTCGAAGCGGCCTTGTCCACTCCCGCGCAGCCGATCGCCGAATTCACGATCCACGGAGCCGCGGCGCCTTCGTCCTCCACGGCAGATTCGCGCCCCGGCGAGATCCTCGACGGCGGGCCGCTGAACGCCCCGCCGCGTGACATCGTCGAGCAAATCCTCGAACACGCGCTCGCCGAGCCCGCCGCCGTGGCCCTTGAACACGAAGGGCGGCGAATGACGTATGGCGAGCTCGTTCTCGCGGCCCGTCGGCTCTCGGCTCGCCTCGTGGCGCTCGGCGCCGGACCGGGCACGCTCGTCGCCTTGATGCTTCCCCGCAGCATGGAGGCCATCACAGCCATTCTCGCCACGTTGTTCTCCGGCGCGGGATACCTGCCACTCGATCCCAAAGGGCCGAGCAGCAGGACGGCGGCCATCCTCGCCGACGCCAGCCCCGCGGTGCTCGTCACGAATGCGGAATACGCCGAGCAAGCAAAGCAGGCGACGACGGCTCCGATCGTGCGGGCGGACGAGGAGATCCCCTCCGACCTGCCCGAGGCGCCGATTCGTGGAGGGGCCGAGCATCCGGCGTACGTGATTTACACCTCCGGCTCGACCGGCCGGCCGAAGGGCGTCGTGATCAGCCGCGCGGCCCTCTCGCATTTCGTGGCCGGCGCGACGACCGGGTATGGGTTTCGCCGCGACGATCGGGTGCTTCAATTCGCGCCGCTGCAATTCGACGCGAGCGTCGAGGAAATCTTCGGGAGCTTGTGCCTGGGCGCCACGCTGGTCTTGCGCACGGAAGCGATGTTGCAATCGGTCCTCCGGCTGCTCGACGCTTGCGCCGAGCACGCCATTACCGTGCTCGACCTGCCCACGGCCTTCTGGCACGAGGTCGCCTACAGCCTCTCGACCGGCGCGGCGTCCCTTCCCCCCAGCGTCCGCATCGTCATCATCGGCGGGGAAGCTGCGCTCCCGGAGCACGTCGCGCGTTTTCGTCGCGCCGTCGGCCCCACGGTCCAGTTGTTCAATACGTATGGCCCCACGGAAGCGACCGTCGTGGCCACGTTCGCCACGCTGTCCGGCGGAGAATCTGCGGCCGGGAGCGACGAGGAAGTCCCGATCGGCACCCCATTGCCCGGCGTCCGCGCGGCCGTCCTCGACGCGGATGGAAGGCTCGTCGCGCGAGGCGCCGTGGGGGAGCTGTATCTGATGGGCGGAGGGCTGGCCACGGGGTATCTCGGGCAGCCGGAGCTCACCGCCGCGCGATTCCCGACCCTCGAACACCTGCCCGATCCGCCGCGCGCTTACCGCACCGGGGACCTCGTCCGGCAAAATGAGAACGGCCAGCTCGTGTTCGTCGGCCGCGTCGACGAGGAGCTCAAGATCAGCGGGCACCGCGTCGATCCAGGCGAAATCGAGACCGTCTTGCTTCGTTTCCCCGGCGTGCGCGAGGTCGCGGTGGTCGGATCCGTCCTGCCCGGGGGCATCAAGCGCCTGACCGCGCACATCGTGGCCGATGCTCCCCTGCCCTCCCCGGCCGCGCTCCGCCAGCACGCGCAATCGGCGTTGGCCTCCGCCTCCGTTCCTTCGGCATTCCTCTTCACGGATCGATTGCCGCGGACCAGCACGGGCAAAATCGACCGAGCCGCGCTGCGAGACGCGGGCGCCACCCGCACCGCCGCGTCGGACGTCCCGACGACGGACCTCGAAAAGATCGTGATGGGCGTATGGGAGCAAATCCTCGGGGTTTGCGACCTCTCCGTGGAAGATGATTTCTTCGAGCGCGGCGGACAGTCCCTGCAAACCATTCAGGTCGCCACGCGCCTCGGCATCACGCTCGGGCGCGAGATCCCCGTCGCGATGGTGTTTCGACACCCGACGATCGCGGAGCTCTCGCGCGCCCTCGAGCAAGCCGGAGGCATCACGAAGGCCTCCGCGGGGCTCACGGATGCCATGCTCGCCGACGCCGTCCTCCCGGAGGACATCGTCCCTCCCTCGCTCGCGCGCGCGACCGTGCTTTCGTCGACCCGCCAGGTCGTATTGACGGGCGCGACAGGGTTCGTCGGGGTGCACCTCTTGCATGCGCTCTTGCAGCGGACCGCAGCCCGCGTGGTTTGTCTCGTGCGCGCCGCGGACGAGACACAAGCGGCGGATCGGCTCCGCACCGCCTTGGAAAAACAACACCTGCCGACGGCGCATTTCGAGGATCGGGTCGTGGCCGTGCCCGCGGATCTCGCCTTGCCCCGCCTCGGGCTCGGAGAGGAGACGTGGAATCGCCTGGCCACGGAGTCCGACGCGATCTACCACGACGCCGCGATCGTCAGCCTCGTTCGTGATTATCGCAGCATGCGCGCGGTGAACGTCCTCGGGACCCACGAGGTCTTGCGCCTCGCCGCGACGGCGCGCCCCAAGCCCGTGCACCACGTCTCGACGCTGGCCGTGGCACCGTCGATCGCGAAAAACCCCGAGGTCCACGAGGCGTTCGTCCCGGCACATCCAGAGCTGAGCGACGGCTACAAGCAGAGCAAATGGATCGCCGAGCGCCTCGCAGAACAAGCGGGCGAGCGCGGATTGCCGGTCGCCGTGTATCGCCTCGGCCGCGTCGTCGGCGCTCCCGAAACGGGGATCGTCAACGAGCAGGATCTCGTCTTCCGCCTCCTCCTCGCCGGCATCCCCAAGGCGACCTTGCCCGACCTCGACGTCTCCGAGACGTGGACCCCCGTCGATTATGTGGCACGCGCGATCGTGGAGCTCTCCCTCACCGGGCCATCGCGCGCCGCGGTGTACAACCTGGCCCCCGCGCCCGACGTCCGGTTGAAGGACGTGTTCCGCTGGGTTCGCGAGTATGGGTATGTTGTCGAGACCTGCTCCGTCCCGGCCTTCCGCGCTCGCCTGGAGAGCGGCGCCGGCGCCGCCGAAAGCGCCACGCTCGCCTTCTTCGATCTCCAGGCAGATCCCGGAGAGCAGCCACAAGCCTTCGGCCTGGGGCGCGTGCGGAGTGACAACGTGCTTCGTGGCCTGTCCGGCAGCGGAATCGATTGCCCCGCCATCGATCGTTCGCTCGTGTTTCGTTACCTGGATCATTGCGTCGAGACCGGCAAACTGCCGCGCCCGTCGAGCCGGCGAGAGGGCCGCGCCTGAAGCGACGCTCCACCCGAACCAAAGGAAATCTCGCATGACCTCACGGAAGCTTGGTGTAGACGAAGGCAGTCGGGAGCTGGGTCTCCCGCGCCCCATCGTCGGGGAATTGAAGCTCGATCGCTCGAATGCGCTGCTCGCCGATGCGCGCCGGCTGATCCCCGGCGTCACCCAGTCGCTCATGAAGCGGCCGGAGATGTACGCGCTCGGCTCATTCCCGGTGTACCTCGAGACCGGCGAGGGCGCGCTCGTGCGCGACGTCGATGGCAACGAGTACATCGATTTCATCTGCGGCCTCGGGGCGAACACGCTGGGGCACAACCACCCGGCCGTCGTCCGCGCCATTCGCGAGCCGCTCGGGAACGGCGTGCTGCATTCGTTGCCGACGGAGATCGAGGTCACGGCCACGCGCGCGCTGGTCGATTTGATCCCCGGCGCGGAGATGGCCCGCTTCTTCAAGACCGGAGCGGACGCGACCTCGGCTGCGATCCGGCTCGCCCGCCACGTGACGGGGCGCGAAAAGGTCGTCACCATTGGCTACAATGGCTGGCACGATCACTTCATGTTCGACACGCCCGGCGTGCCGGCGGTGCTGCGCGACTACACCTATCGCATGCCGCTCATGGCCGAGGCCGAAGAGCAACCGCTGCTCGACCTGATCGCCCAGAAGGGCTCCGAAATCGCGCTCGTGCTGCTCTCGTTGCCCTACAAGCGTGTCGTCTCGGCGGAGTTCTTGCGTACCTTGCGCGAGACCTGCCACGCCCACGGCGTGCTCTTCGTGCTCGACGAGGTCGTGACGGGCTTCCGCCTCGCGCTCGGCGGCGCCCAGGAATTTTATGGGATCGCGGCCGATTTCGTGTGCCTCTCGAAGGGCATCGCGGCGGGCATGCCGCTCTCCGCCATCGCCGGCCCGCGGGAGGTGATGAGCCGCCTCGCGGAGCTCCAGGTATCGACGACGTTCGGCGGCGAAATGCTCTCCCTGGAGGTCTGCAAGGCGGTCCTCGGCGAATACCGGGATACCGATTACATCCAGCGGATCGCCTCCCTCGGCAAGCGGCTTCGGGAAGGCGTCAACGAGAAGTCCCAAAAGATCGGGACGCCGCTGCGCGTGGTGGGCTACGACGCGATTCCGTTCTTCCTCTTCGCGGACGATCTCCCGACGCACACGAAATTCGCGGCGCAGTTCGTCGGCGCCATGGCGACCCGCGGCGTGCTCCTGCGCCGCGACGTGAGCTTCATCTCGGGCGTGCACACGCAGGCGCAGATCGATTTCACCATCGACGCGGCGCACGACGCGCTCGCCGAGATGGCGAAGCGCGGCGCATTCGAGGGCAGCCCGGCCGGCGCGAGGTCCTGAATCTCCGATGGCCCGGGCGCGTCGTTTTTCGTGCACCGGATGGGCCGGGGGCCTGGCCCTCGCCCTCTCGGTTTGTCCGCCCGCCCTCGCGCAGGACGCGGAGCCGAGTGGCTCGGCGCCTGCGCAGGCGAGCCCGACGACCGAGCGCACGGTGCACCCGCCCGAGCTCATCGAGGTAGCCGAGGCGGTCTATCCGGACGAGGCACGCGCGGCCCGACGGGAGGGCCGCGTGGTGCTGAAGCTCCGCATCGACGCGGCGGGGCACGTCACGAAAGCCGAGGTCGTGGAGCCGGCCGGAAACGGGTTTGACGAGGCCGCCCAAGAAGCGGTGCTGCGATTCCGTTTCACGCCGGCTCGCCGCGGAGACAAGGCCGTCGCGGCGATCGTCCTCTACGCCTACGAATTCAGGTTGCCGCCGGAGCCCGCCCCGACCCCCGAGGCTCGGCCCGCCCCGGCCACGGCCCCCGCAGCGCCCGCGCCGACGGCCCCCGCAGCGCCCGTCACGGTCGGTCCTGCCAAACCTCCGATCGATGTCATGGTCCGCGGCGCCTCCGAAGTCGACCGCCTGCGCCGGTCCGCGCAGGCCGTCCAGGTCATCGAGACCGAAGAAGCGCAGCGGCGCACCGCGGACCTCGGCGAGGTGCTGGCGCGCTCCGAGGGCGTCGGGGTGCGCCGGGCCGGCGGGCTTGGATCGAACGCGCGCCTCTCGCTCAATGGCCTCACGGGCGAACAGATCCGCTTTTTCCTCGACGGCGTGCCCCTCGATTTCGCCGGGTATGCGCACGGGATCACGAATGTCCCGGTCAACCTCGTCGAGCGTATCGAGATTTACCGCGGCGTCGTCCCCGTGCGTTTTGGCGCCGATGCCCTGGGAGGCGCGGTGAACCTCGTGACCGATGCGGACGTCCACGGCACGCACGCCTCGGCGTCCTACCAGGTCGGGTCCTTCAAGACGTACCGATGGACGCTGAGCGCCCGGCATCTGCACGAGCCCAGCGGTTTTTTTGCTCGCGTGAATGGATTCTACGACTACACGCGAAACGACTATCCGATCGACGTCGAGGTCTTCGACGCGCAAGGCCGCCTCTCGCCGGCCCGCGTTCATCGGTTCCACGACGGCTACCGCGCCGGCGGCGGGAGCGTCGAGGTTGGGCTCGTCGGGCGCCCGCGAGCGGAGCGGCTCCTCCTGCGCGCCTTCTATACCGAGCACCAAAGGGACGTTCAGCACAATGCCCTCATGTCCGTCCCTTATGGCGCGGTCACCTACGCCAAACAATCGGGGGGCGCGCACCTCCGGTATGCGCAGCCCTTCTCCCGGAGGACACGGTTCGACGCGGTCGCCGGGTACACGTACACGCACACGGCCTTCCAGGATCTCTCCACGTGCCGGTACGACTGGTTCGGCCGTTGCGTCTTCGAACTCCCGCAACGCGGCGAGATCGAGGCCCGCGCGATCGATCAGGTCATCCAGCAACACAACGCCTTTGCCCGCTTCAACCTGGCCTGGACCCCAGCGCCCTGGCATTCGCTCCGTTTCGGGCTCTCGCCCACCTATGCCGTTCGGACGGGGAAAGACCACGCCATTGCCGCGACCGACTACGACCCGCTCACCGCGCAGCGAGGGCTCCTGAGCAACGTGGCCGGCGTGGAATACGAAGCGCGTCCGTTCGCAGGGAAACTCGCGAACATCGCCTTCGCCAAGGGCTATCTGCAGATGGCTCGGACGAAGGAGCAACTGCCGAACGGCACCCTCCGCGACCTCGACCGGACGACCCAGCGTGGGGGGATCGGCGACAGCCTGCGGTTCCGCTTCTCCGAAGCGTTCTACGCCAAGGCATCGTACGAGTATGCCACCCGCTTGCCGAACCCGGACGAGGTGTTTGGCAATGGCGCGCTCATCGTCGAGAACCTGCACCTCGAACCGGAGACGAGCCACAACGTGAACCTCGGCCTGACCCTGGAGCGCGCCGAGACCGCCGCCGGCCTGTTTCGGTTCAACGTGAACGGCTTCGGTCGCTTCGCGGAAAACCTCATCGTCCTGCTCAGCAACGGCAATTATTTTCAGCACGAGAACGTCCTCTCGGCGCGATCGGTCGGCGTCGAGGGCGCGCTCGGCTGGACGTCGCCGGGGGATTGGGTCGCGCTCGACGGATACGTCACCTGGCAGGACTTTCGCAACACGGCGAACGAGGGCGCATTCGGCAAATTCGAGGGAGATCGCATCCCCAACCGCCCGTACCTGTTCGCCGGCGCGAGCGCCCGCTTGCAAGGGACCCATTTGCTCCGGTCGCGCGATGCCCTCTCGCTCACGTGGCAGGCTCGCTACGTAGAGGCCTACTTCCGCGGCTGGGAGAGCGTCGGGGCTGCCGATTCCAAGATCGTCATTCCCTCCCAGCTCGTCCACGCGCTCGCGCTCACGTACGCCATCAAGCACGGCGACGGCTCCGTCAGCGGCACCATCGAGGTGCAAAACCTGACGGATGAAAAAGTCTTCGATTCGTTCGGGGTCCAGCAGCCGGGGCGAGCGGCGAACGCCAAGCTCGTCGTCGAGCTCTGATCCACCCATTGCTTCCCAAGGAGATACATCCATGAAGAAAATGACGGCGCTTCTGATCACCCTTGCTTTTCCTGCTCTTGCCGCCTGCAGCGGCGGTGACGGCGACGGCACCGGCGGCACCGGCGGCACCGGTGGTCAGGGGGGCGGGGGCGGTTCCGCGACCGGCCCCCTGTATGCCCTCACGACCCAGGTCTTCGGTGCCAATGGAGGGGACAACACGAGTTATATCCTCGTGACCGACAAGCTCGGGGGCAACGCCGCGCTCACGCTCGACAACGGCGTTGAAATCGCGGGCCGTGCTCTCGGTGTCGGGCCTGAGGACGGAGGCGCCGTGTTCATCGTGGGCGACGCCGGCCCGACCGTGACGCGTTACGACCTCCAAGCGGATGGCACCTTGAAGTCGGGTGCCACCATGAGCTTCCAGGGCAAGGGAATCGCCACGATCGGCGAGTACCACGGCCAATTCCAGTTTGTCTCCGAGACGAAGGCGTATTTCTTCGATGGGCCTACGGCCCAGGTCATCGTCTGGAATCCGAAGGACATGACAATCACCGGGGACATCAAGCTCGCCGAGCTCGTCATCGCAGATACCACCTTGACGTTCACGGCCGCGCCGCTGCGCCTGGGTGACGACGTCATCACATTCGCCGCCTATCGAAAGGGGCCGGAGGTCCCGAGCCGCTCGGCGATCGTCGTCGTGAATGGCAAGACGGATCAGGCGACGGTCGTCACGGACGACCGCTGCGGCTATGTGCGGGATGGCATCGAGGGGCCCGACGGCAAGATTTATCTCGCCACGGAGGCCTACGGCTCGGCCGTGCACCGGTTGAACGAGGCCAATGCCGCGCCGCCTTGCATGCTTCGGTTCGACCCGGCGACGAAGAAGTTCGACACCGCGTTCCACGTCGAGCTCAACACGCTCTTTGGCGGACAAACCGCCGGCTCCCTGCTCCGCGGCCCGGGCAACGAGGCCTATTTGCGGGTGCTCGACGAGAGCGCCTTCCCGATCATGGCGGACACGCACCCGCGCGTCCTCGCGAGCGCTCCGGCCTGGAAGTGGGCGACCTTGACGCTCGGGGACACCCCGACGGCCGAGGTGCTTGACGCCGCCCCCAGCAATGGGAGCGTCATTCCGCTGCAGTTCGGCGACCGGAGCTTCGTCTCGCTCTTCCAGGGCCAGGACTCCACGAAGCTCCTCGAGCTCGGGTCGAAGGGCCCGGGTGAAATCGCGCTGAGCACGCCCGGCCTCGTCTTCTCGGCCCTGAAGATCCAATGACATCTCCGGACGCCGCGAAAGAGGCCCCTCCGCCGCGGGCCGAGCACCCTCGCCGCCGAGGGTATGGCGCCGTCATGAAATTCGTTCGGCGCCTGCACATGTATCTCGGCTTGCTCGTGTTCCCGTGGGTGCTCCTCTTCGGGATGAGCGGCGCGCTCTTCAATCATCCCGAGATCGGGCGTGACATCGAACAACGGGACCTCTCCGCGGCGGAGCTCGCCACGCTCACCGGATTGAAACCCTGGAATCCGGACGACATCGCGCAGAAGGTCGTCGCGCAGCTCAATGCCGGATCCTCAGGGGGTTACGTGCTCGATTCGGGCGCCCCGCGCTCTTTCTCGGGCTGGCCTCTGCTCGCGGCGCCGAGCCGCAGCGGAGGGCGACACGTGCTCATCGTCAGCCTCGACGGCGGCGGCGCCACGGTCTCCACCCATGCCCCGGAGCCGAAATCCGATCCGCCCCCCTTCTCCGGCGCCACGGTCGATCTCCCCGAATACAAAATGGCGGCCGTGCAGGAGCAGGTAAAAGAGCTCCTGCCCAAGCTGGGCATCGACGCGGAGGCACCTTTGCGGGCGCATCCGAAGGTCCACCCCGAGGTACGTTTCCGCGTGCGTGATGCCAATGCCCGCACGTGGAACATCGTGTACGACCTCAGCACGGGCCGCGTCGACGGGCGGCCAGCCGGTCCGGGCCAGTTCCGCTTCGTCGAACTCCTGGAGAAGCTCCACACGACGCACCATTTCCCCATTCACGGGGACATGGCCTGGTTCTTCGCGCTCTTCGCGGACATCACCGGCATCACGCTGATCGTGTGGGCGCTCAGCGGCCTCGCGATGTGGTGGCAGATGAAGCCCACGCGGGTCCTCGGCGCGCTTGCGATCACGGTCGCCATCGCTGCCGCGGCGCTCGTCATGCGCGGGACGGCCTCGGAGATTCAATTCGGCAATGTGAAGGGCGACGGCCCCTGAACACGGCGCGACGGTGGCGTCACCCCCCCAGCGTGGCGCCGCCGTCGACGCAGAGATCGTGCATGGTGATGTGCCGCGCCTGATCCGAGAGCAGAAACAACACCGCGTCCGCGACGTCGCTGGGCTCGGCGATCCTTTGCAGGGGAATCCCTACCTTGAACGCCGCGGGCGCGCCGTCGATCACGGCCTGCGCCCCGCTCCCGTCCTTCCACAACGATCGCTGCATCGGCGTATCCGTCGATCCGGGTGAAACCACGTTGCAGCGGATGCCGTGCTTCGCGAGCTCGAGGCCGAGGCATTGGGTGAACATGGCGACCGCGGCCTTCGACGCCGCATACGCGGACATGTGCATGCGCGGCGTCCGCGCGGCGTTGGATCCGACGGTCACGATGGCCCCGGAGCCGCGCGGCACCATGTGCCTGGCCACGGCCCGGCAGAGGTAAAACACACCACGGGCATTGACCGCGAAGGTCCGCTCCCAGTCCTCGTCACGCAGCGCGTCGATAGGACCCACGTGGAGCACGCCCGCGACATTGACGAGAAAATCGATGGGGCCGAGCTCGCGCTCGATCCGGTCCACCGCAGCGTCGACCGCCTCGCTCTTCGTGACATCCGCGGGGAACGCCTCCACGTGCTGGCCGCTCGCCTGCATTTCGGCGATCACTTCGCCGAGGCGCTCCGCGTTCGAATCCACCGCGGCCACCTTCGCGCCGCGGGTGGCGAGCGCTCGCACGACCGCCTCCCCGATGCCCTGCGCCGCGCCCGTCACGAGCGCGGTTTTACCCGTGAGCGCCATGCGCCTCCTGCCCTTCCGGTCGAGGCCAGCGGGCGTGTTGCATTCGCGGCGAGAGCATGTCCCACCACTCTTCGAGCGTCGCTCGCTCGGCGAGCTCCACGAACGAAATCTCGATGCCTGTATTCCGGAGCCGCTCGACGAGCGTCATGAGGCGGATGGAGTCGAGGCCCAGGTCGAGGAGAGAATCGCCGTTCAGGATCTCGGAGGCGGGCCGCTCCAAGAGGTCGGCGATCTCGCTGCGCAAGCGCTCGATGTCGAACGGCGCGTCCTTCGGCGAGCCCTCCTCGAACGCATCCATCACGTCGCGGGTCGAGAGCACGACGCCGCACCGCTGCGCCACGTACGTCATGGCCATCTCGTGCCAATTCCGCGTGAAATCGGACGTCGCGTCAGCCACGAAAAACGGCTGCACGTCGTTCATGAAGGCCTCGCCTGCGGTCAACATGCAGCCGATGTGCGCGTACACACCGCAAATGATGAGCTGATCACGGCGCCATCCGCGCATGAGGTCGAGGAGCTGGGTGCGCTGAAATGCGCTGTAGCGCCATTTCTTGAGGACAGTGTCCTTGTCCTCCGGCGAGAGCACGTTCACGATGGGATGCTTGTGCGGGTGCGCCGTCAACCCGGGGCCCCAGAAATCCAGGAGGAGGCCACGCTCCTCGGCCGTCTGCTCCGACGGCTGCATCGTATACACGACCGGAATCCCGAGCGCCCGGCACCGCTCGCGCACCTGCCGGATGTTCTCCAGCAGCTCGACGACCGGCGAAGCCTGGGTGTCATAATAATCGATAAAGTACTGCTGCATGTCGTGGATGAGGAGGACGGCGCGGTCCGAATCGAGCGTCCACGACATCCGGTTCTTCGGAAGCTCGTCCTTCCGCGGCATGAAATACGGCTGGATGCTGGGGATTCCCATGGTCGATGTTCTCCGAATCGTCACTGGCCCTTCGGGGCGATCTTGTCGGCGATCCATCGGCGGAGCGCCTTTTTGTCCACCTTCCCCACGCTCGTCTTGGGAAGGTCATCGATGAGCTCGATGCGGTCGGGGATCTTGTAGGGCGCGAGGCCGCGCGCCCGCAGGAATGCGGTGAGCTCACGAGCGGCGGGCGGCTGCTCCCGCGGCACGACGAACACGCACGAGCGCTCGCCGAGGAATGCATCGGGCATGGCCACGAGCGCCGCGTCGCGCACCGCCGGATGGGCGAGGACGTGATTTTCGATCTCCTCGGCCGCGATCTTCTCGCCGCCGCGGTTGATCTGATCCTTCGCCCGTCCCTCCACGACGAGATGCCCCGAGGCCGTTCGCCGCACGAGGTCCCCCGTGCGATAAAAGCCGTCGCGCGTGAATGCCTTCTCGTTGTGGGCGGCGGCCTTGTAGTACCCGCGGATCGTATAAGGGCCCCGCGTGAGCAGGTGCCCTACCTCCCCGACCTCGACGTCACGGTCGTCGTCGTCGACGACCCGGACCTCGTCGTCCGGGGAAATGGGCCGACCCTGCGTCTCGATGATGACGTCCTCGGGGTCGTCGAAACGGGTGTAGTTGACGAGCCCCTCGGCCATTCCGAACACCTGCTGCAACGTGCAGCCAAAGGTGCCTCGCACGCGGCGCGCGACTTCCGCGCTCAGCTTGGAGCCGCCCACTTGCAACAAGCGGAGGCTCGAAAGATCGTACCGGGTATTGCGCGCGGCTTCGAGCCACACCGCGCAGAGAGGCGGCACGACGGCGGTCACTGTGACGCGCTCTTTTTCGATCCAGAGGAATGCCTCGTCCGGGCTCGGGCGCCGGCTGAGGACGACGCGGCCTCCAGCATCGAGCACGCCCAGGCTCCCGGGCGAGCTCAGCGTGAAGTTGTGCGCCGCAGGCAACGCCGCGAGAAAAACGCTGTCTGCATCGAGCGCGCAGATCTCCGCGCTCGCCCGGACGCTGTAGAGGTAATCGTCGTGCGTTCGGGGGATCAGCTTGGGCACCCCGGTGCTGCCGCCCGAAAGTTGAAAAAATGCGACGTCTCCAGGCGCGGTCTCCGGGAGCGGCGCGGGCTCGCCGTATAGGCTCTCCAGCGCGGTGAACGGCCCTGGTTCGCCCGCGACGAGGACGTGCTTCACGGTCGGCGCCTCGGCCCGGATCTCCCCGGCGAGCGTGCGATAATCGAATCCACCGTCCTTGTCGGCGATGACGTAAGCGACGGCCTCTGTGAATTGGCAAAAGTACGAGATCTCGGACCGTCGATGCGCAGGCAGGGCGAGCACGGGCAACGCGCCGAGCCGAAACAAGGCGAAGCAGACCTCGAAAAACTCCACGACGTTCGGGAGCTGCACCACGACGCGATCCCTCGGGCGAATGCCCAGGCCGAGGAGACCTGCGGCAAGCTGCGAGGCTCGCGCGTCGAGCTCGCGATACCTCAAGCGGCGCTTTTCGCCGACGACCGCGGTCCGATCGCCGAACCGTTCGGCCCGCGCGCGGAGCCATTCACCGAAGGTCTCTCCGAGCCAGTAGCCGGCTTTCCGGTAACGCTCGGCGAATTCGGCAGGCCACGGCGTGAACCCCTCGATCGGCTGCGTCTCGGGGGATGCATCGGCGCGCATCAGAGATCCTCCGGCAAGGAACCCAGGCCAAGCGCGGTCAGGACAGTGCGCATCTTGGCCGAAATCTCGGCACGCTCGCGTTCGGGCGCCGATCCAGCGACGAGGCCGGCCCCGGCGTACACGCGAATCGTGTCGCTGCTGATATCGGCGCAGCGAATGGTCACCGCCCATTCACCGTCGCCCGACGCGTCACAATACCCCACGAGACCCGTGAACAAGCCGCGATCGAACGGCTCGATCGCCTCGATGGCGGCGCGCGCGCGTGCCGTCGGATATCCACACACCGCGGGCGTCGGGTGCAAGGCCATGGCGAGCCGCAGCGATGAGGTCGAAAGATCCGCGAGTTCCCCCGTGATCGGGGTCGCGAGGTGCCACATGGCCTCCGTGTGCACGAGCGACGGGCTCGACGGGACGGACAAACTCCGGCAGAACGGCTGAAGCGCGTCCGCGATGGCTTCGATGACGACCGCGTGCTCGCGCCGATCCTTCTCGGATGCAAGCAGCGCGTTCGCCCGCCGTTGATCTTCCTCGGGATCCGGGCTCCGTGGCGCGGACCCGGCAAGCGGATTGGCAAATACAGCTTTTCCGGATCGCGACACCAAAAGCTCCGGGCTCGCTCCGATCAAGGTCCGCGGATACGTTGCACCCGAGCCGCGCCCCTCGGGGAGCCTGACCGCGAACGTATACCCACTTGCGTTCCGCTTCGACAACCGCTCGAGCAGCGGATGGAGCTCGACCGGCTGCGACAAACGCAACTCCAGCATCCGGGAAAGGACCACCTTCGACAGCTCGTCGTCGCGTATCGCGTCGAGGGCGCGCTCGACCCCTCGCAGATACACGTCCCGCTCGGGCGACATACGCATCCCATCCACGGAGACCGGCGACGAGGGACGAGGCGATATCGACGCCGCGTCCACGGGCCCGGCGCTCCGAATGGCTGTCGGCACGAAGAGGTGGGCGGGGGAATTCGCCGCGAAGGGGAGCGCGCCGACCGCCATGGGGCGGTCGTGCCCGGCTCTCTCCAGCCCCGCGAGCACGGTGGCAACGCGCTCAGCAAACGCTTCTGCAGGCGCCGATCTACCCGGCCGTGCGATGATCTCGCCCACGCCCCGCCCGAGGATCGTGCGGACCTTCGACGAAAAATAGAACGACGATTCGATGTCGTACTCTCCGAGGAGCCCTGTACCGCTGGGCGCTGGGGCAAAGGGGGCCTCGGACGCCGGAATCGATGTCATGAATCGACTCTCCTTGCAATCTTGGACGGGGTCATGATCAAAAACGCACGGGCTACAGGCTCGCCCGCATCCGGCGCGCGATGCAATACGAGAGCTCCAGCGCCTGCGCCTGGTTCAATCGTGGATCGCAAAGGGTTTCGTAGGCGCGCGTGAGATCCTCCTCGCGCACGCCGCCGCCGATGCATTCGGTGACGTCGTCCCCCGTGAGCTCGAAATGAACGCCGCCGAGGTGGGTCCCGCAGGCGTCGTGCGCGTCGTACGTCTGCTCGATCTCGCGCATGATCGACCCGAACTCGCGTGTCTTGATGCCCGAGCTCGTGGTGATCGTGTTGCCGTGCATGGGATCGCAAATCCAGAGCACGCGTCGGCCCGCGCGCTTCACGACCTCGAGCAGGGGCGGCAGCGTATCCTCGACGCGGTCCGCGCCCATGCGCGTGATGAGCACGATGCGCCCGGGGATCTCGCGCGGGTTCAGCGTGTCGAGCAGACGCAGAACGTCGACCGGCGAGACCGTCGGCCCGAGCTTGATGCCGATCGGATTGCTGATGCCCCGGAGGAACTCGACGTGCGCGCCGTCGAGCGCTCGCGTGCGCTCGCCGAGCCACGGCATGTGCGTGGTCAGATCGTAATGCTCGTCCTGATACGGCGCGGTGCGGGTCTGCGCGGATTCGTAATGGAGATTGAGCCCTTCGTGGGACGTGAAGAACTCGACGCGGGAAAGCTCGTTTCCCACGCCGCCGAGCGCGTCCATGCAACCGAGCGCGTCGCCGAGCTGCCGCGTCGTCGCCTGGAAGCTCTCGCGCACGGACATGGGCAGGTCCTCACGCTCGGAGAACGAGAGGTCCCAGCACTCCGGGCGCTTGAGATCCGAGAGCCCGCCAGCCGAGAACGACCGCACGAAATTGAGCGTCATCGCGGAGTGCTGGTAACAAGAGAGCATCCGCTCCGGATCCGGGCGCCGCGCCTCGGGCGTGAATTCGGGCCCGTTCACGAGATCGCCGAAATAACTCGGAAGCTCGACCCCGCCACGGACCTCGGTCGGCCGCGAGCGTGGCTTGGCGTATTGCCCGGCGAAACGCCCCACGCGCACCACGGGCTTCCGGCCGCCGACGATGAGCACGAGCGACATCTTGAGCAGGATCTCGAGCTTGTTGACGATCGTGTCCGCGCGACAATCACGCGTGGTCTCGGCGCAATCACCGCCCTGGAGCAGGAAACGCCGGCCGAGCTGGGCGTCCGCGATGAGCAATCGCAATCGCTCCACCTCCCACGAGCTCACGAGCGGCGGCAGCGCCTCGATCCGCGCCACCACGCGCTCGACCGCGGCGGGATCGTCGTACCGCACCGCTTGCGGGTCGGGCTTTGACTTCCAGGACGTGGGGCTCCAGCCGCCCACGCGTGAAGAGGGGCGCGTGCGCGCGAGCGCGCGCTCCCCGGGCGGAGGCTCCACGGCGACCTCGTTGTCCGAGGAGATCCTCGCCGGCGTGCCCATGGCGATTTCGTGCATCATCGAAGGCTTCCGGATCAGGTGTGCGCGGCGCGCTGCGGAACGGGGCTGCGCCCGAGCACCCAGAGAATGCAGAGCGCGAGGAGCGAGACGCTCACCGCGAGAAAACCCATGTGGCCAAAGCCGACCAGCGCCCCGTCCGGCGTCGTCGTGAGAAAGAGACCGCTCGTCCACGCGGCGAGGCCGGAGGCGCCGTCGCTCGCCGCCATATTGACCGCGAGATAACGACCGCGCAGCGCGGGCGGGACCCGCGACGTGACGAGCGCGATCGTCGGAATGGCCCGTCCCGATACCAGCGTCATGAAAAGGACAAAGATGGCGGCCACGATGGCCTTTGGCGAGGGCGTCAGGTGCGTGAACAGAAGATAGGGACACAAAGTGGCGACGAGCAACGTGCCCAGCACCCGGGGCGGACCGTGACGGTCGGCGAGGTGGCCAATCCAGCGCGAGCTGAAGAGCGTGGCCGCGCCGCCGCATAGATACACCCAGGACAGGTCCGAGAGGCGGAGCCCTAGATTGCCGACCATGAACGTGCTCAGATATGGAATCAGCAAAAAGCCTGCAAAGACCACGCTGAACGTGAGCCCCCAGCCCAGCGCGAGCCCTGGCGCCGAGAGGGTCGGGGCGGCAGCGCTTGTGCCCTTTTCGCGCGCCGTGGCGAGGTGACGATCGACGCGGGGCAGGATTCGCCAGGCGAGGAGCCACAGGGCGCCGGCGAGCGCGCTGATGGCCCAAAAGGGCGCGCGCCAGCCCCATTGACTGGCGATCGAAAGCCCCAGCGGCACGCCGCCCACCGCCGAGAGGCCGTAGGACGACATCACGGTACCAATGGCGCGACCGCGGCGCTCGGCCGGCACACAATCGGCGAGAATGGCCATGACGACGGCGCTCAACAGGCCTGCGCAAGCGCCCGCCGCGGTCCTCGAAAAAAGCAACCACGTCGCGCTGGGTGCAACGCCGCACGAAATCGTGGCCGCGACGAACCCCACATAAAGAAGCAAAAATGCGTGCTTGCGATCCCACCGATCCAGCCAGAGCACGCCGAGAAGACCCATGATCGCCGAGGCCAGCGTATAGGCCGACACCATCGCCCCGAACCCCGCCGCCGAGATGCCGAAACGCTGGATGAGCTCCGGCCCGAGCGGCATCAGGATCATGAAATCGAGGGTGTGCGTGAACTGCACGGCAGCCAGCAGCCAAAGCAGATGTCGCTCATGCTTTGTTATGGAGGAATCAGCCACGAAAAGACTCCAGGAGGCGCCGGGGCGCGAGGCGACGCAGCGTGGGCGGGCCACGTGACCCTACGCCCAACCGCATACGACCTGCGATCTTGGTGAAAATGATAATGAGAACCATTATCAACTGTCAAGGCGGCGGCGTCGCTCGCGACGAGATTTCGGGCTTCGATGTAGAATTTTACGATGAAGATGGAACATTGGCAACAGAACCGTGTACTACGACACAGGATTCGGCACCGCCAAACGTCCTCGAGGCGTGCTGCACACGAGGCGCGGACTGCGCGCTCGTCTTGCGCGACGTGGAGTTCAGGGTGGAGACGGAGGCGGCGTGATGCCGCACATGGGGTTCGCGCCTACGAGAGCGGAGGCGCGCGAACCTCGGAACACGCTTCGAGGCAAGAGCGATCGTCGCTCAAAGGTATCGATAGGTGCTCTTCGTGTACTCTTTGAGCCAGGGAGCGTCCAAGAACGACATTCCGAGCGCGCGCTCCCCCTGCCATTGCAAGATACCGATACACCCAGGATTCAACCGGTGCGGGCGCCAGAAGCCCACCGCGTTCAAGTGGTAGCTCTTGGTGGTCGTGCAGAACGAGATGTCCTGGCCCGCTTCATGGTAGTGCCCGCAGAAGTGATACGCTGGCTGAAAATTCTGGATGAATTCCCGAACGGCTGGGGACCCGGCGCCCGCATACTTGGGGTGGATGGCGACCGCAGCGTCGAGCGGCGGCTCATGCGACAAAAATACGTCAAACCTCTCTTTCAAGGCGAAAAGCCGCTTGATGTCTTGCCTCGTGTAGCACTCCCCGCCGTCCAACCTGACCGGGTCGCCGTCTTCGTCCGCGATCCCTCCCAGGCCGGCGATCCGTAACGAATGCCCGTTCTTCTCGTACGTGAATGGCACACCGCTCTTGAGGTAATGTATTTTCTCGAAAGCATCCACGGGCACCGGCCCCTCCTCCGTGCCCTCCAGCCCGCACAGGTATGAAAAATCGTCGTGATTGCCACGAATGAAAATCATGTCCGCGTCGATCCTGCGGTGCTCCGACGCGTCGAGGCCCAAGATCTCCTCGGCCTCGGGCTCACCGTGAAAGTATGCGGTGAAGCCCAGCTCGTCCGGATCGCTCTCCGCGAAGCGCTTGGTGGCCTTGTCCAATCGATAGGGCGGTGGAAAGGCCCCGAAGTCTCCGACCTGCAAGATGAGATCGATCCGCTGCGCTTCCTCCGCCTGCCAGCGCTTCAACACTCGGTAGGCGAGCGTCAGGTGACCGTGCGTGTCGCCCAGGATCGCGATGTTGAGGTGATCCATCTCCATGTTGGTAGGGCAGATACGCACATCCTGTCAACGACCTTTGCCGATGCGCGGCCCTGAGCGAAAGCGCATTGCAATGGCTCACATCGACGCTGGTTCAACTCGACGAGGGCGAGGACGTCAGCTCGAAGCGGCGGTCCGGCTCCGCGCGAGGGCAATGTCGCGGATGGCGTCGTTGCCCATGCGAGCGCCGCCTTCTGCGACGATCTTCCACTCCGCCGCGGACAACGTGAGCCTGTTCAACATGGGGCGCAACGTGCCTGCGAGGAACGCCGGCGACGCGCCCGTGGCGAAGAGCAACGCGACGGCTTCGGCAAGCGCTGCCTGCGACGTCTGCTCCGCTCGCTCCAACACCTCCTGCGCCGCGTCTTCTCTGTTTCGCGAGACAGCTTCCTCCAGCAGCTCTTTCACCGACATCTTCGCCTTGCGCTGCCGTTCTTCCCGTTCGAATCGACTCCGCTCCTCGTGTCTGCGCTCTGCTTCTCGGTCGCGAAGCTCGAGATAGTAGTCGCCGAATCCTTCCTCCACGCGGTAGTCATCCGCGACGACGCGAGACGCGTACTCGGTCGCCCAGGCCACGAGCGAAGCCGCGTGCATGCGAAGGGGAGGCGAATCATCGTGGAGAATCTCGAATACGCGCCCGCTCACCGTGTTCACGACGAGCCCATCGGCGTCGCGGCCGGCAAAAGGGAGCCAAGCATCCGAAAAGAGCTCGTCCTGCGTGAGTCCCGATTCCGGCACGGTCCGAGGGTTTTCGCGCAGGAACGCGAGCGCGTACATGACGGAGTCCCTTCCGGAGAGCGCTCCTTCGATCGTGAGGAGGTCGAAAGCTTCGACGAAACCGTTCATCTCCTCGTGTTGTCCATCGTGGAGCGACCACAAAGCACGCAGCTCACACCCCAGCGAAAACCCGAGCTCCGCCTCGGCGTCCCTCAATCGTTCCGCGCTCGCGCCGGGCGCGAGGTTCTGGACCAAAAGCTCCGCGCCATGGTTCGCCATCCATGCCTTGACCCGCTCGAAAGCCTCGGCCAGCAACTCTTCCGGTGTCATGGGCCGATGCGTAGCAAAACCGCGCACGTGCAAGCAAGCCCGGCCGCCCTGGCACGTGCGCGCGCTCGCTGATGAGGTCCGAGCCACGCTCGCCGCGCTCCTCCTGGATGATTCCGCGCAGAACGTACGTACCTGCCGCTCGTGGCGGTTGCCATGACGAGCTCCACGTAACGCGCCGCCTCCGTCCTCCCACGCCCGCCATGGCTCCTCGGGGTTGCTGCCACTCCCTTGCGGGAAGTGCGGACCCTCGTCTGAATCGTCCCGCACGCGCTCGACCCATCGCTGGGGACGCGAGGCTGGGTACCCCGTAAAACACGACGACGGTCGCCACTCTCGGAAAATGGGATCTTTGCAACAGCCCCATTCGCGGAGCAAAGTCCCCGGCGCTGGGGGGCGGCTTCGGCGTGCGCGTCGTCGATCGTGAATCGATCGGGACGTCGGGCGCTCGTCCATCCGGGAAGGAACCCATATGATGCACAGGCTTGGACATCGATTCATTCTCGTGCTCGTTTCGTCGGGCCTCGCGGCCTGCGGCACCGGCACGGACGATCACGCGGAAGACGTCGGGACCGCCCCGGCCGCCCTCTCCCCGGATGGACGGTACATCCTCAAGTTCAAGGATTTTTCAAAGCGAGGCAATGTGCTCGCCGCGGCGGGTGGGAAGCTCGAGCTCGAGCTCCCCGAGCACGGCGTCATCGCCGCCAAGCTCCCCGACGCGGCCGTTCAAGCCCTCGCAAAGAACCCGAACATCGAGTACGTCGAGGTCGACCCGCGACGTGAGCTCCTCACGCAATGGCCGCCTTATGGCATCGGGATGGTGCAAGCGTCGGATCCGGCCTTGGCGGGCCTGGACGACGGTCGCACGAAGATCTGCATCATCGACTCCGGTCTTTATACCGGGCACCCCGATCTCCAGGGCGTACCCGTCTCGGGCTACAATGGAAACCTGCCCTGGAACGAGGACGGCTGCGGCCACGGCACACACGTCGCCGGCACGATCGCCGCGGTCAATAACACGCAGGGCGTCGTCGGCGTCGCGCCGGACAACGTATCGCTTTATATCGTGCGCGTCTTTGGCAACAATTGCTCGTGGGCGTACTCGTCGACGCTCATCAACGCGCTCGGCAGGTGTAGGGCGGCCGGGGCGAAGATCGTCAGCATGAGCCTCGGCGGCACCGTGAGAAGCTTCTTCGAAGACATCGCCTTCCAGGCCGCCTACAACGACGGTGTCCTCTCGATCGCGGCCGCGGGCAATGGGGGCAATACGTCGACGACTTATCCGGCCGGATATACTTCGGTCATGTCGGTGGCAGCCATCGACAGAAATAAGGCGCTCGCCGGCTTCTCGCAACGCAATGCCGACGTCGAGATCGCCGCGCCGGGCGTGGAGGTGCTCTCGACCGTTCCATGGGCGACACCGAGCGTCGCGGTAGGCTCGAACGTCGATTCGGGCGGGCTCATCGAAGGCGCGGCGCAAAAGACCGTCAAGGGCGCGCTCGTCCATGGCGGCCTGTGCGACAACGTCGGCGCTTGGGAGGGCAAGATCGTGCTTTGCCAGCGCGGCGTGACAGGCCTCGCGGCCAAGGTCGACAACGTGCGGAGCGGAGGCGGCGTCGGCGCGATCATCTACAACAACGCCGCTGGCTTCTTCTCGGGCACGCTCGGCGCGGGCGTCACGAGCACGATCCCGGCCATCAGCCTGCGGATGGAGGATGGCCAGGCCCTCGTCGCGAATTCGATGGGCGCAAGCGCCACGCTGAACACGGCGCGGCTCGTGCCGGGCGGGGGTTACGAGTGGTGGAACGGCACGTCGATGGCGACGCCGCACGTGTCGGCCGTCGCGGCGCTGATCTGGAGCCAGAAGCCGACGGCGACGAACGCCGCGATCCGCAATGCGATCAACGCGACGGCACTGGACCTCGGCACGGCGGGCCGCGATTCGTCGTTTGGATATGGCCTCGTGCAGGCGAAGGCCGCGCTCAACGCCCTCATGGGCATCAGCAATGTCGCTGGAAGCGGCAGCGTCGATGAAGACGGCAGCGTCGACATCTGCAGGGCCGCCGGCGAGAGCTGCTCGGACGACGCGGCGTGCTGCTCGGGCACCTGCCAGAATGGCAAGCAAGTCTGCAAATGAAGGATCATCGCCGCGCGGTTTGCCGTAGCCAACGTGGGAGGCTCTCGGCCCCCAGGCGCCACGGCATTCGACTCAGCGCGGGAAGTCGGTCGAAATCGCGACGGCGCGCCACGCGTCGAGCTCCTTCGACACGAGGGCGTTCTTCGCCTCGATGGCCGCGACGGTGTCACTGCCGAGCGGCAGCCGAAGCGGGGGATTGTCCGCGCGGGAGAGCTCGATCACCACGCGCGCGAGACGCGCCGGATCGCCCGGCTGCTGAAGGCTCACCGATTTGGCGACCGCACGAACCTTGCCCGCCGTATCGGCGTAATCGGCGATGACGTTATTCGTTTCGACCACCGACTTCGCCTCCAGGAACTCCGTCCGGAAGTATCCCGGCTCCAGGATCGTAACGGCGATGCCGAGAGGCGCGAGCTCGGCGTGCAATGCCTCCGAGATCCCTTCGACGGCGAACTTGGTGGAGCAATAGACGCCGAAGCCGGCGCCGGACCGGTAGCCGCCGACCGAGGACAGATTGAGGATGTGCCCCGATCACTGCTTCCTGAGCAGCGGGAGCACGGCGCGGGTGACCGCGAGGAGCCCGAAGACGTTCGTCTCGTAGAGCCGCCGCACATCCTCCGCGGACGTCTCCTCGACCGCGCCGATCACGCCGTAGCCCGCGTTGTTCACGAGCACGTCGATCCTACCGAAGCGCGCGAGCGCCGCCTCGACAGCGGCCGCGACCGAGCTCTCGTTCGTCACGTCGAGCGCGACGGGCAGCAGGCCCTCCGCGTTCCCGAAGCGCTCGGCGATATGCCTCGGATCGCGCGCGGTCGCGACGACGTAGTCCCCCGCTGCCAGCGCGGCGCTCGTGATCTCCGCGCCGATCCCTCGCGACGCCCCCGTGATGAACCAGACCCGCTTCGTTTGCTTCGTCTCCATGATGAGCTCCTTTCGACGAGGATGAAGCTAGCTCCGATCGATCGTGAAGAAAATCAGGCCAACGGTTGATGGGTCTTGAAGTTCTGGTTCATAATCCGCCCATGGACGGCACATTCGACGGGCTCCCTGCGTTTCTCGCGGTGGCAAACCACAAGAGTTTCACGGCGGCCGCCGCCGGCATGGGGGTGTCGCCGACGGCGATGA
The DNA here is from genome assembly GCF_028369105.1 of Polyangium mundeleinium. Lineage (NCBI taxonomy): Bacteria > Pseudomonadati > Myxococcota > Polyangiales > Polyangiaceae > Polyangium > Polyangium mundeleinium. Next base: position 1,078,174 of record NZ_JAQNDO010000001.1, on the reverse strand, counting down.
GCCAGAAGATCAAGCTGCTCGAACAACGCCTCGGCGTCGTGCTTTTCCAGCGCACGACGAGGCGTGTCTCGCTGACCGAGGCGGGGGCGAACCTCTTCGCGCGCCTGAAGCCCGCGCTCACGGAAGTCGAGGACGCGCTCGCCGCGCTCGGCGACTACCGTGGTCGCCCCTCGGGGCGGCTGCGCATCACCGCGCCGCGCACGAGCGGAGCTTGGCTGCTCCCGCCGCTCGTCACGCGAATGGGCGAGCAATACCCGGAGCTCTCCGTCGAGATCTGCCTCGATGACGCCTTCATCGACCTCGTGGCATCCGGCTTCGACGCGGGAATCCGGCTCGGGGACGCGATCGAGAAGGACATGGTGCGCGTACCCATGACGAAGCAGTCCGCGTGGTCGATCGTCGGCGCGCCGAGCTACCTCGCGCGGGCGGGGCGGCCGCGCAAACCCGAAGAACTGCTCCGCCATCACGCCATCCGCCAGCGCATGATCACGACCGGCGTCGTCTATCGGTGGGAGCTCGAACGGCAGGGCAAGCCGATGACGATCGACGTTCCCGGCACCGTCGTCGTCAATGACATCGGCCTCATGGTCGCGCTGGCGCTCGAGGGCGCGGGGCTCGCGTACGTGCCCGACGAGGCGATCGCCGACGCCGTCGCCGAGGGCCGGCTCGAGCGCGTGCTCGAACCCTTTGTGACTCCCGGTCCGGGGTTCTGCCTCTACTTTCCCGCGCGCATGCAGGAGCAGCCCAAGCTGAAGGCCCTCGTCGAAACCGTGAAACGCATGCGCGATGACCTCCTTGCCGGTGTACGGGGCGCGACTCCCAAAACAAAAACCACGAGCGGCGCGTCGCGGAGCAAGTAGTCGCCCCGGACGCTCCGCCTCCGCGGACCCGGGCTTCTGGGCAAATTGTCGCCGCTTCTGTCCTTGCTCCGACCCGCCTTCGTATGCGATAGAAAGGTTCGTCATGGCGAGCAGCACCAGCAAAGGGAAGCTCGCGGAAGGCGAGGTCTTCCGGTCGAGCCAGTTCGTGCTCATGCGAGAAGCCGGCGGGAAGCTCGTGCGAATCCGCCGGACCGACGTCCCCCTCGACGATGGGGCCATGTCCGACGTCCTCGCATTTTTCGACCGGTTCTTCCCGCCGCTCATGCGCGCCCAATTCGTCCTGCTGTTCGACTCGCGGGACGCGCCCATGGTCATCGATCGCGACATGGAGCGGCGCATCCACGAGGCTGGCGCGCGGCTCCTTTCGGGGTTCGCCCGTGCGGCCGTCCTCGTCGCGAGCGCCACGGGCAAGCTCCAGGCCGCGCGGATGACGCGCGAGAGGAGCCGGGCGCCCGTGTTCGTCGACGAGACCGAGGCGATCGCGTACCTGCTTTCGGAGCTTTCATTCGATTGAAGCCGCTTGAGCCCGCCGTCGAGACGCGGTAAGCAGGATGAACGCGGTGGGGCTCCCATGACGAAGCGAATGCGCAAGGTCGTGACCGTTGCCACGTTGTCCGCCGCGCTCGGGGGCTGCAACGCGCGCGCGCTCGGGCTCGGACCCGAGCCGCAGACCTGGCAGCCGAGCATCGCAATGTCCGGGCTCGGAAGTGGCCGTGTCGTCGTCGAGAAGCTGCCGGACGGTTGCGGGGTCGAGTGTCTCGATCACTGGGGCAAAGGGATCGCGCTTCGCTTGACGCCGGTTCCCGACGAGCGCTCGACGTTCGTGGGCTGGGCCGGCGCGTGCTCCGGCACGGGCATCTGCGAGCTCATGCCGGATCGATTCTGGATGAAGGCAACGGCTCGTTTTGCCGACCGCTCGTCGGTATGGTCGACCGTCGTCGCATCGCGGGTCAACTCGAGCGGAGCCTGGAGCCTCGCCGTGACGGGCGACGGCGACGCGCTCGTCGGCGGTGCGGACACCGACTTTCTGTCACGCTTCGACGCCCGTGGCACCCGCGTCTTTCGCCTCGACGCCCGCGGCGCATCCGCCCGTGCTGTTGCATTCGATCCTGAAGGCAATACAATCGCGGTGGGTATCGCGCGGCGCCCCAAGGGCGACGGCGCGGAGGTCGCATGGCTCGGCCAGGTGGGCGAAGGGTCGAGCGCCTTCATCGCCAAGATCACGAGCAATGGGCGCGTGTTGTGGTCGCGCACGTTTCCGGCCTCGTTCTTCGCCTCGCTCGACGCGGTCGTCGTCGATCCGTCCGGCGATGCTTACGTCGCCGGTGGCTTTCAGGGGCGGATGACGATCGAGGATCTCACCTTCGATGATCCAAACGGCAGCGGCAGCGGCCTCATTGCACGTTTCCGACCGGACGGTTCGCTCGTGTGGGCGCGCGCATGTGTAGACACCGGCGTGCGCATGGCCGGCATTGCCCTGACGCCCACGGGCGACGTCGTCGCGTCCACGGGGAGGCTCGTGTGGGAGCGGCGTCCCGTGGGCGCCTCCGTCGTCGCTATCTCGACGCAAGGCGAAGACCGCTGGAGCTGGCATAGCGGGCCCGCCGAGCTCGACCTCGATGCGATCACCCCCTTGGCCGGAGGTGACGTCGTGGTCGGGGGCCAAATTCGAGGGCCGGTACACTTGGCAGGACGTGATTGGCCGCCGCTCGGGCGATCTGGGGAGGACGCCATCGTGGTGCGGCTCGCGCCCCCCGGCGTCGAGCGATGGGCGCAGCGCTTTGGTGGGCCGGGACGTGATCGCGTGACGCATCTCGGCGGTGATAGGCGCGGCGGGTTGATTGCGACCGGGGCGTTCACCGGCCCCATGCGCTTCGGCGATCACGTGCTCGAAAGCGAAGCTTATCACGTGGAGCAGCCCGGGGGCAGTACGCCGCCAGCGGATGGGTTTGTCGTGGGCATTGGTCCCGAGGGCGAACAGCGCTGGGCGGATCGTTTCGGCCACGCGGGGGACGACACCGTGTGGGCGGCGAGCGTGGACGCGCGCGGCACGCTCCGATTGCTGCTGGAACACCTGGACGCGCGCGAGCAGGTGCATGAGATGGGAAAGACAACCTGGAGCGATCACGAATATGCGCTCCTTGCGCGTGTCTACCCTTTCCGATGATCGACAGCATCCAGGCGGGCCCCGAGACGGCTGCGCTCGACGCCACCATGCTCGACAACGTCCCTCCCGGGGACCGATGGGCGTGCGCGTGGCCCCCGGATCGTCGTGAGGTCGAGGTCCTGATCGACGGCGACGAGGACGCCCCGTACGAACGCCTCGTGGACATCGCCCGGCTGATTTTGCCGAAGCTCGGCGACTTCGAGCGCGTGGCCGACGCGTACATTCGCAAGTTCATCAAGCCCGAGGAGCACGGCTTCACGGGCCGCTGGTCCGTTCAGTCGCTCGTCGTCGCCGTCCCCCGTCACCGGCGTCCCGGTCATTCCGAGATCGAGCTGGGCCTCGCGATCGGCGGTGACGACTACGGGACCTGGGCGGTGCGCTTCCTCTACGATCCCGCGCCCCACACGTCATTTCGGCCGCACTTCTTCTCGCGGCGACAGGGGTGAGGCGAGGACGAGCGGCACGCTGCGCCTGCATTGACGCATCGCGCAGCCTCGCATTCTGCAACCTGCGTCCGCGGTGGGCGAGTATACTGGCCTTTATGAGGACACGACGACGCAGAGTTCGGCTCGCAAGAGGTTCGCTGGTGCTCGCGTGCGCAGCGCTCATCGGCTGTGGTTCCGAGGTGGTCGAGCAGCCCCATCCACAGGCCACGACCTCGGGGACCAGCACGGAGGGGTGGACGACGCTCATCGACACGAGCTGGGAGATCGGCGGGGGCAGCGAGAGTTATTGGTGCGCGACCAAGACCTTCCACGAGGATCTCTACATCAACGCCTTTCGCCCCCTCGGTTCGACGGGGACGCATCACACGCTGCTCTTGTGGTCCAAGGGCAATCAGCCCGACAGCGAGACCGTCTGCGGGCCGACGCTCGACGAGAGCTTGCTTTTTGCGTCGGGCGTCGGCACGGACGACCTCGTTTTTCCTGAAGGGGTCGCGCTCAAGATCCCGGCAGGGACACAGCTCCTCTTGAACCTGCACCTCTTCAACACGACCACGGCTCCCCTCCCCGGCATTTCGGGCACGCTCGTCAAGACCCTCGCTCCCTCCGAGGTCAAGCAGGAGGCCGAGATGATCATGCCCGGCGCAAACGGAATCTCCGTGCCCCCGAACAGCCCAGGCTCCGTGCAAGGCGACTGCACGTTCCCCGGAGACGCGACCCTCATGAGCGTATGGCCCCACATGCACAAGTACGGCACCCATATGCGGGTGACGCACCAGATGAACACGGGCGAGGTCCCCCTGCACGACGCGTCCTTCAGCTTCACGGAGCAGAAAAACTATCCGATCACGCCGGTCCCGGTTCTCGCGGGAGAGCGTATCCACTTCGAGTGCTCGTACATGAACACGACATCGAAGACGATCGGCTTTGGCATCAGTTCCGACGACGAGATGTGCTTCCTCGGCCTCTACCGATATCCAAAGCTCGCCTCCGCCTGCCAGTAGGGACAGCGCGCCGGGCTCTCGACGTCCGGGGTCGGGGCTCGACGTTCGGCGTGCTTGAAGGGGCGTGTGTCAGGGCTGATAGGGCTGCGTGTCGAACGCGCCGCCGTAATATAACCCGACCTTCCGGTTCGATTCGGTCCCCGCGAGCCCACAATTGCCGACCGTGCCGTACACCTCCCCGGTGAAGTCGGTGTATGCGCAAAAATTATCGGCGACGTTGTGCAGGCGAATCGGGAAGTTCACGTCGAACCCGCCCTGCTCGTAGGCTTCGAGCTTCCACCGCTGCTCGTCGCTGTTGTTGCACGGAGCCGTGACCACGGTCCACGGGCCGGCCAGAATGCCGGATTGGGCCAGGCATTCTCCGCTCGAAATATTCCGGAACCCGAAGGCGTCGCCGTCGGGGAACATCTCCCATTGCTGCTTGGGATCCGACGGCTCGCACGTGCTCGTGGACTCGACCTTTCCGTCGCCGAGGATCATGCACCGGTTCCCAACCTTGAAGCGAATGACGACAAAGTCGGACTGGCTGTCGCAGACGTCTCCGACGCCGTCCTTGTCGATGTCGGATTGGTCGGTGTTCGGGTGCTCGGGGCAGTTGTCCTCGGAGTCGGGGATGGCATCCGCGTCGCCGTCGGCCCCCTGGCAGGAGCCCATGACCGCGACCGGGCAGATGTCGCCGTGGCAGCTCCATTGCGGGAAATCGTAGGCGATCTTCGCGCCCGCCGGCGCGCACTCTTTCCCGTCCAGCGAATCGGCCGTGCAGGCGGCGTCGAAGCTGCCGCCGCTGCGCTTCTTGTCGCCGAGCACGATGCGCGACGTGACGCTGCCCGTGAAATCGCCGGACACCGTGACGGTCCCTCCCTCGTTGCCATTGCCGCTGAAGTCGGTATCCTGAATCAACGTGCCCGTGACCACGAGGTTGAACTTCCGCGGGACCGTCATCCCGCCCTCCTCGACGTCGATCGTGACGGCGTGAGCGCAGGCGTCAAAGGTGAACTTGCTGATGGCCCGGAAGCCGCTCAGGCTCACGTCCCAGGCGACTTGCCCGGAATCGCACTGCTCCAACCAATCCCCCGTCCCCGAAGGATTCTCGCATCCGTTCAGCTTGCATTTCGTTTCATCTTGCCAGAGCGCGAATGCGCGCGCGAGCTCTTGATTCGACCATGGCACCACCGGATCGCAGCTCTCTTTACAAGCCTCGCTCTCGACCTTGTAGTTGGCCTCGTCCGTGCCTTTCGACCACGCGATGCGGATCAGGTTGAATCCGCACTTGGGCACCGCAATCTGACGACTCGCATCGAGCCGGTTCGTGCAATTGCCGCCGTTCCACTCGGGTACCGTGCCATCGGTGGTGAAACAGATCACGGGCTCGTCATCGAGGTTGATCACCTTGACGAGAGAGTTCACCTCCGGGAGGGTGGTGGCGCTGGGAGGGTCGAAGTGCGGCACGGCGGTCTCGAGACCACTGGTGCCGCAGCCCACGGCAGCAAATGTGAGGAATACAGGAGCAAACCAAGGACGCATGGCCCCAGCATATCGCCGATCGAGGGCAGGCACTTTGGAAAATTGTTAAATCTTGTAGAGCTCGCCTGTCTGCTGCACTGCGTCGTCCATCACGAGCGCATTTTCTGCGCACAGGGCGTGCATCTCTGGATTTTCGCTTTCGCGGCCAGGGTCCCGCCAGACGCGCCGACGCTGTGCCCGAGGATCGTCGCCACGGAATCGGGGCGAGCGAGCGCCGCGGTACCCGGTCCGCGAGCGCTTCGGCAATGGAAACTGGAAACTCCGCCAGGCTTGGTGACCACGACATCGAAGGCCGCGACCATTTCATCCATATTGTGGATAAAAACGGAGGATCATAGCCTCCTCAGGCAACGACCCCCGGCGCGAGGCGCGAGAAGGCATCACACACGGCACGGACCATGGCGCTGCGCTGGGTGAGCGCAACGCTGACATGGCCCCCGGGTAGGTGCCGCACCTCGGCGCCCTGCCAATGCTCCGCGAGGCGCTGGGTGGAGCTCGGGGGGACGAAGCCGTCCTCCTGGGCGGCAAGGAGAATGGCGCTACGGAGAGCGGGAGGCGGAGGGAGCGCCGTGATCGATGCCGGTGCGAGGACGTCACAAAGATGCCTGCGAATGGCAGGAGAAGCACCTCCCTCCGAACCCAGGGCTCTCCAGTCGGCCATATCGGAGAGCACCCCCTCCTCGAAAATGGGAGCTATGGCGTGCGCGGCGGCGACGGGGATGACGGCGAGGGGCTCCGAATACAGCGCAGCCGTGTAGGCGGCGAGGCTGCCCCCCATGCTGAAGCCCGAAATCCCGAGGTGATCGTGGCCGCGCGCGCGCAACCATTGCAGGAGGGCGAGGGACTCGACAGCGGCCGCACGAAACATGAGCAACAGATCGATGACCGTGCGCACCGCCACGCTCCGTTGCCCCGGAGGGCGACGCGCACCGTAATAAGGGTTTTCGAGGAGCAGCGCGCCGATCCCGTGCAGCGCGAGGCCTTCGGCCAGCGAGCGACGCCGGCCAAACCCTTCGTCTCCCGAGGCGGCGAGGAGCAGGCACACGGGTGGACGCGCGCCGGCCCCGGCAGGCAACACGAGCTGAAAACGTGCAGCATGACAAGCGGGAGGCATGAACTCACTCGCAGCGGGGCTCTTGAAGCGCCCCTCCTGCACGAGGAGTTGTCCCTCGCGCACGGCCCGCCCGATCACGAGATCGTGGAGATCGGCAGGTGTCCGAGGCGGCTCGAGCAACGCGTCGCGCTCGGAGAGCGGCCCCCACCCGTCGGAAAAATATCGCGGAGATCGCGACAAGACGATCCGACCAAAGAGCGCATCAAGCCAATGAATCTGCATGGATTCAGGGTACCGTGGAGGTGGCGCGGCATATCACGAGGAGCAAAAGGCCCGCGAGCGTCGCGAGCCATTGCGCCTGATCGGTCACCATTCGTTTCTTGAGACCCGACGGGAGCAGCACGAAGACCAGACAAAGCGCAGCCACAGCGAGCCCGACGATCAGCCTTTGCGTGCCCGAGAGGTTCAGGAGGACGAGCGACGCCACGCCCACCGAGGGCCAGACGAAGAGGTGCGGCAGCATGGGCTCGATGCGCCGGACGTCGAGCACCGAGGCGGTATTTCGGATGCCCGTCTTTCGATCGACCTCGAAGTCGCGAATTTCGTTCCACAGGTCGCCCGCCATGGAGATCGTGCAGATGAAGACAGCGCCCAGCGCGGCCGAACGAGGGAGATCGGGGGCGCGGGCGTACGTGACGCTGAGAAATTGGAGGGTGCCCAGGAAGAGGCCATGGGAAATGAGGTCGATGAAGGGCATGGCCTTGAGCCGGATTCGCTTGTACGAATACAAGAATCCGAGGGCCACGTTCACGGTTCCCAGGAGGACCACGCGCCCCCCGAAAGGCCAAAGGAGCGCGAGGCCGGCGAACGCAGAGAGCCAGCTCAGCACGAGCGCCTGGCCCTGCGTGAGCAAACGAGCGCAGATGGGGTTGCGAACGACCTTCTGCGCATCTTTGCTGTCGTCCTCTGCGTCCTCGACATCGTTGATAGCAAAGGCGAAGATCGTCAGCAAGAGATTGGCCGTGAAGAGAAGAACGATGTCCGCTGCCGAGAGCCGAGGGTTGAAAAGTGTCCCGAGCGCGACGAGGGCAATGGTGTTGCCGTAAAATTCCTCGACGCGGCTCAGGCGAAGCGTGCCCAGGAAAGGCCTGGTGCGTGTTGCGAGCTGGTTCATAGAGAATGCGCCTGGAGCCCAGACGGGGAGTAAGCGCTTGAATGTAGTTCTGTCAAGCGCCTTCGTGACGGACCACGCAAGCCAACCTCCGCGGGCACGCGTGGTCTCTACGCCTCCTTCGAGATGGGAAGCGTTTGGGGGACGAGCTCCTCGCCGGTCGTCGCTAGCACTACTCTGCCATCCTGACCGACCCTGCCCGCGACCTGACGCGTGCCGAGCTTGATCTACGGCCCTTCGTGGTCTGCCGTGGCGAAAAATTTGGCCCAGCGTCTTCCCTTGCGCTGGTTTGCCCGCGTGACCGCCGTCAAACCCACATTCGAGAGTGACGAACTTCCTGAGGAACACTGGGAGCGCGAGTTCGAGCACTGGTTTGCACCGTTCCTGCACGAGTTCGGCTACCCGTCCCAGCAGAAGTGGGGGCCGGTCTACCTACGTGGGCTGCTCGGGCCAGGCGACCGCAAGAGCATCGAGCCGATGGCCGCGCGAGTTTGCCCAGGTGAGACGCAGCAGCTTCACCCCTTCATCTCGACCTCTCGCTGGGACACGGCCGGGCACGAGCGCGTGCTCCTCGAGAAGGCTGGAGCGCTCGTCGGCGGCAAGAACGCCCACCTCATCATTACTACACCGCAATTCCAAAGAAGGGAATGCACTCGGTCGGCGTCGCGCATCAGTACTGCGGGCAACTCGGCAAGAACGCCAACTGCCAGGCTCTCGTCTCCATCACGCTTGCGCGTGACGAGGTGCCCGTCCCGGTCGCGCTCCGGCTTTACCTCCCGAAGCAATGGGCGCGCGATCCAGAGCGACGGCGACGCGCGAAGGTACCCGAGGACGTGGTATTCCGGACGAAGTGGCAGATCGCGCTCGCCGAGATCGAGCGCATCATGCGCAGCGGCATCGAGTTCGGCGATGTCTTGGCGGACGCGGGGTACGGCGCGTGCGCCGCGTTCCGGCGTGGGCTTTCGGAGTTGAAGCTGAAGTGGGCAGTGGGCGTGAATCCGAACCAGCTCGTCTATCCGAAGTCCGTTCGTGTGGCCGCGCCCGAGCGAACACGACCAGGCGGGCGTCCGCCACAGCGTGGGAAGGTGTCGGCTGCTCCGAGGAAGGCGCAGGAGGTATTCTCGACGCGCGCAAAGAACGGCTTCAAGGAGGTACAATGGCGTGACGGGACGAAAGGCCCGCTCTCCGCGTCGTTTGCCGCCATCCGCGTGCGTGTGGCTGATGGGCCGAAGGTCATCGGACACAATCGTGGGCCAGGCGAAGAAGCCTGGCTCGTCTGCGAAAAGCGCGCGAACGGCGTGCGGAAGTATTACCTTTCGAACTACCCGCCCGACACCGAACTCGGAACGCTCGCCTCGGTGATCAAGGCGCGCTGGGCTTGCGAGCAAGCACATCAGCAGATGAAAGAGGAGCTCGGACTCGACCATGTCGAGTGCCGCTCCTGGCACGCGCTGCATCATCACGCGCTCCTGACGATGATGGCCTTCGCCTTCCTTCAGCACCTACGCAACGCCGAAAAAAAAGCTTGGGCGCAGCGGCCCACCGCCTGAACCGTCGCTACCGGAGATCCGGCGGCGACTGATTCAAAGGCTCGCTGCGCCCATGAGATGCGCGCGGTGCGGAGCGACGGTGCGGGCGCTCGTGCCGATATGAAGGTGTGGTTGGTGGTGGCAGAGTAGTGCTAGGCCGGCGCCCTCCGCCGCGCCGCCGATTTCGGGTCGAGGTTGGCGTCGAGGCGCTCTTGAATCTTGGCGTCGGTCATGCGCCGCAGCGTGGATCCTTCGACATCGTGTCCCGCATCCTATCCAAGCTTGACCGCGCGAGCAACGGGAGCGGCGCATTCGAGCTTGTCAGACACCGTGCGAACGCTGGCGGAAGGAGCAGTACACGCGTCTCGTCAGGGTGGCGACGGAACCCATTCGTAGAGAACCGTGTTCGAATCCTCCGCCTCCATCGCGGAGCGCGTAAATCCGAACTTTATCAGGAGGCCGATCGAGGCGGCGTTCGCGGGCGAAACGAGCGCGATCACCTTGCGAAGCGCGAGCACTTCGGCCGCGATCCGAAGCACCGCCGATCCCGATTCGAAGGCGTACCCGCCGCCGCGAAACTCCGGCAAAAAGGCGTAGCCGATATCGACATCCGCGTATTCCTCGCGCTTCAGCAACCCCGACATGCCCATCAGCTCACCCGTCGCCGTGAGGGCGACGCCCCATAGCCCGTGCCCGTTGCGTTCATAGCTGGCAATCGGCCCGTTGCGGAGGTACGCCTCGGCGTCCTCGAGCGTCCGCACGCCGCGATCGCCGATGTACCGTAGAAAATCCGGGTCATTGACCAGGCGGAGAATGAACGGCGCGTCGGCCGGCGTCAGTTTACGTATCGTGAGCCGTTCGGTCGTTACGAGCGCGCCGTTCATGATGCCGCCTCTTATGAACGTTTCGTGCGATCAGAGCAAGCGAGAAGCGCGAAAGCGTTACTTTTGGCGGCAAACCCCGCAGGGATGGCTCTCGCCGACGCCTTATCGATGACTTGCGGTGCCGGCAGCATTGCGCGAAAACTCCTCGGCACAACGCGCGGCGGTGGCTGAGTAGCTGCGTGCGGTGCGAGTTCACCGCTGCGACACGACGAACCTCTGCCACGTCTCCTCGTCGTAAAGACCATCCGCCCACTCCAACAGGGACCGCTCGAGCGAATGCAGGTCATCACCGAACAGGGCCGAATCCTCCAGATTGAGGAGCCATCGGCCGGCCGGGTGGTTCACATCGAAGATCACGAGCGGATCGTCGGGCAGCCCGTAGATGTAGGCCCCGAGCACGTCGGGGCGCGACCCGTCGCCTCGACGCTCGCAGATGCGCCGCACCACGGCTCCCAGGATTCCTCCCACCAGGGCAGCGCAGGGCGCGCATCCTCGACATAGCGGCGTGTTCGGATGAAGTCATCGTAGTTCATGGGAACCCACGGATATTCAGCGCTACGACGGACGAGAACCGGAAAGCTCACTGGACCACGATGCCGCGACCGGGGGTATGATGGTCCCGTACTCCTGCAGACACGGAGCAAGTTTTCGACGGTTGACGACTGACTTAGTTATGTCAGGACACACTCTGTACGTCTGTTGCATGTAGTGGCGCTCGCGTGAGCTACTCACGCGGGTATGCCGGAAGGAGCCCGGAACGAACCAAGCTCGTAGGGGGGGCTTGCGGGGTCGTCGGGTCCGCTGCCGAGTCATGAGGTTTGTGTCGTCTGCGGATGTTTCGCGGACGAATCGATAACATCCATCATCCGTGGGGAGCATCGCGCGGCTCGGTGTCTCCGGCATGTGCCGGAGCGCCCGCGCGAGACCGTCGACGCGCGATCCGGCACGCGCGAACGGTATCGCTCTGCCCGCAGGAGGCCGCAATGACAATGAATGTCGAACCCAACCGTTCGTTCGATCTGAGGGCTTACCTGAGCATCCGTCGAGCGAGGATCGATGCGACGCTGGAGAGCTATCTGGCCATCGAAGAGCCTCGCGCGCTCTACGAGGCCATGCGTTATTCCTTGCTCGCCGGCGGAAAGCGGCTGCGACCCATCCTGTGCCTCGCGGCCTGCGAGCTCGCGGGCCCTCGGGCCGAAATCGCGCTGCCCACCGCTTGCGCCATCGAGATGATCCACACGATGTCGCTGATCCACGACGATCTGCCGGCGATGGACGACGGCGATTACAGGCGCGGCCGCCTCACGAACCACAAAATGCACGGAGAAGCGCTCGCTATCCTCGCTGGCGACAGCCTTCTCGCCCATTCGTTCGAGCTCATCGCCCGCCGCACCGTCGGCGTTCCGGCCCAACGGACGCTCGCGGTCATCGCCGAGCTCGGCCGCGCCGCGGGCCCGAGGGGGCTCGCCGGCGGCCAGGTGGAGGATCTCGCGCACGAAGGCAAATACGGCGTCGGTGTGGAGGCGCTCGAGGACATTCATACCCGCAAGACGGGAGCGCTCCTCGAAGCGTCCGTGCTCTCCGGGGCGATCCTCGGCGGCGCAGATGCGCTCACCACGGCGCGCCTCCGCCGTTATGCGCAGAGGCTGGGGCTCGCCTTCCAGATCGTCGACGATATCCTCGACCTCACGTCCACCTGCGAGGCGGTCGGCAAGAGCGTCGGAAAAGACGCATCCGCTCGAAAAGCGACGTATCCGAGCGTGCTGGGGCTCGCGGAGTCCCACCGCCACGTGGAGGTTTTGATCGAGCACGCCATGAGCGACCTCGCCTGCTTCGGCGACCGCGCGACGCCGCTCGTGGCCCTCGCCGCGTCGCTCGCCCAGAGCCTTGGATGAAGCCGGCAACCACGGAGGTTCGACATGAACGTCTTCCCTTCCAACCTGCGGGCCGCGCGCGCCACGCCAAACGTCATCGTGCGCGAGCTGTCGCTCTTCTGGTCGTTCGTCGCGGGCGACCTGTCTTCCGCGGTCGCCCCGGCGTTCCTGTTCACGCTGGCGGCGTGGAAGACGTCGGGCGCGGAGCCGGCGCGGCTGCCGGGCGTGATCACGCGCAGCTTGCTTTACTTCTGCCTCTATCTTTACGCGTTTTGTCTCGCCAACCAGGCCACGGGACTCGAAGAGGATCGGCGCAACAAGCCACATCGGCCACTGGTGACGGGCCTCGTGTCGGTGCGCGGCGCGTGGTTGCGCTGGGCCGTCGTGATGGCGCTGTTCACCCTGATGGGCGCGTGGCTCGGGGTCATCGAGTATGCGCTCGGCTGGCAGCTCATCATCCTCGTGCACAACGTCGTGCTCGGCGCGCGCAACTGGGTCGTCAAGAACCTTTGCATGTCGCTCGGGATCCTCGTTCAGCTCGCCGCGGCGTGGCAAATGGTCACGCCTCTCTCGCCGCTCGCGTGGCGGTGGATCCTCTTGCCCGCGGCCGTGATTTTCCCCCTGGTCTCCGTGCAGGACCTGCGCGACATGAATGGGGATCGCGCGGCCGGTCGGCTGACGTTCCCGCTCGTCTTCGGCGAGCGCGCGACCCGAATCCTGCTCGCCGTGTGTTTCGGGCTCCTGCCGCTCGCCGTTCATGTCGCGCTCCTGCAGCCCGCGGGCGCGCGAGGAGCGGTATGGGCCGCGGACGCCGCCCTCGGGGCCGTGGCGCTCGCCATTGGCCTCCGCGTGGCTTTCTTCCGCACGCCGAGGGAGGATCACATCACCTATCTGCTCTTCACAGGCTGGTATTGCCTGCTCCTGATCACCGCCGTCGTCGTCCTCTGAAGGAATCGAGGTACACCCATGAAAACTGCATCTCCGCCTGGACCCCAAGGGCTGCCTCTCCTGGGCAGCTTGCTCGACCTGCGTAAAGACAAGCTCGGGTTCCTGACGAGCCTCGCCAAGACCTACGGTGACTTCGTCCATTTTCGTGTCGGGCCTCGCAACGCGTATCTCGTGAGCCGGCCCGATTGTGTCCACGAGGTCCTCGTCGAGCATCCGAAAAGGATGCCGAAGGAATGGATTCACCAGCGGATCGTGGCGCCGTTCTTCGGCAACGGCGTCGTGACCTCGAACGGCGCGGTCCATGACCGGCAGCGCCGGCTGGCGCAGCCTGCCTTCCAGCCGCGGCGCCTCGACAATTATTGTCGGGTCTTCGTGGAGCAGGCGCTCGAGGGGATCCGCGGGTGGCGCTCGGGCAGCGAATACGAGATCGACAACGAGATGCTGCGGATCACGATCCAGAATGTCTCCTTGACCCTGTTCAGCGCGGACGCGACCGACATCGTCCCCCGCGCCGCGACGGCGATGACCGACATCCTCGGGCTCCTCGGCAGGGAATACGACATCGCGTTCCCAATCCCCATGTGGGTCCCGAGCGAGTACAACCGCCGCAAGCGAGCGGCCATCCGTGAGCTCAACGATATCGTGATGAAATTCGTGGAGGACTGGCGCAAGACCGGGCAGGACAAGGGCGACCTCCTGTCCATGTTGATGCTCGCCCACGGCGAGCGCGGCGGCGTGACGCACGACGACCTACGCGACAACATGATCGCGATGTTCTCCGCGGGTCACGAGACCACGGCGTTCACGCTGGTATGGGCGTGGATCATGCTTGCGCGACATCCCGAGGTGGAAGCCGCGCTATGGGAGGAGCTCGACCGCGTGCTCGGCGGGCGCCCCCCGACGGCCGAGGATTACCCGCAGCTCGCCTATACGACGATGATCATCAAAGAGACGTTGCGCATCTACCCGACGGGCTGGCTTTTGTTCCCACGAGAAACGACCGAGGACATCGTCCTCGGAGGGTATCCGATCCCAAAGGGAAGCATGCTCTACGTCGCGCCCTACGTGATCCATCGGAACCCGACGTATTTCGCTGATCCCGAACGCTTCGATCCCGAGCGCTTCCGGGCGGGGGCCGATAAGCAGCTCCCCCGTGGGGCTTACATTCCTTTCGGCCTCGGGCCGCGGGTATGCATGGGTCAGCACTTCGCCACGATGGAAGCCGTGCTCACCCTGGCGACCGTGGCGCAGCGTTATCGCGTGTCGATCCTCGCCAAACAACCGCTCGTGCCCAGCGGAAGCCTCGCGCTGCGGCCGCCCCGAGGCGTGAAAGTGCGGGTCGACGCACGGCAACCGACGGCCGCGGCCGCGGCGTAACCGCGGGGCGGGCGGAGTTCTGCTACCTCCGCCCCTCCGCCCGCATGCGGCGCATGCAAAGCGCGAGCGCGTCGCGCAGACTCGAAAGCGTGAGGACGCTGGACATGTCGATGCCCATGCTGACCATGGTCTGCGCGACGTTCGGTCGGATGCCGGAGATGATCCCCTCGGCCCCGAGCAGGCGGACGGCCCCGATGATCGAGAACAGATGGCCGGCCGTGGCCGTATCGATGACGTCCACGCCCGTCAGATCGAGAATGGCGAACCGCGCGGACAAGCGGCTGACGGCGCCGAGCACGTCATCCATGACCCGCGCGGCGCGGCGGCTGTCGACGACGCCCACCATGGGCAGCGTGAGCACGTGGTCCCATACCTGGATGATGGGGGTCTCCAGGTTTCGGATCACCTCTTGCTGACGCTCGATGAGCGCGAGCTTCGCTTCAAGCTCGGCCTTGGCTTGCTGCAACTCGGTGACGTTGAGCGACATGCCCACGGTCCCGGTCACGTTCCCGTCCGCGTCCTGCACGGGGATGACGCGGTTGTCCCAGTACTGGCCGTTGTCGGTGCTGACGTGCCGGGATATCGTGCCTTCGAGGGCCTTCTTCAATCCCGTGGTGGCTTCTGGCGGGTAAAGCGCGAAGGAATTCTTGCCGATGAGGTACTCGGGCTTGATGCTGGAGAACTCCAGGCCTTTGCCGTCGGCATAGGTGCACACGGCTTCTTTATCGGTGGCCCATACCATGATCGGGAGATTGTCGAGGACGACGCGCAGCACCTGCTCGCGGCGGCGCACGGACGACTGCTCCACTTCGGCCTCCCCGTCCTTGGGCCGCAGCGACACGTGGACGCGGTCGCCGGAGGACGCGCGGCGCGCGTGGAGGACGAAGGCCCGAGCCTTCGCGCCCTTGCCGCCGAGGAGAACGGCGAATGCGGACGGCTTGCTGCTCGCGACGATCGCCGCCCACTCCGAGAGGAAGTGCCCGAAATCCCCTGGATGCACCCGCTCGGAGAGCAACGTCTCCGGCCCGACGTCGCCTCCGAGCGCGCTTGCGGCCGCCTCGTTGACGTGAAGGCAATGCCCTTCGCGGCTGGCGACGATCTGCGCGTCGGGATGCTCACGGAAGAACTCCTGCAATCGTTCCACGTCGTCGATGGTCTGCATGCTTCACCGAGAAAGCCTGACGACCACATCCCACCACACTTCACGATCTGCTGCTAGAACGAAAGCTCACCCGCCCGTGGCCACGCACGAGGCGTGAGGGAAGGTGCGAAGCATCTCACCGCCGTGAGGGGCTCACGAAACGGAGGGCCGTTCGGAGTGTCTCTTTACGTGACCTCACGATATTGGGTCGGACAGGTTCACGGTCCAATGTGGGCATCCATGGGACCAGACGTCTCGTTTCCAACGACCTTGGTAAGGTCGAAATCTCTTGCACCGCGAGCCCATATGTGCATCGGCCTACAGGAAACGTGGTCCCTGGCCGTGAACCTCGTAATGAATGGCTCGCAGACGACGTGACAAGTTCGCTCCTCCCTTCAATGTTCGAGGAACCTCGCGATCGCTGAGCCGAGCCAGCGCCCGTCCTCGTAGGCGGGCGATAGCGGCTCGCCGGTCATCACGGAGACGAGCTCCCAGTAGCGCAGCGCGCGTGGATCCTGCGTCCTTCGCATCTGATCCTCGAATGCAGCGTCGAGGTCCTTGCCGCTCGCCTTCGCGGCTTCGCGGACGAACCGCTCCGCGATCACGAGAGCCTCGGCGGAATCGGGCTCCACGCCCCGTGCCCGCGCCTCACGCGTGGCGGCGACGGCCTCGCTCTGCGCGTGGAGGAGGGCCGCTTGGTCGACCTCCTCGCTCCACGTGACGGCCGCCATCACGCGCATGTTCGCGATGAACGTCGGATCCGCGAGGATCTCCGCGAGCTCGATCCACGCTTCGAGCTGCGCGGGCGTGGGATCGTCCGGCAGCTTCGGGGCGCTCGCTTCGATCATCCCTCGCATCCACTCGGCGTCGATGGGCACGCTGTCGGCGACCTGGTCGTAAAAGCGGGAAATGACTGCTTTGCGTTCTTCATTGGATAGTCGAGTCACGGTCCACAACCTCCTCAAGTCCTTTTCGCTGGGCTCTCCCCGAAGGGCGGCGCGCAACGCAGCGGCGATACGCGAAAGCGAGGCCGCGTGGGCTTCGACCGCCGCGAGGCGCAGGCGGAGCGCGTCCTCGAGCGACAGGTTCCTGGCGAGCACTTTGCGGATCGTCGCGAGGTCGACCCCCGCTTCCCGGAGCGTCCGCACGAGCTCGACACGAACCACCTGCTCCTGGTCGTAAAGCCGGTAATTGGCGCGGGATCGCCGCGCCGGCGGCAGAAGCCCTTCATCCGAGTAGAATCGAAGCGTCTTGACGGGAATCCCCGTCCGCCGCGCCAGTTCCCCGATGGTGAGCGCCTCCCTCTTCGGCATGGCGGCCACTCTGAGGTCTCCACCTGCTGGAGAGTCAAGCAGGAAACACGTTCACGGGATCCACGAGACGAGACACGAGTGGTGCCGGGTTCCGTGATATGCCCGTCATGCCCAAGAGAGCGCGATCCTATCTTTTCATCCGCGTTCGCCTCTTCCACCACAGGCACGCTCGACGACGGCCGCTTCCGTATCATCTTGAACAGGGGGCGGATTCATGAGGTACGTTTGGCCGATGTTCGCCTGCGCCATCACGCTGCACGCGGAGATCACGTCGGCCTCGGGCTTCGTACGCGCCGCCGGGGGCCGCTTCCAGCGCGATGGGAAGCCCTACACGTTTCTCGGAGCGAATTTCTGGTATGGCATGAACCTCGGCGCCGAGGGACCTTCGGGAAACCGGGAAAGGCTCTCGCGGGAGCTCGATCGCCTCGCGGCCCTCGGGGTAACGAACCTGCGTATCCTCGCGGCCACCGAAGGCCCGGAGTCCGCGCCCTGGCGGATCCTCCCCGTGCTCCAGCCCTCCCCGCGTGAATACCGCGAAGAGATCCTCCTCGGCCTGGATTTTCTGTTGAAGGAGATGAAAACACGCGGCATGATCGCCGTGGTTTGCCTGAACAATTTTTGGCCCTGGTCCGGCGGCATGGCGCAATACCTGCGCTGGAGCGGCGCGGGGCCGATTCCTTATCCCCCGCCCGAGCCCGGGGGGAGCTGGGGCACCTATCAGGCCTATACCGAGGCCTTTTATTCGAATCCGGCCGCCGTCGAGGCATCCCACGATCTCATACGGCTGCTGCTGAACCGGACAAACCGATACACCGGCATGCGGTACGCGGACGACCCGACGATCATGGCCTGGGAGCTCGCGAACGAGCCTCGGGGTGGGGCGAACGTCGAGGCGTTCCACCGATGGATCGAGCGCACGGCGGGGCTCTTGAAATCGCTCGATGCCCAGCACCTCGTGACCACCGGCTCCGAGGGTGAGACGCCCTGGCCTCGCGCGAGCGGCCTCAACGTCGTCAAGAACCACCAGTTCCCCTCGATTGATTACGTCACGGCGCACGTCTGGCCACAAAACTGGGGTTGGTACGATCCGGCGCGGCCCCTGGAGACCTACGAGGTGGCCGTGCGTGAAATGCAATCCTATATCCAGCGGCACATCGAAAAAGCGCGTATCCTGGGAAAACCCCTCGTGGTCGAGGAGTTCGGGTTCCCGCGCGACGCCGGCAGCCACGAGCCCGGCGCGACCACGGCCGCGCGTGATCGATATTATCGCGCCGTCTTCGACGTGGTGCTCGACGCCGTGCGCGCGGGCGCGCCCGTGGGCGGGGTCAATGTTTGGGCCTGGTCGGGCGAAGGCCGTCCGCGCATGTCCGGCGGCCATTGGCAAAGGAACGACCCGTTCACCGGCGATCCGCCGCACGAAGCGCAAGGCTGGTACGGCGTCTACGACACGGACCATTCGACCCTGCGTGTGATCGCGGACTATGCGCGTAGAATCGCCTTGGGCTCGGGGCGATTGCTCGACGCGTCAACCCCATGACGCACAACGACGAACCAACGTGAGCCGCCATGCGAAAGCTCTTGATGTATGGCCTGTCAATGCGGTACATTCGTAACAGCGGCCACCCGCCGCAACACGCCAACGAGCGAGGGTTGGACTTGAACGAGCACCTCACGGAGACTCACCGGGACCAGGACCGGGAGACGCTTCTTGCCCGCATCGACGTGCTGGAGCGCGAAAATGTGGCACTGCGACGAACCGCCCAGGAGGCGCAGCGGATCTTCGACGGCTCGTGCGATTTTCTGCAACGCTTCGACCTCGCTGGCAACTTCCTCTACATCTCCGCCGCCTGCCGCTCCGTCCTCGGCTACGAGCCCGACGAGATGATCGGAAAGGCCTCGTTCGAGTTCCTTCACCCGGACGACGTCGAGCCCACGAAGAAGGAGCAACAGGTCCTGCTCGCGGGCGGCCCGACATCCCGGATCGAGCTGCGGCTGCGGCGCAAGGACGGCGTGTACGTATGGATGGAGTGCCGCCCCGTGCTCATTCGGGGCCCGCACGGCGAGCCCCTCGAGTTCGTGGTGACCGCGCGCGAGGTGACCGAGCGCAAGCGCATGGAGGACCAGCTCCGCGCGAGCGAGGAGCGGTTCCGCGCGCTGCTCACGGGCCTGCACGTGGGCGTGGTCATGCAGGAACCGAGCGGGAAAAACGTCCTCTTCAACCCGCATGCGCTCACGTTGCTCGGCGTGACCGAGGATCAGCTTTTGGGTCGGACCTCGTTCGATCCCCGCTGGGGCGCGGTGTACGAAGATGGCTCGCCGTGCCCGGGCGAGGTGCATCCGATCTCCGTCGCGCTGCGGACGGCCAAACCCGTGCGTGATTTCGTGCATGGGATCGACCGGCCTGCGCTGGGCGATCGCGTGTGGCTCCTGGTGAGCGCGGCGCCGCAGCTCGACGAGCATGGCGTGGTGACAGGCGCCATCGCGACCTTCACGGACATCACGGCGCGCAAGGAGGCCGAGGATCTGGTGCGGTCGCAAGCCCGGATGCTCGAAGAGATGTCGACGCCGCTCGTGCCCATCCGCGACGATATCGTGGCGATGCCGCTCATCGGCACCGTGGACGCGCGGCGCGCCGATCTTGTGCTCGACACGCTGCTCACGGGTATCGCGCAGCGGGGCGCGCGCGTGGCAATCCTGGACATCACGGGCGTGAGCGTGGTCGATTCGCACGTGGCGACCACGCTGGTTCGCGCGGCGCAGGCGGCGCGTCTCCTGGGCGCGCAGGTGGTGCTGACGGGCATCCGCGGGAGCGTGGCGCAGACGCTCGTCGATCTCGGCGTGGATCTGTCGGGGCTGGTGACGCGAGGCACGCTGCAAGGCGGAATCGACTGGGCGTTCTCGCGCCGCTCGTAACGATTACTTGTTCTTTTTGCGCCCGCCGATCGCGGCGGGGGCATTTCCGGCGCACGTCGCGCCGGCGAGGTTGTAAGGCGTGTCGAAGAACATGAACTCGTAAACCCTGTCCGCGGCGAGCGCCGCGGAATTGAAACCCTCGCCGAGCCGAATGCCGTTCGCCACCATGAGCACCTGGTGCCCCTCGGCGAGGGCGGTGGCCCGCGGGCCGGGGAACACCTCCATGGCGTAGGTATCCGAGGCGACGATGGCCGGACGGAATTGCGCGAGCCAATGGCATTCGGCGATCCACGGGCCGGGCGCAGCGCCGAGGTACGTGGGCCAGAGCGCCTCGTTTGCCCAGTAATGGCTCCAGCCCGTGCGGATGATGACCACGTCGCCGGGCTCGATGCAATCGAGGTCCTCCCAATCCATTGTCGCTTTGAGGTCGGCGATGGTGATGCGATATCCGGGCGCGAGGGATTTTCCGTTTGGCGCGATCGCGCTCGTGTGCCCGACCGCGCGCTTGTAGCCGAGCACGTCGAGGAGCAGGCCCCGCGTGATGATCGGCCCGATGTTCTGGATCCCGAGCGATTGCGTGCCCCCGAGAATGCTGCCCGGCCCGTAGTTCGCGGCCTCGGAGTCAGCGCGGGCGAGGGCCTGCCGGTCGAGCGGGTCGAGGATGTCGGGGCGCGGCGTGATTTGCTCGAAGCGGTGGCCGCCGTAGAACCAGCCGCCGAAGCTTGGATGACCAAAATCATCGACCTGAGTCGCCTGCTGGAACGTGAAGGCCTCGAACCGCTCGTCCTGGTAGAAGAACTCGTTTTCCCCGACCGGCCCGTACGCGGCGATCCAGTAATCGGCGCGGCGCGGCGGGTCGTGCGGGAAGGCCGGGCTCCCCGCGCGCATGGGCTCGCCCAGCGAATACACCTTCGCGTCTCCGCGCGCCCCGAGCTTCAGCGCATCCTTGCGCTTCGCCTCGTTGATCTCGACCAGCGTGCCGACGGTGTCACCCCATACGTCGAGATCATCCCAGCGTGAAAAGATCCAATCGAGAGTGACGGGGGCATCGGTAAAAGGCCCGTTCGGGGGCACGGGGCAAGGCGGGCTCGCGAGGGCGTGCCTCGGGATCATCTGCGCGAGGACGGAGGCGCCCGCTGCGCCCGCCGCGCCGCCGAGGAAATCACGACGGCTCACCTGCGCCTTGTCGCCCTGGGCCGCGAACACGTGCTTCAAGAAACGCATAAGCGTTCTCCTTTCGTGCAGCGCAGCCGCAGTCTCGTGGCTGCGCCAATCGAGCGTCCAGCGGATCGAACGGCAATGACCGTTCATGATTCACCAAACACGACGCAGCCGGAATTTGCAAGAACTTTCGTGAGGCCCGCGACGACGCGCGGGCCTCGTGGATCAGGCGGGCGGGAGCAATGCGAGCAGCGCTCGCGCGCCGACCTTCTTGTCGACGACCAGCACGCTCCGAACCATTTTTGCACTGCCGAACAGCGCCTGCCCCAGCGCCTCGCCTGAAATTTCGAGCCGGCATGCGAGGAGGCGCTGCGGGTAGTGGGAAAGGAGGGCGTCGCAATCTCGATAAAATCGCTCACTGCCGTCGTTCGCGAGGAACAGGATCCGCGACACGCGGGCGTTCTGAGGGCTGTCAGGGGTTTTCTGGTTCAGCGCGTCGAGGCCCTTTTGCTCACTGGCGAGCCTCTCGCCGATCAGCTCCAGGCCCTGGCAGGCGTGCCCGGCGGCGAGCGCGCCTCGGAGCTCTGCGGCAAGCGCGTCGGTCATCGGGAGCGTTGCGACCTGACTCCGACCGCGCTCCCAAAGCAAACCCGCGTGCGTGGAGAGGAGGCGCACAAGCGCATCGTGACGTGGATCGGCGACGACATCCTTCGGCAGCTTGAGGGCGGACATGGCTCGGGCAGGTCTAGCAGAACCTCGGCTCCCGGGCGAAGGGCAACGGTTTGGGAGGACGACGCGGAGAGGATCCGACTCACAACACGCGATCGAGGAGCGCCTCTCCCCGTTCGAACCGCCGCAGGTTGTCCAGGAAATGCCGCACGAGCGCGAGGTGCTCCCCGCGCCGCCCGCCCGCCGCGTGCGGCGTGAGGAAGCAATTCGGCGCCGACCACAGGGGATGGTCCGCCGGCAACGGCTCGACCTCGGTCACGTCGAGATAGGCGCCCCCGAGCCGCCCGCTTTGCAGCGCATCCAGCAATGCGCTCTGATCCACCGTCGTTCCTCGCCCCACGTTGTACACGAATGCCCCCTCGCGCATCCGCGCGAGCCGCGCACGATCGAGAAAGCCGCGCGTCCTCTCGTTTTCCGGCAACACGTTCACCACGTGGTCCGCCTCGCCCAGCGCACGATCGATGTCCCCTTCGTGCACCACCGTCACGTGGGCGTCTCCCTCTGCGCGTCGCCGAACCGCCAGAAGCCGCACTTCGAAAGGCGCGAGCAGCTCCGCGAGCCGGCGTCCAATGGCCCCGTATCCGAGGAGCAACACGGTCTGTCCGCGCAGCAGAATCGACCGCTCGCGCCGCAGCGTGCTCTCCCAGGCGCGCGTCGTTCGTTGCACGTCGAGCGACTCGGGCAGCCGCCGCGCCATGGACAGCATCATGGCCAGCACATGCTCGGCGCACGGATCGGCGTAGACGGTCGAGCTCGTCGTCAGAGCGATTCCCTTGGAGATGAGCGCCGCGCGAATCGCGTCGCCGTCATAACGGGTATACCCCGCGCTGGTCAGGTGGACCCAGCGAAGGCGCGACGAACCGAGGAGCCCGTCCACGGCCGGCTGGCCGAACGCGACGTCGGCCGTGAGCAGCGCGGGGTCGGGCGCTCCGCTCGCCAGATTGGAGGACGTCCTCGCGGAACCGAACACCAGAGAATGACCGGCCACACCCTCCGAAAGCGCGCAGAGCGCCTCTTCCGGGAAGGTCGTGTCACAGAAGATGGTCAGCTTCATCCGGGATACCTATCGCCGAAACAGCCGCCAAGCCTCGGCTCCGTCGAACGGCGGCGTGGGAATCAGGTTCAGGGCGATCAACACCAGGTTCGTCCTCGTGAGGGTCGACGCGAGGTCCCCGCCGAAGCCCCCCGAGGGCAGGATGCTCGACCAGAGAGGCGCCGTGAGCAGCACCGCGAGCTGCGCGAGGACGCCGCCCCATGCGACGATCGCGCGCTGCTTCATGGTGACCTCGCCGGTCCAATCGCAAGACCCGCCGGCCGCGTGAACGTCGATCGAGAAGACGTGGCCCCCGACCGCACCGGCGAGCACCGCGTGACCGAGCTCGTGCACGAGGACGAGGACCAAGAATCCGAGCCATGCGCCCGGCGCAAAGCTGAACCCACAAAGCACGAACGCGCCGAGCGGCATGCTCCAGTGGACGCGAATCGGTGCCCGCCTGAAGTGGCCGATCACGAGGTAGCCGTCACGAACGCGCATTGCCATCTCCGCGGAGGAGTGTCCCTCGGGCGGCGAGATACGTCAACCGGCACGCGCCGCGCCGAGCGCCTCGACTTCGCCGACGGACGTTGCTACGAGCTCAGGACCGCGATGCAGATCCATGGTCAATGCCACTGTGCAAACATCTCGTTCACGCTCGACTGGAAGCCGGAGCCCTCCGAGATTCCCGCGCGCGCCTGCACTTGCTCGTTCTGTACCAAGCATGGCGGCGTCTGGACCTCCTGCCCCACCGGCTCGCTCCGCGTGCGCGTGAACGAGCCCTCCCGTGTGGCGAAGTATGCATTCGGCACGAAAACCGCTGATTTCCACGTCTGCGCGAAGTGTGGCATCACGCCGGTGGTCACCTGCCGCATCGACGGTCGCCTCTACGCCGTCGTCAATGTCAACACGTTCGAAGGCGTCGATCCGACGCTCCTCCGGCGCGGCGCCGCGAAGTTGGACCAGGAAAACGAGGACGCCCGGCTCGCGCGTCGCAAGCGGAACTGGATCGCCCAGGTGGAGTACGAGGAGGCCACGCCGAGCGACGCGCCCTGATACGTTCGAGGTACGCTCGGCGGGCTTGTCGCCGCGGGAACTTTCGGCGACCATGCGGTCTCTCTCGCAGAACGCCCTCGTCCACACGCCGCCCATGAAGCCCTCTCCACCTTCCCCCGACTCCGCGCCGGCTCACGAAATCTTGAGCCTGCTCCACCCCGATCCGATCGCGCGGCCCGACCTCGAAGAGATGCGCCAGGCCCTCTCGTTCGCATTCGCGAGCGGCGTCTCCGGCGGGCTCTTCAGCCAGGCACTCGAACGGGCGCCGCTCGCGCCGTCCACATGGGATCCGAAGAGCTTTGCGCCGGACCTGTTCCTGGAGGAGTTCGTCGCCCGCGGATTCCGCGTGCGAACGGGCGGTGAGCGCGACGCGGTCGTGAACCGGGCATTCATCCTCCGCGTCCTCGCGCATCCGCCGACCGACCCCCGCGTGGCCGATTTCCGGCGGGAAATCCTGCGCGAGCTCTCCAGTTCGACCGTCTTTCGCCGCCAGTTCGAGGAGCTTTACACGCTCGCCTGCCGCCTGCGCGCGGCGCTCGAGGGCGCGACGGCGGGAAAGAAATTCGACGCGACGCGACGGCAACTCGACGTGCTCGTACTCGTCAAAGAGGCATTCGATCGGATGAGCGAATCCTTCGACGGCGCGAAATCCGGCCTCTCGGGCCTGCGTGAATTCGGCGCGTCGGTCCGCGAGACCGAGGGCTATCGCTCGATGGTCGATCTGCTCGACTACGACGAGCACCTCGCCACGCTTGGCGTCACCATCCGTGTCGGCGCCGACGGACGCGTGCGCGGGTTCGAGGTCCGAAACCTCCGCGAGCGTCAAGACAACCCCTTCGTCCTCTCGCCGGCGCGAAGGTGGCTCGCCAGGATCGAGATGTTTTTCCGTGGCTATCGCTTCAGCGACGGCGAAGTCATGGCGCGCCTGCTCGACGCGGTCTTCGAGGGCATCGAGGCGCACGTCCTCCGGTTCATTCCGCTCCTCGGCGAGATGGAAGTGTACCTCGGGGCGCTCGGCTTTCGGGATCTCGCGGAGGCCGCGGGCCTTGAAGTGTGCTTGCCCGAGATTCGCCCGGCCGTGGAGGGTACGGACGAACAGCCGCGCAAGCTGATCGGCCTCTTCAATCCGCTCCTCGTCGCGAGTGGCGTCCGCGCCGTGCCTTGTGATCTCGTGTCGGATCGGACGAACGCGACCGTTCTCATCACCGGGCCGAACTCCGGCGGCAAAACGAGGCTCTTGCAATCGGTCGCGCTGGCGCAACTCCTCGCGCAAGGGGGGATGTTCGTGCCCGCGCGCGAGGCGAGCCTCGTGCGGGTCCCCGGGCTCGTCGTATCGCTGATCCAGGAGACGCGGGTGGATCAGAGCGAGGGGCGGCTCGGAATGGAGCTCGTACGCATCCGCGCGCTCTTCGAAATGCTCGGCCCCGGCGCGATGGTCATGCTCGACGAGTTGTGTTCCGGGACGAACCCTTCCGAGGGCGAGGAGATTTTCGAGCTCGTGATCACGCTCCTCGCGAAGCTGCGGCCGCAGGCGTTCATCACCACCCATTTCTTGACGTTCGCGGCGCGGCTCGCGCGGGAGAATTCGATTGCGGGCCTCCGATTCATCCAGGTGGGGCTCGATGCGGCGCACCGGCCGACGTATCAGTTCGTCGCGGGCGTGGCCACGACGTCGCTCGCGTCGCACGCAGCGGCGCGGCTCGGCGTGAGCCGCGACGAGCTGGAAGGGCTCATCGATCGAAACATGCGCGCGCCGGCCGCGCGGGCGCGGGAGAGCTGACGTGGCGACATTTCTGGTGACGCCACGCATGAATCCGGCGCTCCGCGCGCGTGTGGAGCGTGCCGTCAGCCCCAAAGCACGCGCGCGCCATCATGCGGCGAGCGTCGGCATGGCCTCGCCCTTCGCGAGCCGCGAGGGATTCCGGCCGGCCAAGCTCCTGCCGCTGCTCGCGCTCGTGGTCATCGGGGGGCTTTTTGCGGCCATGACGATCCACGAGCGGCGGGAGCTGGAAGCGGATCGAACCGCGCTCCTCGCCGAAATCGACGGGCTGCGGCCGGGGCTGCCGGCGGGGCACGAAACACTCGTTCCGGACACGGAGCGTTTGCTCGTGGAGGCCGCGGCGGAGGCAGAGCCGCCGGAGATCATCGATCCGGCGCTGCGCGTGGCGGGCGCGCTCGACGCGACCTTGCGCCGGCCTGCGCTATATGTGCGTGCGCCGGCAGCCGAGCTCCGCGACGTGCACGGCATCGACGATGCGGCGCGCGGGTCGGTCAAGGACGCATTCCTCGTTTGCTTGACGTACCCGCCCGCGTCGACATCGGAGCGTGATCTTCTCGCGAAGGTGCGGGGCGTGTACTTCGCCGGGGCGAAAGTCGACAACGAGACGGCAAACGTGCGGCGGCTCGCGGAACTGCGCGTGGGCCTCGCGGTGCTCGCGCCGGCATTCGAGAGCTCGGTGCGGACCGCGCAAGATCGCAATGTGCTGAAGAGGATGCGAAAAGACCTTCAGAAGGCGCCGGTGGATCTCGCGAAAAAGGCGGCCTCCGCGGAGCTCATGCTGGTCGTCGCGGACACCCCGGCTGGGGCACGCGTGACGCTCTTTGATCTGGCCGCGAAAAAGCCGCTCCTGCGAGTACTTAGGCGACACGAGGAGCTCTCTTTGACTTCGCTGGGCGCGTCCCACCGCGAAGAGCTCGAAGCGTGCAGCTTGGCGGTCGCGGTGCGGCGCGCCGTGGCGGAGTGAAGCTCGCACGGGAAGGGAATAGGCCATGCCCGTCTTCATCAGCCGGCGCATCACTACGGAGAAACAGGGCAGCGTCGAGCGCCCCTATGCTTGTGCGGGTTGCAGCTACCGTGCGGAGGTCCGTATCGTCGCCGCTGCGCGCGGCCAGGCGGATGGCTCGATTGTGCTCCCTGCAAGCCAGATACGAGCCGAGAGCGAGGAGCGTGCGGATGCGGCGCTCGCGGACGAAATACAGGCTCTGTACGACCTCATCCCATGCCCGCGCTGCGGCGCCCGGTCCGATAATGCGGCCCTGTACAGGCAAAACACCGTACTCATCGTGATCGGATGGATCTTCGCGGGTCTCGTGATGGCGCTCGTTGCATACTTTCCGGCTGCATCGGCCTCGCCGGGATCGGACCCACCCATCGTTGGGCCGATCGTCTGGACGATCGCCGGGCTCGCGCTGGCCGGAGTGTCGTGGCATCGGCGCAAACAACGCATCGAGCGTATCGCTCGCGCGGTTGAATTCCTCCCCGACGACGAGAGCTCGTAGACCTGCGCCCGCCTCAAATCTTGGGCGAGAACCGCGACCGCATCATCTCGATGTACGCCTCCTCCGAGGTTTGTCGCCGCGCTTCGACGAGCGGCGCGATATCCTTCGTGGCGAGATACCGCAGCCGGTCGGTACCGTCGGTCGCGGCTTCGAAGACGACACGCGCGACTTCTTCCGATGTGGCGAGGCCGCGCGCCGCGCGGAGGTCCTCGAATACCTGGGCCGCGCCCTCGACAAACGGCGCGTAATCGGCGATCGGCGCCCTGTGGCCCGCCTCCTTGACGCTGCGCTCGCCGAAGCGCGTGCTCGTCACGCCGCCCGGCTCCACGATCTTCATCCGGATTCCGAGCGACAAAAGCTCGTACGAGAGCGCCTCCGAGAACCCTTCCAGCGCGAACTTGCTCGCGCAATACGCGGACAGCATCGGGAGCGTGAACACCCCCGCGCCCGAGCTCACGTTCAGCACGACGCCGGAGCGCTGCTTTCGCAGGGTCGGAAGGACGGCCCGCGTCACGTCCATCATCCCGAACACGTTGACCTCGAACTGCTCGAGGATCTTTTCGCGTGTTGTCTCTTCGAACACCCCGAAGAGACCAAAACCCGCATTGTTGACGAGGACATCGATCGAGCCGAACCGGGCGAGCGTCGAGGCCACTGCGGCGTCGATGCTCGCGCGCTCCTGCACATCGAGCCGCGTCACGCTCATCCGCTCCGACGCGCGAAGCTCCGCCTCCTGCTCCGGCGCGCGCATCGTCGCCACAACGTTCCAGCCTTCCGCGGCGAACACCTTCGCGATGTCACGACCAAACCCCGACGAACAACCCGTCACGAGAACCGTCTTGCTCATGCCCCCGATCTAATGCGTGCCGACCGACGAAACAATCCGTGCAATCTGGCATGGTCTGATGCAGACTTTGGAACAATGATCCGCGCCAGCTTGCTCGAGCTCGAAGCCGTGGTCGCCATCGCGAGCCAGAAGAGCTTCCGCGCCGCGGCCAGGCAACTCGACATATCGCCTTCCGCGTTGAGCCATGCGATCTCCGCGCTCGAACAGAGGCTCGGCGTCCGGCTGTTCCATCGCACGACGCGAAGCGTATCGCTCTCGGCGGCCGGCGAGCATTTCGTCAGGCGCCTGCAGCCGGCGCTCCGGGAAGTCTCGTCCACGCTCGACGAGGTGCACGAGCTGCGTGACACGCCGAGCGGCACGTTACGCATCAATACCTCGAAAGGCGCCGCGCAGATCGAGGTGCTTCCCATGATCCTCGAAATGCGACGCCGCCATCCTGACGTCCTCGTCGAGCTCGTCACGGAAGACCGCCTCGTTGACATCGTCGCCGAGGGCTTCGATGCAGGCGTGCGGCTCGCCGAGGCCGTGCCGCAGGACATGGTCGCGATCCCCTGCGGCGCGGACCTGAGCATGGCCGTGGTCGGCGCGCCGTCGTATTTCGCGTCCCGCCCGAAACCGACGAAGCCCAAGGATCTGCTCGACCACGAGTGCATCCGCCGCCGCATGGCGAGCGGCCAGGTCTACCGCTGGGAGCTCGAAAAGCGCGGTCGCGAAGTGGCCATCGACATCCGCGGCGCGCTGACGCTCGACAATGACGACCTCATTCTGCAAGCGGCCCTCGACGGCGCGGGCCTCGCGTTCGTGAGTGATCGCGCGACCGCCGCCGACGTCGAGGCGGGACGCCTCGTTCGCGTGCTCGCCGACTGGACGCCGCCGTTCCCCGGCCTCCGCCTGTTTCACCCGAGCCACCGGCTCGTCCGCGCGGCGCTGCGCGCGTTCATCGCGATCGTGCAAGAATCAACGCCCCGCGGGCACGGTCATGGTAAAGCAGGGAATCCCAACGAGCGTAGTGCATCATGATGACAAACTTCGTCCGGCCCCACCTCGCGCTTCTCGTCGCCTCTGCCATTACGCTCGCCGCATCCTCCACACGGGCCGAGGCCCCGCTGGGCGTCACGTCGCCCTCGGACGCAGAGGTCACGCGGCGCATCGCCTTCCTCCAGACGCGCCTCGATTCTGGCACCGCTGCGGCGAATCGATGGTGGTATGGCTGGTACACGGGGTGGAGCGCGCTGACCGTCGGACAGGGCGTCATTGCCGTCGCCGTCACCGATCCCGGCCTCCGCGCCGACGCCGCCGTGGGCGCGGTCGGTTCGTCCCTCGGCCTGATTCCTCTCGGACTCGTTCCCTTTCCCGCGCGTCATGCCGCCGCGGATCTACGAGCGATGCCCGAGTCGACGCCGGAGGAACGAAAGATCAAGCTCGCGCGCGGCGAGCGGCTGCTCCGCGAGAGCGCCGCGTCGGAGGTGCTCCGCCGCAAATGGTTCAATCACGTGCTCTGCGGCACGGTATCCACGAGCGTCGGCCTGGTGCTGGCGCTGGGGTATGGCAGGCCGGTGACGGGTGCGTTGAGCGCGACGATCGGTATCGCACTCAGCGAGGCGCAGATTTTCACGATGCCGACCGCGGCGATTGACGATTGGAACGAATACCGCAAGGAAGGTGGCGAGCATGCCGGGCGCGCGCGGCGGCCCGCGCCCAGTTTTTCGTGGTACGTCGCGCCGCTCGCGGGGGGCGGCGCGGTGGTGGGCGGCTCTTTTTGAGCCTGATCCCGCGATGATGATGGTCCGGACGATTCACTTTTGGGGGAGGGTGAACGACATCAGCAGCGATGCGACCGTCGCGTCGTGCGCAAGGGACAAATGGAGCCCCGGGCTGTCCTCCGCCGGGCGTGGAACGACACGTTTCGCCATGTCGTCGAAGAGCGCCTGTGCTTCGTCGCGCAAGCCGAAGCGTACGGCGAAATCGCCCAAGGCGAAGAGCCTCTGGGCGAGCGCGGAATCGTAGGAGGCGACGTCGCTCTCAGCGCCGAGGGTGGCGCGCGCGCACTCGATCCACGTGCGCAAAATGGCTCGACCAAGCTCGACGCTCGCCTCGGGGTGCCCCGATGCATGAAACGCGAGCAGCCGCTCGTAGGCCGGCTGGAGCTCTTCCCACACGTAGCCGTGCTCCGCGTGCCCCGTGGAAGGGTTCCGCCTCTGCGCTTGCTCCGAGAGCCACGCACGCAGTTCAGCGTGATGTTCGACCCATTCGATGTTTTCGGACAACACCGACGCGGCGCGCGTCTGGACCTGCCTCTTGTCGGTGTCGGGCCCGATCATACTGTGCGTGTTGTCGCCGGTCGGATCCCATTCGGCGATGTCGGCCGGCCCCGCGCGCAACCACCGGAGCACGAGGCCCACGCGTTTGCTCTCCGGCGCCGCGCGAAGCCCGGTTGCGGCGCGCAGGCGACAGAATGCTTCGGAGCTGAACGCCACCTTCCTGCCTTGCGAAAGCGGCGCGACCATCCTGTCGAAGAGGCGGTCCGCGTCGCCGGGGAGCACCCATCTCGCCTGCTCCCACAGCACGTGGCAACGACCATACGCGAACTTCAGCTCCAAAAGCTCGCCGTCGAGGTCGCGCATCCGCGCAGCAACGGCCTCGGCGGCGGGACGCGCTGGCGCAGGATCTCGGAGCCATTCCTCGTCCGGTCGGAACACCTTGCGCGCGGGCGAAGGCAGGCGCGTCCTGACGCTGGTACTGGCGTGCGGTGTCTCGAGGTCGAAAAGCGCGAACTGCGCGGTGACCGCCAGATCACGCGCGGCGCCGGGAATGCCCCGCGTGAGCGAAAATTCCCCCCGCGCCGCGATCACGCTTTCGAGGAGCTTGCGCGCATCGTCGGTCAGGCCGAGCTTGGTGCTGAAGACTCCCAGCGGCAACATGCGCTGGAGCACGATTTCGAGCGAGAGGGGGTCAGGCGGGCCCTGGAGCCGCCGCTGCATATCGGGAAGCCATGAGCGAAACAGGCCCTTGGCCTGGTCGTCGATGGCGTGCCACGGCGTCCGGCAGATGGCCGTGCCGAGATAGCTCATCACCTTGTCGTGCAGGATCCACGCCATGCGATCGTCCGTGGACGTCTGAAGCCGCCGGAAAAGCGCTTCCGCTTCGTGCAGGGGTATGCCGTCGCCCACGAGCATCGAGAGCGCCGCATATCGCACATACGATTTCGGCGGCGCTGGGCCGGACTCGCCGGGGGAGAACTGGTACGCGGACAGGCGCGCCTCGTCGAGCTCGGCGAGCCTCCGCAGATAGACGGTTTTTGCGTCCATCACGTCCCGCGTGCTTTGCAGGTCCCCCACGGCGCGGATGCGCCCTATGAGCCAACGCGAAAACACGACCGGCGTCTCGTCGAACGTCGCCGCGGAAGCCGCGTCGACGAGATCCAAGCGGCATCGAGGTTCGTCGCGCAGGTTGCTGACGTCGGGAAACAGCCATGGGAGTTTTTCGAGGATGTGCGCGCCGACGAGCGGCGTCGCGGCCTCGGACCGTTCGAGCTCCCGACGCACGAGCCGGAACATCTCGTCGGGCGTGGCGAAACCGACCTGGGGACAGGCGCCCGAGAGGCAAGGAGGAGGACGGCAGCACCCGAGCAGCGCCGTGCACGTCGCGAGGACAGCGAGGATCGAGGGAAAGGTTCGCACCGCAGGCAATCCTAGCATCCTGATGCGTGGCGGAATACTTGCCCATCAAGGGAGAACCGTGCTCGGGTCGGGACAACCCCATGGCCACGCTCCCTCCGCGACGCAGACGCTCCTGGCTCACGCTCCTCGTCCTCGGCGCGGCCCTGCGCGCGAGCTGCGGTGCCGCGGACACGGGTCTCGGCGTCGCCGAGGCGGCGCCGAAGCTCCCCGAAGCGCAGGCCGTCGCGTCGATCACCGAATTCAACGACAATCGTGGGTTGCCGGCGCTGCGCTTCCGCCTGCTCAACCCCTCGGCGCCGTTTGATCGTCTCACGGTGCGGAGGAGCCGCGGCCCCGTCGTTCCGGGCTCGTGTGATGCAGGCGAGCTCTTTGCCACGTTCCCGCGGGCGAAGCTCCGCGGCGCCCGCCTCACGCTGCCCACGACCGCGAAAAAACCGCTGTCGAATGGCGATTCGTACCGCGTTTGTGCATATCGAAAAGACCGCCTGGTCGCGACCAGCACGCTCGCCGGCGAGCGCCACGTGCCTTGGCTCTCCGCACGCGCCTTGCCAGGGGCGATCGAGGTGGACGTGCGGGTCTCGCCGCTCGACGACGACGCCGTCTCGTTTGCGCTCGTGTTCGCCGAAAAAGGGGAGCCGCTCGGCGGACTCGTGCGCATGACTTGCCGCGACGGACGCGTCGTGCGCGAGGTCGGGCGCGCCGTATTCGCGGCCGCGGGCGGCGACGATCTGACCCTCCCCTTCCGGGTTGCTCCGCCGGAGATCCGCCGTGACCGTCGGTATGCGGTGCTCGGCTGCGTGCGCGACCGCGAAGGGCGCCTGCACGCCGTGGAGGAAGCCTGGGGCACGTCCGTCTCGCTCGTCGACGGCCCCGAGGAGCACAATATCGTGGCCACGCCCTCCGGCGGCGTTCAGGACGATCGTATCGCCCCGGGGCACCACGTGCTCGCCTACGATGTCAAAAAGAAGCAACAGGTCACGACGCGCGTGCGCTCCGTGCGCACGAAGTCACTCCCTTCGGTGTGGTTGCGCCTCGACGACGGACGACGCATCGAGGTCCCTCAGGCGCGTGCGTTTTTCCTGCCAGACGCCGGGACATTCCGAGCCGCTTCGAAGTTGCAAAAAGGCGACGTGCTCCTCACCGCCTCCGGGGCCCGCCCTCGCCTCGCCGCCGCCCCGAGCGACGCAGGTCAGCTTCATGCAGCATTGCTCGACGTCGGCGCGCCGGACGATTGTTTCATCGACGACCTCCTCGTCCGTGACGAACGGCCAAGCCAAGCGCGCGCGGGAGAACCCGAGAAACTGTCCCCTCCACCGGCCGGGCCCATCGAACTCGTGCCGGCGCCCTCCAGCTATGATTGCAGCCTCGATGTGAGGCTCCACGTCCGCGAGCTCCCACCGGAGGCCCGTGCCGTCGCGATCGTGGCCGCGCCGCAGGAAAAAGCGCCGGGCGCGCGTGCCGCGCTCACGTGTGACGCGGGCACCGTGGTTCGCACGCTCGACCGGCGGCTGCTCGACGCGCTCCTCGGCGAGCGCGCGCTCCGAACGGCAGATGGCGCGGAGCTCGATGTGCAGCTTTCCGGGGATCCTATCGATTGTGATGGCGGGCATCTGCTCGTGCCCTGCGTGCGTGATGCCAAGGGCACGATGCGTCCGTCGACCCATGCTGTGCACGGGATCGCCGGCGCATCCTGCTTCGCCGCGGGCACGCCCGTCATGACGCCGCGGGGCGAGGTGGCCATCGAGCGCCTGCGGCCCGGCGAGGCCGTGATCGGTTATGATGTCGAGAGCTCCGCACGCCGCGTTTTGCAGGTTCGCCGCCTCGCTGAGCGCAAGGAGCGGCCGGTGGCGACGTTTCGGCTCTCGAACGGGGAGGAGTTACGCGTGACGGCCGAGCATCCCATCTTCGTCGTGGGTCGCGGATACGTTCATGCACGGGCTCTCGAAATCGGGGACGTTTTTCTCGGCGCGGATGGCGCGCCGGTGACGCTTGACGCGCGTACCGAATTCGACCATCGCACGACGGTGTACGACCTCTCGGTCGATGGCCTCCACAATTACTTCGCCGGTGGCGTCTTGGTGCACAACTACTGATCGGGGTCAAGGAAAACGGTACTGCGGACGAAGGCAGGCCGCGCGGAGGGCGGACTCTTTTTCCATCACGCGCCTATGCCTTCCTCGCGAGCTTGCGCCGTGTACGCCACGCGCCCACGACGGCGCCGAGCCCGAAGCCTACAACAAACACAGCGGCTGCGAGGCCACCCAGGATACGCAGCGGGCTGCGCGCGGAGCGCTCGCCCGACGGCCCCGGTGGTTTTTCCGCGGCGGCAACGACCAGGTATCCGCGAGAACGGCCCGACACGAGGTCCGTCGTGCGAATCGCCTTGTAAAGCGACTCGGCCGGCACCCAGGTCGGTGGATACTTGTATCGCGCGACGTCCATCACGAGCACGCGGTCCTTCGTGGCGTTGTAGGCGCCGAGTGGAGAATGGTGGCCCGTGTACTCCTGACCGACCTCCGACCGTTGATAATTCACGACGATGAAGTTCGTCGGGTCCGCGAGGTTCTCGGCGAGGCGCTTGCGAAACTCCTCCAGCGTCGTATCCTCGCCGTGCACCACGTCGACGCGTACGGGATGGCAGCGGAGCAGATCCGCGAGCTGCGCCAGCGTGGTCCCGCCTCGCGCGACGGACTCGGGCGTGTACACAGTGCGCGCGCACGAGTTGAAAAAGTCGCCGTGCGTGAAGGTCTGCACGCCGAGCTTGTCGTCCAGCGGCGCGGGGACCTGAAGGGCGTTGAGAATCGTGACGGCGCTCGCGATGCCACACGCAGACGGCGTCTCCTGCGTCGTGTGATGTCCGGCGATGTGAAAGTAATCGGCGCGCGCAGCCGATTCGACGAGGAGCGCCTCGCCCTCGGGCGTGTCGAGCGCGACGAGGTCGGCCGGAAGCGCGCTCTGCTGCGCGCGTGCAGGCGCCGCGGTGAGCCAGGTCATCGTGGCGAGCGCGGCCGCGGTTCGTCGAAGAATCCTCATTCGTCCCGTGTTGATCATCGGAGAAACCCGCGCTCCTCACGCGGCGAGAAAGCCGCCGTCGACGGGCAGAGGCGCGCCGGTCACGTACCCCGCGCTGTCGGAGCACAACCAGAGCACGGCGCCGGCAACCTCCTCCTCGGTGGCCATCCGCGACATTGGATGCTGCGCGACGAGGTTTTCGACGATCTCGGGGGCAAACGTCTCGAACTGGCGCATGCTGGGTGTCGCTGTGACGCCCGCGCAAATGGCATTCACGCGAATTCCACGGGTCGCATACTCCAGCGCCACGGACCGCGTCATTCCGACGACCGCGTGCTTGGAGGCGACGTACGCGTGCTGCGCAGGCCTCCCGGCCATCCCGAAGATCGAGCTGATGTTGACGATGGAACCTCCTCCCGATACGATCATCGCCGGGATTTCATGACGCATGGCGAGCCATACTCCCCGGGCATTGACAGCCATGACGTCGTCCCACACGCCCTGATCGGTGGCGTCGAGCGGGGTCATGTCCCCACCGCCGGCGCAGTTCACCGCAAAATTGAGCCGGCCGAAATGCTTTACGGTATCTTCCACGGCGCGCGACACCGCGGTCTCATTCCGCACGTCGGTCGGGACGAAAAGGGCACGCGCCCCCTCGGCCTGCAGCGCCGCGCACGCCTCGCGCCCCGCGGCTTCCCCGCGGGCGGCAATGGCGACGCACGCGCCCGCCCGCGCGAATCCGCGCGCCGAAGCGAGCCCGATGCCCGAGCTGCCGCCAATGACGAGTGCGACACGCCTCGAGAAATCAAATCGGATCATTCAAGTTTCCTTTCGACGCTCGGGCTTCTTCTCCGAGCCCAAGCCTTTTCGTATGAATTCAACGGCCTGATGGGCCAGCGCTCGACGACGCTTGGGCCCGAGCCGCTTGCGGAGAGAATCCGATGCCAGCACTTCGTGGAGCTCGGCCCCAAGCTCCTGGAGCACCACGTCGGTCAATCCAGGGCCGATGATCGTGGCCACGAGGCGCGTCGCCACGTCCAGATCGGGCGCGTGAAGCGCGCCGCTCTCGGCGCCGGTTTCAAGCACGGCCCGGAGCTCCTGAAGACCTGCTTCGCAGATGGCCTTGTGCAGGCCGCGGACCTCCGGGTTCGCCGTCGGATCGGCCGCGGCCGCGGAGAGACGGGCGAGGCGCGGGTGCTCGACGAGGAACGCCATGCCGCGCTCGACAAAGTCCTCGAGGCGTGTCCAGAAATCGCCTTCCGGGTCCGGCTTTCCGACGAACGCGCGCTTCAGGCGCGGCGCCTCCTCGGTGAGGAGCCATCGGTAAAGGTCGAGCTTGTCTTCGAAGTATTGATAAACGCTGCCTTTGGGGATGTTGGCGCGGCGCGCGATCTGCGACAGCGATGCCTCGGCGTACGTCCGATCGGCGAACTCGGCGATGGCCTCGTGCACGAGGCGCGCGCGCCGCTCCTCGGGGAGCCGGAAAAAGGTGCTCTTCGGCATGCGACCGATCAGTCATATGACCGATCGGTCGTACTGTCAAGGATGCCGTGGACGCTCGGCCGGCACGTCCGACCGCGCGCGTCCGAGGCGTGCACGACGCCAAGGACAACGTCGCGGGAATAGACGCGGACGCGGCCGGTTTCGGGCGCGATGGCCGACCCTCTTTCTGCTCGCCCTTCCACCCCTCCCCCTGCGCCTTCGTCCTCGCCGTCGCCACGGTCGCGGCCGAGCCGCCGCCGTCACGTCATCAAAGAGTTCCTGCCAATGGGCGCCGCCGCCGCCGTCATGCTCATCGCGCGGACCTCGCTCGCCGACCATTACGTCGTCCCGAGTGGCTCGATGGAGCCGACGGTCCAGGTCGGCGACCGTATCCTCGTCGACAAACGCGCGTTCGGGTTGCGGTTGCCCGTGGTCGACACGTATATCCTGCCGCTCGCGGAGCCGAAGCCGGGGGACGTGGTCGTCCTGGCGTCGCCCGAGAATGACAGCACGCTGTTGAAGCGGGTCGTCGCGGGGCCTGGGGACATGGTCGCCGTGAAGGGCGGCCGCGTCACGCTCAATGGGCAGGAAGCGCCCGTCACGCACGAGCGCGGCGGCGCCTGGGAGGCGCTCGGCGATACGCGCCACCCGCTGCGCCTCGGCGGCCCTGATTTCGGCCCCGTGCGCGTTCCCGACGGCCATTACCTCGTGATGGGCGACAACCGCGGAAACAGCCACGACGGCCGGATCTTCGGATTCGTCGCGCGCGACGCGATTCGCGGGCGCGCCGTGCGCGTATTCCTCCGCAACGGCGATTTCACCTGGAAAACGCTCTAGCCCGTCCGCCGCCTCGAATCATTCACGGGGCATACCGCGATCCCACCCCTATCCGCGACGTCGCATACCTCCTCGCCCCCGGAAGCCCGAGCGTCTACGATGGGGAGCCGGACGGCGAACGTCGCGCCCTTTCCCTCGCCGGCGCTCGTCACGCCCACGGTGCCGCCATGGAGCTCGACCAGGTTCTTCACGATCGCGAGGCCGAGGCCGAGCCCGCCGTGCTCGCGCGTCGTCGAGCTGTCTGCTTGGCGAAACCGCTCGAAGACGTGCGGCATGAATTCGGGCTTGATGCCTTGTCCCGTATCGGTGACGGTGATCTCGGCATCACCGTCGACGCGGTCGAGCGTGACCTGCACCTTCCCGCCGCTCGGTGTGAATTTGACGGCATTGCTCACGAGGTTCCAAACGACCTGTTGCAGCCGGTTCGGATCCCCGCGTACCTTCCCTGAAAAGGGTCTCGAATTGGATTCGAGATGAACTTGCTTTGCCGCGACCGAGGGAGCGACGGACGAGAGAACGAGCGCGAGCACATCATGCAGGTCCACCGATCGCATGTCCAGGTGCGCCTTCCCGGAGCTGATTCGGCCCATGTCGAGCAGGTCCTCGATGAGCTGCGCCAGGGCGCGGGCATTACGATCGATGGCCATGAGCCCCTTGTGGAGGTCCTGGTCCTTGCCGTTCGCCCGGCGGCGTAACACCTGCGACCAACCGAGAATGGCGGTGAGCGGGGTGCGGAGCTCGTGGCTCACCGTCGAGAGAAACTCGTCTTTGAGGCGGCTCGCGCGCTCTGCGTCCGCGCGTGCGGCCCGCTCGCTCTCCAGCAATCGCTCGCGCTCGTTCTCGGCGCGCTTGCGCGCGGTGATATCCATTCCGGAAGGGATGAGGTGGGTGACGTGCCCCTCGTCGTCGCGCAGGGGTGCGAGCTGAAAGTCGACGCAGATGAGCGAACCGCCTGCCATGCGCGCCGTCACGTCGAAACGAACGACCTCGCCGCGCGTCGCGCGGGCCATGGCATCGTGGAGCCGCGCCTGCACTTCGGGCAAACCGCTCCACCAATAACAATCCCAAAATTTCCTCCCGAGGACCTCGGTGGCGGAGATGTTCGCCGCTTCGAGCGGCGCGCGGTTGCACTGGAGGAGTGTCCCATCAAGGGCCATCACACCCACGAACGCAAACAAGTTATCGAGGACGCGGCGGATGTGCGCTTCGCTCTCGTGCAACGCCGCTTCGGCGAGCTTCCGCTCCGTGATGTCCCGAACGACCCCGAGCATCACGAGCTCGTCCCCCTTGCACTCGATGGCCCCGCTCGACTCCAGCCACACGACGGAACCGTCGGCGTGAATGGCGCGATATTCATCCTTGTAGGAATGGGGACCACTCCCCCCCGCCCGAGCCTGCTCGATGGCCTCGTTGACCGTCCTTCGGGCCAGCTCGCGGTCGTCGGGATGCACGCTCTCGATCCACCGCTCGTAATCGACCATGCAGCCCCCTCGGTGGCCGTAAAGCTCGCAGGCCTCCGTGGTCCAAAAGGTCCTCCCGGTCGTGAGGTTCCACGTCCAGACGCCGGTCCTTCCCGCTCGGCTGGCGAGGCGCAGCCGTTCCTCGTTCTCGCGGAGCACCTCGCCCCTTCGCCATTCGTCCACGACAGCGGCCAGGACCAGCGTGGTCATTGCGGCCACGGCGACGAATTGCTGGAGCAGAACGAGCTGGAAATTTTCTGCGAGGGTGGCAAACGCCCCATACCCTGCCGTCGTGCCCCAGACTGCGGCCGCGGCCACCGGGAGCATGGCCGTCGTCGCCCCCCGCACGCCCCCCGCCAACGCCCCCCACATGAGCGCCGGGAAAATCGCCCATGCGAGGGGGAGGCGGGGCATGTGAGGCCCGAAGATCAACCATGCGACGCTCCCCGCCGTCACCGTGCTCAACAAGAGATGAAGCCACCACCGAAAGCTCCGGCCGATCGGCTCGCTGCGCGTCCAGCTCAACACGAGGGGCGCGACGACCAGCATGCCCGCCACATTGCCCGCCCACCAGTTGAGCCACAACACCGGGGCCCAGACGAATGCATGCGCAACCACGCTGGCGAGCGCGACGCTGCCGATGGTGGCGCCGACAGCCGAGCTGACGAGGCCGGCGCCGATCAAGGCCAGCATGTCGCGCAGACGCGTCAGCGCGAGCCGGATATGAACGCGTTCCAAAATCCACGCTCCGATCACAGCAGCGAGCGCGTTTCCCATCGCAATGGCGGCCTGGGCCCATAACGGAAGGGCACGCCCGTCTACGAGGAACGCCACCAGCCTGCCGGCGAACACGGCCGGCCATAGCCGCCGGCCGCCGAGCAAAAGGCCGGCGAGGGCAACCCCCGCAGCAGGGAACACCGGCGAACCCGCGCCGCGGATCGTCGCCCACTGCAGCCCCCAGTCCGCGAGGAGGAAGTAACTCGTGAACAACGCGGCGGCAGAACCAAGTGTGCGGGACCAGTCCGCCTTACCGCTTTTTTCCATGCACCTACCCCACTGCTTCGTAATGCGCAGCGCCTGGAGTTGCCTCTGCCGCTCGTGGTGGTGTGGGAAGAATTTCGCCGGTCGAGCCGCGCAGTCCGTTCGTTTCGCGGGGAGACGAACGAGGTCAGCGTTCGAGGAGCCACGCCATGGCCTCGGCCATGATCTCGTCGATGTTGCCCGAATAGTGATGCCCTGCGCCGGGCATCACCCACAACCTCGCGGGATACCCTTGCGCGACGAGCTTCGCCACCGTCGCGCGCTCGCCCGCGACCTGGCCACTTCGCTCCCCCGCGATCATCGCCACCGCGCGCACGCCGGCTTTGCGCAGCGCCGCGCCTTCGAGCGGCACATCCGCCTCGTTCAAAATGAGATACGGCCAGCGCCCCGGATGCGCCAGCGCGATTCGCGCCGCGGCATAAGCGCCACGGGAAAACCCCGTCAAGATGGCGCCCTCGCGGGTGATCTCGCTGGGGTGCGTCGCGTCGACCACGACGATCGCCTTTTCGAGGTCGTCCCCCATTTTCTCGTAGGACCCCGACCACGTCGGCGCATCATAGGCGGCCTTGCCGCACGTCGCATCGCCGGTCGGACAAACGAGGAAACCGACATGCGAAGCCGCATTCACCCAGTAGCCGCAGGCATACCCGGGTGGATTGCAGACGCCGTGCAGGTTCGCGATCAGCCTGTGCCCCTTCGCGCGCTCGCTTGGCCTCGCGAAAAACACCGTACGCTTGCCGAGGAACGGAATCTCGAACGGACCGATCTCGCGCTTGGGCTCGACGTCGGGCCCCGCGTCGATGATGGGCTCCGGCCCCGCGTCCTCGAGCACGACCTCGGGTGGACGTGCATCGACGGGGCTCGAGCGCGGGGCCTCACACGCTGCGAGAAACAACAACGAGAGGGCGGCGCGCGCGGCGGTCTTCGAGGTCGACGGGAGGAGGCGCATGGTCACGCACATGGTATCGTGCGAAAGCGACGATGTGTGACGAGGCGCCACGCGGCCGAGGTCCGACCGATCACCGCGCGCGGACGTGACCATTTGCGCGGTGGATGCCGGTCCGCGGCAATACACCCATTTTCTCGGCGACCTCCACGTTGATGGCATGAATCGCAGCCTGATCGTCTGCGGCCACGCCACGCTCGTGCATGGTCCGGGCGATCATGTTGATCGCCACGCGCACGCTGCAAGCATGGCCGATGCTCCCGCCGAAGACCTCGGGCTTCACGAAACGAAGGTGCGCGCCGACGCGCCGCTCGGCGTGCAGCTTGTACACGAACGCGTCCTGCATGTGGTTGAGCAGCTCGACGATGTCCCGCTCATGCACGTTGCCATACCCGTCGCCGCCCTCGATCAGAGGGCAAAGCGCGATCTCGCCCGTCGCCTTGATGCGCAGCGTGGGGGCGGGGCGGAAGAAGTTCTTGCAGCGGAGCTCGTCATTGGTGAACGCCGCGAGGTCGCGGCGCGAACGCCGGAGTTTCACGCCGCCGCCGACGTCGATGAAATTGCTCACGTAGTTGGATTCGTCCAGCACGAGCCGCTGC
Organism: Polyangium mundeleinium; assembly: GCF_028369105.1. Lineage (NCBI taxonomy): Bacteria > Pseudomonadati > Myxococcota > Polyangiales > Polyangiaceae > Polyangium > Polyangium mundeleinium. The sequence continues at coordinate 1,036,789 of NZ_JAQNDO010000001.1, read as the reverse complement.
GCAGCCGTGAGATCGTCCGGCGCGGGACCATAGATGCGCCGCGAGAGGCCGGCCATCCACGGCTGCGTTTCCGCGCGGGAGATGCCCATGCCGACCACGAGGGACACGCGTGGTTCGAGGCCGGCGTCGCGCACCTTGTCGAGCCCCTCGATCACGCGATCATAGAGACCCGGCACCCCGCGGCAAACATCGTGCGCCGCAGCAGGGCCGTCGAGGCTGACGATGACGTGCGTGAGGCCGCGGGCCCGGAGATCACCCAGGTATTCGCGATCGCTCGCATAACGTTTTCCCGCCGCGCGGAAATTCGTTTCGCCGAAGAACCACCCGCTCGTGATGACGGACGCGTGTGTGCCGCCCTGCGCGCGGATGTACGCGACGAGATCGAGCCATCCCTTGCCGTACAGCGTAACCTCACCGCCGATGAAATCGAAGCGGTCGAGGCCGAGCGGCACGACGGCGTCGACGATCCGCCGGAGCCGCGTCGGATCGGCCTCGGCGTGCGCCTCCAGGTTCGAATTGCGGCAGTGGTTGCAATCGAGGTTGCAGACCGTCGTGTACTCGAAGACCACGCGCCGGAGGTGCTCCAGCGGGTTGCGATCATAACGCAGGCGGGCGGCGTCGCGATCCATGCCTTCGGGGGCCGGCTCGATCATCCCGCGCGCCACGAGCGCCGAGAGCTCGGGACTTTCGTCCTCGTCGAGGACGCCGCGAGAGAAGATCCGACAGAGCCGACCCACGTCGTCCGCTTCGACGGCCTGGTCGAGCGCGCCCGAACGCGCGAGGTGCAAGAGGTAGCGGTGCCCGTAGTTGCTGAGAATAAAGCGCATCGACGCCTCCCGCGCAGAGCATCGGAGTCTACTCGGTTTCGGCCCCGGGCGCGACGAGGATCCGGCGAGTTCCCGCTCATCCAGCGACGAGCCGCAAGAGGGGCAACTCCGGCCTGCACGTGAACCGCACGGGCAGAACGCTCGTGCCGATACCGCGGCTCACGTAAATGGGCCCCTTGGCCGTCGTATACATCCCTGCTCGAAAACGCCCCGAGCCGGGCGGGACCCATATCGGCGCGCCGAAGGCCCGCACCTGTCCGCCATGCGTGTGTCCTGAAAGGCCGAGATCGAAGCGCGGCGCGTCGCTGGGCAGCTCGTCGAAAATGCCAGGCGCGTGCGTGAGAAACAGCCGCGCGGGTCCGGAGGGCAGGTCGCGCAGCGCGGCAGTGAGATCGTCGTGCCCGCTGCAAAAATCGTCCGTGGCGACGACGGTAATGCCGCTCGTGAGCCGCGTGGATTCGTTTCCGAGGAGCCTCGCGCCGACACGCACGAATGCCCGGCGTAGGTCGTCCATCGGGACCCCGCCCCAGTGCTCCCAGTTCCCGACCGTCGCGACCACCTCGCGCCCCGTCGCGGCGAGCGCGCGGCAGAACTCCGAGAGCACGCTGAGCGCGTTCGGATCCTCGACGGAGTCGCCGGTCAGGACGACGAGGTTTGGCTGGAACGACTTCATGGCCGCCAGTACGGCGTGGTGCACATGTCCGAGCGAACTCAAATGCAAATCCGAGAGGTGGGCGATGCGGAAGCCCTCGAGGCCCCGCGGGAGGCCCGGGACGGGGATGTCGTGCTCGACGATCTCGATCCTGGCAGGCTCGATCGCGAAGGCGTCGAGCGCAGCGATCCCGACCGCACAACAACCCGCGACGCGCAGGAGGTCTCGTCGACGCAGGCGCTTCTGCATCCGAAACCCTAGCAGCCTCGACGGCCCCGCGCCCGTACCGCAGGAAAACGCCGCCGGCGGGGTTGCACGCCGGGGTCTGTCCCGGTACCGTCCGCCCCATGAACCACAAGGCCCAAGGACGCTTCGATATCACCCGAACCGCCGAACCGCCGTACGATACCCGCGAAGGCGCCACGCTCGGGCGCAGCCGCTTCGACAAACGATTCGAGGGCGGACTCGTGGCCACGAGCGTCGTGGAGATGATCAGCGCGGTGTCTGGCGTGAAGGGTTCGGCCGGATACGTGGCGCTCGAGCGCGTGGAAGGCGCGCTCGACGGGCGCTCCGGGAGCTTCGTGCTGCAACACAGCGGCACGATGGACCGCGGCGCCGCCTCGCTTTCGGTGACCGTGGTGCCCGACACCGCCACGGGCTCCCTCACCGGGCTGCACGGCCGAATGCAAATCGACATCGTGGGCGGCGAACACCGATACACGTTCGACTACGATCTACCCGCCGAGCCCGCGGCCCCGTAACGCGCAGACGAAACGTTTGAGCTTGCGGGGGCCCTTCGAAGCCGACGACCTCGACGACGCTCCGATCGGCACCGACGCGGTGCTTCTCGCAGAGGGCTTCACCGCATCGAAGGGCCTATCTAGCAATCGGTCTTGGCGCAGGCGCCATCGCTGCACACATAACACGCCGCGCTCCCGTCGAGCCACGTGATCTTGCAGTGGCCCGTGGTCCCGAAGAGCACGTGGCACTGGATCGTCATCTCGCTCGGGTCGGGCGTGGAGCTCTGGAGGTCCTCCAGCGCGTAAAGCATGGTCGCGCCATAAGCCGGATCGCATCCGACGAGCCCCCCGGCCGCGTGGATGCCGCAAACCGCCAGCGTCGCATCGTCCGTGACCTTGTCACCCACGTTGTACACAACGAACGGTCTCTGGCCATCGGCGGTGGCGACGTACTTGAAGCCGTCGGTGGTCGTTGCGATGCGGATGTAACCCGCCACGTCACCATAATGACCTCCCACGGCGGCGAGACGATCGGAACGCGAAGTCGTCACCCGGGCGAGGGCCGTGCTCGCCGCGAGAGCGACGAAGAGTCCGAGTGCGCCTATCTTCTTCATGGCTGCTCCGGGCGCTGGGGTTTCCAATGCACGGAACGTGCCTCGCACAGGACGTGCCAGGCGAGGCCAACGGGTGGCTATGGGCATTTATCATTCCGGCGACGAGCTCCCGATGTTCTGCGGCGCAGAAGCGCTGTCACAACGGCGGAACACCGGGTGTCACGGCGGCGTGACAGTGTCGCGGCACCATGTCTCGCGAGGCGGGGCTGTGGCGCATGTTCCGTGCGATGGAGCATGCGCCGGGCCACCTTTCGGCCTGGCATGGGTCTTGTTATGATGGGCCGTATCCACGCGACGGACGAAAACGTCGCCCGAACTTCAGATAAAGGACTCAACTGCCATGACACCCCACCGCTCCCTCCTCCTTGCTGCTGCCATCGGTTCCGGTCTGCTCACGGCGGGGTGTCTCGCGGCGCCCGAGGATAGCGTCGATCCCATCGACAGCGTCGGGCTCGAGACACTCGAGGCCGGCGATCACGGAACCAACAGCCTCGGCACCGACGACTTCCACGATCACGCGGACCTGCTATGGGAAGCGGCGGACCTCAGCATCAACGCGCCGGAGAATACGGCCGTGGCCGAGCTGCTCGCCGACACGGGTAGCCGCACGCTCGCGTATGCGATCCACTGCGCATTGCCGGAGGGAACCTACGGCCCCGGCGGTCACGTCGGATGGGGCCACCTGAAGACCACGCCGGAGTGGGCGACGCGCGGCCTCACCCTCTCCGAGAAGTTGGACCTCTTCACATGCATGCTCGTGAACATCAACCCCAAGGAGACGCCCGTGCCGATCCGGATCACGGGGGATTCCGTCACCTCCAACGGCCTAAAGGGCATGCAGGCCATCATGTTCGGCTTCCAAGAGGCCCTCTGGGTGGCTCGCCTGTCGGACACGGGAGAACGCGAGTACATCGTCTGGCCCTTAAAGGAACTCGTCCTGCCATGCGAAAATTCGTACAACACGCTGCTGACGCGGACTTGCACATCGGAGCACACACCGGGCGACCTGATCCCCGACTGCAATGTGGAAGTGCGATCGAGCATGGGTACGGATTGCACGCAGAACCCCGTCACGAAAAACTGGAGCTGCCTCGGCCGTCCTGCCATCAAGACCTGGCTCAACACCATCGGAGGATTTTTCACCGCGGAGCACGACCCCGCGTGCGACGGCCCTTGATGCAATATTCTCAGGGGCCGCGCGCCGGCGCCTCCCGCGCAAGGCGCCGCGCGGCCTCGATGGCCTGCCGGTCCATCCTCTCGACGAGCGGGTTGTCCCGCGCAGCCGCCGAAAATGCCTCCAGCGACAATTTCGCAGCCTCGCGCGCCTCGCTCTCCCTCTTGGCCATCGACGCCCGCAGAAGCAAGAGCCTGCCCTTGCACGCGAGGGCGCCCGGCATGCGGGGATGAATGGACAACGCCTGCGTGATGAACGCCAGCCCCCGCGTGATCTCGGGCTCCGCGCCTCCGCCTCGCCCGCTCCTGAACCGACCTTTGAGCTCGTGAATCTCGCCAAGCGCGACGTAAAGTCGAGGATCGGCGCGCTTCACGTCGAGGAGCGGCAAAACCGATTCGAGCGCCGCATCGAATCGAGCCTCGTTGGCCTTGTTCCGTTGCATCGCCCAGCGCAGGGCGATCGTCTCCACCATGGCGCTCCCCACCCGATACTCGAGGTGACTCGGCTTCGCCTTCATGGCGTTTCCGAAGGCGTCCCTCGCTTCGAGGATCCAGGACGACGGATCCTCCCCGCGCTCGCAATGAAGCCGCGCGCGGATCGTGGCCGCTCGTCCGCGGAGCTTGTCCGTGAGGGAGGACGTCGGCGCGAGGCGCGCGTGCTCCGCGGTGTTTGCGTCGGCCCGGAGCAATGCAGGCGTCGGATCGCCGCCGGATTCGAGCAGGTACGTCGCTTCCATCAGCGCCAGCATGGCGCGAAAGCGATGCGGCACCGACGAGCGCGGCGATTGCTGCTGAAACGCATCGATCAGCGCCTCCGCTTCCTTCACGACGTCGCGCGGGGATTGCCCCATCGCCACCGCTTGCTCCGCCAGCAGCAATCGATGGTCGATCGCCGTGAGCTTCGCGTAGGAAAAACTCGGGTCGATCTCGAGGGCCTTGTTGCAACGCCGAAGTCCCTCCTCGATGGAGCGGCGCGCGTCGATGCCGTGCATGAATTCGTGCTGGGCACGGGAATAATACGCGGAGCAGCTTTCGTTCAGCGCCCACACGAAGACGGGGTCCCGCAAGAGCGCCTCGTCGTACGCCGTGATGGCGTGGTCGACCGCGGGCACCACATCGAGGCCGCGCTCGCTCGCGTGAAGGGCCCGCGTCCGCCAAACCGCGGCCACGACGTACCACGCCATCGGCTCCTCGGCGCCCCTCTGCGCCGCCTTCTCCGCGTGCTCGAGGGCCTTCGCGATCGCGACCTCCGGCTGCTCGTCGGGCGCATCCCCGACGGCGACGTGCCACGCGAAATGCGAATGCAATTGCGCCAATCGCAGGTGTCCGAGACCAATCGCGGGGCTCGCGGCGATCGCGTTTCCACACGCCTCCTTCGCCGCCTCGAAGCTCGGCCGGAGGGCCTTCTGCGCCGCGCGCGCGCCGTTCATCTCCTGCGTGAAGAGCTCGCACATCGCGACGTGCACCGCCGGATCGCTGCTCCCGATGGCGGCGGCCGCGTGATACGCGTCCCCCGCCTGACCGAACCAATTCGACATCTTTTCGTGGTCGAACGCCGCGTCGTGGCCGTACTTCCTCCCCATCGCGAAGAGCACGTCGCCTTCGAGCTTCCGCGCCTCGTACAGCCAAGGCGCCTTCTCGAAGGCCTCCCGCGCCTTCACGAGCGCCTCCTCGTGCCGCCCCTCGTGAAACGCGATCAGCCCCTCCACGTACGCAGGCGCCTCGATCGTCCCCCCGAGCGCCGCTTTGAGGTGCACGAGCGCCGGCGCCTTGTATTCGGCCTCGATCACCGCGATGCGTTGTCGCTTCCGCTCCCCCTCCATCCGCTTCGTGTCCGCGAGCTCTTTCTTGTAGATCTCGCTGAGCGCCATCCCCATCGAATAATCGAGCCCCGTATCCCGATACCCCGCGGCCTCCGCCCGCGTGAGGTGCGCGAGCGCCTCCGCGTGCTCCTGCAGCGCGAGGTACCCACACCCGAGCGCATAATGCCCCGGCCCCTCGCCGATCTTCCCCACGGCGCCCATCGACGACGCGATCGCCTTCAACCGCTCGCGCACGATCGTCCGCTCGCGATCCATGTCGTGGAGCGGCATGCCGTGCGCGTTTCGCAGGAAAAACTCCATTTCCTTCACGCTCTCGCCGAGTTCGCGCGAGAGCGTCACCTGCGTGGCAGCCCGCTGTCGCTCGCGTATCCAGGCCCCGACGAGCACCGCCACGACGACGAGCGCGACGCTCGCGAGCGCCACCTTGCCCTTGTGCCGCCGCGCGCGCTTCCACAGGACGTATCCGACCGATCGCCGCCGCGCCTCCACCGGATCACCATCGAGGAACCGCTGCAGATCGTCGCCCAGCGCCTTCGCCGATTCGTATCGCGCCGAAGGCTCCTTTTCGAGGCATTTCATCACGATCGCCTCGAGGTCCTGGGGCACGTCGCGAAAAACCTTGCGGACCGGCGGGGGCTCGTCCTGCACGATCCCCTGGAGCAAGGACGGGAGGTTGTCGGCGACGATCGGCGGACGGCCGGCGAGGACGTCGTAGAGCGTCGCGCCGAGGCAATACACGTCCGTGCGACGATCGAGGGAGCGCACCTTCCCCGCCGCCTGCTCGGGCGCCATGAACGACGGCGTTCCCATGAGCGCGCCCGTCACCGTCGCCCCGGTATCACCCATTTCCCGCGCGAGGCCGAAATCCATGATGTAGGGCTTCCACGCCCCGTCCTCGCCGCGCTCTACCAGGATGTTCGCGGGTTTGACGTCGCGATGCACGAGCCCGATCCGATGCGCCTCGTGCAAAGCCAAGGCGACCTGCCGGACGACGCGCACCTTCTCTTCCAGCGTCATCGCCGACCTCACCTTGTCGAGCGGCTCGCCATGCAGGAGCTGCATGACGATGAACCGGATATGATCGGCCGTCCCGGCCTCGTACACCTCACACACGTTTTCATGGTCGATGCGCGCCTGCGAGCGGGCCTCGCGGAGCAAGCTGCCGCCGAGCTCGGGATCGGCGCCGAAGAGAAGCTTGATGGCGACCTCGCGGCCGAGGCGAAAATCCCGCGCCTTGTACACGGCGCCCATTCCACCACGCCCGAGGAATTCGAACGCCTCGAAACGCGAATACAGCGCCGGCGGGATTTCCGACATTTCAGCGCCCGCGTCCGGCGGCACCTGCTCCGCACGCGCGATCTGCGCAGGTGCGTCCAGCGTATGGGTGACGTCGGACGCGCCGGCCGAAGATGCATGGTCCACGACGGGCGGCGCGCGAGGCGGCTCGGCCTGCTCGACCGTCACGTCCTGCGTTTGTCCGGGCTCGTCCCGTCGCAGCCGTCCGTATTTCATCGCGTCGATCAGGTCCGCCGCGACGCCGGGCTCTCGGAGAGGCCATCCTTGGCGCGTATCCCGTGCCGGTCGAGCAACCGGTGAAGGAGCTGCCGCGAGACGCCCATGGCCTCGGCCGCGCGCGAGATGTTGCCGTCGTACTTGCGAAGCTTTGCCGTCGCGTACTTGCGTTCGAGCTCTGCCAGCACGGCCTCACGCGCCTCGGGCAGCGAAAGTTCGAGCAATTTGCCGAGCTTCAAATCCTCCGGATCCACCTTCGCCGCCTCGTCGGCGCGCAGCGGCGCGGCCGTGGGCTCGGGCGCGTAGCCCGCCGCAGGGCCCAGGATCTCGTGCAGGAGCTCGGGAAACAGCACGAGACGCGCGATCACGTTTCGGAGCTCGCGCACGTTGCCCGGCCATTCGTATCCCACCAACATAGGAAGGGTCTCGGGCGGCAGGTCCGAGGCCTTCAGCGGTGGATTGCGGCTCGAAAGGAAACGTTCGACGAGCAGCGGAATGTCCTCCCGCCGCTCACGCAGGGGTGGCACTTGAAGCTCGAGCACCGAGAGGCGGAAATACAGGTCCTGCCGGAACTTGCCCGCTGCCACCATGGCCTTGAGGTTCCGATGCGTGGCCGCGACGATGCGCACGTCGATGGCCCGCTCCTGCGTCGAACCGAGCCTCCGCACGGTCCGAGCCTCGATCACGCGGAGCAATTTCTGCTGCGCTTCGAGCGGAACTTCACCGATCTCGTCGATGAAGATCGTCCCCTGATGCGCGGCCTCGAAGAAGCCCGCCCGGTTCACCGCGCCCGTGGCCGCACCCGCGACGGTCCCGAAGAGCTCGCCCTCGATGGTGGACGACGGGATGGCCCCACAATCGACGATCACGTACGGGCCATGGGCGCGCCGGCTCTCCTGGTGAAGGGAGCGGGCGAGCACCTCCTTGCCCGTGCCGGATTCGCCGAGCAAAAGAATGGTCTCTTCGGATTTCGCCACGCGCTCCAGCCGCGCGAAGAGCGCCCGCATCGCGAGGCCTTCGCCGACCGCGTCGCCGAACGAGCCGCGCGTGGAGAGGGGAAGGACGGCGGCCCCGCCGGACGGCTGCACAACGAGCATCGAATCGCCCACGGTGGCGGGCACGCCCGGCGGGAGGAGGGCCTCGACGATACGCACGTCACGAATGAAGGTGCCATTCCGGCTCTGGATGTCCTTCAAGAGGACGCCCTGCTCGGTGAGGCGGATCTCGCAATGCACCCGCGATACCTTGGGATCCGTGACCACGAGATCACATTCGGGGCTCTTGCCGAGCACGAGGGGCGCGAGCCCGAGGGGCGCCGTGACGGTTTGCCGATCGGGGGGCGTGACGGTGACCCGAAGGTTCGGCAGCCGCAGGGATCGTCCGTCGTCGATGCTCGTCAAGGTGAAGGAAGCGTCGCGTTCGCTGGACACGGCGGCATCCTATCCCCCATCACCGCGGAATTTCAACCTCCGCCGCCGTCGGAGGCGTGCCCCCGATAGCGTATCGACGAGATCGCGCCGCAAGAGCCCGAGGCCAGGACTTTGGTGGCCGACAGCCCGCCGTCATTCCCTCCGCGGGGTCACTTCTCCCATATCGACCACGGCGCCCGCCGAAGTGCCCGCGGGGAGCTTCGGCGCGTCGTAGCCTTGGCCGCCCGGGAGGCCCGGCTCGCGATGGAGGTGCGCCGCAGGGTAGCCGTGAAAATCCCGGGTCGTCAGGCGGATCTGGCAATCCGCCGCGGGCAGCTCCAGGATCGCGTGGGGGCCATTCACTTCGAGATCCGACTCGACGATCTCTTTCGTGGTCGGGCAAATGCCGACGAGGCAATCGCGCCGACCCTTGCCCGTGCGGGCGCTGGGATCCCCGCCCCAGCCGTCGGGATTCGTGTACCGAACGGTGATCTTCGTCGAATCGGACGGGGGCCACCCGGCGGCGTCCCGCGTGCCGGCCTTCGAGAACGCCTGTCCGCGCGTCCAGCGAAAATCTTTGCCGAGGTCGTCGTACGTCAGGTCCTGCTGCTGGAGGAGCTCGCCGAGCGGACGCGGCGCCGGGGCATCCTTCGGAGGCTCGCTGCCCGTCGGCTTGCACGACATGGCGATCAGGCAGACTGCGATCGATCCTCGCTTCATTGCGAACTCCTCCGGATCATTTCGGCCCGACAAACGAGGCGCGCTCGAAGGCGTCCATGTCATCGTAATAACGGCGAACATTGTCGGCATACACGGGGCGCGTGTACACGTCGATCTGCGGATTGCGAATCGCGTCGATCACCACGTCGGCGACCTCGTCGACACTCTGCGCGCCCGGCATGGATCGCGAATCGACCCCGCCGTGCACGGCATTGAGGCCGAACTCCGTCGCGACGACCCCCGGCGAGACGGTGGTGACGACGATCCCCGGGAACGTGTGTCTGAGCTCGGCGCGCAGGCCGGCGGTAAGGGCGTTCAGCGCGTGTTTGGAGGCCGAGTAGGCGGCCCGGAGGGCGAAAAACGGGATACGGCCGAGCATCGAGGAGACGTTGAGGATCTGCCCCGCGTTACGCTCCTTGAAATGCGGCAGGATCGCCTGCATGCCGTAGAGCGCGCTTTTCACGTTGTCGCGCATCATCATATCGAGATCGTCGTCCGTGATTTCGGAGGGGGCGCGGGTGATGCCGCGGCCCGCGTTGTTGATCCACACGTCGACCCGGCGGAACCGCTCGACGGCCTGCCGCGCGAGGGATTCAACGTCGGAGCGCACGGTCACGTCCGTGATCACCGCGAGCGCGTCAGGCCCGCACGCGGCGGCGACCTCGGAGAGCTCCTTCTCCCTGCGCGCGGCGAGCACGACGCGCGCCCCCTCGGCCGCCGCCTTTCGCGCGATCGCAGCGCCGATCCCCGCGCTCGCCCCCGTGATGACGATGATCTTGTCCTTCATGCCCACGAGCATGCACGAAGGACCCGCACAGGGGAAGCGCCCCGTCGTCACTTCGAATAGGCCGCGTCGAACTGCTGCCGGAGCGACGCCTTCCGCGCCGGCGGCACCATGAAAACGTGCAGCGATTTTCCGTTCAGATGCGGCACCACCCAGGCAGGGAGCTTCTGGTACCGTTCGAGCTCCGCGGGCAAACTCTTCGAGGTGACCACGAAATCGTTGCTATAGCTGTTGCCCCCGAGGCCGCCGACATACGGCGCCGAGGCCCCAAAGCGGTAGAGCGCGAGCCCTGCGCCGCGCGGGCCATACAGGAGCACCACACCCGCGGGACGGACCTCCTTCGGCTCGACGTCGAGGCCCGTCGCCGCGGCTTTCGCCAGCGCAGCCCTGTCCTTCTCGGGCGGCGCGAGGTTCACGGCCGCGCCTCGGTCGAGGTCGATCGTCACGAAGTTCTGGCCGCGGATCCCATGCGCGCCGCCATGGTAAGCATAGGTGTTGACGCTGGCCACGACGAACGGCCCCATGCCGCCCTCGAATCGCACGCCGACGCTGTACTCCTCGAGCGAGCTCTCGCATTGGGTCCCCATCGTCGGATACCCGTGACCGTCTTTCCACGGCGCCACGCGCTTGCCGTCCTCGGCGCGCACGAGCTCGGGCATCTCCATGTTCGGGTTTTCCCGCACCGGCTGCCCGTTTCGAACGACGACCTGCCCCTCCGCGTCGAACGTGTACTGCGAGCATCCCTTCACGATCGTCGTCCCGAGCGACCAGATCGAGGTCGACGAGACGGCGAGGAGCCCCGGGCGCTCCCCCTGGACCACGGGTTTGTCCGCGACCCGCTCCACCCACGACGAGCGAAACCCGCCCGTCGCCTTGTCGTCCTTCTGCCAGACGATGACGGCCGTCACGCTCTCCGGATCCAACGGAGGCTCGGGCGCCGGAGCCGCCGCGCTCGGCGCCACGCTCGACGAGGCAGCGGGCGGCGGAGGCAGCGGGGCCACGGGCGCGGCCGAGGCGCTCGGCGCCAACGAGGAGGCCGAAGCGCGCGACGTCTCCGCCTCTCCCTCTCCCCGCTGGCAACCCGACACGACGAACGCGACGAGCAGACCCACACGACACGCGGCGCACGTAGCTTCCATCGTCGAGGACGGTAGCATCCGTTCCCCCCGTCCTCTCAACTCCCACATGTCGGTCCAAAAAATCTTCGCTACCGTCGTCCGCGATGTCGAGAACCCGCCCTCGGCTCCGACATCCCCGTGAAACCGCGCCCCGTCCCGGGGTGCTCCGAACCAAGAAGACCAAGAAGGAAGAAGGAGCCGAACATGAAATACCTCCTGATGATGCACACGCCGTCCGGGGGCCCCTACCAGGTCATGAGCTGGCCGCAGAAGGACCTCAAGGCGCACATCGACTTCATGAGGAGCTTCGCGCAGAAGCTCACCGCATCGGGCGAGCTCTTGGCGGCCGAAGGTCTGGCCGGTCCCGACCAGGCGAAGCTCGTGCGCGCCGGCAAGGACGGGAGGCCCGTCACCGACGGCGTGTTCCCGGAGGCGAAGGAGTTTCTCGCCGGCTACTGGTTCGTGGATGTCGCGAGCCCCGAGCGCGCCTACGAGATCGCCGCGCAGGCGTCCGTCGCGCCCGGCCTCGGCGGCGCGCCGCTCTACCTCGGGATCGAAGTGCGGCAGGTGATGGCCGCGCCCCCCGCCGATTGGCCGTGACCACGTCGTCTGTGAACCCCCCGATCGAGCGCCTGCTGCGTGACCTCGCGCCGCAGGTGCTCGGCGCCGTCGTCCGGCGCTTCCGCGACTTCAGCGCATCCGAGGACGCGGTGCAGGAAGCGCTGCTCGCGGCCGCGACGCAATGGCCACGCGAGGGCGTTCCGGACAACCCGCAGGGCTGGCTCGTCCAGGTCGCGGCGCGGCGCCTCGCCGATCACGTCCGAAGCGAGTCGGCCCGCCGCCGCCGGGAGGCGATCGTGGTCAGCCTCGTGCCAGCGGAGATGCAGGTCGCGCTCGCCGAAGCGGGCGAAGGCGACGAGCCGGACGACACGCTCACCCTGCTCTTCTTGTGTTGCCATCCCGCGCTCTCGCTTCCCTCCGCCATCGCGCTGACGCTGCGCGCGGTCGGCGGCCTGACGACGGCCGAGATCGCCCGGGCCTTTTTGGTCCCGGAGGCGACGATGGCGCAACGGATCAGCCGGGCCAAACAGAGCATCAAGGCCTCGGGCGTGCCGTTCGAACGGCCGACGCCCGAGGAGCGCGCCGAGCGGCTCGGCGCCGTGCTGCACGTGCTCTACCTCATCTTCAACGAGGGCTACACGGCGAGCGCGGGCCCGGCGCTGCACCGGAGCGATCTGTCGAGCGAGGCGATCCGGCTCGCGCGCGTGGTCCACACGCTCCTGCCGGATGACGGCGAGGTCGCGGGCCTGCTCGCGTTGATGCTCCTGACGGACGCGCGACGCGCGGCGCGGACGGGGTCTGCGGGCGAGCTGATCCCGCTCGACCAGCAGGACCGGAGCCTGTGGGATCAGGCAGCGATCGCCGAAGGGGTCGCGCTCGTGACGCGCGCCTTGTCGAGCGGGTCGATCGGCGCGTACCAGCTCCAGGCGGCGATCGCGGCCGTGCACGACGAAGCAGCGCGCGCCGAGGAGACGGACTGGCCGCAGATCCTGGCGCTCTACGGCGTGCTGATGCAGATGTCCGACAACCCCATGGTGGCGCTGAACCACGCCATCGCGACGGCCATGGTCCACGGTCCGGCCGCGGGGCTCGATCTCCTCCGGGCGCTCGACGAGGACCCGCGCCTCGCAGGCCACCATCGCCTCGACGCTGTGCGCGCGCATTTGCTGGAGCGGGCGGGCGATCGAGAAGCGGCGATCGAGAGCTACGGCAAAGCCGCGGGCTGCACGACGAGCCTGCCGGAGCGGGACTATCTGCTGACGCAAGCGGCGCGGCTCCGCGAGGCCGGGGTGTAGCGGACATACACGAGCCCCCGATTGGAGGTGCCAGCCTCCATGCTTGGCGGTTGTCCCCCTCAACGGCGCCGCCATGAGCGACGTGCGCCCCGGAGGCGCTCGCCGCGAAAATCGAAAATTAGCGCGCAAATCGCGGAATTCTCGCGGCCGGGCCCCTCTGGCACGACCGATGCAATTGCCATGGTCACGAACGACGGGGGGACGAAGCCCCCTAAGAAAAACACTCGAGCCCTCTCGGAGCTGACCATGAATCTCGTGCAGAACCTCTCGCGTTTCGCCCTCTCGTTTGCCCTTCTCGCCCCGTTCATGACGGGCTGCATTGCCGACGGCAGCGATCTCGACGCCGCGGACCTCTCCGAGGATTCGGTCGCCGAGGCCGAGCAGGCCCTCGGCCCGCAGCCGCCGCCTCCGCCGCCCCCACCGCCCCCGGCGACGTGCCAGGAGATCCGGACCCGGAACCCCAATGCCGGCGACGGTCATTACCTCCTGCACATCGATCACAACGTGGCCAAGGGCTGGACGGCGTACTGCCACAACATGGCCTCCTCGCCGGTCGAGTACCTCACGTTGCCCAACACCACCGCGTCGGCGAATTTCTCGCAGTACACCGTGGGCGGCGCCGTCTCGGGCTCGAACGTGCGGACGAGCTATACGAAGATCCGCATCGACCCGGATTCGCTGCTCGTCGATATCGGGGACCAGACGTTCTCCTCGTCGAGCGGCCAGCTCACGCACGGCGGCGGGCCCGTCACGTCGATGCCGTTCGGCGTGGGCATGTCGTGCGACGCGTCGCCCTCGGGCGTCGGCAACATCGACCTCACCGGCACGCCGTTCGCGGTGGCGGAGGACGCGTTCCAGGTCGGCGGCGCATCCTCCTCGGGCTCGGCGGTCTACAGCGTCGACAACCGCGTCGTGAATCTGAGCGGCGGCGGCTTCTGCGGCTGGATTTGCTCGAACCCGGCGACGTTCAACCCCTTCAATGACGCGGGCGACTTCCAGCTCGCCCTCGAATTCGTCCCGCCCTCCTGAACCACGCTCGCGTCAGCCCTCCGCTTTGTGGAGGAGCGCCGCCATCCACGCCTCTTCTTCCGCGGCCAACCGCAACGACTTCTCCCGCGCGGCGGCGCGCACTTGCTCGACCGGGGGGTCTTCGTCCGGATTGTGGTAGGCGCTCAAGAGCCCGATCGACGTGAGCCACTCGAGCTCGTCGAAGCCGGCGCCGATCTTGCGCAAAAAATCTGCAATCACGAGCGTCAAGAGCTTGAAGTGGCCCTTGTAGGGCAGGCCGAGCGGCCGTACCGGCGCCTCTTCGCTGATCCAGACCGACGCGGTCACCAAAAGCGCCTGCGCGGCGACGACCGGCTCCTCCGCGAGGATCTCGACGGCGTCGGCGATCATCGTGAGCGCGTTCGGATCGCGGAGCGCCATCATGCCTTTGCCTTCGAAGTGTCGCGCCTCGATCTCGGCCGGCACGACGGTGGCGCGGAGCGCGGACTGCCCGTCGCGGTTTTCCCATACGGGTGAGATCTGGATCCCGGACGCTCGCGTTTCGGACCGGAGATTCACCGTGTGGAGCAGGATGGCTCGCGCGTCGTGCATCAAGTGATCGACGTCCGGGAGCGCGTAGCCCTCCGGAAGCTGGAGGAAGGCGCGGGCGGAGGCTGTATCGAATTCCATGCCCCCTTCTACCATCGATCGGCCTGGCTCCGCGAGATCGGCGTGCCGTGCGTGACCGCGAGGACCTCGCCTGCAGCGTTTGGTGATCCCCACGGCCGACGTTTGCGATACCCTCGCCCTCGATGCCGGACGAACTGCCCGAAACCCCACCCGCGAAGCCACGCCGGAGCCCGTTTCGGCGCCTCGTCCTGCTCGCGCTCTTCGCGCTCACGCTCCCCTTCGATTGGGGAGAGCACTCCTCGTGTCAAGGGAGCCCGAGGACGTTCACCGGGATCGAGGTCCTCACCGAGCATCCGGAAAACGGCATCAGCATCGCCGTCCTCATCCTGACGCCGGTCGTGCTCGGCTTGCTGCAGCCTCGCATACGCAATGCCGTCGCAGGCCTGCTCACGGAGTTTGCCTCGATGCTGTTCGCCTCGCTCGGGACGATGTTTTGCTTCGTCAACGCCGTCCTTGCGGGCGGCATCGCGCCGTCGAGCGGTCGTGTCTATCCGGCGCCGTGGATCGCCACCTTGGCCACCCTCCTGACGGTCGTCGACGCAGGCCAGGGCGCGGTCGAGCGCATCCGCGACATCGTTGCGAAACGAAAACAACGGCGGGAGACAGCCTTGAGCGACGAACCTGCAACGCCTTCCCCCGAACCTTGACGCGCGGCTCTGCAGCCGACACGGTACACGAATCCCCATGATGTTCCGTGATGCCCGCCGCGAGGATGTCCCGACCGTGGTCGCGCTCCTCGCCGCCGACGCGCTCGGCGCGACGCGCGAGACCGCCCAAGGGCCGCTGCCCGAAGGCTACTATCGGGCGTTCGAGGCGATCGAGCGCGACCCGAACAACCGCCTTGTCGTGGTCGAGGACGGCGGCGTCGTCCTCGGTTGTTTGCAGCTCACGTACATTCCGGGCCTCTCGTATCAGGGCGGCCTGCGCATGCTGATCGAAGGCGTGCGCGTGGTCGAGAGCCGCCGCGGCGAGGGCGTCGGGCGGCGCATGATTCAGTGGGCCATCGAGGAAGCGCGGGCGCGCGGCTGCCGCCTCGTGCAGCTCACCACGAACAAGGCCCGGACCGATGCCAAGCGCTTTTACGAACGCCTCGGCTTCACCGCGTCCCACGAGGGCATGAAGCTCGACCTCGGGACGCCTCCTGCCTGAACGGCGGATTGCGCCAGGGCGGCGGGCGTCGTGGCCGCGGCCTCGATTGCGTCCCGCTGTTCGACATTCCTCGATTGTCCGTCCGCGAAGCGACCGACGAACCCCTGCACTTCCTAACGCAGCACGCCGCGACGACGAGGCCTGAAGTGGCCTTCCTCTGCGCCCGGAAATACGCTTTACTGCGGCCCATGCGAACCCTGGCTCCCCTTCTCGGCGCGATCTTGCTCGCCGCATGTGGCGCCCCGCCGACGCCACCCCCCACGCCGCCGCCCGCCGCGACGGTCGCGACCGCCACGACGGCCACGACGGAGGCCCTGCCGATGAGCAAGCCTGAGCCCAAGGTCGAGGATCCCTACCTCTGGCTCGAAGAGGTCCTCGGGGACAAGCCGCTCTCGTGGGTGGCCGAGCGAAACGCCACGTCGAAGGCGGAGCTCGAAGCCGCACCCGGGTTCGGCGCGCTGCGCGATCGGCTGCGCCGCATCTACGATTCCAAGGAAAAAATCCCCACGCCCCAGGTGCGGGGCAAGTACGTCTACAACTTCTGGCGCGACGACACGAATCCCCGCGGCCTCTACCGGCGCGCCACGCTCGCCGAGTACAAGAAGCCGGCCCCGAAATGGGAGCTCGTCCTCGACCTCGACGCCCTCGCCAAGGCTGAAAAAGAGAACTGGGTCTGGCACGGCGCGGATTGCCTGTACCCGAAGTACGAGCGTTGCCTGCTGCACCTCTCGCGCGGCGGAGCGGACGCGTCCGTCCTCCGGGAGTTCGACACCGTCAAGAAGCAGATGGTCGAGGGCGGGTTCACGCTGCCGGAGGCGAAGAGCTCGGTCCACTGGAAGGACATTGACACGGTGTACGTCGGGACCGACTTCGGACCCGGTTCGCTCACGGATTCGGGGTATCCGCGGATCGTGAAGGAGTGGAAACGCGGGACGAAGCTCGAAGCCGCAAAGACGTTGTTCGAGGGGCAAAAGACCGACATGGTCGTGAGCGGCGAGCGCCAGTTCGACCACGGCAAGGAGATCGACTGGATCTCCCGCAGTCCGTCGTTCTTCACGGAGGAGCTCCACGTCCGCAACGGGGACAAATACGAGAAGATCGACAAACCCGAGGACGCGGAGGCGAGCGTCTGGGATGGCCAGCTCCTTCTGCGGCTGCGCAGCGCGTGGACCATCGCCGGCAAGACGTGGCCGGCGGGCGCCCTGCTCAGCACGCCGCTCGCGGACTACCGCGCCGGAAAACGCGAAATGATCATGCTCTTCGAGCCGAAGCCGAACACGTCGCTCGAGAGCTACATGGGCCTGAAGACGGCGTTCATGACGGTCGAGCTCGAAGACGTGAAGAGCTCCGTATTCGTTCATACGCGTACGAAAAACGGGTTCGTCCGGACGAAGGTCGACACGTCGCCCATGAGCTCGGTCTGGGCCTGGGCGTATGACGAGCACACCTCGGACGACTACTGGCTCATGGAGAGCAATTTCACGGCGCCGGAGACCCTGGCCCTCGGGAGCGCGACGAAAAAGACGCGCGCCGAGGTCGTGAAGAAGAATCCGGCTTTCTTCGAGGCCGCCGGGCTCGAAGTCGTCCAGCGGTTCGCGACGTCGAAGGACGGGACGAAGGTGCCCTATTTCCAGATCGCCAAGAAAAACCTCCCGCTCGACGGCAGCGCGCCCACGCTCCTCGAAGGGTATGGCGGATTCGAGGCGTCCATGACCCCGTCGTACCACGCGGCGACCGGCGCCGGGTGGCTCGAACGCGGCGGGGTCTACGTCGTGGCCAACATCCGCGGCGGCGGCGAATATGGCCCGGCCTGGCACCAGGCCGCGCTCAAGGAGAACCGGCAGCGCGCGTACGACGATTTCATTGCGATCGCCGAGGATCTCGTCGCGCGCAAGGTCACCACGACGGCGAAGCTCGGCATCATGGGCGGCTCCAATGGCGGCCTGCTCATGGGGGTCATGATGACCCAGCGGCCGGATCTCTTCGGCGCCATCGTGTGCCGCGTCCCCCTGCTCGACATGATGCGCTACCACAAGCTCCTCGCGGGCGCGTCGTGGATGGAGGAGTACGGCGACCCCGACAAACCCGAGGAGCGGGCGGCGCTCGCCAAGTTCTCGCCTTACCAGAACCTCAAGAGTGGCACGCGGTACCCGCGCACGCTCTTCACCACGTCGACGCGGGATGATCGGGTGCATCCGGGCCACGCGCGCAAGATGGTCGCGCGGCTCCTCGAGCTTGGGCAGGATTTGCTCTATTACGAGAACACCGAGGGCGGCCACGGCGGCGCCGCGAACAACGAGCAACGCGCCTACATGGACGCGCTCGCGTTCACGTTCCTCGGCAAGCAACTCGGCCTGCCGGCCAAGTAACGCCCTCCCCTCGAATCCCCCATCGCCGAGCGCCGCCCGGGCACGCGTGTTGCCTTTACGACCCCGAAATGGGTGAAAAACCCAGATTCGAGATCGCGAGGTATGACATGCAAGGCAGGGCGACGAAGTGGATGTATGGCATCGTGGCGACGCTCGGCGTGGTGGTCTTGGCGATGGGGTGCAGCGGGAGCGACGGGTATGGGGCGTGCCCGGTGGACAACTGGAGCGATGAGGTCTGCACATGGGAAGGCGGGATCACGTTCGTACCGGACAAGGTCTCGCTGGCCGACGGGTTCGTCTTCGTGCACGGCGAGATGATGTGGTCGCCTTGTGCCATGACCCCAGGCAAACAGATTCGCTCGTACGGCATCGACCCGATGACCGCGGTGACGGAGCGGATGGACGCGCCTGCCGACGCGGAGCCGGTGCCCCTCCCCGCCCAGGGCAAGATCGAGGTGAAGCTCCCAGGGACCATGCGCCGCGTGGTCATCGACCCCAGCGCCACCATCTCCGTGAACAAGTCGAAGCTCCCGATCGGAGAAGTCGTGAACGACGACAACGGAATCACCTTGCCGATCGAGCTCGAAGCCGTCTGCGATGAATGAACGGCCCAGGGTGGGGAACGGTTGCCCCAAGGGTGGGGAACGAGGACCCCACCCTGAGCCTCGGTTTCGTAATGCGGCACGCCGCCGTTTTCCGCAAAAGTTCTGCGGATGTGGAGCGGCGGCCCGATTTCGTGATCCACCCTCCAGGATGATGGGTCGGTACGCGCATTGCTGAATGGTCGGCCATGCGAACGACGTCGAAGTGGGCCCTTGTCTCCAACGTGCTCGTCCTTGCCTGTGGCCTCGCGCTGAGCGGCTGCGGCGGCGAGCCGCCGGACGAGCTCGATCCGGCCTCGGCGCTCGGCGGCGACGAGTGGCTGGACGACGGCCCTCCGCCGGGAGAGGAAGCCGTGGACGAGGAGCTCGGCAGCACGAGCGAGGGCGTGAGCGACATGCCCGCCTTCCAGCTCCCGTTCCCCTGCGGGCAGGTGTGGGCCGGACAAACCCGGACGAACCATAGCCCCCAGAACTCGGTCGATTTCAACCGCAACGATGACATTGGCGACGCCGTCGTGGCATCGGCCGCCGGCAAGATCACCCGCGTCGGAAACGAGGGCAACACGAGCTACGGCCGCTGGATCGAGATCGACCACGGCAATGGCTACCGCAGCCGGTATGCGCACTTGAACTCGCAGCTCGTCTCGGTCGGGCAGAGCGTGAGCAAGGGCCAGAAAATCGGCACCGTGGGCAACACCGGCGGCTCCACCGGCGCGCACCTCCATTACGAAGTGCGCCGCAATGGCATCGCCATCCGGCCCGTCTTCAACGGCGCCACGGCGTTCTTCTACGGCACCAAGAACTACACGAGCAAGAATAGCTGCAGCGGCAGCGGCGGCGGCGGCGGGACGTCCGTCACCGGCACCGTGAACACGAGTGGCATCAATCTCACGGTACGCGCGGACGCGAGCACGAGCAGCGCCGCGGTGGGCTCGGTCGCGGACGGCGCCAAGGTCACCATCACCTGCCAGAAGAACGGGACCTCGGTGACGGGCACCTACGGCACGTCGACCCTCTGGGACTTCATTGGGAACGGCTACGTGTCGGACGCCTATGTTTCGACCGGCTCGGACGGTCAGGTCGCGCCGACCTGCAAGTGAGCCCGCCCTCCCCGGGTTCGTCCTGACAGAAAGCTCGCCTCCCGCATCTCCGCTCCACGTGTTCCTTGGTCTCCCGGTTGCAAGGGAGTTCGTCACGCGACCGGCGCCGCCTTGCGCATGTAGCGCTTGACGAGCGACGGCATTCCGAGACCAAGGTGACGTGATGGGCCAGCCACCCAAAAACGGCCAGAAGCAAGAGGCCCTCTCGGGTCCGGGGGGTTTGGGGGCGCAGCTCGGCTCGTCCGAGCGTAGCCCCCAAGCGTCGGACGAGGCGCTTGCGATCGCCGATACGGTCGCCCCGTCTCCCCCAGAAAAAGCAGCCCCGATCACGGTGAAGCTGGCCCGCGAGAAGCGCCGTCGACGCGGCGCAAACCGCGCAGACGAAACGCCGCCAGCGGCGAGCGCATCCCCCGCGGAGGCGCCCACCGAGCCGCCCCCCGAGGTCTCCGCCGACGTACCTGCCGAGATTCCCGCCGATCTGCCCGCCGTCTCCGAACGCTCCCCGCTCGCGGATCCCAAGCGCTGGGATCGTTACGAGATCGTACGATTCCTCGGCCGGGGCGGCATGGGCTCCGTCTACGAGGCCCGCGACCGGCGGCTCGCCCGTCACGTGGCGATCAAGTTCATCCACGGGGCCGATCCCATCACGACGAAGCGCTTCCTCCAGGAGGCGCGGGCGCAGGCGCGCATCGATCATCCAAACGTCTGCAAGGTGCTGGAGGTGGGCGAGGTCGAGGACAAGGCGTACATCGCCATGCAGCTCGTCCAGGGCCTCTCGCTGCATGACGCGGCGCAGGCGATGACGATCGACGACAAGGTCCGCGTGATGAAGACGGTCACCGAGGCCGTCCACGCCGCGCACCGCATCGGCATCATTCACCGCGACATCAAGCCCGCGAACATCATGGTGGAAAAGAGCGCGGGCGCGGACACGCCTCCCTCGTATCGACCCGTGCTCATGGACTTCGGCCTCGCGCGCGAGGCCAGCGAGACGAAGGGCCTGACCGAATCGGGCACGGTCATGGGGACGCCGGGGTACATGCCGCCCGAGCAAGCGCGCGGCAGCGTCCGCAGCATCGATCCGCGCAGCGACGTCTACAGCCTCGGCGCGACGCTCTACGACATCCTCGCGGGCGCGCCGCCGTTCGAGGACGAGAGCGCCGTCAACGTCCTGCTCAAGGTGCTCATTCAGGACCCGGTGCCGCTGCGGGAGAAGGATTCGTCGATCCCGCTCGCCCTCGACATCATCGTCGGCAAGTGCCTGAACAAGGAGCCCCACCAGCGGTATACGACCGCGGCCGAGCTCGCCGACGATCTCGATCGCTTCCTCAACCGCGAGCGTGTGCTCGCGCGCCGCCTCGGGCTGCCGACGCGCCTCTACTGGCGAGCCAAGCGCAACAAGCCGATGGCCTTCGCGGTGATCGCGCTGGTGTCGAGCCTCGTGGCGTTCGCCGGCTACGGTGTCCGCACGGTGATCGTCAATGCCCGGAACGAGGCGATCGCGCAGAAGCGCGCCGAGCTCGGGCAGAAGCTCGGCCAGGCGGTGAAGGATCTCGAATGGCTCGTGCGCAGCGCGTACCTCGTGCCGCTGCACGACACGGGCCCCGAGAAGGCGGTCGTCCGCGCGCGCATGGCCGAGATCGAGGCCGAGATGCAGAGCTTCGGCGACCTCGCGGCGGGGCTCGATCATTATGCCCTCGGCCGCGGCTACCTCGCGCTGAAGGAGTGGGACCAGGCGCACGCGGAGCTCGCGCAGGCCGCGACGCTCGGGGTGCGCGAGCCCGAGCTCGATTATGCGCTCGGGCGTGTGCTCGGCGAGCTCTACAGCCGGGCGATCGAGGACGCGCGCAAGAGCGGCGACAAGAGTTACTTCGAGAAACGCAAGCAGGAGCTCGACAAGGAGTACCTCGAACCGGCGCTCGCCCACCTCACGCGCTGCCGGGGCCTGCCGACGGTGCCGGCGAGCTACCTCGAAGGCCTGATTCACTTCTACAACCGGCGCTACGACGAGGCCCTCGCGAGCGCACGCAGTGCCCGCGGCGGTCTGTCGTGGCTCTACGAGGCCGAGAAGCTCGAAGGCGACGTGTTCATGGCCCGCGCCCAGGGCGCGAAAGACCGCGGGGACAACGACCTGGCCGAGCAGGATTTCGCGCAGGCGGTGGCGCATTACGAGCAAGCCGCGGACATCGGGCGGAGCGACCACCAGATCTACGAGGCGCTCGCGGAGGCGTGGATCCGGCAGGAGGAGATGGACCTCTACAGCGGCCGTGATCCCAGGCCGAAGCTCGACAAGGCCCTCGCCGTCGCGGACAAGGCGCTCCTGGCGGCCCCCGCGGAGTCGGACGGGCACACGAAAAAGGCGTTCGCGTACCACTTCCAGGCGCGGTATGCGCAAGGCCACGGAGCGCTTCCGAGCGAGGTCGAGCGGCTGTTTCGAACGCAGATCGACGTGGGGCAGCGAGCGATCGCCCTTCACCCGAGAGATGCCTACGCCCAGGAGATCACGGGAGCGGCCTACACGAAGCTCGCCGAGCACTTGCTCGACCGGGGGCAGCCAGTGCAGCCCTTGCTGGACAAAGCGCATGCGTACCTGGAGGAGGCGATCCGCCTGAACCCCGAGTTCCCGTGGGCGTACAATGACTACGGGCTCGCCCTCGGCTATTCTGCGGCAAACAAGAAAAGGCACAACGAGGAGTGCCAGGATTTGCTGGAGCGTGCCATCGAGACGACCAAGAAGTCGACCCAGCTCGATGAAGGATACGTCATTGGATACAACAATACGGCCGTCTGGCTGACGGATCTGGCGCAGTGGCAATCCGACCACGGAAAGAACCCGGAACAGCCCGTCCAGGAGGCCGTACAGGCGGCGGAGCGTGCAATCCAGATCAACCAGCAGAACCCGTTGGCGCACGTGAATGCGGGTCTGGCCACCATGAATCTCGCCTCGTACAGGCTCGATGCGGGGAAGGATGGGCGGCAGCTCGGCCAGGAGGCCATCGATCGCTTCAAGGCCGCCCTCACCATCGACCCCAATTTCGTGTACGTCCAGCACGCGCTGGCCCGCGCGTATCACCTGCTCGCCAGCCACCAGCAGGCCCAGGGCGAAGATCCCCGGCCGAGCCTCGACGCGGGGCTACGCGCGCTGGAGCCGTGTTATCGCATCGAGCCAGAAAACCCCGATTGTAAAGCCGTGGAAGCATTGCTCCAAGCCGCGCAGGGTACATGGGCTTCGAAGCAAGACGCTTCTTCCCTTGCGTCCTTCGAGCAAGCCCAGCTCCGCGCGCGAGAGGCAACGCAGAAGGTCCCCGAGCGCGGGGAGTTGTGGCTCTTGCTGGGGGAAGTTTGCCTCGACCGGGCCGAAGCTCTGCTCGCCAGCGAGCGCCCGAAGGTCCCGCCAGGCCCCGTCGTGGACGAGGGTCTCCGCGGCATCGAGCAAGCGCTGAAGCTCGCTCCTGGCCTGCCGCGGGCGCTCGCGATCGAGGGGGCGCTCTACCTCGCCAAGGCGCGGATCGCGCCGGCGCAGGAGAAAACCTCGCTCGAACGCGCCCAGGCGAGCTTCGCGCGTGCATTCGCAGGAAACCCGCTCCTCGAGGGTCGTTATGGGAAGGTGGCCGCCGACGTGAATCGAAGGGTTCAGGGGCGGTAGGCGAGGAGGAGAGGGCGGGGACGTCGAAAGAAAATGCGGCAGGACGACGGTTCACTCGGCCGGCGGGACGAAGGTCGTGAACACGTTCGTGTAGCTGCGATTCGGCTCGCGGGTCGAAAAGAACGAGGGGCAATACCAGAGCCCGCCGCCGGCGTCGACGAGCGGCGCATTGCAGCGCTTGTTCGCAAAGTTCTGACCGGGCGACCCCAGAATCGCCCCGGTCAGCACGATGCGGTGCGTGCAGTTCGTGTCGCCCTCGGCGCAGCAGTAGTTGCCCTGCGATCCGAAGCAGGCACGCCCGCTGTCCACCGGGTCCGCCGTGTCGGGTCCCGCCACGTATGCGGTGGGATTCGTGGCGAACAGGTTCCCGAAGAACCCGCCCTCGCGGATGTTGAGGCTCGGATCGCTGCAGAGTTCACTGAAGGGCGCACCGCCCGGGCCGACAATACAAATCGCGAGATCCAGGTTGTTCCCGTTGAGCAGCGAGAGGAGGCAAGAGCTGACGCGCTCGCGTTTGTCCTCGCCGGTGAGCCGATTGGTTTTCCAGCCCGGATAGAGCTCCCATTGCCCCGGGAACGTCAGCGTGCCGTCGTTCGTCGAAATCGTGAAGCTCGACGACACCGAGCACTTCGCGATTCCCTTCATCATCGGGCCGCGGTTCGTCGCGTCCGCGGCCATCCACGACTCCCATTCCGGCTTCAGCGTGCAGCCCGTCGCGGTCACCGTGCCGTTCTTGCAAAGCGGCAGCGGATCCGGGTTCGCGGACGAGGTGATGCCAAAGCTGTTCGTCACGCTGCGCATGAGGGGATCACTGTCGATGGCGAAGGGCGGGAGGTTGTTGGTGCCCGTCGGGCCGGTCGCCTGCACGGCCTCGTCCACCTCCCCCTCGAAATCCTCGACGTCGACGGGCTCACCCCCGCAGGCCGGAAGCGCCGCAGCCGACACGAGGAGCGCGCCGGCGAACCCGAACCGCGAAACCAGATGCGTGAGCTGCGTCGTCATAATGATTGTCCTCCTCTAAGTCCTTGGCATCTGGACTATCCACGTTCCGTGCCAGTGCCGGGAACACTGCGAAAAAGGCCGTTCACGCAACGATTCCCCCCGCGCGGCGCGCTGTCTGGAGGCCCCAGCCTCCATGCCTGGAGGCCCGCCCCTCCATCCCCTGGAGGCTCGTCCCTCCAGGACGACCGCCTCGACCCGCCACCCCGCCGCGAGCGCCGCGTGGTAACGTGCGATCATGTCGACGGATGGCACCCTGCTCCTCCGCCCCAGCGCGAAGGAGCTGCGGCTCGAAGGTTTTTCGCTCACCGTGATCGAGGGCCCGGACACGGGGGTGTCACTGCGCGCTCAGAAGAGCGAGGTCTCCGTGGGCACCGCCCAGGGCAACGACCTCGTGCTCTCCGACCCGACGGTCTCCCGCCACCATATCAGCATCACCGCCACGCCCGAGGGCTTTTTCCTGCGGGATTTCGATTCCTCGAACGGCACCTGGATCGGCAGCACCCGGATCCTCACGGGGTATATCGACGACGGCGCGCGCGTCCGGGTCGGGCGCACGACCCTGCGCGTCGACCTGCTCGACGAGGACATTTGCGAGGCCTTGAGCCCCGAAGATCGATTCGGCTCCGTCCTCGGCGCGAGCGACGCCATGCGCCGCATCTTCGCCGCCCTGCCCCGCATCGCCCCGTCCGAGACCACCGTGCTGCTCGAAGGCGAGACCGGCACCGGAAAAGGCGTCCTCGCCGCGGCGATCCACGAGGCGAGCGCGCGCGCCCGCTCCCCGTTCGTGGTGCTCGACTGCACAGCCATCGCGCCCACGCTCATCGAGAGCGAGCTCTTCGGCCACGTGAAAGGCTCCTTCACCGGCGCGAGCGCCGATCGCCCCGGCGCCTTCGAGCAGGCCGCCGGCGGCACCATCTTCATCGACGAGATCGGCGAGTTGCCTCTCGACATGCAGCCAAAGCTCCTGCGCGCCCTCGAGGAGAAGACCGTCAAGCGCGTCGGCGGCAACCAGCGCATCCGGCTCGACGCGCGCGTCATCGCCGCGACGAATCGCGATCTCCGCACCGAGGTCAACCGGGGCACGTTCCGCGCGGACCTGTATTACCGCCTCAACGTCGTGCGCATTCACATCCCGCCGCTGCGCGAGCGCACCGGCGACGTCGAGCGGCTCGCGCGCCATTTTTATGCCGAGCTCGCGCCGCAGCGGACCATGCCGGCCGATCTGCTCGAATCCTTCTGCCGCCAGGCGTGGCCGGGCAACGTGCGCGAGCTTCGGGCCGCCGTCGAGCGCGCGGTCCTGCTCGACGATCCGGCCCTCCTGGCGCTCGGGAGCGGGCCTTCCGAGGGCAGCGCGGGCCCCGCCGCGGAAGGCGAATTCGATCTGCGCGTGCCCTACCGCATGGCGAAGCAGAAGGCCGCGGACCGCTGGGAGGAGCGCTACGTGCGCGAATTGGTTTCGCGCGCCAAAGGCAACGTGTCCGAGGCGTCGCGGCTCGCGCGCATGGACCGGAGCCATTTGCGGACGCTGATCCGGAAATACGACATTCGCAGCGGGGACGAGGGCGACGGCGGCGAGGGATGAGGCCGAGGGACATTTTCGCCGTTCTATGCTTCGCGACAGCGTGTGACCGAGCCGCGCCCCCGCCACCGGCGTCCACGGCGCCGCTTATCCCGTCGGCTCCGCTCGTACCGAGTGCACCGAACGCCGCCACAGCGCCTTCGGAGGCCTCGGCGGCGCCCCGCGTGTGTCCTCCACGAACGGGCTCGCTCAAGCTCGTCTGGACGAACGCCTCGTATCAACTGGTCTTCGACGACGCGGCGCTGCCCTGCCTCTCGGACGCCGAGCGCGCCGCGGTCGCGTATGTGGGCACGACGATCGGCACCGAATGCGAATGGGCGCCGGGCACGGACCTCGCGGCGCCCGAGCGCATGGATTGCAAGCTCACGACAGCGCTCGGGCTCGGGTATCAGTGCGAGGCCAAGCACAAGGATTTCCTCGTCACGTGGCTCGGCGACGACATCCCCGCGCAATGCGCGCGTATCCCCACGACGGCCTTCGCGCAGACGGCGCTCCAGGAGCTCTCGTTGCGAAACGAACCCACGACGCTCGTCGTGGCGTACAAGGCCGTCACGACGACCGGCCCCGGGGGCGAGGCGTGGTCGTGGTCGGAGACGATCGGCTTTCAGGAGAAGGGCCCGAACGCCCTGAAAATTGTCTATCGCAAGCCAGTGGGCAAACGCTGAGGTTCGCGGGAGCGGCCCGCGGGGCGCTCAGAAGTGGTGCGCATCGATGAAATCGTGCGGGGCCAGGATCTGGTAGCCGTTCAGGCTGCACCCGTTGTTTGTCCCCGAGGCCGTGTACGATTCCGGCGCGTTCGCGAGGTCGGCATGCCCGAGCCCCGGGACGCCGCCCGATCCATCATATCCGCAGGCGCCTCCGCCGTTCAGGCCCGCGATCTTGTCGCAGAGGCTCTTCGGCGCGATGAAATAATGCAGGTGGGAGTTCGACCCCTGGTCGAGGACCGTGCCGATTTGATCCCCGCGCTTGACGGATTGTCCCGGGGAGACCGTGCGCGTGGCCAGGTGGCCATAAAACGAGCACACGCTCGTCCCGTCCGGCATCGGGTGCTGGACGAGAATCACGTTCACGTAAGAACTCCCGTTCGGCGCGGAGACCAAAACGACCCCGTCCGCCACCGAAGAGACGGGCGCGTTCGCCGCGCCGGCCTTGCCGATGTCCTCGGCGAGGTGCGCCCCGCCGTACACGTCCCAATAATGCCCGAGGACCTGCCAGACCTGCCAGCCGGCTCCGCCCGCCGGACTCGTGCTCTTGTCACCCACGGGGTATCCGAAGGCCCCGCCGGCCGGCGGCTGCGAATTCGGGATCCCAGGGCCACAGCACCCTGCCTTGCAATCCCACGTGAGGACCCCCGAACCCTTGCAAGCGCCGTTATTTCCGTCGTCGCAGTTCGCGGTCGAATTGTAGAGCTGCGCGAGCACACCACACGAAGGGCTGCAGCAGCGCACGCAATCACTCGTCGGCGTGCCCGTCCCCGCGCACCAGTTGTGGGTGCCGTCGTCGCACGTAAAGGTGCCGCCGGGCCAGCCATTGGCCTGGGCCAGATCCGCGCAGCTCGCTTGCCCCCCGCCACCGCTGCCGCTCGACCCCGGGTTCGTGCTTCCCTCGACGAGCGCCTCGATCTGGCATTGCGCCACGGGGTTGCCCGGGTTGCCCCCGTTCTCCCCCTCGACGAACGTGAACGTCAGGACGCCGGGATCGAAGCCGTACACTGTGTACGTCCACGTATACGGCCCGGATCCCAACACGCCGCCCCATTGCGAGGCGGGCGCCCCCGGCCCCGTCACCTTCATGTTGACGTAGGCATAAGGCGTCTGGTTCGTGTACGAGACCGTGAGGATCGGCGAGGTGATGGGATTGCTGTCGAACGCGAATCCCGCGTCGCACGGCAGCATCGGCAGGCTCCCGCCGCTCCCCGAGCCGGGCCCCACGCCCGTCGAGGACGTCATTCCGCCCATCCCGCCGCCGCCGCCCATTCCCGCGCCGCCCGTGCCGGACCCGGTCGTGCTGCCGCTGCCCCCTTCCCCTCCGCTGCCCGAGGACGACGACGCGCCCGGCGCGGAGCACGCGAGGGGCAGCATCGCCAGCAGAAAAAGACGCGAGCGCGTGGTTCGTGACGCGAAGGGCATGGCACGAACGAGACTATCGAAGGAATGGAAGCGAGGGAAGCCCTTTCACCCCCTCATGCCGCGAGGAGACGCCCGATGATCGCGCCATACTGGACGAGGTGCCGGATCCCGAGAAATCGTTCCCGCACGCGCGCGCGCGCAGCGACCCCGAGGCGCTCCGCCAAAGCTCGATCCGCGAGGACACGGTGCAGTTCGCCCGCGAACGTATCCAAATCGGCCGGATCCCGCAAAAGGACCCCGCTCACCCCGTCCTCGATCTGATCCTGGATCCCGCCGACGGCGCTGGCGATCACGGGACGCGCCTTCCACATCGCCTCCGTCACCGTGAGGCCAAACCCCTCGTGCAGGCTCTTTTGCACGACGATCGCCGCGTGGCGTTGCAGCGCATGACGATCACCGCATTCTCCTCGACGTCCGCGGTCGGCAGCATCGCGAGGTGGACGTGCGCGCGGATGGCCGGCGGTTGTTCGAGAAAAGCACGGGAGACGGCCTCGAAGACGGCGGGGCCCTCCGGATCGTCGGCCACCGCGCGCACGTTCGGGCCCGCGAGCACGAGGTCGACCGCGGGGGCCGCGTGGTGCTGCACCATGCTCGAAAAGCCGCACAGCACGCCGAGCATATCCTTCAGCGGGTCCCAGCGGGACACCTGCACGACGAGCGGCGTCTCCCAGGCAGGCGCGCGACCGAGCCGAAGGATGTCAGCCGATCGCTCCACGCGCCCAGGCGTGTCGTCGCTGCGCACGAACGCATAATTGGGCGACGGCGGCGGAGGCCCTTCGAGGATGCCCACGTGGACCAGAATCGAGCGGACGGTGTGCTCGTCGAGCTCGATGTTCTTCGCGGAGAACGCGTCGATGCTCGGCTGGACGATCGACGCCCGCCCGTCGCGATACCGCGCCGGGACATACCTCTCCCGGGAAAAGATCATGCACCCGACGCCGTCGAGGTACCGCGCGAGGAACCGCCAGCCGAGCTCGACCTCTTCATTCGTCTCGTCCGCGCCGATGTGGCACCGCCAGAGGACCCGCGCGCCCGCCGCGAGCAGCATCGGCGCGAGGCCCGCGGGCTGCGGATCGTGCAGCAGCACCACGTCGCCGGAGCGGACGAGCTCGCGCAGCTCGACCGCATTGCGGCAGAGGGTCGACGCGTACACATGATGCGCGGCCTCGTCGAGCGGAGAGCCGTCGCCGCGATCGCCGTGAAGGGCGTGGTGCAGGCGCTTCGTGATTCGAAAGAATTCGGGCGCGCCGCCGATGGTCAACCAGCGCACGTCGAGGCCCGCGCCGCGCGCGTACCCGAGGAGCGAATGCAGCATTTCCGCCACGCCGCCGCCCACGGCCGTCGAGTTGACGTTCCAGATGACGCCGCCGGCCAGCCGCTCGTGGAGCCCCCGCGCGAGGCTCCGCGCATCGTCGACCGCGGTTTGCCCCAGCAGGGGCACGAAGCGCTCGAGGGAGCGGATCTGCGCGTGGACTTCCTGCACGAGGTCCATCATCGGGCTTCTAAAGCCGACAGACCCGTTCAGGCGGACAGGCGGACGATTTTCTGCACGGCCTCCTCGTCGTGCCCGCCGAGCGCGACCACATCGGGCGCCTCGGGCGGCTCGTACGGCAGGTCGAAGCCGGGCAGCCCCGAGACCTTGCCCTCGCGCGCCGCCGCATAAAGCCCTTTCGCGTCCCGCTCCGCGCATCGCTCGGGCGCGGCGCGAACGTACACCTCGAAGAAGCGGGGCGCGACGGCGCGCGCCTTGTCCCGAAAGACACGCAGATGCGCCGTCGCCGGCACCAGCACCACGTGTCCTTGCCGCGCCAGCATCGCCGCCAGGTTCGCCAGCGTCTCGTAGAAATCGGCCCGCGCCTCCTCGCCATACCCCGGCGGCGGCCGCATCGCCGCACGCACCACGTCCCCGTCGAGCAAAATGCTCGACCTGTGTTCCTCGACGAACCGCCGAAACACTCGGTCGGCCAGCGTCGATTTCCCCGCCGACGGGAGCCCGGTGATCCATACGACCGCGCCGTTCACGAGAAGAGGCCCTCCGCCTCGTCCGGATCGAAGCACGGCGCATCGAGGATACGCTCGACGAACCCGAGGAGCGCATCCCGCGTGCTCGCGTGAATCGACGGATACCAGCGGGGATTGCAGAGTACGAGCGCCCGCCACGCGAAGAAGGGCGCGGCCACGGAGAAAAGCTCCCGATCCCCCGTCACATCGAGGTACGTCTGGAAAAACGTCCGCCAGAGGGTCCGGAACGCGCCCTGCCAGGAGCCAGGGGCTTCGAGCGCGAAGAACAGATAATTGATCGACAAACACGTGACGTCATCCGCGGGATCCCCGGCCGAGCCGCGGCTCGTGTCGAGGAGCCGAGGTTCGCCCGCGCGGTCGAAGACCACGTTGAACGGGTGGAAATCGCCGTGCGTGCGGCGGAGGCGCTCGCCGCGGCCCTTGAGCTTCCACCGCCACGCGAGGCACCGCTGTTCGATGCGGAAGAGCCGCTCGGGCGGCGCCATCGTCACGCCCACCGGATACCCGTCGACGAGCCCGAAAATGCCCTCGCCGTGCCCGAGGAGGTCCCGGATCGCGCGCCGGTACGTCGCGGGTGCGTCCAGACGAACCGCGTGGACCTCCGCGCAGAGCCGCGCGAGCGCCTCGCAACGAGCGATGTCCCGGTCGGTGAGGGTGCGCTCGCGGGCGATCCGCCGGAGATCGTCAGCGTAGACGTGCCCCTCGACGTATTCGGTGATGAGGTAAAACTCGCCGCTCCGTCGCAACGACGCGAGGCGGCCGTCGTCGAGGACCGCGCCCACGTCGAGCGCGCACACGTGCCGCGGGATTCGCGCGAAGCTGTCGAACGCGAGGAGCAAGTTCGCGGCCCGGTCCGCACGCCGGTCGTGCCCGAATTCGTCGGGTTTGGCCGTGTGCAGGCAGAGGTCGCTCTCCGCGCCGTCCGGCCTGCGCACCCGGATTCGCAAGGGCACGCCGTATCCGATGGCCTTGCCCGTCGCCCCGCCGTCGTCGTCCTCGTCGGGGCCGAGGCGCGAGACGCGCAGCACGGCCGCGCCCGGCATCACGCTGGCGACCAGCTCGCTCACCTCGTCCTCGATCTCGGGCGGCTTGGCTCTCGTCATCACGTCACCTCCGAAAGGGTTCGGACGAACGGCGCGCGCCGTCATCCTTTGTCGTCGAGCGCGTCGGCCAGGGCGCGGAGCGCGTCGGTCGTCGTGAAGACACCGACGACGTGCCCCTCTTGCATCACGACGGCCGCGCCGTACCGGTGCTCCGCCATCTCGCGCGCCACGCCCGCGAGAGGGGTGCTCGGCGCGGCCGTGAACGGCAGCGGAGTCATCGCCTCCTCGACACGGAGCTTGGCTGAATCCACGTCGCGGAGCGCCTCGACGAACGCGAGATCCCGCTCGGAGAGGATTCCGATCAGCTTGCCGCCCCGAAGGACGGGCAGGTGCCGGATCTCGTGCTCGCGCATGAGTTTGTGCGCCTGCACAAGCGTCTGATCGAAGCCGATCGAGTGAGGGCTCCGGGTCATGTAGTCCGAGACGGTGGGGTTCTTCGTGTTCATGGGGTCCTCGGCGGAGAAGCATAGCAAGACTGTGACCAGACGTGCTCGCGCGGCGCCTCGCGGCGGATCGTGGTCGAGCAGGCGCCAAACATGCGCCGCCGCGCAATCGGTGCGCCTCGCATCCCTCCTCGGGGTCGGCCTGCCGCTTCGCTTGTCGAGCCCGGACGCACCGGGCATAATGGCAGTCGAGAGCATGAAAGCCCCGGACGATCAACTCCAGGCCCTTGACGGCGCGCTCCGGCGCGCGCTGACAGCGCTCGCCACGCATCCGTGGAAGAGCCGCGTGGACGACGTCGCCCGCGCCGTCGCAGCGACTGATGTCGGGCTGCGGGTGATCCTCGCCGCGCAGCTCACGGCGAACCTGTGGCATTCACGCCAGTACGACGAGGACGAGGTGTATCGAGAGGAGCAGGATACCTACGAGGGCGCGGTCTTCCATGCGGCGAGAGTGGCGCGGGAGCTGCTCGCGTACGAGGAGGTCGAGGGGTACATGCTCGCCCATCCCGGGAGCCGGGAGGTGCAGGGGCTGCTCTCGTACAAGGAGGCGACGGATCGAATGCGCGCGAGTGTGATGAAACAATGCCGCGTCGCGCGGTGATCGAGCGCGGCGTCAGCGCCCTGTTTCGATCGACACCGGCACGACCAAGGTCACGCCTTTGCCGGACGGCGGCGGAGGATACGTGCTGGTCCGGAGGACCCGCGAGACGCAGCTCTTCACGGGTCTCCAGGCGAGATGGTTCCCGGACACGTGATGGACTGCGGAAAAGTCTGTCACGCCAAACCGATCGATCTTGAACCCGATCTCGAACGCGGTGGCCCCGTCTCCCTCGGGCCCTGATCCTGCGTCGTTGCATGAGTGGATGCGCGGGGAGAGGCGCTCGATGTGCTCCGCGAGGGCGGCGGCTGGATAGTCCCCCCCGAACGTCTTCAGCGCGCCGAGGGTCACCTTGGCGCGCGGCCCTGGACCCGGCTTGGGCTCGGATCCTGCCTCCGTGGCGTCGACCGCGGCCCCATGCTCGCGCGCGCTTCGTCGCTCCGCCGCGGCGAGGGCGAGCCGCATCCCGCACCGGCCCCGCGCGCCTGCATGGTCGTGACGACCTTCATAAGGAATGTCGTTGCAATCGGTCAGCGGTACGTCGGGGAACAACGCCTCGACGTGAGCTCGTTGCATGCCTTGACCTGACCCGCCTCGCATCCCGGACGAGCCGCCTCGACCGCGGCGATCCAGCGCTTGCGTGTCGCGAGACAGCTCCCGTCCTTGCCCCCGCCCTCCGGGAGCGCGCAATACCGCTCGGAAGCGGAGGCCGCGCGTGTGGCATCCTGGCCGAGCATCAGGCGCGAAAGCTCCTCGCAACGCGACGCGGCCCCGAGGGAGCAGGCCCGGTCGATCAGATCCACGAGGCCCCGCTCGGCCTCTTCCACGAAGGGGTCCGGCGGCGCGCCTTCGTGTTTCTGGGCGTAGCGCACCTGGGTCGCCTTCACGCGGATGCCATCGATCGCCTCCGTGCACGCGTCGAGGTGACCGCCGAGGCAACCCTTGCGGAAAGCCCCGAGCGCAACGTTCCCCCCGCCGGCCTCCGTCGGCTCTTTTTTCTGCCGGCCCAGCGTGTGACACCCGCCCTCGCCCGCGACTCCCTCGGCGCACGCGCGCTCGCATGCCTCCGTGTCGCCGTCGACGCAGGCGCGCGTGGGCTCAGGCCGCGGTTTGCAGGTGCAAACGACGGCGATGACGAGGAGAAGCGCGCGCATGACCCGATGGTACCCACGCGCCCGTGCCGCACAAGGTGCCGCACCGTGACCTCATTGGGAAGGATTGAACCCGTACCCGAGTAAGCGCTATCATCATCCTCGGGGGACGTGTGCGCGCGAAGGCAGCGCCACTTCCGGGGCGTGCAGGTCGAGGGGAGAAAATTATGATGGAAGAGCAAGCATTGGGCATCGAGGCGCTTCGTTCCGAGATGGCGGATCTACGGAGGCGCCTGCAGGAAGCCGAGATGCGCAGCAGCACGCTCCGGGATCTCATCGACTGCGTGCCCGGCGCCGTGTGGGAAAGCTGGTTCGTCGAAGATCCGAGCCGCGGTCGTGTCGGTTATGTGAGCGGGCAAATCCTGGACATGACCGGCTACACGCCGGCCGAGTGGCTCGCGATGCCGAGCCGCGCCGCGCGTTCGGTCACGCTCCTCGGGGCCGAGCCGATGCTGACGGGCATCCGCCCCGAGGTGGCGCAGACGCTCGTCTCGATGGGGATCGACCTCTCTGGAATCGGCACGCACAGCACCCTGCAAACGGGTATCGCCCAAGCGATGCGTCGCGCCCGCACTGGATAAAAGAACAGCTCCTTGTCGAAAGCCGGGACGCACCTCGGCGTCAGCGAAATCCTTCCACGATCACGCTGGCGAGTGACATAAAACTGTGCTGATGTATGGGGTTTCGAGGGGGGATCATGAAGAAGCAGCATACACTCGACAGGGTGCAGTGGGGGTTTCTCGTGGCACATGCCTGGGCAGAGGCATCGTTCC
The DNA here is from genome assembly GCF_028369105.1 of Polyangium mundeleinium. Lineage (NCBI taxonomy): Bacteria > Pseudomonadati > Myxococcota > Polyangiales > Polyangiaceae > Polyangium > Polyangium mundeleinium. Next base: position 1,002,218 of record NZ_JAQNDO010000001.1, on the reverse strand, counting down.
GCCAGCAGCTCGCGCAGGATCCTTCGGGCACAATCAGAATCTTCGCAAAACAGCAATTTGGTCTGGAAATCGACCACGACGTCGCGCTCCCGCTCGACTTGCCGCTGCCGCCGGCCGATCTCGCGATCGAGGCACTCGCGCTGGGGATGGGGCTCGGGCCAGCCCCCGCGACGGCGTGCGGCTGCGGCACCGCGGGTGAGGTTCATTCAGGCGCAGGGAGAAACTGATCGGAGGCGGCGTCGCCCGACCGCTCATGCTCGCTCGCCCACGTTTCAAACACTCCTATCGCGTCGAGCCCATCGAGGGCGAGGGCGTCTACCTCCTTTGGGAGGGGGGTAGCCACGTTCTCCACGGCCGAGCCTATCAGGCGTTGGCACCTCTCCTGACCGGGACGCTCACCGAACAGGAGATCTGCCAGCGCCTGGAGGCGCACGTTTCGCCCGCCGAGGTTTTTTACGCCATCACCATGCTGCGCAAGGGCGGCTTCGTCACGAACGACGCGGCCGATATGCCTCGCGCGGAGGCCGCCTTTTGGGACACCCTCGGCGCCGCGCCTGTGCAGGCCCGCGAGCGCCTGCGCGGAGCGCGCGTCGTCCTCATCAACATGGGCGACGTGGATACGAGCGCGATTGCCGAGGCCCTCGCCGAGCTCTCGATCGAAACGGTCGCCGAAGGGGAGCTGCCCCTCGTCGTCGTGGACGATTACCTTCGCCCCGAGCTCGAAGCCTGGAACCAGGCCCAGCTCGAAAAACGAACGCCGTGGCTCCTCGTTCGACCGACCGGTAGCGATGGCTGGCTCGGACCGCTTTTCCTTCCCGGCAAGACTGGCTGCTGGCGTTGTCTCGCGCATCGCCTGGAGGGGCATCGCCGGGTCGAGCGTTATCTTGAGCGCCGTACGGGCAAACCCGTGCATCCGCCCGCCCTCGCCGCGCTCCCCTCCACACGACGCGCCCTCGCCGCCACGATTGCCACGGCCGTCGCGCGCTGGGCCGCGATGGGCGAGATTCCAGACCTCGAAGGGCGGGTCGTCACGATGGGCACGACCACGTTCGAGAGCCGCGCGCATCTCCTCGTGCGGCGCCCCCAATGCCCGGCGTGCGGGGATCGTGAAAGGATCGCGCGGGGACAAGAATGCCCCGTCCTTCTCGAACCCACGCCGCGCACGTTCTCGGCGGACGGCGGCTTCCGGCAGACGACGCCCGAGGACACGTACGATCGGCTCTCCCATCATTTGAGCCCCGTCACGGGCATCGTGAGCCGCCTGCACCGCAACGTACGCCCCAAGGACGACCTTCGGCTCGTCTTCTCGTATTCGACCGACCATAATTTTTCGCAGATGGCGCACGACCTCTCGTCGCTCCGCAGCAGCCTGCGCAGCCATTCCGGCGGCAAAGGTCGGACGGATATCCAGGCGAAGACCGGCGCAATTTGTGAGTCGATCGAGCGGTACGCGGGCGTCTTCCAGGGCGACGAGGCGCGCGTCCGCGCGGTCCAGACGGAGCTCGGCGAGGCGGCGATCGACCCGATCGTCCTGATGGGGTACAGCACCCGTCAATACGACGAGCGCGCGCGGTGGAATCGGCACGGCGAGATGAGCACGTGGGTGCCGGAGCCCTTCGATCCGGCGCAATCCATCGAATGGAGCCCGGTCTGGTCCTTGACCGAGCAGCGGCGGCGTTATGTGCCCACCGGGTTCTGCTATTACGGCTATCCGTTTCGCGAGGGCCCCGTATTCACCCGAGCGGACTCGAATGGCTGCGCGGCAGGCAATACACGCACCGAGGCCGTGCTTCAGGGGTTTCTGGAGCTCGTGGAGCGCGACGCGGTCGCGCTCTGGTGGTACAACCGCCTGCGCGTGCCGGGGGTGGATCTCGGGAGCTTCGAGGAGCCTTATCTCCTCGACACCGTCGCGCACTGGCGCGCCCGAGGACGCGAGTTATGGGTCCTCGACCTGACAAGCGACCTCGGCATTCCCACGTTCGCGGCGATTTCCCGGCAGATCGAGGGGCCCTTTCCATCGATCCTGTTTGGCTTCGGCGCGCACCTCGACGCTCGCCTGGCCTTGGTCCGCGCGGTCACCGAGCACAACCAACTCATGCCGTTCGCGTTCACGGGCGACGCGGGCACACCCTCGCCGGGCGGGCTGATCGTCGATTGGTTGCGGCGGGCAACGCTGGAGTCGGAGCCTTATTTGATTTCGAGCACAGCCACGCCGCGCACACCGCGTGATTTCGCGCTGCCCATCGGCGACGATCTCCGAGAATCCGTGAAGTTTTGCATCGAGCGCGCCCGTGACCGCGGGCTCGAAACGCTGGTGCTCGATCAAACCCGGCCCGATACAAGCCTCGTGGTGGTCAAGGTGATCGTGCCGGGGCTCCGCCATTTTTGGGCGCGCCTCGGCCCCGGCCGGCTTTACGACGTGCCTGTCGCCATGGGTCTGCTCGAATCGGCTCTCCCCGAGGAATCCATGAATCCCCACCCGATGTTCGTCTAGCGCGGGCTGCGGAGGAGACGTTGCCATGATGGAAACCTGGCGAAGACGACTCGGCCTGCGCTTCCGCGAAGGGGTCACCTGGAGCCTGGACGCGAGCGGCGCCGCCCAGTTGACCTCGCCCTCGTTCCCCCCGATCCCGCTCGGGGCATTGCCGCAGGCTTTGCTCACCGCATTCGAGCGCCTCTGCGCCGAGGGCCCGACGATCGAAACGCTGGCCGAAGGCATCGCCGCGCAGGACGGGCCTCTCGCCGTAGCGACATTGCTCCACCACCTTCGCCGTCTGGAGCAGCTCGCGCTGCTCGCGTATGTCGTGCGCGACGGCGATACCACGGTATCGGTGCTGCACCCCATTTCGCCCTGGTTTTCCCTGGGCAGCGGAGACATCGACCTCGCGCGTCGTTACGTGCTCTCCCGCTTCGCGTATCAGCGCCGCGCCGGCGAGGGCCCCGTGCTGGAATCACCGCGCTGTCACGCGCTCCTGCGCATCGAGGACGCCCGGGCCGCGGCCCTCTGCTTCGCGCTCGCCCGCGCGACCACGCCCGCGACGCTCGCCGTCCCCGGGGCGAGCCCCGACGCGATGACAACCCTCGTCGGCTTGCTCGTCGCAGCCGGTTTCGTGATCCCGGCCGAAGTTTCAGGGCATACCGAGGAAGAACAAGCATTCCAGCTTGCAAGCTGGTCCTTCCACGACCTGCTGTTCCACACCCGCAGCCGCCCCGGCCGCCATTCCTGGCCTTGCGGCAAAACCTACCCCTTCCGCGACCGCGTACCGCCGCCGCCCGCCCTCCGGCCGCCGCGCACCGCAGCCCCTCCTCCCATTTCTCTCCCTCGCCCGGACCTCGACGCGCTCTGCAAGGCCGATCGTCCCTTCACCGCCGTGCTGGAGGGCAGGCGCACCATGCGCGTCCAGGGACGTGATCCCATTTCAGTGGAGCAGCTCGGCGAATTCCTGTACCGGTCCGCGCGGGTCTGCGCGCAGATCCCCGCTACGCCTGAATCCGGTTACGACGTCACCACGCGCCCATCCCCCTCCGGCGGCGCCTGCCACGACCTCGAAATCTACCTTGCGATCAATCGCTGCCGTGGCGTCGACGCGGGCCTCTACCATTACGACCCCGCCGCGCACGCCCTCTCGCGCATTCAGGGACGCACGCCCGAGGTCACGGCCCTGCTCACGGGCGCCGCGCTCTCGACACTCCGCGTCGAATTGCCACAGGTGCTCGTTTGCCTGGCCAGCCGGTTCCAGCGCGTGTCCTGGAGTTACGAGGGCATCTCGTATTCGGTCACCCTCAAGAACGTAGGCGCGCTTTATCAGACGTTTTACCTGGTCGCGACCGCGATGAACCTCGCCTGCAGCGGCGTGGGACGGGGCGATTCGGATCTCTTCTGCAAGGCCGCCGGCACCGAGTACTACGCGGAGACGACCGTGGGCGAATTCGTGCTCGGCAGCCGTCCCGAGGAGAGCGAGGAATGAGCATCGATCGTGTCGACATCGAGGACAGCGCCCGACCGCCCCTCGTCGGCGCCATGCTCAAGGGTGACGTCTCCCCCGACGAAATCATGACCGCCGTGCTTTGGTTGCGCACCCCGGAGGGCTCTCCGCCGCTCGTGGAGACCGCCTGGAGCGTGGTCCGCACCCGCGACCCCTGGTCGCACGAGCGTTATGCGGCCACCTACGCAGCGAGCGCGGAGGATGTCGCGCGGATCGAGGCGTTTGCCCGCGCGCACGATCTTTCCGTGGTCGACGTCCGGCGGGCTGCACGAACGGTGACGCTCCGCGGGACCGCACAATCTTTCGAGGCAGCATTCGGCGTGAAATGGAAACGCCATTCCTACAGGGGGGAAATCGACGTCACGCACGACGCACCCCTCTCCGTTCCCGCGAGCCTCGACGGTGTGATCCTATGGGTTTTCCTGCCCCGCAACGCGCCCTTCACGAACGACAGCCCGCCGCCCCGAAGACGCGCCGAGGCTCCGCCGGTCCCGCCGGCCGCCGCCCCTGACAAACCGTGGCGCTTTCACCCGCCGCCCCGCTTCGCCGAGCTTTACGATTTCCCGGCTGAACTCACGGGGGAAGGCGTATGCCTCGGGGTGCTTTCCCTCTACGGCGGCTTTTCCCCAGACGACATGCAAGTCTTCTTCGAGGGCCTCGGCATGCGCGCGCCAGAGATCCTCACCGTGGGGCCCAACCGCTGGGCGACCGGGCACGACACCTGGGCCAATTACGAGGTCAGCATGGACGCGCAGATCGCCTTCTCCTGCGCGCCCGGCGTGCGTCCGGTGGTGTATTTCTCTGGCGCGCGGGGAAACCACGACACCACGAGCTACAGCTACTTCCAGCTCATCAATGCCGCGCTCTTCGACACCGAGAACCGGCCCTCCGTGCTCACACTCAGCGCGGGGCTGCCCGAGGATCTGCCCGGCGTATGGACCCGGGCCGAGGCCACGCGGATCAACGAGCTGTTCGTCATCGCCGCCATCCTGGGAATCACGATCTGCCTTCCTTCGGGCGACTCCGGCTCCATTTTCCCCATGGCGCAGGGTATGTTCTCGGCGCCCTCGCGGGTCTATTTCCCGGGCTCCAGCCCCTGGGTCCTGTGCTGCGGGGGCACGACGCTGATCCTCGACGAGGAAGGCGCCCGGAAGGACGAGGTCGTGTGGAATCGCCTCGCTGACACCATGCTCCTCGCCTATGGCCATGCGGGCAGGACCGCCAACCTCGGCAGCAGCAGCGGCGGCGTGAGCGGTTATTTCGAGCGCCCCGCATGGCAGGCCCGCGCCGCCGTCCCCGTCCGGACCTTCGCCACGTTCCGCGACTGGGTCTTCACCGAACCGGCGAGCACGTTCGCCGGCCGCGGCTGCCCCGACGTTGCGGCCCATGCGGATTTCCTCGACGGATACCGCATCTTCGTGGACGGCGCCTACCGGTACGGCGGCGGGACGAGCGCGTCCACGCCGCTCCTCGCAGCGCTCGTGGCCCGCCTCTGCCAGGGCGTCGGGAGGCGCCTCGGGTTCCTCAATCCGCTGCTTTATCGATTGCAATTGGAAGAGAGGGCGAACGTCTTCCGCACCATCGTCTCCGGCAACAACGGCGGATATGCCGCCTCGCCCGAGGCTGGCTGGAACGCCTGCACCGGACTCGGCGCTCCCCGCGGGCGAGCGCTGCTCGAAGCGCTCCGCAAGGTGTACGGCGTTTAGGACGTCGCCCCCGCGTGGGAGCGCACCTCGGCGCCCGCGGAGGTCGTCCCGGCAAACTCCATCGTGCCGTCGTCCACCTCCCCGAATCGCAAGGCCGCGATGTCCAGCAGGTAATTCTGATTCACCTTCCACGGCTTCTTCGAGCCCTGCCGCGGGAACGCGCCGACCGCGCGCTGGACATACCCCGACGAGAAGTCGAGCAAGGGCAACTCCTCCATGTCGGAATCCCCGCGGCGCGGCGTGCATCGGCGCGCGCTGATCGCGTCCATGTGGTTCAGCAAGCGACAAACGTATTCGGAGACGAGATCGGCCTTCAGCGTCCACGATGCGTTCGTGTACCCGAACGCGCACGCCAGGTTTGGCACGTCGCTGAACATCACGCCCTTGTAGCTGAGGAGCTTCGACGACTCCATGCGACGGCCGTCCACCACGACCTCCACGCCGCCGAGGAAAAGGAGCCGGAGCCCCGTCGCCATGACGACAAGATCCGCTTCGAGCTCCTGCCCCGACACGAGCCGCAGCCCCTTCTCGGTGAACGTCTCGATATGGTCCGTGACGACCGACGCCTTGCCCGCCCTCACCGCCTTGAAAAGATCCCCGTCCGGCACGACACAAAGACGCTGATCCCAGGGATTGTATCGGGGCGTAAAATGTTTGTCGACGTCGTAGTCTTGCCCGAGCTGCCCTCGCACGAGGTCGACGAGACGCTTCTTCATGCCCTCCGGCCTCCGCCGCGCGAGCTGATAAAAGAACATGCCCACGAGCACGTTTTTCCAGCGCGTGACGTCGTACGCGACATGCGAGGGGACGCGCTTCTGGAGCCAGCGCGCGATCACGTCCTGGGACGGGAGCGATACCACGTACGTCGGCGAGCGCTGAAGCATCACCACGTGCGCGGCCTCCTTGGCCAGCTCCGGCACGAGCGTGACGGCCGTCGCGCCGCTGCCGATCACGACCACGCGTTTTCCGCGATACTCGACGTCGTCCGTCCAGAATTGCGGGTGCACGACGCGACCCTGGAAGCGCTCGGTGCCCGAGAATTCGGGAGCATATCCCTTCTCGTAATCGTAGTAGCCGCTGCACATGAGCAAGAAATTGCACGTGAAGCGGACGATCTCCTTCGAAGGGCCGCGCTCGACCTCCACCGTCCACGCCGCGCGCTCACTCGACCACGAGGTCCGCACGACCCGGCAGCCGAACCGGATCTTCGATTCGATCCCGTCCTCGCGGGCCGTCTCGCGGATGTACGCGAGGATCGCCGGACCATCCGCGATCGCCTTCCGGTCCTTCCACGGCTTGAACGAGTAGCCGAGCGTGTACATGTCGGAATCGGAGCGGATGCCCGGATAACGAAAGAGGTCCCAGGTCCCGCCGATGGCCTCGCGCCCCTCGAGGATCGCGAAGGTCTTGCCGGGGCATCGGGTCGTGAGGTGGTGAGCCGCCCCGATCCCCGATAACCCTGCCCCCACGATGATCACGTCGAAATGTTCGGACATCTCTCGCACCTGCTCGTCACGCACCGCAGACGAGCCCACCGTAGCAGGACGAGCCGGCACTGGCTATCTCCGTGATATGCCGGCTCCCTCCTGCCGCGTGTGGCGGGTTCCTGTCCCGCGCCGTCGTCGCGTCCGCCGGTTCGTGGAAGGTCAGCCCTTCCAGTGCGGGGGAATCGTCTTCGCGTAATAAGGCAATGCCTCGATGCGCTTCATCCACACGGCGATGCGGGCGGGCCACCGGTCACCGAGGCCGTGCGCGGGCAGCCGGTCGTCGACGCGGCGGATGGCGCGGATGTGCGGGTACACCGCGAAATCGGCGAGCGAGAGCTCCCCCACGAGCCAATCGCCCGTGAGCCGGGCCTCCCATCGCGCGAGCTCATCGAGGATCGCCGCCTGGGCCTCGGCGATCTTGGTCGCGTCCCGCGCCTCTTCTTTGGTGTACAAAGTTTCCTGGAACAGACGTCGCTGCACCGGGGCGATGTAGCCGTCGGCCTCGGCGGCGAGCTGTCGGGCCTGCGCGCGCGCGGCCACGTCGCGGGGCCAGAGCGGGGAGTCGGGGAATCGCTCTTCAAGGTACTCGACGATCGCGTTCGACTCGGCGATCACGAGGCCGTCATGCACGAGGACGGGCACCTTTCCGCGCGGGTTGATCGCGAGATACTCGGGGGTGCCCGTCTCCCCGCGGTCGAACGAGAGCAGCTTCCAATCGTAGTCGAGCTTCTTGTGCTCGAGCGCGAGCCATACCTTCCAGGCGTACGGCGATCCGGAGCCGTAGTAGAACGTGAGCGCCATCGAAACGAGCCTCCTTCAGCCGAACGCGGCCGGGCCCGGAGTAAAACCACTCGAAAGGGCGAGGTCAACCACCCGCAAGCGACTCGCTTGTGCTCCCCATCGTCTGAACGTATGATCAGCCCATGATCCCGCTCCGCACGATCGCGCTCGACGAGACGCACCACGTAGAGGTCGGCGCCCTGCCGGAGGCCCTGGTCCCGGATGCCACCGGCCTCGAGGCGCTCTGGGCGCTGCACCCCGACGCGTTTCACGAGATCAAGATGCACGGCCGCCTCGTGCGCACGCCGCGATGGCAACAGGCGTACGGCGCGGACTACCGCTACACGGGCAACACGAATCGCGCGCTGCCGCTCACGCCCGAGATGGAGGACTGGCTCGGCTGGGCGCGCGCGACATTCGAGCCGCGGCTGAACGGCTTGCTCTTCAACTGGTACGACGGCGCGGAGGGGCATTACATCGGAAAACACCGCGACAGCGACATCAACCGCATCGAGGGCTCGCCGATCGTCACGATCTCCTTCGGCGAGGAGCGGGTATTTCGAATGCGGCCGTGGCGAGGAAAAGGGTTCGTGGACGTCCCCGCCCTTCATGCAGGGGTCATCGTGCTCCCATGGGACACGAATCGAGCCTGGACCCACGAAGTGCCCGCGCCCAAGGGCGCACGCGGACGCCGGATTTCGATCACCATTCGCGCGTTTCACGGGTAAAACGCCACCCCGCGCGGAGGCTCACGTCCACGTGCTGCGCGGCCCGGCCGAGCCTTCTCGGCGGCCCATTCCAGGGAAGCCTCAGCTCGGCCATTGCCGCACAAGCGCACAGCGCGAATGCTCGCCATGGCCAGGTTTGCCCCGTTTGCATGCTTGCCAGTCCACCAACTACTTATACTCAGGTGTGTCCCTACGGGTCATCCCGACGCAGAAATCAATGCCACACGGGCGGGCTCGGGATGCAAAGAATCATTCCCGTTCTGGTCATGGCTCCTCACGACAGACGAAACCCGCGATCGGCCGGCTCCCGGAGGCCATTGGAACCAATTCCCATCTCCCGATCGTGACGAGGCTCTAGCAAGAAGCGAATCCATGTTTTCCGAGGGCAAAGCGCACGAGGGCGAGGGGTTGCAAATCGACGGATGGGCCTGCCATTCGACCCTGCCGCGGGCGTCCTCCGTGCAACACCTCCGAAGCCCCATGGACCTCGACGATCTGTGTGCGCAATTCGTCAAAGCTCAGCTCGCAGGCGATCGGCGTGAAGCATTGCGCCTGGTGATGGAAGAAGGCGTCGGGCGCGGCGCGCCGGCCGCGGAGCTGTCCCAGCACGTCCTCGAGGCCGCCCAGCGCGAGATCGGGCTGCTCTGGCAGGACAACCGGATCAGCGTGGCCGACGAGCACCTCGCGACCGCGGTCGCGCAGGTCGTTCTCGCGCACCTCTACCGGCTCTCGCCTGCCTCACCGCTCATCGGCAAGCTCGTCGTCTTCGGCTGCGTCGAGGGCGAGCACCACGATTTCCCCGCGCGCCTCGCCGCCGACGCCCTCGACCTCGCGGGCTACGAGGTTCGATTCCTCGGCGCCGACGTCCCCACCGAATCGCTCGTGTCCATGATCCACAGGGAGCGCCCCGACCTCGTCGCGCTCTCGGCCACGATGAGCTTCAACCTCCACTCGCTGCGCATGACCGTGGCGCGGCTGCGGTCCGACTTCGGCGACGCGCTGCCCATCCTCGTCGGCGGCGCCGCGTGCAGTACGCTCGCCGATCCCGCGGGGGAGCTCGGCGCCGACGAATTCGCCCGCGACGCCCGCGAGCTCATCGAGGTCGCGGGCCGGCTGGTCGCACGCCCGGCGTCCCACGTGCGGCACCTGGCCCTCGGAGGGACGGCATGAACGAACGAACGGACGCGCGCTGGCTCTCCGAGAGCCGTGAGCTCGCGCTCGCATGCGACGCGCTCGGGGTCATCCAGTGGGCCGACGTGCGCGCGCGAAACCTCCTCGGCGCGCAGCCCGGCGCCGCGTTGACCACGCTCGCCGTGCCCGGCACCGAAGAAAAAACCCAAGCGCTGCTCACGCGCGCGGTGGGGAGTGAAATCCGCGGCTGGGAGCTCGCGCTCCTCTGCCACGGCAAGCCCGCCACCGTGTCATTCAGCGCGCGCCCGAACGGCGAGGGCGGCGTCGAGCTCTTCGGCTTCGTGTACCCGGAGGGCTACGGCGGCGCGATCGAGCAGCTCAGCCGCGCCCTCACCGAGATCGTGAACCTGAACCGCGAGGTCGTGCGGCAACAACGCGAGATCGAGCAACAACACGCGGAGCTCACCCGCACGAACCGCGAGCTCGACGAGTCGAACCGCGGCGTTGTCACGCTCCACGCCGAGATCGAAGAGAAGGCCGACGCACTCCGCCGCACCTCCGAGGTCCGCCGTCGCGTCCTCGCCAACGTGAGCCACGAGTTCCGCACGCCGCTGCACTCGATCCTGGGTCTGTCCCAGCTTCTGCTCGACGGCACGGATGGCCCGCTCAGCGAGGAGCAGCAGAAACAGATCCGCTTCATCCGCACCTCGGCCGAAGAGCTCTCGCAGCTCGTCAACGACGTCCTCGATCTCTCCAAGGCCGAGGCTGGCAAGCTCACGCTGCGCGCGGACCTCTTCACCGTCTCCGACTTCTTCGCCTCGCTGCGCGGCATGCTCCGGCCTCTCCTGCCCTCGCACCCCGGCGTGGATCTCCTCTTCGAGCTGCCCGAGGGCAACATCACGCTCGAGACCGATCGGGGCAAGGTCGCTCAGATTCTCCGCAACCTCATCACGAACGCGCTCAAGTTCACCGAGCAGGGCCGTGTCGTGGCGAGCGCCGTACGTCGCGGCGACGAGGTGGTCTTCCGCGTGCAGGACACGGGCATCGGGATCGCGGCCGAGCACTTCGATCGCGTCTTCGAGGAGTTCGGGCAGATCGACGGACCCGTCCAGCGCAAGCACAAGGGCATCGGCCTCGGCCTCGCCCTCTCGCGGCGCCTGGCGGAGCTGCTCGGCGGGACGCTCACGGTCGAGAGCAAACTCGGCGAAGGATCCACCTTCACCCTCACGATCCCCGCCACGCACCCCGAGGTCCGCGAACTCGCGACGCTCGCCGCGCGCCCGCTCGATCCCTCGCGCTCGCCAGTGCTCATCGTCGAGGACGATCGCAAGACGATGTTCATCTACGAGAAGTTCCTCTCGCTCGCGGGCTTTCAGGTCGTGCCCGCGCGCACCGTCGACGACGCGCGCAAACAGCTCGGCACGTTCCGCCCTGCGGCGATCGTGCTCGACATCATGCTCGAAGGCGAGGCCACCTGGGATTTCCTGGCCGAGGTGAAGCAGAGCCCGGAGACGCGCGAGATCCCCGTGCTCGTCGTCACCGTCATCAACAAGGAGCAACGCGCGCGCGCGCTCGGCGCCGACGAGTTCTGGCTCAAGCCCGTCGATCAGGATCACCTGCTCCGCAAGCTGAAGAGCGTGGCGCGGCCCGGCACGCCGGCGCGGCTGCTCGTCATCGACGACGACGAGCGAGCCCGGTACCTCATGCGCAAGCTGCTCGAAAAGACGCCCTACGAGCTCATCGACGCGCGCACCGGGCCCGAAGGCGTGGAGCTCGCCCAAAAGCTCCGTCCCGAGGTCATCCTCCTCGACTTCCTGCTGAAGGACGTCACCGCGTTCGACGTCCTCGACGACCTCAAGGCCGACCCGCGCACGCGGAGCATCCCCGTGGTGATCGTCACGTCCCACGTGCTCGAGCCCTCCGAACGCGAGCGGCTCGTGGCCGAGACCGAGGCGATCCTCTCGAAGGACAGCCTCTCGCGCGAACTCGCCATCCACCGCATTCGCGACGCCTTGCGGAAAGCAGGTGTGGGCACCTCATCGAGCACGGAGTGACGGGACGCATGCAACGGAACAACGGCAAGGCGCGGGAGCATGGGGGCAAGATCCTCAACGTGAACGACAACGAGGTCGCGCGTTATCTCGGCACGACGATGCTCCGCAGGGCCGGCCTCGACGTCGTCGAAGCGTCGAGCGGCATGGACGCGCTCGAGATGATCCACCGCGCTCCGCCCGACGTGGTGGTGCTCGACGTCAAGCTGCCCGACATCGACGGCTTCGAAGTCTGCCGGCGCATCAAGGCAAACCCAGACACCGCGGGCGTGAAGATCCTGCACACGTCGGCGACGTTCGTCTCGCTCGACAAGAAGGTGCAGGGGCTCGACATCGGAGCCGACGGTTATTTGACGCAGCCCTTCGAGGCCACCGAGCTCGTGGCCACCGTGCGCTCGCTCCTGCGGCTCGCGCAGGCCGAGCGTGAGCTCCGCGCGCGCGCCGATCGCCTGGCCGAGGCAGACCGTCGCAAGGACGAGTTCCTCGCCATGCTGGCGCACGAGCTCCGCAACCCGCTCGCGGCCATCACCGCGTCGCTGCCGCTGCTCGAACAACGCGACGCCGTGAACAAGGGCGAGCGCCGCGCCCGCGAGGTCCTGCGACGTCAGACCGTGCACCTCGCGCGGCTCGTCGACGATCTGCTCGACGTCTCGCGCGTCACGCAGGGCAAGATCGACCTGCGCCTCGGGCCGGTGGATCTGAAGAGCCTGCTCGCGCGTGTGGTGCTCACGACACGCGAGCGCAGCACTAACGCGCGCGGCCAGACGCTCACGCTCGCGCTGCCGGACGTGCCCGTGCAGATCCGCGGCGACATCACGCGCCTCGAACAGATCTTCACGAACCTGCTCGACAACGCGAGCAAGTACACCGACGTCGGCGGTCACATCCGCATGCGCCTCGATCCGATCACATCCGGCGGCGCCACGTTCGCGCGCGTCACGGTGCGCGACGACGGCGTCGGCATCGCGGCCGACGCGCTTCCCATGATCTTCGGCCTCTTCGCGCAGGCCAGCGTGACGCTCGCGCGCTCGCGTGGCGGCCTCGGGATCGGCCTCACGCTCGTGCGCACGCTCGTCGAGCTGCACAGCGGCCAGGTGGAGGCGCGCAGCGAGGGCATCGGGCACGGCGCCGAGTTCGAGGTGCGCTTGCCGCTGCTCGGGGTCGCCGAGGCGGGCGAACGCGCGTCGCAGCGAGGAACCACCGAGCTCCGCCGGCGGCGCGTCTGCATCGTGGAGGACAACGTCGACGCGCAGCAGGCGCTCGGCAATCTCTGCGAGATGTGGGGCCACGAGGTCCACGCCGCCTCGGATGGAATCGTGGGCGTCGGCAAAGTGCTCGAGCTCCTGCCGGACGTGACGCTCATCGACATCGGCCTGCCGGGCATCGACGGGTTCGAGGTGGTGCGGCGGCTGCGCGCCGATCCCCGCGGAAGAGGCCTCTGGCTCGTGGCGCTGACGGGGTATGGATCACCCGAGCAACGCACCTCCGCGCTGGCCGCCGGGTTCGACGTGCACCTCGTCAAACCGGTCGAGGTGCACAAGCTGCAGGAGCTGCTCGACGAGGGGCCCCCGGCCGTGCGCGCCTCGCGGCTCTAATCCGGCCGAAGGGCGCCCGCCCTGGTTTTCAGGGAACCCTCCCTTTATGCTCACCGGTATGCTCTCGAAATTCACCATTACCGGGCTCACCTTGCGAGGCCATCTCGACGCGTTCAAAGCGGTCGACGCTCCGCGCACCGTCTATACGAGGTACGGGCTCGGCCGCGTAGGGCCGAGCGGTGAGTTCGAGTTCCACGAGACGTGCCCTATCGACAAGCTCGTCCGGGCGGAGAACGAGCTGTGTGCGCTCATCGGTCCACAGAAGGCCTTCGAGATGGGCGTCGCGGGCATGAAGTACGCCGAGAGCCCGCCAGGCGTGACCGACATCGTCACGGCGATGCAGATGTTCGACGCCGCATACCATTTCAATCACCTGGAGGACGGCGTCCCCATGTTCGACCCGCAGACGGGTACGATGCGCGAAGGCATCGGTCATTACCGGTGCCTCTCCATCTCGCGACACCGCGCCGTCATGGAAGTGGACGTGCCTTACCCTTGCGATTTCGATCGCGGGCTCATGCAAGCCTGGGCGCGGCGGTTCGAGCGCACCGCGCTCGTCACGCACATCGAGCCCTCGGTCTGCCGAAAAACCGGCGCCCCGCGGTGCCGTTACGAGGTGAGCTGGAAATAAAGCCGTGCAGCTGGTTTGCGTGGCACAGCCGAGAAGCAAGAAACCAGCCGGGACCACGGGGCCCCGAGGGATGGTGCGCATGCGGCGCGGGCGCTACCATGCGGCGCGACAAGAAGGAGCCCTCATGCACACGCGTAAGCTCGGTCCCCTCACGGTCTCTGCCCTCGGCCTCGGCTGCATGGGCATGAGCGATTTTTACGGCCCGCGCGACGAAGCCGAGTCAATTGCCACGATTCACCGCGCGCTCGATCTCGGCGTCAACCTGCTCGACACCGCGGACATGTATGGCCCATTCACGAATGAAGAGCTCGTCGGCCGCGCCATCGCGGGCCGAAGAGGCGAGGTCGTCCTCGCGACGAAATGCGGGATCGTGCGTGATCCGAACGACACGCGCGTGCGCGGCGTCAACGGCACGCCCGCGTACATCCGGAACTCGTGCGACGCGAGCCTCCGGCGCCTCCGCGTCGACGTGATCGATCTGTATCAGCTCCACCGCGTGGATCCCAAAACGCCCATCGAGGAGAGCGTGGGCGCGATGGCGGACCTCGTGAAGGCGGGCAAGGTGCGGGCCATCGGCCTCTCGGAGGCGAGCGCGGCGACGCTCCGGCGCGGGCACGCGGTCCATCCGCTGGCCTCGGTGCAGACGGAATACTCGCTCTGGACGAGGGATCCGGAGGACGACATCCTTTCCGTCTGTCGCGAGCTCGGCATCGGCTTCCTCGCCTACAGCCCCCTCGGCCGCGGCTTCCTCACGGGGCAAATCAAGCGCTTCGAGGACCTCGCGCCCGACGATTTCCGCCGCAGCTCGCCGCGCTTCCAGGGGGAAAACTTCCAGAAGAACCTCGACCTCGTGGCCAAGGTGGAGACAATCGCCGCCGAAAAGGGCGTGAGAGCGTCGCAGCTCGCGCTCGCGTGGGTGCTCGTCCAGGGTGATTTCATCGTGCCCATTCCGGGCACGAAGCGCCGGAGCTACCTCGAAGAGAACATCGCGGCAGAGGCCATCTCGCTCTCGGCGGACGATCTCGCGCGCCTCGACGCGGTCATGCCCCGCGGCGCTGCGGCCGGGGCGCGTTATGCCGAGGTGAGCATGCGCCTCTTGAATGCGTGATCGGCGCGGGTAGGCGCTCCCGCCCCGTGGCGGGAGCCTGCCCGCCTCCGCGCCCGACCTGGTGTTCCGCTGCCTGTCCGCTATCCTGCGGGATGCTCTCGGAATTCGCGGCCACCCGCCCCATCCTCGAAAGTTACTTCGACGCGTTCAAAGCGGTGCCCGACGCCCCGCGCGCCGTCTTCACGAAATACGGGCTCGCCCGGGTGGGACCGAGTGGCGAGCTCGAGATCCCGCCGGCCAGCCCGCTCGACAAGCTCATTGCCGCGCTGGGCGAGTTGCTCTTGCTCGTCGGCCCGCAGAGAGCCTTCGAGATGGGCTGCCAGGTCGTCAACCACGCCGCCATTCCGCCCGGGGCGACCGACATCGCCACGGCGATGCAAATCTTCGACGCTGGATACCACCTCAATCACCTCGAAAACGGCGTGCCCATGTTCGATCCGCATACGGGCACGATGCGGGAGGGCATCGGTCATTACAAATGCGCCTCCGTTTCCCGGCACCGCGCCGTCATGGAGGTGGATTCCCCCTACAATTGCGATCTCGATCGCGGAATCATGCAGGCCTGGGCGCGGCGATTTGAACGCACCGCGCTCGTCACGCACCTCGAACCCTTGGTTTGTCGAAAGCTTCGCGGGTCGCGTTGCCGTTATGAGGTGAGCTGGAAGTAGAGAGCGGCACGGAATCCAGGAAACCAGAAAGGAGCTTCCCTTTGTTTCGTCCTATCTTCAGCACGTTTCTTTTCCTCCTCGGCGGGGCGGCGTTCAGCGCCTGCGCTTCGAACGACCCCGATGCCAATGGCACCTCGTCCTCGGGCAGCAGCGCCTCGTCGAGCAGCTCGGGCACGGGCGGCGCGGGCGGGTCCGGCGGCGCGGGCGGGTCCGGCGGTACAGGCGGCGCCGGTGGCGCCGGCGGCGCGGGCGCGCTTTTCAAGGCGCCAGCCTCGTACGTCGTCGGCGCGGACCTCTCTCCGCCCCTCTGGCTCGCCGGCGGCGACCTCGACGGGGACGGCGCGACGGACATCGTCACGGCCAATTCCCTGCAAGACAATACGTACACGATCCTCCGTGGCAAAGGCGACGGCTCCTTCGGCCCGCCGGAGACGTTCCCCGTGGTCATGAATATGAACACGATCTCGCTCTTCTCCGCGGCCATCGGTGACCTCTCGGGGGACGGCAAGGCGGACATCGCACTTTCGCACCTCGGCACGGTCTCGGTCCTCGTGAACCAGGGCGACGGCACGTTCCCGTCGCAGGCCATGAGCGCGAGTTACGAGGCCCTCGGCCAGGGAATGCACCTCGTCGTGCGGGACGTGAATGTGGACGGCCTCGGAGATTTGATCGTCCCTGGCCAGTCGGGCATCGGCGTGCACGTGCTCCTCAGCAAACCCGACGGGACGCTCGCGCCTGCCGTCACCTACCCCGCCGGCACGGCGCCCATCAGCATCGCGACCGCCGATTTCGACGGCAATGGCTCGCTCGACCTCGCCGTCGCCGCGTTTGATGACGTGAGGATCCTCCTCGGTCACGGCGATGGGACGTTCGCCGCTGCGACCGGCTACCCCGCGGGGAAGCTCGCGCGCGCCGTGGCAACGGGCGACTTCAATGGCGACGGGCACGTCGATCTCGTCGCGGCGAACGCGGAGAGCAACGACATGTCCGTGCTGCTCGGCAACGGCGACGGGGCCTTCCAGGCGGCCGTGCACCACCCCTCCGGCGGCGCGCCGATGGCCATCGGCGTCGCGGACTTCAATGGCGACGGGCACGTCGACGTGGCGGTCGAGAATTTCACGACCTCCGATCTGTCCATTTTCCTCGGCAACGGCGACGGCAGCTTCCAGCCCCTTCAGAAGCTCGCGCTCGGCCTGAGCCCCAATGGCCTTTTGATCGACGATTTCGACACGAATGGCCGCCCCGACATTGCCGTCGCGAATCGCCAGGATCGCGACGTGCTCGTCCTCCTCAACGCCGGCCCCTGATCGCCCACGCAATGCCGCTCTGGAGCGTGCCCAGGGTGACGATCCCCTGGAGGTCCGCGCCGAGATCCACGAGCGTGCGCGCGATGGCCGGGCTCATTCCCGTGAGCACGACCTCGGCGCCGAGCAGCTTCGCGGCCTGCGCCGCATGAACGAGCGCCTGCGCGACGTGCGTGTCGACGATACGGATGCCCGTGACATCCAGGATCGCGACCGTCGCCTGGTGCCGCGTGATCCCTTCGAGCAACGCATCGAGGATTTGCTGGGCCCGCCGCTCGTTGATCGTGCCGACCAGGGGCATCGCGACGACGTGGTCGGCGATGGGCAGGAGCGGGATCGTCAGCTCGCGAATCGTCGCTTCCTGCGCAGCGATGATTGTCTCCTGCAAGGCGGCGCGTGCCTGCTCCGCCTCTTGCTCGCGCGACATATCGATGGCCACCGTGCCCACACCGAATACCTCACCGCGCTCGTCCCGGATCGGGAACTTCACCGTCATGAAGGTCCTCCTCGACCCGTCGGGCACGGTCAGCGTAGCGGCGAACTGCATCCGCCCCTCCGTGAGCGCGCGCCGATCCGCCGCATCCATCCTCGGCACGTCCGCCGCCGCGAGCACGGACGAACCCGGATGCCCCAGCAACTCCGCCGACGAGCGGCCCGCGAACTTCGTATATTCTTCGTTCACCAGGACGAACCGCCCCTCGAGATCCTTGACGAACATCAAAGCGGGCGTGTTGTCGAGGAACGCCCAAAGCACGGCCTGCTGCGCCAAGAGGTCCTGCTCCATCCGCTTCGACTCGGTCCCAAGGGCCGCAGCCGCAGTCCCCTCCACCTTGGCGAGCCTGCGACGGAGCCGCTCGACCTCCGCCCGCAGCTCGTCGCGCTCGGCCTCGATTCCACTCGCGCTCTGGGCGCAATCGTTCATGACATTTCCCCCAAGTCTTCGACCCTACCCGCTCTCATTGGTAGCGTAAAGGGCGACGCACGTTCAGGACGCGTACGGGCGACGGCTTCAATCCGTGAGACAACCAACCGATGAGCCGTCTGGACGAGGTGCGGATACTGTGGCGTCATCAACGTGGGTACGTCGCAACTTTCCACGAGAACGAGCGAGCATCCTGCGGCCGGCAGCGGCGGCGGCGTGGTCGTCCGGGCCCTCCCTTTCGTGGGGGACGACGCCGTCTTGGTGACCGCCGTTCGTGCGGGCAACCGCGCGGCGATCGCGGCGCTTTACGATAGGTACGAGGCGCACGTCATGCGGACGCTCGTGCGCGTGCTCGGCGCCGATCGCGAGCTCGCCGATATCCATCACGATGTGTTCGTCCGCGCGCTCGGCTCGATCGACGAGCTACGCGACCCGGGCGCCTTGCGCGCCTGGCTCACCTCGATCGCCATTTTCACCGCCCGAACCTGCATCTTGCGCCGCTCGCGCCGATTCTGGCTCCGGCTCTTGCCCTGGTATGAAGTCCCCGAGGTGGAGGCGCCTCTGCCGAGCAGCGAGGTGACGGAGGCCCTTCGCGCCACGTACACGATCCTCGATGGTTTGCCCGTCGACGAGCGGATTCCCTTCGCGCTGCGCTTCGTCGGGGGGATGGAACTCACGGAGATCGCGGAGGCGTGTGGCGTCTCGCTCGCGACCATCAAACGGCGGCTCGCGCGCGCCGAGGCCCATTTCACCGAGCAGGCGCGGGAGCACCCGGCCCTCTCGGACTGGCTCGAAGGGAGTGCACGATGGGGAGCTCCGAAGAAGCGCTGATCCGGCTCGGCCGCAGGATCGCCGCGGAGCAGGACGAGATCCTCCGCCGCCGGGCGCCCGATCCCGCGGCGCGCGCGCGCCTCTTCACCGCGGACGCTGCGCGGCGGGCGCATCCTCCCCGGCGAGCCCGGAAACGGTTTGTCGGGGCGGCTCTCGCCGTGGCAGCGGCAACGTGCCTCCTCATTTTCTTCGTCCTCGGGCAGCGCCCGCTCACGTTTCACGTCGGCGCGGGCGACGGGGCCTATGCGGGCAGGGCCGGGGCCTTCATCGCGACGCCGGCCGGGCGCATGGTGCCCGTGGTCTTCTCGGATGGGACACGCCTCCGCATCCAGCCGGATTCGAGCGTCCGAATTGCCTCCGTGGATCGGGCGGGTGGGCGCGTCGTGCTCGAAAATGGCGCGCTCGAGGCCTCCGTCGTGCACCACGAGGGCACACGCTGGCTCGTCGACAGCGGCCCCTTCGAGATCCTGGTCACGGGCACACGTTTTCATGTCGCCTGGGATCTCGCCGCCGAGCGGCTCACGCTGCACCTCGTCGAAGGCTCGGTCTCGGTCGCAGGTCCCATCCTCGGCGAAGGAATCGCCCTGCGCGGCGGCGATACGCTGGAGGTGAACCGCAAGGAGGGGCGCTTCGTGATTCACCGGGACAACCAGGAGACACGCGAGACGCCGGACGTCCCTCAGAATGCGGCAGAGCCGCCGTCCTTGCCCGAGGACCCGCCCGAAAAAGCCCCGGATCCACCGCCTGCGCCGAACGTCCCGCGCGCCGCACCGCCGCGCAAGATAGCCCTTCCGCCCACACCGCCGGGCCCCTCGTGGCGTGATCTTGCGGCCTCGGGCAAATACAAAGACGCCCTCGAAGCGGCGGACCGCGAGGGGCTCGGTGCCATTTACGAGACAGGTAGCGCGGCCGATCTCCGCGACCTCGGCGACGCCGCCCGCCTGACCGGTGATACGGCGCGCGCCGTGGAAGCGTTCTCGGCGCTGCGACGGCGCTTCCCGGCCGACGAACAAGCCGCCGAGGCGGCCTTCCTCCTGGGAATCATCAGCTTCGACAAACAGGGCGCGCATGCGGAGGCCGCGCGCTGGTTCGCGACGTACCTGCGCGAGCGCCCGCGCGGCAGGCTCGCCCGGGAGGCCGCGGGGCGCCTCCTCGAAGCGCGCCTACGCTCCGGGGACAAACCCCTCGCCCGCGAGGCGGCGCGCGCGTATCTGCGCAATTTCCCGGGTGGCCCTCACGCCGAGGTGGCTCGGGCGGCGGCGGGGGACGAATGAGGGCGGCCTCGCTTTGCGTGTTCCTCGCCCTGATTTCCCTCCCGCTCGCCGATGCGCGCGCGAACGGCGAGCCACGGATCGTCCTCGTCGCGCCTGCGAAGGACGAGGGGATCGCGGTGCGCATTCGCGCCGAGCTCGAGGCACTCCATTTCGAGGTCCTCGACGTGGAGATGGAGGCAGGTCCGCCGGCGCGCGAGCCGCTGGAGGAGGCTGCGCGCAAGAGCGACGCGGTCGCGGCCGTGCGGATCGTCCCGTCGAGCGCCGGCGTCGAGGTGTGGATCGTCGACCGAATGACCGGAAAAACCGTGCTCCGCGAGCTCGTCGCGGAGCACGAGCCTCCGCACGGCGGCAGCGCCACGATTGCGCTCCGGGTGATGGAGCTGCTCCGCGCGAGCCTCATGGAGCTCGACGCGCCGCGGCCCCCACCCGGCGAGGTGGCCCCGCCTGCGGTCATTCGCGAGATCCTCGCCCCTCGCCCCGCCGAGGCGCCGCCTGCCGCCGCGCGCCCCAACAAACGGCCTCTCCTCACGCTCGAGCTCGGGCCGTCCATGCTGATGAGCCCGGGCGGCATCGGCCCCTCGGGGCTCCTCCATACGTCCATGCACATCTTGCGACCGAGCGAGCGGATCGGGATGAGCGCCTTCGTATCGATCCCGGTTGTCCCGGCGAACCTCCTCGGCCCCGAGGGCGTGGCGACCTCGCGTATCGGCTTGCTCGGCGTGGGGTTTCGGGGATCCTTCGCGCCGCGCGGCGCCGCGTGGAACGTGAACGTAGGCGCCGGCCTCTCGGCGGTCCTGCTCCATTTCGAAGGCCGCCCTGCGCGCTCGTATGCGGGGACGAGCGAGACGCTCTTCACCTTCGCGCCGTACCTTCGCGCGGGGCTCGGCTATGCGGTGACGCCGCATCTTCGAATCCGGGCGGACGTGCTCACCGGCGTCACGGCTCAGCGTCCGGTCGTCCAATTCGTCGGTCGCGTGGCGGCGACCTGGGGTTTGCCCTTCGTCTCTCCCTCCCTCGGCGCCGAGCTCTCCTGGAATTGAAATAAAATGCCTGCGACGTGAGCCGTGCCGGCAGGCTCTGGAGACTGTTCGGGGGAGAGGTGCTCATGTCGCTACGAAATGGTTTGCGAAGTGGTGCTTTCGTCGTTTCGATGGTCCTCGCAGGTCTCTTTTCCGCTGCATCCGGGCTCCTGCCCGGCTGCAACGTGATCGTCGCCGAGCCCATCCAGACGTCGAGCGACGTGGGGAATCCGTGTGTACCTTTCGTCGAACTCGACGCACGATTCCCCGGCTCGAAGGTCACGGAGCGCAGCATCGTGACGAATGATTTCCAGCAATGCGAGACCGGAATTTGCCTGCTCAACAATTTCCAGGGCCGCACGAGCTGCCCGCTCGGCCAACCCGAACCGACCCCATGCACGGGCCCCCTGGATGCAAGCTGCGGCCCGGACCAATCGTGCGTCGAATCCGGCGTCGTCCCGATCCCTTGTGATCCTCACGCGGCGGACGGGGGCGTCTCGCAATGCGCGAACTACGGCGGCGCGTGCAACGCGGAGCGCAGCTCGTGCGAGTGCACGGCGGACAACCATTGCCCCCAGGGCACGACGTGCGACGTGGGCACGAAGGAATGCAAAAAGTACGTCTGCCACGTGCCCGGGAGCTGCCAGAGCGGAGGCGCGAACGCGCTCGAGAACGAGGGCAAGAGCTGCTGCGTCCCCGGCTCGGACGCGCCGGTCTCGAGCGCCGTCTGCGGCCAGTGCAAGCCACGCCCTCCGGAGCAAGCGGTGTATTGTTCCTGCCGCTGCGGCCCTGCGGAAGGCGCACCGGACGAAGGGAACTATTGCGACTGCCCGGACGACTTCGAATGCAAGGAGCTCGTCCCCTACGTCGGGCTCGGTGATACGGCGGGGAAGTATTGCATCAAGAAGGGGACGGCGTGGGACGGCACGTGCGGCGCCGTGGACGGGTATTTCGACCCCGTCGCCTGCAAGGGTGTCGGTTTTCCCTGAGCCTCCCCTTTCTTCATCCCCGCCCGCCGCGGCCGCGCGGATGCGCGCGATCGATGGGCACGCCGTGACGCCACGGCTCGCCCGGGCTGTCCCCTCGGTCACTGACCACGCCCGTCGCCGGCCGGTCGCCCTCGTACCCGGTCTGTTGCACGTGTTCCTGCGCGAGGCGCTCGCTCTCGACGGTCTCGATGTCCTGCCGGACGCCCTGTTCCGCGGCTTCCTCGCCCTTCGGCTTGCTCGGCCCCTGATTCTGACCTGCCATTCGGATCACCTCCCAGGCGCCGATCTCTCGGGCCGCCCAGCGCCCGCGGCAAGCGTGGAAGGAAAACCCGTTACCGTGGCGCCCGGCGCGCCCCCCGCAGCCGAGGCAGGATGTCCGCGAGCCGATGCCCGAGCGCCACCGCGGCCGGGTCCCGGAACCGGACGTGAAAATGCGTCGCGTGCCCCCAGGCGTGGCGAACGATCGTGTCCCGCTTCGTGGGGGTCGGAAAAACGTCCTCGGGCGGGCGCTCGCCCTCGGGCAGGGTCGCGACGTGCGCTTGCAAGAGCCGCTGCACCGAAACATCGATGAAGATCATCTCGACATGGCCTCCCTCGATCAGCGCCCGCACGAGCGCCCAGGTACGCGCCACGTCGAGGTTCTGCGCCGTGGCGCGCTGGTACCAGGTCGCCTGCGTTTTGTAATAATATCCAATATCGGCGTCGAGGCCGGATTGATGGCTCCGGTGGGGCTTGAGCCAGCCGCCGCGCTCGCGGGCGATGTCGCCGACATAAAGCTGGGGTGAGCCCGGAAAACACCGCCGCACCTCCCGCACCGCGCGCTCGATCGAGCGAATGACGAGCTCCGTGCCCCAACCATAACCGCCCGCGCGCAGGATGCCCTCGGAGTCCTTGAGCTCCACGCCGCCGAACAGCGATCCCCGCGTGGGCGAACCCAGCGACGCCGAGCCGAGCGCGTCGGGTTTCTCCTTGGCGAGGCGAAACAGCTCCGCGGCGGGCGGAGGCTCGGACGCGCGCATCTCGATCGCTGGCTCCGGCGCACAACGCGCGGGCACGTTCGGCGCCTCCGCCGGGATCACCGCCGCGGGCACGTCGCTCGGCGGCGCAGGCGCGAGCACAGACGCGACCCCCGGCAGAGCTCCCAAGCGAAGCGCGGACGTCATCGGCGCGGCGGGTGCCGCCTCGTTCGGACGTGAAGGCGCCCCGCGCTGCGCGGCGGCGACCACGATCCACGCCGCAGCGACGATCACGATCGCGGAGCCCAGGACGCGCGGGGGCACGGACCTCACACCTCCATTCTACGCCGAAAACGCTCGCGAGCAGCCCACTTCGTGGCGCGGCCGATGTTGTGAGCCCCAACGGATGTTCCCGTCTCTTCCGCCCGACCCAGGCGTCGTCGCAGACAAACGCCGCGCTCGACCTGCCTTCCGCCTTCCCTCCGTTGGCTGAATGGTGTAACCGGCAGTACGTGGATTTGCGTCCGGGTGACCGTGTCGATCGCTACACGCTGATCCGGCCCCTTGGGGAGGGTGGACAGGGGGCGGTGTGGCAGGTGGTCGATCCCCTGGACGAAGGGGCCACGCGAGCCTTGAAGCTCGTTCACCTCTCGGAGGCCGGGCAGGCGGCGTTCGCGCGCGCCCGGCGCGAGGCGAAGATCCTCGCGGCGCTCGATCACCCGGGGCTCTGCGCGTGCCACGCGTTGTTCGAGGATCTCGACAAGGGCCTCGTGGGGGTCGTGCTCGACCTCGTCCAGGGCTCCACGCTCGACGCAGCGATGCACGATCGGCGGATGTCGAAAGGACATCGGTTCGCCGCGCTTGCGCAGGTGGTCGACGTCCTCGCGTACGTGCACGCGGCCGGGCTCGCGCACCGCGATCTGAAGCCGGCCAACGTGCTCGTGACGGACGCGTTCTGGGAAACCCCGCACCGGCCCGGAACGGTGAAGCTGGTCGATTTCGGGATCGCCGTTCCGATCGGCAATCCGCAGCGCTTGACGGCGGTGGGCGGCGTGATCGGGACCGTGCGGTATCTCGCGCCCGAGCTGTTCCGCCCGAGCCGGCGCGCAGCGGCCGAGGAGAGCTGCGCGCGCGACATGTTCGCGTTCGGCGTCATCGCGTGGGAGCTGCTCTGGGGCACGCACCCCGCAGGCCTCGGCCCTTCAGCCTCGTTCGAGGCCATGGCGCAAAGGTACGCGGACATCGAGGCGGGGCGGAGGCCCTGGCCGAATCCGAGTTTGTCCGGGCCCTGGGGCACGGCCATCGCGGCATGCCTCTCGCTCAGGCCGGAGGATCGCCCGGAGCACGGGGCCGCGCTCGCGTCGGTGCTGAAAACGGGCGCGCCTCCGCCGAGCCGGCGCGCGCCGCACGGCGCCCTTCCCTCGCGCACCGAGCCCCACGCGCCGGCCGCAGCACCGTTCGTCCCGCGCACGGAGCCCATGGCCCCGGTCGCGAGGACGGCTCCGATGCCAGCGCCGCGGCATTCGTCGGCGCCTGTGCGTCGGGACCAACCCGCGGGGCGCGGGGCGCGGGGCGCGATGTACGCACTGGCGGGGGCGATCGCGCTGCTCGCAGGAGCCATTTACATGAAGCCCCCCGGGAAGTTCGCCGCAGACGACGTTCCGCTGCTGTCGCTGCCGACGTCGAGCCCCAGCGCGACGCCGCTCGTGCAGTCGCCGCCCCCGAAAGCCGTCGAGCAAGACCGCGCCGGCGTCTGCTGCGGCGGGCCCGATTGCAATCCCGCGAGGAAGGACACGCGCGGGACATGGTGCGAGAAAAATCCAGATCAATGCGCGCAATGCAGCTCGGACCGGCCCTACGTCCCCGGACGCTGCGCGGAGATGTTACCTCACGCTCGGCCGTTCCTGCTGCGGCTCGCCCATCTCGGCGGCGGACAGGCGGACCTCTCGGTCTGCTTCCGCCGCGCGGACGATCCTCGAAGCGAAGTGCAATGTATCGCCGCGGCCCAAGGTGCGGACACTTCGCGAGACGGGACAATCGCCCGGGAGCGACGTCTCTCCGTGACGGCCGGCCAGCTCTCGCAGAAGCCGGGTCTGGAGATCACGATCAAGGATTCACGGGGCGAGACGGTCGCCCAAGGGAACCATATCTTTCACCCGAAAGGGCTCTTGACCTCCGCGCTGTGTGTCGGGACGGAGTTCCGTATTGGCGACAGGCAGATCCCCGTCGCGTTTTACCTCGACGATCCATCGCCATGAGCCAGACCACCACGGAAGAGCATCGACCGCCAGCGCGGGGCGATGGTCCGGGCGGTGAGCCTGTCCTGCTCGCTGCGTTCCCCACGCTCGCCGCCCTTCCACTGCCGGGCCCGCGTGAGCCTATGGGCCGCGCCTTCCTCGCCCAGCGCGGCCTGATCGACGGGGAGGTCTCGGGCCAGCACCTTCGATTCTCGCGACCCGGAGGACGCATCCACATCGAGGACCTCGGCTCCCGCAACGGGACGTTCATCGGCGGCCACGCGCTTCGCCCACGAGAAGCCGTGCCGCTCGAGGACGGCGCCGTCGTGCGAATCGGCCGCACGCTCCTCGTCTTCCGGGAGCGATTCGAAGGCCCGCTCGCCCCGGAGGCGCCGCTCGGGGCGCTCGTCGGGCCGTTCGGATTGCGGGGCGTGCGCAGAGACCTCGCGCGGCTCGCCCATCGGCCCATGCCCAACGTGCTCATCCTGGGCGAGACGGGAACGGGCAAGGAGCTCCTGGCCGAGCAGGTCACGGGCGCGCTCGGCCGTGCGGGGAAACCCTTCGCCGCGGTGAACGTCGCCGCAATGCCGGCCACGGTCTTCGAGGCGCACCTGTTTGGCTGGAAAAAAGGCGCGTTCTCGGGCAGCGCGGACGGGGGTGAGGGCATCCTGCGCGCCCACGCGCGCGGCACGGTTTTTCTGGACGAGCTCGGCGAGCTCGCGCCCGACCTGCAGCCGAAGATGCTTCGCCTCCTGGAGAACCGGGAGGTCTTGCCCGTCGGCGAGAGCAAGCCGCTCAAGGTGGACGTCCACCTCGTCGCCGCGACGAACCGCGACATCGAGGACATGATCGAAGCCGGGACGTTCCGGCGAGACCTGTATGCGAGATTTCTGGCGCGTATCGAGATCCCACCGCTCCGCGAGCGACCCGAAGACCTGTTTGCCATTCTGGAACATCTCTTTCGCAGGCGCGGGGTCATGCTCGATCCGCGACGGGTGGAAGTGGAAGCGCTGGAGCGGCTGATGCTCGCGCCCTTCCACGCCAACGTGCGCGAGCTCGACCTCCTCGTGACCTACATGGAGCCGAGCGGCGGAATCACCCTGCGCGCCGTCGCCGAAATCCTTGGCGGGGCCGCGGGAGACGCCGGCGCGCGGCCGCTCTCACGTGATCTGGTCAATCGCGTGCTCGCCGAGTGCAAAGGAAACAAGTCCGAAGCCGCGCGGAGGCTCGGGGTGGACAGGGCGAAGCTCCTGCGGCTCCTGCGCAAGATCGCCGAGGAGGGATGAGGCCTCAAAAGGCATAATCTCCCCCGCGCCCCTGGAACCGAGCGAGCGAGAAACGAACGCTGTCCCAGGCAGCCTCCAAGCCGACGTCGAGGATCGGGCGGCCGTAATGGTGCACGCTGTCCATGTCGTCGAAAAAGCGGCCGGCAGGATCCACCATGGCGTAGCTGCCGAGGATGTCCTCGTGGTCCTCGGGCACGAGGGTGATGCCGCGCTCCTGCACGCGCTCGTGCCGCGCGACGAATGCACGAAATACCTCGGCGGTGCACAGGAGCGGCTCGACGCGCCCGGCGTTCTGGCCGTCGATCGGCAGCACGCGCAAGACCTTCCATCGCTCCGGACGGAGGGCGAGGATCAAATCGGACATGTCCTCATCGGCATGGAGCGCCGTGACCACGGTGTTCACCTTGATGCGCATTCCCAGCGCGCGGGCTCGCTCGATCATCTCGACGTACCTCGTGGTGGGAATGGCGTTGCCTCGCACGGCGCGCCCGAGGGCGACGTGTGTATCCTCGGAGGCGCTGTCGATGCTCAACGTGAGCCAATCGAGCCGTCCCTGGAGCGACGCGAGAACCTCGTCCGCGAGGCGGGTACCGTTCGTGACGAGCATGGTCACGGCCCCACGCTCTTTCGCGACCCTGATGAGCTCCGGGAGCCAAGGGCAAAGCGTTGGCTCTCCCCCGGCAAACGTGATCTTGCGGAATCGTTCTGCGAGGAGCTCGACGACGCGGATGGAATCGGCACGAGGCAAGTGGCCGCGGGGCAGGTCCGTCGCTGCGATGTCGTCGAAGGTCGCAAAACAATGGCGGCACCGCATGTTGCACGGCTTCCACAGGTGGTAGTTGACGGAAGGGGGCATGGGTCGAGGCATGGCACCGGGCGTGCGGGGGCAAGAACGCACGCGGGCCCGGACGAGCGAAGGGCATGCCATCCCCATCAGCAGGAGAAGCGCTTGATATTCAACGCGTTTTTGCTTGGGCCGTGTGGTCGCGATCAGGTGGGCGGGCGCGCCTTTCCGATCGCGATCACAACGCGCCTCGACCGCACCGCCTGCGTCCTGTCAAGCGGCGGCGTGCGTCTCGCGCTCGAGCCCCTCGACGAGTTTGTCGAGGACGACCTTCGTCCCGTGCTCGCGCCCCTCCGGCGCGTCGTGTCCGTCGAGGAAAGCGCCCTGCTCCGTGAAAACGAGCCGCGTCCCTTTGCCCTCGGCCTTGAGCTCGATCGTCACCACCGACACCGAGATCCGCGTCTCGTCGCGGAGCATGTCGTACGTGTAGACGATACGCTGGTTCGGAACGATGTCCTGAAAACGCGTCTCATTCGTGTAGATCGGTCCGCCTTTCGGGCCGCCTCGATACGTCTCGCGGCCTCCGACGCGGAAATCGAGCTCGTGGGTTGCGCCCTCATGACAGCCGAACCACTTGCGCTTCTGTTCCGCCGTCGACCAGGCCGCGAAGACGCGCGCCGGCGAGACCTGGAAAAACCGCTCGATGACAAAAGTCGTATGCGTGACAGATCGTTCGGTCATGATTCAATCCTTCGATTCGGGTTCGTCAGGGTGCTCGGCGAGGTAATCGCCAAGCCGGTCGAAGCATCGCTCCCAGCTCGCGCGTCGTTCGGCGATCCATCGCTCGGCCGCCCGCAGCGCCGCGGGCTCGAGCCGACACGTGCGCACTCGCCCGGCCTTCTCCGAGCGCACGAGGCCGCTCGTCTCCAGCACTTGCAGGTGCTGCATCACGGCGGGAAGCGACATGGAAAGCGGCCCGGCGAGCTCAGTCACCGAGGCCGGTCCGCGGCTCAAGCGCTCGATCATGACCCGACGGGTCGGGTCCGCGAGCGCCTGAAACATACGATCGAGGGACGCGCTTTGGTTAAGCACGTGCCTAAGTATCGTTCCCGGGTCGGGGTTGTCAAGAAATAGTTTCGTAAACGGTTAAGTGTTTTGCCCGACAGACAAAAATAATTTTGGGGGCGTGTCGATCTGGCCTGCCCTGGTTCGTCGTGGCCATGAAGCCCGGTCGGGGAGCCCAGTCCGACCAAGCAGAGAAACAAGGAGACCCAACCATGCGATTCATGATCTGCGCCGCCCCCGACCCGAACGCCCCGAAGACCGAGGGAGCCCCGCCGAGCGACGAGCTCATCGCCGCCTACATGAAATTCAACGAGGACATGACGAAGGCCGGCGTGCTCGTCACGGCCGAGGGCCTGAACCCGGCCCAGGAGGGCGCGCGTGTGGCGAACAAGGGCGGAAAACGCGTCGTGCTCGACGGCCCGTTCGTGGAGTCGAAGGAGCTCGTCGGCGGGTTTTACCTGATCGACGTGAACAGCCGCGAGGAAGCGATCGAATGGGCCCTGCGCTGCCCCACGGGGATCGGCCACGACGACATCCTCACCATTTTGCCCATGACGGGCGCGGAGGACATTCCGCCCGAGATGATGGCCATCGTCGAGAAGGCCGCCCCGACGTGGCTTCGCACGTTCTGGAAAAAAAAGTAGAGGAGCGTGTCGATCCCAGGGACGTTCGTTCGACGTGTAGCTGAAGGCAAGAAGGAGAAACGACGATGAAGTTCATGATTCTGGTCAAGGCCACCAAGGACAGCGAGACCGGCGTTCTTCCGAGCGAGGAGATGCTCGCCGCGATGGGGAAGTACAACGAGGAGCTGGTGAAGGCCGGCGTGATGCTCGCGGGCGAGGGCCTGCACCCGAGCTCGAAAGGCGCGCGCGTCCGGTTCTCGGGGAATAGCAGGACCGTGATCGACGGGCCCTTCGCCGAGACCAAGGAGCTGCTCGCAGGCTTCTGGCTCTGGCAGGTGCGGTCGAAGGAGGAGGCCATCGAGTGGGTCAAGCGCATGCCGAACCCCATGCTCGAGGAGAGCGAGGTCGAGATCCGGCAGGTGTTCGCCACGGAGGACTTCGCGCCGAGTGATCCCACGGGCGAGCTCCGAGCGGCGGAGGAGCGCCTCCGCGCCCAGGTCGAAGGGAAGAAGTAACGGGACAAACCCTTGCGCGGGCGGAAGAAGATGCTCTGATCGGGGGCCGTGACGGCCTCCGCTACGCACCGAGCGATCGACGCAGTCTTCCGGATCGAGTCGGCCAAGCTCATCGCAGGTCTCGCGCGCATCGTGCGCGACGTCGGCCTCGCCGAGGAGCTCGCACAAGACGCGCTCGTCGCCGCGCTGGAGCGGTGGCCAGAATCGGGCATCCCGGACAACCCGGGCGCCTGGCTCATGGCCACCGCGAAGCACCGCGCGATCGATCTCGTGCGGCGGAGCAAGCGCATCGAGCGCAAGCACGAGGAGCTCGGCCACACGATCGAGGCCGATCGACATGCGGCCGTGCCCGACCTCGAAGCCGCGATCGACGAGGACGTGGGCGACGATCTCCTGCGCCTCGTGTTCACGGCCTGTCACCCGGTGCTGTCGACCGAGGCGCGCGTCGCGCTCACGCTCCGCTTGCTCGGCGGATTGACGACGGAGGAGATCGCGCGCGCATTCCTGGTCCCGGAGCCGACCGTGGCGCAGCGGATCGTCCGCGCGAAACGCACCCTCGCCGAAGCGAACGTCCCGTTCGAGGTCCCGCGCGGCGAGGAGCTCGGCGCCCGTTTGTCGTCGGTGCTCCAGGTGATTTATCTGGTCTTCAACGAGGGGTATTCGGCGACGGCCGGGGACGACTGGATGCGGCCCGCGCTCTGCGAGGACGCGCTGCGCCTCGGCCGCATCCTGGCCGAGCTGCTGCCGAAGGAGCCGGAGGTCCACGGGCTCGTCGCGCTCATGGAGATCCAGGCCTCGCGCGCGCGGGCGCGGGTCGGTCCGAAGGGCGAGCCGATCTTGCTGCTCGATCAGAACCGCGCGCGCTGGGACCACCTCTTGATCCGCCGGGGTCTCACGGCCATCGCGCGCGCCGAGGCGCTCGGAGGCGCGCTGGGACCGTACACGCTGCAAGCCGCGATCGCTGCCTGCCACGCGCGCGCGCGGACGGCGGAGGAGACGGACTGGAAGCGCATCGCGGCGCTCTACACGGCGCTCGTCGAGCTCACGAACTCGCCCGTGGTCGAGCTGAACCGCGCCGTCGCGTTCTCCATGGCGTTCGGCCCGGCCGCAGGGCTCGTGCTCGTGGACGCGCTGGTCTCGGAGCCCTCGCTCGCGAGCTACCACCTCTTGCCGAGCGTCCGCGGCGACCTGCTCGCGAAGCTCGGCCGCGACGCCGAGGCGCGCGTGGAGTTCGAGCGCGCCGCGTCCCTCACGCGGAACACCCGCGAGCGCGCGCTCCTGCTCGAACGCGCTGCCACCTGCGCGCGCACCTCGGTTCGTACGGATTGACCCTGGAGATCGCCATGTGCCGGAACATCAAGACCCTGTTCAACTTCGAGCCCCCCGCCACCGAGGAGGAGATCCGCGCGGCGTCGCTGCAGTTCGTCCGCAAGCTGAGCGGCTTCAACAAGCCATCGCGGGCGAACGAGGCGGCCTTCGAACAAGCCGTGGAAGACGTCGCCGCTGCCGCGCGCGTGCTGATGCAATCCCTCTCCACGACGGCGGAGCCGCGCGATCGCGCGATCGAGATCGAAAAAGCGCGGGAGCGCTCACGGCAGCGGTTTCACCGCGATTGAATATTTTTCCTTCTTTTGCCATTGCGCCCCGGACGACCGGGCGCAGACGTCGTGCTCTTGCCTCGTGCCCGTCCACGGGCTCTGGCACGATGCCCTCATGCGAATCACCGCTCTCCTCGCCTGCACCCTCGCCCTCACGGCATGCGAGCGCGGTGGTCCTTCGGGATCGCCCGCAGATTCGACGGCAGCGCCGCCCCCGAGTTCGGCCGCACCGGTCGTCTGGACATCGCCGTCCGCCTCGACCGAGCCCGCCGCCGCAGCGGCGCCCACGGCCAGCGCGAGCGCGGCCCCTTCTGCGGCCCCGGCCGCGGCGAGCGCCGAACCTCCGGACGCAGGCGCGCAGGACGCCGCCCCGCAGGCCGATCCGAGCCGCCTCACGCTCGAAGGGCGCGCCGTGCAAGGCGGGCTCCTCCGCGCGAAGCTCGACGGAAAATTGGGCAAAATGGCGTTCCCCGGGCATCGGGCCATCGTCAGCGACGAGGGCGACTTCTTGATCGCGTTCGGGCGCAACGCGCCGAAGCAGGAGAAGATCACCATCACGTTCGAGGACGGTCAGGTGCTCGAACGCGTGTTCGACGTGGAGCAACGCACGTTCGAGACCGACAAGATCGACAACCTGCCGAAGAACATGGTCGAGCTCGACATGCCCACGCGAGTCAAGCTCACGCAGGCCGAGCAAAAGCTCGACGCGGTTCGCAAGAAGTACACGAAAAAAACCTGCTTCAAGGAGCCGTTCATCTGGCCCTCGAAGGGCAAGGTCACCTCGCGGTACGGGCAGCCGCGCCTGCTCAATGGCACGGACGGCGGCATCCACTGGGGCGTCGATATCGCCGTGCCCACCGGGACGCCGGTGCGCGCGCCGGCCTGCGGTACGGTGGTGTTCGCCGAGAAAAACCTCCCGTTGAGCGGCGATACGCTCATCATCGACCACGGGCAGGGTTTGACCTCGACCTTCATCCACCTGAACGGCTTCGCCGCCAAGGTGGGAGACGAGGTGAAGCAGGGTCAGACCGTCGCGCGCGTGGGGATGACCGGCCGCACGAACGGCGCACACCTCGATTGGCGCATGAATTTCTTCGAGGTCCGGATCGACCCCGAGCTTTTGGTCACCTCCGAGAAATGACCGTCACCGCTTCGGGAACCGCGTCCGGAGGTCGTAAATGACCTTCTCGACGTTCGGGTTCTGAGGGAAACACGCGCGCCCGAGCGTCTCCAGCACGAGGCGCGCGCGGAAATCGCCGTCCTTTTGCGCGCGGTCGAGCAGGGTGAGTTTGTCCACGCACGTGGCATTCCGCAGGTCGAGCGCGATGCGCATCGCCGGCGACGCCTTCGTGAGCCGCGTCTCGTCCTGCAGGAGTTTCCCGGAGGCCACGGCGATCGGCGCTTTTCCTTGTCCCTCGACGAACGCGTAGAGCATGTCGAGCCCGTCGCTCCCGAGGTCGTTCGCGAAGAGATCGAGGAGCTCCGCGTCCGCGTTCTCCCGCGAGAGCTGAATGGCGAGGCCCTGCACGAGCTGCGAGAACTCGCGATCTTTGAACGCCTCGGGCGCGCTTTTGCCGAGATCGATCACCACGCGGCTCGCGCCCCTCCAGTCCTGGTACCGGAATGCGTCCTTGAATTTTCTCTTCGCGCCGTCGATGGCCTCCGCCGACATCGTGGACGCGGGGACCGCCGCGGACGCGGCCGGCTCGGGCGCGGCCGACGCCGTCGCCGCGGGGGCGGCCTCGGTCGCCGACGGCGCCGGCGTGGCCGTGGACGCGGTCGGCTTGGGCGCGGCCGACGCCGTCGCCGTCACCGTCGCTTGCGGCGTGACCGGCGTCGGCCCATTCCGCTTTTGCATCACGAGGGCCGCATACGCAGCGCCGCAACCGAGCGCCACACCCACCACGATGGTGAGCACGGTGGGCGCCTTCGACTTCTTCTTTCGCGCGGGCGACGCCGGCGCCTCCGTGAGCTCGATCGCGTCGGGCGGCGGCGGCTCGACTGCCCTTTCCTTCACCGGTTCGTCGGGCAGCGGCTGCGCCAATGGCAGAATCGGCTTCGGCATCGACGCCGCCGGCTTCGAGACGGGCGCGTCCATGCCTTCCGAGGGCAACGTCGGCGAGGCAGGCCTTTGCGATGGCGCGGGCGGCTTTTGCGACGACGTCAGCGCGGGCGGCCTTTGCGACGGCACGGGCGGCCGCATCGAGGGGACCGACGTGCGCATGCTCGGCTCGCCCTCGTACCCCTCGCTCATCGGGGGCGCGTCGTCCTCGCCTTCGGCCGGGGGGCCCATCTCGCGCAATGCCTCGTCGATCGCCCCCGCGAGCTCGAACCCCGACTGATATCGATTGTCCGGCTGCTTTTCGAGCAGCTTCCGCACGACGGCTTCGAGGGGCGCTGGCACCGTCACGCCCGGGCAGCGCTCGGAGATCGCCGGGGGCGGCTGAAAGCGGTGCTGCATGAAGAGCTCGACGGGGTTCACCGCGGTGAACGGGTGTTTGCCCGAGAGCATCTCGTAGAACATCAAGCCGAGCGCATACAGATCGCTGCGCGCGTCCACCGCGTCCATGCCGTCGGCGGCCTCCGGCGAGAGATACGCGATCGTCCCGAAGATCGTGCCGGCCACGGTCAGGGTGCCGTACTCGTCTTCGTCGCCGATCGAGGCGCGCGAATCTTGCCGCTCCCTGTCGCCCGCGGACAGCTCGTTGACCTTCACCTTCGCGAGGCCGAGGTCGATGATCTTCACGGTCTCGGCCGGACCGTCGACGATCATGATGTTGCGGGGCTTGAGGTCGCGGTGGACGATGTCGAGGCGGTGGATCGCGTCGAGGGCCGAGGCGAGCTGCCGCGTCAGGCGCGCGGCGCGGCGCGGCGGGAGCGGCCCGGCTTGCAAGAGCTGATTGAGCGTCTTGCCCTTGACGTACTCGAGGACGAGGAAGTAGCTCCCGTCCGGCAGCTTGCCGAAATCGGTCGCGCTCGCGACGTTCGGGTGCTGGATGTGCGCGCCGGCGATCGCCTCCCGCTCGAAACGCTTGACGAGCTCCGGGAGGTTTTCCGTCTCCGGGTGGAGGATCTTGATCGCGATGCGCTTCTTCAGCAGCAGGTGCTCGCCGCGGTAAACCGCGCCCATCCCGCCCATCGCGATGAGCTCACGGATGCGGTACCGATCCGAGATCACACGATCGATCAGGCCGCGTGCGCGGTCTTGGGCCGCCCGGTCCGCCTGCGCTGTGCCGCCTTGGGGTTGCTTGGAGGTCATGTCGGGGAGCGAGATCGAGCGTGGGGAGCGACCTCGGGGGTCGAGGTCGAGGATACGGTACCTGCTCGGCGCGCGGCCGCCTAGAGGGATCACGGTAGGGCGACCGTCTCGAACGATCCCGCCGCGCCGGGAGGCTTCCCGAGGAGCCCTGGTCGGCCTACCATCGAGCCGCTCTCCCCGCGCCCATGCCTGCCAATACCACCGCGTCCCTCGGCATCCTCACCGTGACGGCCTTCGTCGCCGCGTGCGCGAGCGCGCCGCATCCCGAGCGATCCCCGATCGCGAGCGCGCAAACCGCGCCGCCGCACGCGGCAAAACGCAGCGCCCCCGAAACGCCCGCGGGCCCGGGCGCCGCCGCGAACCCCCCGAACGCGCCGCTTGCGGAGGATTCGCCGTCGGGCACGTTCCGGGGCGCGAGCCCGTTCGAGGCGCCGCCTTCGGGGCCGCAGCCCTTGCTCTCGCCCACGCCCCCGCGACCTCCGGGCACGGACCCGACGCCCAAAGAGCAGGCGCAGGCCGCGGCCTCGTGCGGGGCGATCACGCAGTGCGGCGTGTGCAACAATTGGGGATATTGCGGCTTCTGCCTGTCGACGAAGCAATGCGTTCCGAAAGACCGCAACGGGCCCTATCCGGGCTCATGTGCGGTCGGCTTTTCGCCGTCGGATTGCCCGATGGCGCTTTACCTCGAAAAGGACGAGGTGGACATCCGCGAGCGCCTCGCCCGCCTCGTCGGCACGCTCGCGCCCGAGGGCATGCCGCTCGATCGGAAGGCCGAAAGCGTCTCGGTGTTGCGCATCCCCGTGCATCGAGGCCGCTGTTACGGGCTCGTCTTTCGAGGCAGCTACGACGTCGACGGCGCGATCGACGCCGAAGCAGCGGTGGAGGCGAAGTTTTTCGATGACGGCGGGATATGGGTGCCCGTCTACCGCGAAGTCTCGGCGATCACGCCTTTTTGCCCCCAGGAAGACGGGCGCATCCTTCTCCGCGTGACCCCAAGAAACACGACGAAAGGCACGTGGCGCGCCCAGCTCTTCAGCACGTCGATCACCGAGGAGACGCTCGAAGCGCAAAGGGAGCGTTACGAGGCCGAGCGCCGCGCCCTCGCCCTGCGGTATTCCTGCAGCTATTGCGCGCGGGTCCACCTCGGCTGTTTTCTCTCGGGCGAGCCCCAGTGCGACAACCGGTACGTCGTTTGTCTCGGCGCGTTCGGCTACACGCCGGACGATTGCGAGCGCGGGGACGTGCCCAAGAAAAAACCCGAACCGAAGCCACTCGAAGCGCTCCAGATGTGCTCACCGGACGAGCCCAAGGGTTGAGGGAACACGTGAGGGGACCGATGCGAATCCGCGATTTGCTGGGAATCGAGCACGACATTCTCCAGGCCCCCATGGCCGGCGTCCAGGGGAGCCGGCTCGCCGTGGCCGTGTCCAATGCGGGCGGGCTCGGCGCCCTCCCCTGCGCGATGCTCGGCCCCGACGCCTTGCGCCGCGAGCTCGAGGCCCTCCGCAGCGGGACGAGTCGGCCTTTCAACGTGAACTTTTTCTGCCACACGCCGGTCACGCCGAGCGCCGCCGAGGAGGCCCGCTTCCGGGAAAAACTCGCGCCGTATTACGAGGAGCTCGGCATCGATCCGAACCTCGCGCCTGCGGGCGCTGGGCGCGCGCCGTTCACGCACGACGTCGCCGACATCATCGCCGCATTCGCGCCGCCCGTGGTCAGCTTCCATTTTGGATTGCCAACGGCCGATTTGCTGGCCCGGGTCAAAGGTTGGGGCGCCAAGGTTCTCTCGTCGGCCACGACCGTGGAAGAGGCGCGCTGGCTCGAAGCCCACGGCGCGGACGTGATCATCGCCCAGGGCCTCGAAGCGGGCGGGCACCGTGGCCACTTCCTCCGCGCGGACGTCACCGAGCAAATGGGCACGTTCGCGCTCCTGCCGCAGATCGTCGACGCGGTGAAGGTCCCGGTGATCGCGGCCGGTGGCATCGCCGATGCCCGCGGTGTCCGGGCGGCGATGGCGCTCGGCGCGGCGGGCGTGCAGATCGGGACCGCGTATCTCCTCTGCCCCGAGGCCGATACGAGCGCCGTGCATCGAGCCGCCCTGAAGAGCGCCGCGCGCCATCACACCGCCCTCACGAACCTGTTTTCGGGAAGGCCCGCCCGCGGAATCGTGAATCGACTCATGCGCGAGCTCGGCCCCATGAGCCCGGACGCGCCGCCATTCCCGTGGGTGGTCGCCGCCGTCGCGCCGTTACGCGCCCAGGCCGAGCGCAACGGTAGCGGAGATTTCTCGCCCCTCTGGGCCGGTCAGAATACGAGCACCATCGCCGAGGTCGACGCCGCCACCTTGACGCGTGCGCTCGCCCCGCTCGACGCCCACCGGGAGATCGGATAGCCTCGAATCATGCAAAGCAGAAGCGTTGGTTCGATTTCGCGCGCGCCTCGGTACGCAGGCGTTTTCCTCGCGGCCGCGGCGTTCGTGTCGTGCTGGAGCTCGCTCGCGGCGGCCGAGCAGTTCGTCGTGGTCGACGAGACGTACGAGCACACGGCCGACATGCCGGACTCCCATTACCGCGTCGAGCCGCGCGCCGGATCGCCCTCGAACTGGAAGAGCCCGATCGATTACACGACCGGCACGGCACACATGCACCTCGAGGTCTACACGAAGCCGACGGAAACGCCCACGCGTTTCCAGGCCTGTTTCGAGGCGCAGCCGACGTATGCATGCGTCGGGCAGGCGCCCGCCTACACGACCGTGGGCGTCTACGACTGGGAAACGAAGTTCTCGGATTTCTGGTCGCCGCCCGGCACCGCCGTCGACTGGTCCCTCGGGTCGGGTAAAATTGCGCTCATCCTGAAGGACACGCAGAACGGAAAGCCGTCGGCGGACAACGTCGGTGCCGAGACGGCTGCGCAGTACACGCCCACGAAGGTGCGGTTCGTCGTGACGATCGTCTCCGCGGGGAGCACGTACGTGCCGCCCTCGCCGGTGGAAATGGACGCGGGCGTCCCCGACGACGCGGGCGCGGGCTCCTCCACGGGCGCAGGTGGCAATGGCGGCAGCGGCGGCAATGGCGGCAGCAATGGTGGCACGGGCGGCGATCCCGTGAACATCCATCCGGCGAATGATCCGGGATGCTCGCTCTCGACGACGAATGGCGCCGCGCAAGGTGCCTGGCTCCTCCTGGTGGCGCCGGCACTTCTCGCAATCCGGTCGCGCCGCAAGCGGTCCCGGTGAATCGACGCCGATCCCGGGCCTTCCGCGCCGCCGCCGCCCGAAGGCGCCTCAGGGGTGGAGCTTTTCGTGCTTCGCCAGCATCTCGACGAATTGCGTGATGCGCTTCTGACGCGTCTCGGCTTTCTTCGCGGTCTGGACGCGGAACAGGATAGCGTAGCGGTTCGTCGCGTTGAGCGTTGCGAAGAACGCGGCGGCGCGAGAATTTTTCGCCAGGGCGTCCGATAGATCGGGAGGCACGGTCGCGCGACTCGGGGAATCGTAGGCCTGGTCCCAGCGGCCGTCTTGTTTCGCGCGCTCGACCTCCACGAGGCCCGACGGCTGCATTTGCCCGGATGCGATGAGGGCCAGCGCCTTCTCCCGATTGATCTTCGACCAGATGCTCTTCGGTCCGCGCGGCGTGAACTTCTGGAGCCATGCCGCCTCGTCGAAGCTCTTCTTTTGCCCGTCGATCCAGCCCCACACGAGCGCGACGTCGAGCGCCTCCGGATAGGTGACCGACGCGACGCCGGAAGCCTTCTTCGCGAGCTTGAGCCACACGCCGCGTGACGAGGCGTGGTTCGAGGCGAGCCAGGTCGACCACGCGCGCGGATGCTCGAAAGCGACGATGGGTGCTTCCCCAGCGGAGGTCGCCTTCGCCGTCGTCTTCGTGGGCGCCGTCGTTTTTCCCGTCGTCTTTGTCGTTCCGGTCTTTTTCATGCAAATCGTCCCGCTCCCGCGCGCAGCGCCCCGACTCTACAGGAGACTGGGTTTGGAGGACAAGACCTGGCGGGCGGATCAGGATAGCCTTCCGCAGAAAGGTCGACTAGATTCGTGGCGATGCCTCCGGCCCGAGCCTCGACGATGTGCGCGCTGCTCCTCACTGCCGTATCGTGCGGGAAGCAGCCGCCGGCTTCGGGGCAGCACACGCCGACGTGGAACGAAGCGCCCGCCACGCCGACCTCCGCGGAAGCGCCCGCCACGGCGAAGCCAATTCCGAAGACCGAGCGTCCGTACGGCCCGCTGTCGATCACAGCACGGGTCGCCGAGACGCCATGGGCCGAGAGGAAACGCGCGATGCGGCGGAATGACGAGCGGCTCGTCGACCTCGCAGCGATGCGCGAGGACATCGCGGCGCTCTCCACCGCCATCGACCTCTTTTTCGTCCCGCGCACACCCGATCGAAAAGAAGCGCTGGCCTTCGAGCAGCAGCACTTCGGCTTGCTCCTGAAGCTCGCGCCTTATGCGGTGGACAGCACCCACCACGCCCTCCTCTCGATCGGCGAGCGCGTCGGCTTCTGCGCGCGTCCGCCCGACGAGATGTGGCATTGCGATCCGTACTTCACGCCGAGGCCGGCCGCTGATCCGACGAGCGCGCCCTACGAGGTCGGCGTCGCGCCGTCAGGCATTGCAACGCTCACGATCCGCGACCTTTCGAATGCCTACGATCCAGCATGGGCGCGGCTCTCGACCGACCTCACGCAAGGGGCGCGCGCGAGCGGCATCGTGATCGACATGCGCGCGGCGTGGGGCCACGATCCTCGGCCGCTCCTCCCGTGGCTCGAAGGTCTCACGGGACGCACGCCCCTCGCTCCTCTCCGCGAGATCCGCCGCCCCCCCGCGCTGACACGATATGTCGATGCCTATCGAGCGAAATACCGGGCCGAATCCCGGGATCCGGCCGTATGGCAGGCGCTCCTCGAAACACCCGCCACGACGAGCGCCCCGACGCCCCCGCCGATCGCGGTGGTGGTCGGACGGCATTGCGAATCGGCGTGCGAGCTCGTCGCCCGCGTGCTCGAGACGTACGCGGGCGCGTCGGTCGTGGGCGGCGTCGGCAGGAGCGGCCGGCTCCACCACGACGAGCCGGCAATGCTGACGCTCCCGCACTCGCGTATCGATGTGTATTTCCATGCGACCGAGTACCTGCTCTCCCCCGAGATCGAGGCGAAGACGGGCCCGACACACGCCTGGCGCTCCCTCGGGGCCGATCCGGTCGATTTTGATGGGACGGCGTACGCGACGCGCGAAGTCGAGATGCGTATCAAGAACCCCGCCGGGTGGCCCGCGCGTTGTGATGGGTATCGCGAATACCGGCAAAAGGAAGCGCTCCCCGAGCCATTCCGGAAGAAAATCCAGGGAGCGTTTTACCTGGACGCCCCGCGTTGCAGCGAGGGCTCCCTTTCGATCTCCGTCACGACGGACCTCCCGGCCAGCGCGATGCGCCGCTTCGTCGAGACCTGCCCGCCGCCGACGCCGAGGCTCGAGAGCTACGTGCTAGGCCAATTCGACATAGGCGCCCCCGCGAAGGACCTGTTCGCCGTCGTGTCCAGGCTGGCGCAGAGCGAGGTCGTGCAATCGATCCGGATTCAGTGCACCCGTCCTCCGAAGCCCGACGGAAGGTGAGCCCCCGAGCGCGTGGCGCGCGAGAGGCTCGAATCGTTCGCGTTTACCTGCGCTTGTCGCGCTCCTTGCACGCTTCCTCGTCGCCTTCCTGGCAGGCGCGGTCATACAACTTGCGCGCCTTCTCCGGATCCTGCGCGACCCTGTCGCCCTCCGCGAACGCCTTCGCCGCCGTGTTGCAGCCTTGCGTCGCGCCGAGGGCGCAGGCGCTCTCATAATAACGGATCGCTGCGATCCAATCCGCCGCAACATCGCGCCCTTCCTCGTAGGCCATGGCCACGTGCAGGCACGCCGTGCTCACCTCGCCCTCGCAGGCTTTTTTGTAGAGCTCCATCGCGCGACCGACATCACGGGCGACGCCCATTCCCTGGATGTAGATCACCCCGAGGCCGTTGCAGCTCGGCGCATATCCGCCCTGGCACCCCTTCTCGAAGGCCTCGAATGCGCGCTTGTTGTTGTGCCCCGCCTTGTCCTTCGGCGTCATCAGGGCGAGCCCGAGCGCATGGCAACTCGCGAGATCATTTTTCTGACAGCCTTCCTCGTGCGATGTGATCCCGTCGGCATTCTGGCCATTGCCGGCGCCATGAATGAACACCATCCGGCCCTTCTCCGACGCCGCGTCGGGCGCAGGCGGCGGAGGCGCGGACGGCGGGGAAGGGTCTGCGCCACAGCCGTTCAACAGGGTAGCTGCGGAGAAGAGGAACAGGAAGCGCAGGGTCACAGCGGTGAATCTACCAACCCCCGAGCCGCGTGGAAAGAGGCACCGGCAGGAATCGAGGCTTCACATTTTGGGGCGAAACTTCTGCACACGTCGCCCCCACCTGCTCGACCACGTACACGCTGCCGTCCGGCCCGACGGTGATATCGTGCCCCGTGTCGAACTGCCCTTCCTCGTGGCCAAAGCCGCCCCAACTCGTGATCACCTTGCCCTCGCGGTCGAGCTCGAGCGCGCGCCCCGACGGCGCGTCTTCGAGCGTTTCGCCGCCGTCGATCGCGAACACGTGCCCGTTCGGGGCCACCTCGACGCCCCAGGGGCGCCGAGGGTCTGTCCGGCCGGCAGCTTCAGCCATTGGGGCACGACCTCGTAGCCCGCGGCGGCGGCGCCCGTGGCGCGCGGGGTGGGCTCGTCCGCGCAGCCCACGCCCGCGACGAGGCTCCCGACGAGCGCGGCGAACACGAGCGCACGGTGGGTTGTGCGTACCTCTCATGAACGATCGACCTCCTCCGGGCAGAGGAGCAGACCTCGACGGCAGGGGCCATCTCCCGCTTGTGAAGTCAAGGCATCCTCGGTACGCTCCTCCGCGCTCCGCGTCGCATGGGTGGCGCGGGGAGGGCGACGCAGGCCGGTGCTTGCGCGCTTTTCTGCGAATCCCCCGAGGAGGTTGGTGCGTGTTCTGTCCGACCTGTGGTACGCCAAACGCCGATGGCGCGCCCACGTGCATCAAGTGCGGCAATCACCTCCAGGGAGCAGCTCCGCCCCAGGGGTGGGGCGCGCCGCAAGGGTATCAGGGCGCGCCGCAAGGGTATCCCGGCGCGCAGCAACAAGGGTGGGGCGCCCCTCCGCAGCAGCAGGGATGGGGGCCGCCTCCGCAAGGGTTCGGGAACTACACGGCCCCCGCGCAGTTTGGCCTGGCGCCCGCGGCGTACAGCGGGATGGCCGGCCCGAAGGGCACGACGCGGGACCCGGTGATGGTCCTCGTGTTCAGCTTCTTTTGCTTCTACGGCGTGTACGTCGCGTGGGCCATGCTGAGCGAGCTGCAGGCCTACACGCAGGACGAGAACTTCAAGCCGTGGAAGATCTTCATTCCAATCTACAACCTCTTCTTCTGGCACAGCGAGGTGCCGGAGCAGGTGAGCAAAGCCAAACGAATGGCAGGCTGCCCGAACCCGTACGCGAACGGGTTTTACGAGCACGCCAACGTGGCGCTCTACTCCCTCGCCAAGGACCTGAACGAGATCTGGAAGTGTAGCCCCTAGCGCACGGCGCCAACGTGCGGCGCGCTTGCATTGACCGTCGATCCGCGCGAAAACGCGCCCATGTTGACGATTCACGGATGCAAGGGGTGCGGCTCGGTGGTGATCGAGGCCGCGTGTGAGCTCCTCGGTGAAACCTACGAGCGCCGGGAGGTCGAGCCCTGGACGCCCGGCCCTGCGCTCGACGCGCTGCGCGCGCTGAACCCCCTCGCGCAGGTGCCCACGGTCGTGCTCCCGGACGGCCAGGTCCTCACCGAGAGCGCGGCCATCCTCCTCTGGCTCCTCGAACGCCACCCAGAAACGCACCTCGCCCCGCCGCCCGGCGACCCGAAAAGGCCGGCGTTCTTGCGCTGGCTCGTCTATTTCGTGTCCAGCATCTATCCGATGTACACCGTCGGCGATTTCCCCGCGCGGTGGGTGAAGGACGAGGGCGCGCAAAACGAGCTCAAGGCGGCGACCGTGCAGCGGACGCTCGATTGCTGGCGCTCACTAGAGCAGGGGATCTCGCCCGGGACCTATTTGCTGGGCGAATCCATGACGATCCTCGACGTCTACGCGGCAATGATCTCCCGCTGGCGCCCCGGGCGCGAGAAGATCCGCGAGGTCGCGCCGCGCTGCATCGCCGCGGCGGAGCGGGCCGAGGCGCACCCGATCGTGGCGCGCGTCTTCACGCAATTTCCGGCGTGAGCGGGTCGTGCCTTGCGGGCGCCGGCGCCGGGCCCCACGCGATAGGTGGAGGTCCCATGCCCGAGAAAAAGACCATCGAGCGAGCTCGGCAGGATCAGCGCGAGGGCAAGGCGCCCAGCACGCAGGCCTGCGAGTTTGTCCGCGAGGAGATCGAGCACGTCAAGGAGGGCAAACACGGGGTGAAGAACCCCCGACAGGCCATTGCAATCGCCCTCTCCAAGGCGCGCCGCGCCGGCGTGGCCGTGCCGCCGCCCGCTCCGGGCAAAGCCAAGGAGCGGACGCGGCG
This sequence comes from Polyangium mundeleinium, assembly GCF_028369105.1. Lineage (NCBI taxonomy): Bacteria > Pseudomonadati > Myxococcota > Polyangiales > Polyangiaceae > Polyangium > Polyangium mundeleinium. The sequence goes on along the minus strand of NZ_JAQNDO010000001.1, from coordinate 959,124 downwards.
GCAGGCGAAACGTGATCTCGAAAAAGGGAAAAGAGAAGGCCCGCTCCGCAAGAAGGCGGCCTGACGATCACGCGATCGCCGCCCGACCCTCCACCCCCTTCGCGCCCGCGCCGATCCGCGCGCTCCGCAGCACGCCCACGGACACCACCAACGCGACCAGGGTCAAGAGCAGCCCGCCCAGCGTCCCGGGTCGGCCGGCCTCCTTCAAGCCCGTGAGCAAGATCCGCGTGATCTCCGCGTCGGGCACACGCGCTGGATCTTCGAGGAAGGACATCACGGCGCCGACGTTCGTCCACACGCCGGCGATCGTGGCGATCACCGTCGTCACGGAAAGGGCCGCGGTGAACGCGAGTTTGCCGCGGTCGGGGGCCGCCGCATATCGCACGGCCGCGCCAAGGGCCGCAGAGCCGGCTGCGAGAACCATCCACATCCCGAATCCACCCTCGCACATGAACTGAACCAGGCTGAAACCACTCATGGCTCGCTCCTCTCGTTTCATTCCGGACAGCGTCTTCGCCGTCCTTTCATGAGCAGAGAACCCGAGCCCCCGGCGGGCGTGACAGAACGAGGTCGATTTTTTTTCGAGGCGTCGGGTTGTGGTACGATGCGGACACGATCCCGCGGGGTGAGGCGATGACCGGCTGCTACGAACAGACGTTTTCCATGGCCGTGGAGAACCCCAGGAAGACGGCCATCGCCTTCTCGCTGACCATCGATCCGCTCGAACACATCACGGGCGACGTGGCGGGGCTCGTCGCGAATTTCGTCTTCGAGCTGCTCGGGATGTTTTTCGCACGGTCGATCGCCTCGAAGGCCAACGTGGCCGTCATCGAGATGGTCACCGACGTGATGGAGCATGGCTCGGACCGCCAAGGCCCGCTCGGCGTGCGCGTCCGGATCGAAGGCGACACGCTCGAGGTCACCGTCGCGGGCCCGGACGTCGAGCGGATCACGAACGTCGACGATCCGCGAAAACCGCTGGCCGATGCCGTGCACAAACGGAGCGTCGACAAGACGGATGGGGGCCTCGGGTTGATGCGTCTTATCAAGGCCTCGAAAAAAGGGTAGCCTCGGGGAACCATGTCCATCGATCCGGCCCGCCTCGCACGCATCCGGGCGCGTCTCGTCGCCGCAGCGGCCATCACCACGGCGGCGGCCGGCTGCGCGAAGCCGATCATCAACGATCGGATGGGCGGGCCGCCCGAGGAGACGATCAACCAGCCGCCCCGCGAGGAGCAACACCCGATCAACGAGCGGATGAAAGAGCCCCCCGCGGCCCCGACGACGGAGCCCGTAGAGCCCGTGCAGCCGCAGCCCAGCGCGACGACGCCCCCCGGCCGGAGCCCCATCCCGCCCCATCACGTCAACACGCCGAAACCCCCGGACGGCGGCGCCAAGTTCAACCCGCCGGATCCCGGCCAGACGATCAACACGGCGCCCGATCAGCGCTGACCCCGACAAACCCGAGCCCCCCATGCGAACGCCGGTTCCCCTCGGCACCACGGAGCGCCTCTTCGACACGCTCCACCGTCGCATGCTGGATCGCGGCTACGAGGTGCCGCCCTGGGATCGTTTGAGGGCCGACGATCTCGACGCCGAGGACGTGGAAATCGCCCGAAGCGCGTGGGCCGCGCGGACAGTCGCCGAGTACCGGTCGATGATCGTGTTCGGCGAGCTCATCGCGCGGTTCGGCGAGGTGGGCCTGCCCCTCGAAGTGACGACCGCCGCGTCGCGCCTGCTCTCCGACGAGGCCCGCCACACCGAGCTCTGCGCGCGCGTGGCCGACGCGCTCGGCGGGCACGAGGGCATTGCTTTGACGCCCAACGATCTCCGCCTGCACCGCAACGACCTGCCCGCTCACCTCTTCGTGGCGCGCTGGACGACGTCGATGTTCTGCGTCGGCGAGTCGGCCTCGGTCGCCATTCTGCGGGTCCTCCTGGCCCACGCGAAAAACCCATGTATCGAGGCGGTGCTCCGGATCCTGCTCCGCGACGAGATTCTGCACGACCGCTTTGGCTGGGCGCTTGCGCGCCTCGTGCTGCCGCGGCTCACGGACGACGAGCAGGAATGGCTGGCCGCCGACCTCGCGCACACGTTCGCCCACTACGATCGCGCGCACGGCGCCTCCGATTCCGATACCGGGGACGCAGCTCTCCGCGGCGACCTCGGCCTCGCGCCCGCGCGCGCACGCAGCGACGCTTTCCACCACCGGATCGATACGGTGATCCTCCCGTCGCTCGCGGGCCTCGGCGTACCCGCCTACGAGGCCTGGATGCTGCGGTCCGAGGTCTGAATCACTTTCCGCGCATGCAGATCTTGATGGCCTCGCGGAGGTTCGAGACCGTCCGCGCGCCGGCGAACCCTGCGCCGAGCGAGATCAAGGTCTGCGCCACGGCCGGCCGAATGCCCGTCACGATGCTCTGCGCGCCGAGGAGCTGGATCGAGCGAATGATCCGCACCACGTGATCGGCCGTCGCCTCGTCGACACTCTCCACGCCGGTCAGATCGAGGATCGCGTAGGTCGCCGCGTGCGCCACGACGGCGGAGAGCATACGCGCGGTAATCTCGGACGCGCGCGCCTCGTCGAGCATCCCCACCACGGGAAGCGCGAGCACGCCGTCCCATACCTGGATGATCGGCGCCGACATCGCGTGAATGGCCGAGCGTTGCTCCTCGATGATCGCGAGCTGCTCTTGCAGCTCGAGCTCACGCCGCTTGAAATCGTCGATGTCCTGGAAGGCCCCGACGAGCCGGACCACATTTCCGTCCTCGAACACCGGATGGCCCGAGGCACGCACCCACAGGCGTTTTCCCTTCGCTGTGAGGATTTGCAGTTCGAGGTCATACGCCTCCCCCCGCATGCAGCCCTCGACCGCGGCTGAAATGACGGGGATCGCCTCGGGCGTATAGAAATCGATGGCCGTCTCGATGACCGGCCGAAACCCCGCCGGCACCTCGTGAATGCGGTAGGTCTCCTCGGTCCAGGAAAGGTTTCCGGTCCGGTTGTCGACCTCCCAGCCGCCGACCCGGGCCGTCGCCTGCATCTTCTGGAGCACCTCCTCGCGCCGTCGGGCCGCGTCCGTGCTCTCCTGCGTGTATACCTCGCGCCCGGTCACGTAGATTGCTTTGTCCGCGGTCACGCGCCGGAGCGAAAGAGCGACCGCCCGGACGCCGAGGTCGCGATGCAGGAGCCGCTTCGTCACGCGGAGCGTTGCGTCCCCGTCGCCCTCGAAAAAGGCCCGCACCTCGGCAGCGTCGTCGGGGTGCACGATCGCGGAAAACGACTGCCCGATGAGCGCCTCCTCCACATATCCGAGCACGTCGCGGAATGCCCGGTTGCCCTGCACGAAGCGCCCGTCCCAAGCCAGCACGCCGAGCAGGTCGCCGGAGGTCTGGAAGAAGCGCTCGTAGGACGGCACGCGTACGTCTTGGACGGTTTCCATGCGTCGATGGACATTGCGCCGACGGGAGAACCGTTGTCAATCTAGGCGTTTCGAAGACGGCCTGGATTCGCGCCTGCTGTCGCACGAGGAGGCACGCCAACCATTTGACGCCCGAGCAAGGCGAAAGCTCGCTTTCACAATACGGCTCTTGTGTCGAGCACGGAAACAGGGCTATCTGGAAAACTCGGGGCATACGTTCCTAAAGGAGACCTCTATGATTAAGACCTCATTCACATCCGTAGGTCGGCGCGCGAAGGTAGCTCTCACGGTAGCTGGGGCAGCGGCGGCCGTGGCGCTGTTTGCAGGATTCATTACCCCCACCCCGAACGGGTGGAAGCTCGCGGCCGAGCTGGAAATCGCCAAACTGCCGGTCTGTTACGCGCTCGGGACCGACGCAATCGGGCGCGGGGATCTGCAGGCGGGCAAAAACATCTACGCCCCCTGTTTCAAGAGCGACACGGAGCTCGCGGTCTATTTCCCGGGGACCCCCTTCACTGGTCCGCCGAGCTCCACTGCGGTCGGCGCGAACGCCTGGGCCGACTTCGTCGAGGGCGTGTTCACCACGAGCGGCTACACGTCGACGCAGCACCTCATCGGCAGCATCGACATCAACGTGATCGACGAGGACGAGGCCACGATGACCTCGTACCTGCACGCGACGCACGTCCTGCCCGACGGCACGATCGACGTAGCCAATGGCACCTACGAGGACGAGGTCATCCGCGTCAATGGCGCCTGGAAGATCAAGCGCCGCACGCTGAAGCTCATTACCTTCCTGAACCTCGGCACGCCCACCCCCTGAAAATCGCCTTCAAGGGGAGGCGTGGGGCGGCGGCGCGGCGCCGATCGGCTCGGCGTGGACCCGCGTGTGCACGACGCGCCGCTTCCTCGCTCCGATGTTGGTGACATCGAAATCGAACTGGAAGCCGATCATGATGGCGTCCGGGGGCAGGTGCGTGGTCATGAGGCTCGACAACCGATCGTCACGCACGCCGGGGAGCGTGACGATGCTCGTGTTGCCACCCATCAGGGCGGGTCGGGGATTCGAGACGACGTCCTTCGTGCCGGCCGGCAAGACGAGCTGGCTCTTCACGCTGACGAACACGCGCCCGCCGCCGGCGAAGGCGGTCGGCATCGGGAACACGCGGCCAGCGAATTGATCCTTCACGGCGCGGGCAATTCGCTCCCATTCTTTCCGATCGCCGCCCTTTGCCGCGACGACGTCGACGGAAGCAATTTGTCCACGCGTGTCGAGCGTGAGAAGGAACGTGCTGTCGGAATCGGAAGGCGTGCTCGAAGACCGGACCTGCTCCGTGACGGCCGACGCCAGGGTCCCGGCCGCGGGGAATCTCGCCTGCTCGGCGCTCCCTGCGAGGACGGCCTGCGCCGTCGGTCGAATGGGCGCGGGCGTCGGGGCCGCCTCGCGGGGCATGGCGCCCGGGACCGCCCATACCGGCGGACCGGCGAGCGCCGGGAGGGCGCCTGCGCGCGGGGGTTCGTCCGGGGGGCCGTCGTAATCGGACGCGCCGGCCGGGGGCGGCGCAGAGCTCGGAGGAGGCACAGGATTCGGCTCGGGCGGCGCGGGCGCCTGCGAGGTCGTACGACGCGGAAGGACCGCCGCGAGAGGCGCGGGCTCGGGGGCCGACGGGGGCATTTCCAGGGCGCCACGCGGAGGCTCCGGGGACGAGGCGATCTCCAGGGGGCGGAGGTCGATCCAGAGCTCGGGTGCTCGCTCGAAGGCATGCCCGATCGTCGACAGTTCGAGGGGGCGGGGCGGGACGGCGCGCACGAGCAAGAGCCCCGCCGCGTGCAGGACGAGCGCGGCGAGCAGCGAGAGCGGAATCCGGCTGCGTGCGGTGGGGCTCAAGGTGGATGATCCGTGCGTTGCGAAAGCCTGCCCGCGTATTCACACAGGCGCAAGGATCCCGTTATCGAAAGGCCTCCGTCGTGGCCGTGACGCACCGCACCCCCATCGAGCAGGGCAGCATTCCGTCCGGCCGCAGGAGGGCCTGCCAATCCGCGCGCAAGGCTTCTTCGATCACGGCGACGCGCGCGGAAGCGATTCGAGCGGCATCGTAGGTCTCCCAAAGCGAGGCCGCGACCTCGTCGGGCGTGCCCGACAGCTCGACGAACATCGACTCGATCCGCACGTTCACGAACGACTGGAGCAGCTCCCGGAGCCCTTCCTCGCTGAAGGCTCGCCGGTCGCCGAGCGACGGTCCGTCGAACGGCTCCTCGCGGAGCCGCCGAACGAGCAGCGTCCACGCATTTTCAACCGGCGCCTCCATGCCTCTGCCGCCCACCACGGCCGCGAGGATACCGCCGGGCCGCAAGACGCGACGCACCTCGGCGAGGACCTCCTCCACGGGGCGCATCAACATGAGCGCGAGGTGGCACGTGACGAGGTCGAACGAACCCGCCTCGAAGGGCAGCGCCTGCGCCCGTCCCTTCACGAGGTTCGCCTCCGGGCCGAGCCGCGCGCGCGCCGCCGAAAGCTCGCCCTCGCTCATATCGATTCCCACCGCACCCTGAACGCCGCGGGCACGCAGCCGCGCGAGCAGGATGCCATCCCCGCACGCGAGATCGAGCACGCGATCCCCCGGCCGCGCGTGGCCGGCGAGCCATTCGTAGGTCGAGGGTTTTGCGCGCAAGAACGCGCGCGACGTGGCCCCGGGGCATCGATCGTGCCAGCGCCGGAGCCAGTCCTCGGAGGGATCCATGGCCTCTACGTAGCATGGGGCGCGCGGAGTCTGCTACCCTTGTCGGCCGTGGGAAAACTCTATGACAGCCTCGATGACGAGCTCATCGGGTTCATCCAGCGACAACACGTCTTTTTCGTCGCCACGGCCCCGCTCGCCGGCGACGGCTTCGTGAACCTCTCGCCCAAGGGCTACGATACCCTGCGCGTGTTCGGTCCGCGCACGCTTGGGTACCTGGATTTCGCGGGGAGCGGTGTCGAGACGATCGCCCACGCCCGCGAGAACGGGCGCATCGTGCTGCTCTTTTGCGCCTTCGAGGGCCCGCCGCGCATTCTGCGGATTCACGGCCGCGCCGAGGCCTTCGAGCCGGACGACGCGCAATTCCCCGCCCTGCGCGAGCCCTTCGGCCCGCCACGCGCGGGCGAACGGGCCATCCTGCGCATCGAGGCGACGCGGATCGCGACGTCGTGCGGCTACGGCGTGCCCCTCTACGAGTTTGTCGGAGAACGTGCGCAGCTCACGGATTGGGGGGAAACGAAAGGGGCCGAGGGGATGCGGGAGTATATGGAAAAGAAAAATATGACCAGCCTCGACGGGCTGCCGGGCCTGCACCTCGGCAAGTCCCGCTGATCGGTCCCTGGAAAAGCGAAATCCCTAGCCGAGGCGCTCCCGCGCGAGCGCCGCCGTATACGACTCGGGATCCCTCTCGATCACGAGCCTCCATACCTCGGCGGCCCGCTCGGCCCGCCCGAGCGACGCAAGCGTGTCGCCCCACGCGAGCAAGCCATCCCCTCCCTGTCCGCGGAAGACGTGCCTCGCGCCCTCCTCGAACCGCGCAAGCGCCTCCTCGAAACGGCCCTCGCGCGCCGCGATCCGGCCGAGCAAAAAGAGCGCATTGCGCCGCGACGACGCGCGCTTTGCGACCGCATCCCCGCGGAGGACCGCGCGCCGCGCGGCCGCAGGGTCCCCCTCGGCGAGGCGCAAGAAGGCCTCGGCGAAATGGTATTCACTCCGGAAATCACCGGGGAGATCGTTCTCGCACGCGCGTTCGAACAGGGCGCGCGCCTCCCCGGCGCGCTCCTGCGAGGCGAGCACCCACGTCCCGTGCAGCGCCGCTCCCGTGCGGGCGAGCGCGTCGCCGGTTTCGAGGGCCCGCCGTGTATGCGCGAGCGACGCCTCCCAGCGGCCGAGGTTTGCCAGCGCCTCGGCCTCGTTGATGCATAAAATGGCGTCGTTCTGCGCGAGCGACCACGCCGCGCGACGCGAAAGCGCCCGCTTGTAATACCCCGCGGCGACATCCACGCAGACGAGCAGGTTCACGACGTAGAGGGCAAACTCGCCGCTCGGCTCCTCGAACACGGGGATGTCGTCGATCGCGCGGCAAGCCTCCTCCACCCGGCCCTCGTAATAGAGCGCCATCGCGGTCTCGGCCTGCACGTAGGCCGCGGGCATGCGGGCGCTCGAAACCGCGAGGAGCAACCTCGACGTCGTGAACCACCCGCGGCCCCGTGCCTGCCGCGCATGCGAGCTCAGCTTGGTGGCGGCTTCGTACGAGATGAGCCGATCCCCTACGAAGGCCCCGGCCGCGACGAGCCCGACAAAGAGCCAGGCCCCCACGAAGAGCTCGTAAAACCCATTCTCGTCCATGCTTCGCCCCGCGAGGGAGCGCCAGGATACGGCAGGTCGTGCGGCCGGGACAAGCTATTTTTCGTCAGACGCTCGTGCCTCCCTTTCGCGCGGCCTGCGCCCGGCGCACGTAATCGTAGAGCGCCGGGTCGTGGCCCTGCTGCGCCGCGAAGCCAGGCTCGTTCTTGTACATGTTTTCGAGCGACTGCCGAATCCCCGGGTTTCCCCCGGTGAACATCTCGACGAGCTCCATCCAGCGCCCGGCGAGCGCCTGCACGGCCGGATCCTCGGCGGCGTACCCTTCTCCATTTCCGCGCGGACCTTCGCGATCAGCGCCGGCCATTCCGCCTGCACGGCTTGCATCGCCTCCTCGCCGAACGCCTGCCGCCGCGCCTCGAGCTCCGCGAGCTGCTCCTTCGTGTAGTATTTCTCGATCATGTTCATCACCTCGATCGTCTTCAAAAGTTCATCGGCCGATACGCGCTCGCTCTTCGTAAGCCAGGCGGCGAGCACCTCCAGGCGGCCGAGGAGCTTCCGGGTGAGCTCCATTTGTTCCTGCAAACGCGTGATGTGCATGTGGACGATGGAGAGCGGCGAGAGGTCGGGCCGCGCGAGCAGGTCCCGGATCTCGTCGAGCGACAGGCCGAGCTGCCGCAGCGATAAAATCTGCTGCAGCCTGGCCACGTCCCCCTCCCCGTACAGCCGATACCCCGCCCGTGAATGGTCGGACGGCGAGAGGAGCCCAATCTCGTCGTACCAGTGGAGTGTCCGGATGGACGTCCCCGTGGCCTTCGCCAGCTCTCCCACCTTCCACGTGCGCTTCTTCGCGCCCTTGTCCTTGCGCTCTCCAGCAGCCACGAACGGGACTCTAGGCCCTCACGTGACGTGAGGGTCAAGGGGCCTGCGAAAAAAAGGAGGGGTAGTCGGGTCCCCACGGCCCGAGGTACCCTTTGCCATGATCTCCCGCATCCTCCTTGGCTCCCTCGCGCTCCCTCTCCTCGCCGTTTCCCTCGCCGCGTCGTGCAGCGGCAATGGTGGCAGTTCTTCCGCCTCCTCGAACGCCACCGCCTCGGGCGGCACGGGCGGCTCCGGCGGCACGGGCGCCGACCCCGGGACCGGCGGGTTCGTCTCCGTCGGCGGCTCCGGCGGCGGCGGGCCCGACGTCTGCGATCCGCCCGACGTCCTCGTCGTCCTCGATAGGACCCTGACGATGCACAAGACCCCGGAGGGCGGAACACCGAGCGACGGGCCCGATTACAAGAGCTCGAAATGGTCCCAGGCGATCACCGCCGTCGAGCAGCTCGTCGCGCCTCCCCTCGACAAGGGCATTCGGTTCGGCGTCGAGCTCTGGCCCAAGGACCCGGGCGGCGGCGCCTGCATCACCCTCGCCGAGCGCGTGCTCAATACGAAGCAGGCGACGAACCCGGCTTGCCAGGAGGGCGAGGTCCTGATCACCCCGGGCCTCGATCAGGGCATGGCCATTCAAGCGCTCCTCGATCCGGCCACCACCACGCTCTGCACGAGCACGCCCACCGGCAATGCCCTGCTCACGGCCGAGCAGCACCTCCAGGGAATCGCCGTCCCCGGGCGCGAGCAATACGTCGTGCTCGTGACCGACGGCGCGGACTGGGACCAATCCTGCCCGGAGCCCAATCCCTTGCCCATCGCGCAGGCCCTCATGAAGAAGGGCATCAAGACGTACATCGTTGGCTTCTCCGCGACCGGCGACATCCAGCCCGGCGGCGTCGGCGCCGAGTTCCTCAACAACATGGCCTGCGCCGGCGGCACCGCGAAGGGGTTCCCGGCCTCCTGCACCGACGACGGCAATGGCAACTACACGTCCACCGATCCCACGGGCGCGCCGCTCTACCTCAAGGCTGGCAACGCGGCGGAGCTCGCCCTCGCGCTCAAGTCGATCGGCGGCAAGCTCTGCTGCAATTGCGGCGATACGTGTGATCCCCCCGAAATCCTCATCGCCCTCGACCGCACGCTCACCATGCACAAGACCCCGAACGGCGAGACACCCACGGACGGGCCCGATTACAAGAGCAGCAAGTGGCACCAGGCGCTCACCGCGATCGAGAAGATGGTGGCCCCGCCCCGCGACGCGCATGCGCGGTACGGCCTCGAACTCTGGCCGAGAGATCCGGGTGGAAACACGTGTATCACCCTCGCGGAGCGGGTCACGGACACCAAGCAGGCGACGAACCCATTCTGCGAGAACGGCGAGATCGTCGTGCCCCCGGCCCTCGGCAGCGGCCCCGCCATCCAGCAATACCTCGATCCGGCCACCACCCGCCTCTGCATCAGCACGCCCACGGGCCAGGCCCTCTTCACGGCGACGGACCACCTCCTCAAGAGCGTCACGCCTGGCCGCGACCAATACGTCGTCCTCGTGACCGACGGCGCGGATTGGGACCAGTCTTGCCCCGATCCGAATCCGCTGCCCATCGTACAGCAGCTCTCGGCTTCGGGGATCCGCACATTCGTGGTCGGCTTCTCCGCGGAGGGCGCCATTCAGCCGGGCGGCGTCGGCGCCGCGTTCCTCAACGACATGGCTTGCGCGGGGCAGACGGCCAAGGGGTTCCCGGCGGGCTGCCAGGAGGGGCCGGGCGGTTTCGTCGCCAAGGATCCGAACGGGGACGTCCTCTACCTGCAAGCAAGCGACTCCGCGGGCCTCGACAAGGCGCTCGCCGGCGTGGCCGACGACCTTTGCTGCGACTGCGTCAAATGACGCAGGGCCGCCAGACGGCCATCCCCTCCCTCCTTCCTATCGACATCGCCTGAGCCCCCCCCCTCGCGGTCCCACCGACCCGAGTTCAGTAAAAGCAGAATCCACCCATCCCCCCTCCGGGCGAATCCCTCGCTGCGCCCCGGAGATGGCGCATGCACGTCGAAAATTCGTCATCATGCAATTGACTCAAATTGCTCTTGAAAGGCGAACCCATTTATGTAGGATACACTTGGGCTCGGCATTTGCTCATGCCCGGATTGCACGGTCGCACCTGGCGAACGTAACAACCTCCTTTTGTGTCGATGGGACGATCTCGATTCGATCGCCCCATCGAGAAAGAGGCCTCATGTCCACGAAGCTCCCTCCGGGCGAACGGCATTCACCTTCACAGGAGAACGAGGCGCGGATCCCGGTTTTGCGTCGCCGCCTCGGGACGACCCTCGGTGTTGCGGCCGCCCTCGCGACGCTCGCGGCGCCGGCGGCTGCCGAGGCCTCCTCTTTTGCGCTCTTCGAGAGTGGTCAGGTACGACCCCTCGCTCTTTCTCCGGATGGGAGCCGGCTCTATGCCGTCAACACCCCCGACAACCGTCTGGAGATTTTCCACGTCACGATCCTCGGCCTCATCCACCTCGGCTCCGTCACGGTGGGCCTCGAGCCCGTCGCGGTCGCGGCGCGGAACAATGACGAGGTGTGGGTCGTCAATCATCTCTCCGATAGCATCAGCATCGTCGACGTGAAGCCCGGCTTTGCGCCGCGCGTCGTGCGGACGTTGCTCGTCGGCGACGAGCCACGCGACCTCGTCTTTGGCGGCCCCGGCAAGAACCGCGCGTTCATCACGACGGCCCACCGTGGTCAGAACATTCCTTTTGATCCCAAGCTCACGACCCCCGGCGTCGGCCGGGCCGACGTATGGGTCTTCGACGCGACGAACCTCGGCCCGAACACGCTCGGGGGTGCTCCGCTCAACATCATCACGCTGTTCACGGACACACCGCGCGCGCTCGCCGTGAGCCCGGACGGGTCACACGTGTACGCCGCCGGCTTCCATACCGGCAATCGAACGACGTCCCTTCATCGGGACCTCGTGGCGCAGCTCGGCGGCCTGCCGGCGCCGAGGACCGATTCGCTCGGCGTGGAGCAGCCGCCCACCGCGCTCATCGTCAAATTCGACGGACAGCACTGGGTCGACTACGACGGGGAACCCTGGGACGGGGTCGTCAACTTCACGCTCCCCGACAAGGACGTCTTCGTCATCGACGCCGCGGCGAACCCGCCGGCCCAGCTCCCGGGCGCATCGGGCGTTTATGCCGGTGTCGGGACGATCCTCTTCAACATGATCGTCAACCCGGCGAACGGAAAGGTCTACGTCACGAATACCGAGGCGAACAACCTCCAGCGGTTCGAGGGCCCGGGGACGTTCGCCGGTTCGACCGTGCGCGGCCACCTCCACGAGTCGCGGATCTCGATCCTCAAAAATGGCGCCGTGAGCTCGCGGCACCTCAACAAGCACATCAATTACAACGCCCCCGTCGCGCCGCTCCCGAACGCCACGAACGAAAAGAGCCTCGCGACCCCGGTCGGGATGGCCATCACGCAAAACGGCAAAAAGCTCTATGTCGCGGCGCTCGGATCGAGCAAGATCGGCATCTTCGACACGGCGCAGCTCGAAAACGACACCTTCGTCCCGAGCGCGTCGAACCACATCGTCCTCGACGACGGCGGCGAGCCCGTGGGTCCGACGGGCCTCGTGCTCGACGAGGCCCGCAATCGCCTCTACGTGCTCACGCGCTTCGACAACAAGATCGCGGTCGTGAACCCCACGACGAAAGCCGTGCTCGCGCGCGTCCCGATGTACAACCCCGAGCCCCCGAGCATCACCGAGGGCCGCCAGTACCTCTACGACGCCCGGTTCAGCTCCAGCAACGGCGAGTCGTCCTGCGCGAGTTGCCACGTCTTTGGTGATTTCGACAGCCTCGCCTGGGACCTCGGCAATCCGGAGGAGACCACGATCCCCTTGCCGGGGCCGGTCGCCCTCGCGCTGCCGGAGTTTTTCGAAACGTTCGACAACCTCGACGCCCTCAAGGGCCCCATGACCACGCAGAGCCTGCGCGGAATGGCGAACCACGGCCCGATGCACTGGCGTGGCGACCGCACCATGGGCAACGCCGAGCCGAGCGCCCAGCCGAACGACGGCACGTTCGACGAACGCGGCGCCTTCGCGACGTTCCAGGGCGGATTCGTCGGCCTGCTCGGGCGCACACAGCCCATTCCGCCCGACGACATGGAGGCCTTCACGGATTTCGTGCTCCAGATCATGTACCCGCCGAACCCGATCCGGCGCCTCGACAACTCGCTCACGCCGGATCAACAGGCCGGGCGCGACCATTTCTTCACGCCCGATGCCGCCATCCTGGCCTGCGAGGACTGCCACCGGCTCGCCCCCGACGCGAACGCCGCGTTCGGCGAGCCATTCCCGGGTTTCTTCGGCACGGACGGGCGGTACGTCCTCAACGAGGTCCCGCAGCCGATGAAGGTCCCGCACCTGCGGAACCTCTATCAGAAGGTCGGGATGTTCGGCATGCCCGCGGTGCCGTCGATTCTCCCGGGGCACAACGAGCTCACGGGTGATCAGGTCCGCGGGTTCGGCTTCCTCAATGACGGCGCCGAGGACACGATCTTCCGCTTCATGCACTCGCCCGGATTCGACCTCCTGAGCGGCTTCAGCCCGAACGGGTTCGACGATCGTCCCGGCGGCGACGGTGATATCAAGCGCCGCCAGGTCGAGCAATTCCTCCTCGCCTTCGATTCCAACCTTGCGCCGATCGTCGGCCAGCAGGTCACGTGGACGAGCCACAACGGCGCCGCGGCGAGCGGGCGCCTCGACCTCTTCCTCGCGCGGGCGGACGAGGGCGAGTGCGACGTCGTGGCGAAGATGCAATTCGCGCTCGAAGAGATCGGCTTCCACTACGTCGGCGCGAACCAGTTCGTCTCGAGCAAGCAGTCGTTCGGCCCGCTCTCGCGGACCATGCTCGTGCTCGTCGCGAACCTCCTCCACACCGAGATCACCTTCACCGCCGTCCCCCCCGGCTCCGGCGAGCGAATCGGCATCGATCGCGACGAAGACGGCATCCGCGACGGCGACGAGTGAATGCAGCACCGCCGCGCAGGATCGTTGTGACACGAACTACACCACGCTACCTGCGCGGCGTACCTCCCAAGATCCAGCGTCGACCGATTGACGATGACGCAACGGCAGAAAAACGACGCGACGGGAGCACAAAGCCTTGTTACAGACCGCCGCACCGGATAGCTTCGTGCTCTTGCGGGGGGACATGTCCAGGGAGCTGTCATGTCCGCCGAGCCCATCCATCGCGCAGCCGATGACGTCCAGGGGGTCTCCTTCGAGGGTTTCACCGCGCTGACGCCCATCTACGAAGGGGCCGAGACGCTGGTGTTCCGTGGGACGAGAATCGCCGACGGCGCCCAGGTCGTCCTCAAGCAGACGAAAAACGAATATCCCACCGTCCGGGAGGTCGGCCGCCTGCGGCGCGAGTTCACGATCCTGCGCGAGCTCGGCGTGGAGTGCGCGCCCGAGGCGCTCGCGCTCGAAGAACACGGCCGTGGCGTCGTCCTGATCATGGCCGACATCGGCCATCCCACGCTGCGCGAGATCCTGGAGAGCCGAAGGCCCGATATCGAGACCGCGCTGACGATCGCCCTTTCGATCTCGAATGCGCTCGCCGCGGTCCACCGGAAGGGAATCCTTCACAAGGACCTGACCCCACGAAATGTCTTGATCGAGGCGTCGACCTGGACGGCGCACCTCATCGATTTCGGCATTTCCGCGCGCATCTCCCGCGAGCTCCACGCGCCCACGGGGCCGCGCTCGCTCGAAGGGACGCTGCTCTACATGGCCCCCGAGCAGACGGGGCGCATGAACCGGGCCGTCGATTCCCGGACCGACCTCTACTCGCTCGGCGTGATCCTCTACGAGATGCTGACGGGCTCAGTGCCATTCCCGCAGCGCGAGCTCGCGGAGATCGTCCAGAGCCACCTCACACGCCCCCCCGTGCCGCCGCAAGAGCTCGTCCCCGCGGTGCCCGCGCCGCTCTCCGACCTCGTGATGACGCTGCTCGCAAAGACGCCGGAGGAGCGATACCAGAGCGACGCCGGGGTCCGGGCGGACCTCTCCGAATGCCTGCGGCAATGGAAAGCCTCCGGGACCATCACGCCCTTCCCGCTCCGGCAACACGACAAGGCGCCCGAGCTCCGCCGCGCGCAGCGGCTCTACGGCCGCGACCGTGACATCGAGGCGCTCCTCCAGGCGTTCGGCCGCGCCCGCGCGCGCGGCCCGGAGCTTTGCCTCGTCGCCGGCTACTCCGGCGTGGGCAAATCGGCGCTGGTCCACGAGATCCACAAGATCATCGCGCGGCACGGCGGCGGTTTTTTCGCCGCCGGCAAGTTCGACCAGATCTCGCGCGACGTCCCGCTCGCGCCCGTCGTGCAGGCGCTCCGCGAGCTCGTGCAGCAGATCCTGACGGAGCCGCCGGAGACGCTCGCGGCATACAAAAACGACCTGCTCACGTCCCTCGGCGGCAATGGCGCGCTCCTCGTCGAGCTCGTCCCCGAGCTCGAGCTCGTCCTCGGCGCGCAGCCCAAGGTCTCCGACCTGCCGCCCGATCAAGCGAAAAACCGCTTCGAGCTCACGCTCCAGAACTTCCTGCACGTGTTCGCGAGCGAGGCGCACCCCCTGGTGATCTTCCTCGACGACCTCCAGTGGATGGATCCCGCCTCGCAGCGGCTCCTGCACCTGCTCCTCACGGACGCGTTCAGCCGGCATCTGCTCATCATCGGCGCGTATCGCGACAACGAGGTTTCCCCCGGCCACCCGCTCTCGACCCTGCTCGACGAGCTCGTGAGCTCGGGGTTTTCGCCCGCGAGGATCCACCTCGCGCCCCTCGATCGCGACATGGTCGGAAGCCTCGTCGCCGACACGCTGACGAGCAAGCCCGAGGAGGTCCAGACGCTCGCGGACCTCGTCTACGAGAAGACGCAGGGCAACCCGTTCTTCGCGCACCAGTTCATGGTCGCATTGTACGAGCGGGGCCTGCTCCGCTTCGACCCCGAGCGCGGCGCGTGGCAATGGGACGACACGGCCATCCGCGCCGCGAACGTGACCGACAACGTGGTCGACCTGATGGTCGGCGTCCTCCGCCGCCTCTCGCCGGAGACGCAGCACGTGCTCAAGCGCGCGGCGTGCATCGGCCATTCCTTCGATTTCGGCTCGCTCGCGACGATCGCCGAAAAGCCGGCGACCGAGGTCTCCGCGGCGCTGTGGGAGGCGCTCCGGGCGGGGCTCGTCGTGTCGCTCGACGGCGATTACAGGTATCTCGAAGCCGGGCTCGGGGGCGGCGCGCGGGAGCTCTCGGCGTCGCTCTTCAACGTCCGCTACCAGTTCGTCCACGACCGCGTCCTCTCAGCCGCCTACACGCTCGTCGAGCCGGAGCAACGAAAGCAGCTCCACCTCTCCATTGGCCGCCTGCTCCGGAAGCGGTCGGGCGAGCGCCCGCGCGACGACGAGCTGCTCGACCTCGTCCACCATTTGAACCTCGGCGCCGCGGCCATCACCGATCGGGCCGAGCGGCTCGACCTCGCGGAGATCAACCTGCGCGCCGGGCAAAGGTCGAAAGCCGCGACAGCCTATCACGCGGGGGCCATTTACACGCGCGCGGGCATCGACTTGCTCGACGTGGCCGACTGGGACGAGCGTTACGACCTCTGCTTCTCGCTCTACATCGAAGGCGGCCAGAATGCGTACCTGAGCGGCGACGCTGCGGGGGCCGAGGCGCTCTTCCTCGAACTCTTGCGCCGCGTGAAGACGGACGTCGAGCGGGCGACGGTCCAGAGGCAACGCATCTACAACAACGTCTCGCACGGCCGCTTCGTCGAGGCGGTGCGGACCGGCAGCGAGACGCTCGCGTTCCTCGGGCATCCCTTGCCGATGGAGGAGCTCGGTTCGCCCGCGGTGATGATGTCGGAGCTCGAGAAGCTCACCACGAACCTGCGCGGGCGCGGCATTCTCGACCTCGCCGACGCGCCGGAGGCCTCGGATCCGGTGATCCGATCGGTCCTCTCGATCCTCGACGCCATCTCGGACAGCGCCCACCACATCAACCCCATTGCGTTCTCCGTCATCAACCTCCGGGCTGTGAACGTGGGCCTCGTGCATGGCCACACCGAGCTGTGCCCCTTCCCGTATGCGTGCGTCGGTTACGTGCTCGCGGGGATGTTCGGCCGCGTGAACGAGGGGATGGAGTTCTGCAAGCTCGCGGAGGCCATCAACCAGAAATGCCCGAGCGCGATGCAGCTCTCGCGGCTCCACATCCCCTGGGGGAGCTGCGTGCACATGCAGCACCCGATGCGCCAGGCCAACGAGAACTGGGCCATCGCGCGACAGAAGGGCCTGGAGACCGGCGAATACTACATGATCGGCACCGCGTGTTTCCTCGAGACGATGGGGAACGTGTTCGCGGGCAATCCGATCGAAGAGCTCGTCGAGGAGGCCGAGAAGCACCTCGCCATCATCCGCCGCACGCGCATGCCGGCGAACCTGGCCACCATGACCGTCGTCAGGCAGACCATCGCGTGCCTCGCGGGCAAGACGCGGGATCGCACGTCGCTCGACGACGAGACGTTCCACGAAAATGAGTTCGTCTCACGCCTCGATGACGAGCATTTCGGCAACGCGAAGATCCACCACGCGATCCTGAAGACGCTCGTCTACCTGATCCACGGCCAGTACGAGGATGCCTGGACGTGGTCCGAGGCCGCCGAGCGGAGCATCGGGTTTGCCGGCGGAAACCTCGCCTCGAAGGTCCATCCCTGCCTCCGCGCCCTCGTGCTCCTCGGCCTGCCTCGCGCCGAGGCGCACGAGGAGGCCGAACGACAGGCGGAGATCCTGCGCAAATGCCGCGCGGAGGTCGCGCAGCTCGCCGCCTGGTCCCCGAAGAGCTTCGCGCACCTCGAGGCCATGGTGAACGCGGAGGCGGCGCGCACGGAAGGGGACCTGGAGGGCGCGATCCGCCTCTACGAACGGGCCATCACGCTCTGCCAGGAGAACAAGGCCCCGCATTTCGAGGCGCTGACCGGCGAGCTGTGCGCCAAGTTCTACCTGAGCATCGGCGCGCCGACCGCGGGCGGCGGCTACATGAAAAACGCTTACCGTGCCTACGCGCACTGGGGCGCAGTGCCGAAGGTCGTGGCGCTGGAGAACGAGGCCACCCACATCTGGCCTTCGCTCCGCGAGGTCTCGCGCACGCGCGGGGCGTCGACGACCGCCAGTTCGAGCGCATCCCTCGCGACCCGAACCCTCCTCGGACAAACCAGCCTCGGCAGCCTCCGCGACGCCGCGCTCGTCGTCCGGGCCGCCCAGGAAATCGCGAGCGAGATCGACCTGCCCCAGGTCGTCGATCGGCTCGCGAAGCTCGTGCTGGAGAACGCGGGCGCCGACCACGGCTTGCTCATCCTCGCGCGGGACGGAGAGCTCGTCGCCGAAGCGACGTTCCGGCCGGCCGGCAGCACGCTCGACGTGGGGCGCGGCCAGCCGCTCGAAGACGTGCAGGCGTGCGCGAAGAGCGTCATCCACTACGTCACGCGCACCCTCGAACCGGTCGTCCTCGACAACTCGCGCAAGGCCTCGCGGTTCTCGGACGACCCGTACATCCAGGCGTTCGCGCCGAAATCGATCCTCTGCCTGCCCCTCCTCCACCAGGGCCGGCTGAGCGGCGCGCTCTACCTCGAAAACCGCATGACGGCGGGCGTCTTCGACGCGGCGCGTGTCGAGCTGCTCACGCTCCTCTCCTCGCAGGCGGCCATCGCGATCGAGATCGCGCGCCTCATCGAGAACACGCACACCGCGAACGAGCAGGTCAAGCGCGCGAACGAGCGGCTGGAGATGGAGGTCGCGCACCGGACGGAGGAGCTGCGCCGGGTCAACGACAGCCTGTTCGACATGAACCAGGCGCTCGAAATGGAGCTCGGCCAGCGCCGCGAGATCGAGCATGAGCGCGCGGCGCTGCACGAGCAGGTCGTCGCGGGGCAACGCCAGCGCCTGGCGGAGCTCTCGACGCCGCTCTTGCCGATCACGAAGGACATCGTCGTGATGCCGCTCATCGGCACGATGGATACCGAGCGCGCCGAGCAGGTGCTCAGCGTGGCGCTCGACGGCGCCCAGCGCCTCGGAGCCCGGGTCGTGATCCTCGACGTCACGGGCATGAAGCACGTCGACACACACGTCGCGGGCATGCTGGTGAACGTGGCCGCCGCGCTCCGGCTGCTCGGCTCCGAGACGGTGCTCACGGGCATCGCGCCGCGGATCGCGCAGACGCTCATCGCGCTCGACGTCGATCTGAAATCGTTCGTCACGATGGGCACGCTCCAGAGCGGCATGGAGTACGCGCTCCGGCGCTGCCGTCACGTCGACCTCGCGCCCGCTCGTCGTGGCGGCCCGCACCGCTGAAACAAGGGCCACCGCCCGCCCCGACGTTCACGCGGGGCGGGCGGCTACCTCTACCTATCTCGTGGGAGGAATCCGACCCTCAGGGCGCGGCGCAGAAATCGCCGCCCTTGGCGCCGGGCATGGCCGGCAGATCGATCGGCGTCGTGTCCTCGTCGATCGAGAGCACGAAGGCCACGAGGTTCTCGATGTCGTTCGGGCCGGTGAGGTAACTCGGCGCGGCGAGCGCCTTGTTGTGGGCGACGAACGTATTCGAGAAGAGCTCCTCCAGCGTCCGCGCGTTGCCTGCATGGAAGAACGGCGCGCCGACCTGCATGCCGAGCAGGGACGGCACGTTGAAGCCCTTGCCGATGGCCTCGTCGCCCTGGGCCTTCGCGATCATGTCGGCGCGCACCTCGATCACGTTCACCGCGGCCGGCGAGATCCCGAACGTGCCCACGGGGCGGAGCACGCACTGGATCTGGTCGAGCCCGGCGTTCTTCGGGCTCGGCGAGCGCATGAACTGATTGCCCGCGGTGGCCGGGAGCAAGGCCGCGGGGAAGCCGGCGGCGAGCAGCGCGTCGCCCTCGTACGCCTTCGCGAGCAGCGCCTCGTTCGTCGCCGCCGACGGCGTGTAGAAGCGCTTCGAGAGCGTCCACTTCGCACCGCCGTGGCAGCCCTGGCAGCTCCCGCCCTCCATGAACAGCGTCAAGCCCGCGGCGACCTTCGCCGGGTCGAGATTCGAGGGCTTGCGCGGCGAACGGAGGCTGCGCGCGTACGCCTCGAAGTCGTCCCAGTCCTTCCGCACGCTGTCCGTGTCGTGGATCTCCTTCGTCGAGCCGTTCAGGCCCACGGCGCCCGCGGGCGCGTATTTCGCCGTGTCCGCGAGGTTGATGCGATCCGTGTTGGCCGGCGGGTTGCTCTCCGTCGTCACGAGGGCGCCGACGCCGCCCTGCGTGCCGCGCGCGCTGTTCTCGAAGTCGTGCGCCTCTTCCTGGAACGCCGTCCAGCCGAAGATGCGCTGGTCGGTGGGATCCTTCGAGGCGTAGCTGCCATCGAGGCTCGTCGCTTGCCGCGGGCCGCGGGCGAAGTACCAGGTCACGTTGTCGCTCAGGCCGTCGATGTGGCACGACTGGCAGGAGACCCACGCCTGGCCCCGGAGCGACCAGCGCCCGAGCCCCGTGTTGAAGATCCGCTTGCCGCGCAGGACCGACATCCCTGCCGCGTCGGCGGGCATGGGCGCGGTCTGGACGACACGCGCCGTGCCGAGATCGGAGCCCGCGACGACCTGCTTGCCCGGATCGATCGCGAGGGACGACACGTTACGACTGATGTCGTTCGCCACGAACGCGAACGGATGCGTGTTCGCCACGGCGACGCCGATCGGGCCCACGCCCTTCAGGCTCTCCGCGAGCGCCTGGGGCGCGAGGTCGATGAACTTCTTGTCCGTGGCGCCGACGCTGGTGACGGCGCCGCTCGTCTCGTTAAAGCTCACGCGGAACACCGCGTCCGCGCCGTTCGCCGGCACGTACGCCTCGCCCGTCGCCCCGACGAACGCGATGTCGTTCGCGACCAGCGGATACCGACGGCTGGCGTCGTCGGCCACGTTCGCCGCGACGTACGCGTCGCGGAAGGCGCGGTTCAGGTTCGTCGGCGCCGCGGCGACGGCCGCGTCCGTCTTCGTGTCGAGCACGTTCACGACCGGGTGCACCACGGTCTTGTTGTTCGTCGGGATCGCCCGGCACGCGCCGTTGCCGAGCGGTCCGGCGCCCTGGCACGACCCCGCGGGCGCGTCGCCGCCGCAATCGGCGTCGGTCGAGCAACTGTACGTGCAGGAGCCGACGGTTGTATTGCATGTGCTGACGACGTTCACGTTCGTGCATTGCGCGTTCGTCGTGCAGGCGTTCTTCTGGAACGGACCGACGGGGCCGGCCGGCGAGACGCAGATCGACGTGACGTAGGCGAGATCCTTCTGGATCGTGATCGACTGGAGCTGGTTCGGGAAACAACCCGTGGCTTGTCCCTTGTGATCGACGAAGCCCGTGTCGTCGATCGACGGCAGGGCGATCGTGGCGACCGCGCCGTCCGCGGCCTTCACGCTGTAGACGATGCCTGCCCAGTTCGTGTCGACGTTCGACACGCCCTGCGCGTTGATCTGCTCGGGCGCCGTGCGCTGCGCGAAGAACTCGGTCGCGTAGATCTTCTCGTCGGCGTCGTCGGCGTCGCCGTCGTTCGTGATCGCGAGCGAGCGCGGGTGCGCGAGCGCGGGCCGCGCCTTGTCGGCGGTGACCGAGGGGCCGAGCAAGCCCGTGCCGGCGAGCGGCCCGTTCAGATCGATCGTCTTCGACAACGTGAGCGACGCGAGGTCGATGAGCGAAAGCGTGCCGTCGACCCAGTTGGCGACGTAGAGCGACGTGTTGTTCGGCGTGATCGCGATGGCCGTGGGCTCCGAGCCGACGGCGATCTCCTTGCCCATGACGGGCGTGCCCTTGAGATCGCGGATCTCCACGACCTTCTGGTCCTTGCGCAGCACCACGTAGGCCTTGTCGCCGCAGCCGTCGATCGCGACCTGCCAGGGCTCGCCCCCCACGACAATCTCGGCCTTTTTCGTGAGCGCCGGCAGGTTGTCCACGGGATTGTATTCGACCGAGAGCACCGTCACG
Source organism: Polyangium mundeleinium (assembly GCF_028369105.1). Taxonomy (NCBI): domain Bacteria; kingdom Pseudomonadati; phylum Myxococcota; order Polyangiales; family Polyangiaceae; genus Polyangium; species Polyangium mundeleinium. The sequence continues at coordinate 937,465 of NZ_JAQNDO010000001.1, read as the reverse complement.
CTGCCCGCATCGCGGTTCACGGCGACGACGGTCGTGTCGTCCGCCGAAATCGCGACCGCCGCGCCGCGCGTCGCGCCGGGCGCGGGCGTCGTGCAAAGCTCGGCGCCGCCCATTCCGCCTTGCCCGCCCATTCCGCCGCCGCCCATTCCGCCTTGCCCACCGGCGCCGCCGCCGCCGGTATTCCCGCCGCCGGTGCCGCCGCCCGCGCCGCCCGTGCCCGAGCTCGAGGACGAGCTCATCGTCGTGGATGGATTCGTCGGTTCGTCGCTGCAACCGGCCCCGGTCACGGCGCTTCCCAGGAACAGTGCGCATACACCAGCGAACACGCCTCCCAGACGACGCCGCACGGGCCTGCTCATCGAAGCTCTTTGCATCGTATCCCCTTCCTTTTTTCGATGTGCGCCGGCACCCCCCATGGCCGGAGACGCATCAAGGTGGAGACTACGCTCGAGCCGACATTCGGTTTCGTTATTTTTCGACGAGCGAGCAACGTGTGATCGTCCCCGTCACGACATTGTCGCCCACGGTGGCGTAGAGCTGCTCGTCATCCCGCAGGAGGTCCAACTTCGTATTCCGATCGACCTTGGCTTCGAGGGCATCGAGGAATGTCGGTTCGATTCGCCACACCTCGATCGCATCGACCTTGTGAATGACGCGCGACGACGCTTCGCGCTGCAGCAGCGCGAGCGGCGCGTGTGTGAAGAGCGCGACCCGGCGCGCCGCCTTGGAGGCCTTGTGCAGCCGCTCGGCCGAGGGGGATCCGATATCGATCCATGCGACGAGCAGCCCCGTGGGATCACGAAGGACCACCGGCGGCTCCTCCGTGGAGCAGAGGCCCTCTTTGCTGAACGTAATGCCTTCCTCATAGCTGAGGCAGTAGGCGATCGTACGCGTGAGCAGATAACGCATGCTCTCCGACGGGTGGCGCGCGAGGCGGAGATCGAAGGTCTCGTAAACCCCGCGATCGACGTCGGAGAGGTTCACCTGCAAGTGGTAGATGGTCGCGGTCAGGGCCATGGGCGGCCGCAGGATAGCGGAACCGGGGCGGCGCGCGCGGGGGACGCGCCGAGGACACGCGCGGCGCATCGACGAACACGCCTGCCGCCGAGGGCATACGCCCGCCGCCGTGGCCCGGCCGAGCAGGATCCCGACGTTCCAGGTTCCTTCGATCTTCCTTGCCCTCCATCAACTACCTGGGTAGTATTACTCGAGTAGTAGCTGACGAGGAACACGTGTCGAACAAGGACAAGGGCAAGGACGCATTCGAGGACGAAGCCGAGGGGGGGCAGAAGCTCACGCACCTCGGCGCTTTGCAGCTCGCGATCATGCGAGTGTTATGGGAGCTCGGCGAGGCCACGGTCACGGACGTGCACCAGGCCTTGCTTTCGGAGCGTGGCCTCGCGCCGACGACCATCGCCACCATGCTGAAGAAGATGGAGGAGAAGGGCGTCGTGGCGCACCGCGCAGACGGCCGAAAATTCATTTATCGGCCCACGGTGAGCGAGGATCAGGTCACGCGAGGCATGGTCTCCGACCTGACCGAGCGTCTCTTCCGGGGAGATCCCGTGGCGCTCGTATCGCATCTGATTGCGCGCCACGAGATACGCGCCGACGAGCTGTCCGAGCTCGAACGAATGATCGCCGCGGCCAAGAAGAAGGAAGGGAAGCGATGAACACCCTCGTGGGATGGTTGGTCACGTACCTGATACACAGCACGGCCCTCCTCGGGGGCGCGTGGCTCTTCGACCGTTTGTCGCGGAATCGCCCCGATTGGCAGGAACTCGCGTGGCGCGTCGCCCTCGTGGGCGGGCTCGTCACGGCCACCGTGCAGACGGCGGCGTCGCTCCGCCCCGTGGGCGGGACCTTCTCGCTCGCGGAGCCCGCGCCCACGGCCCGCGTGATCGACCGCGAATTGCCCCGCGCGACCGAGATCGTCGTGACGACGGACATGGGCCCCGCGACCCACGTCGTCGTGACCTCGACGAAGCCGAGGGCCTTCCTGCCCAAAACGAAGGCCAAGCCGGCCGCGAAGCCCTCGCGCGCGTCCTTCCTTTCGTGGTCCAAGGTCCTCGTGGCCGGGTGGGCGCTCGGCGCGCTCTTCTTGCTCGGCTCGCTCGCGCGCACGTGGATGGCCCTGCGCAAGCGCCTCGAAGGCCGGCGGAGGCTCGAAGGCGGTCCGCTCGGCGACGTCCTCGCCACGCTCGCAGCGCGTGAACCCGTTTGCATGCGGGCGCCCTTGCTCAGCGCGTCCGAGAAAGTGAATGTTCCCATGGCCCTCGGTATTCGTCGTCCTGAAATCTGTCTGCCCGAGCGCGTGACGAAGGAGCTCGGCCCGGACGCCCAGGAGAGCGTCCTCGCGCACGAGCTCGGGCACGTGGCGCGTCGGGATCCGCTGTATCGGCTCGCGACGAGCATGTTTTGCCGCGTGTTCTTCTTCCAGCCCCTGAACTGGCTCGCGGCGCACCGCCTCGCGGCATGCGCGGAGCTCTTGGCCGACGATTGGGCCGCGCGGCGCACGGCGCGTCCGCTCGACCTCGCGGAGTGCCTGACGAAGGTGGCGCGCTGGGTTCATCGGCCGATGACGGGCCTGCCCGTGCCGACGATGGCGGCGGGGACGAGCGAGCTGCGGCAGCGCGTCGAGCGCCTCGTGCGGGGCGAAGGCATGACCGCGGAGCCGCGCAAGCCGCTGTGGGCCGCGCCGATCGTCACGTTCGTCCTGACCGCGTTCACGTTCCTCGCGCCTTGCGCCTGCGGCGTGGCCGAAGCGAAGGGATTGCCCCCGGCGACGCCCATCGCCAAGAACGCCGCGCCCGCGAAGCCCACGCCCGCCGCCCTCGTGGACGAGGATGCGGATGAGGATGCGGATGAGGACGAAGAGCCCGTCTGCGAGGGCCCGAAGCACAAGCGAAAAGACAAGCACCACGCCGAGGCGGCGAAACACCGCAGCGAGAAGCACGCGCACAAGCATCACGGTCGTCACGGGCCCATCGCGCAGGACGATGAGGACGACGACGACGACGACCAGGACAACGACGACGGCGACCAGGACAACGACGACGACGACCAGGACAACGACGTCGCGGTCCAGGACAACGACGACGACGACCAGGACAACGACGACGACGACGACGACGACCAGGACGAGGAGAACGAAGTCGCCGTCGCGCGTGGACCGCGCATCCGCATCCACATGCCGGCGCCGCGCGTCGATATCGACTTCGAGCAGATCGAGCGCTCCCTCCCCTCGCAGGAGCAGATCGACGCCGACCTCGATCGAGCCCTCGCCGACGTGCGCAGGAACGTCCGCGACGAGGACGCGCGCAAGAACGCCGAGCGTGAGATCAAGCGGGCTCGCAAGGACGCGCGCAAGGGGCTCGAAGACGCGCGCAAGGAGCTCGAAGACGCACGCGAAGAGGTGCAGGAGCGCCTCCGCGAGATCCGCGAGCAGATGCCGGAGATTCGCCGCCGGGCCATGGAGAGCGCCCGCGAGGCGTCCGACCAGGCGCGCGAGGATGCGCTCGAAGAGGCACGCGAGGCCGAGGAAGAGGCCGCGAAGGCACAGCGAAAGGCCCGCAAGGCCCGCAAGAAGGCCAAGCACGCTGTACCGCCGGTGCCGCCGGCGCCGCCTCCGCCGCCTCCGCCGCATGCCGCGCCCCATGCCATGCCGCACCCGTCCCCGATGCCGCACGTGCCGCCCATGCCGCCCGTGCCGCATGGCGCGCCGAGGCCCCCCATGCCGCCTGCGCCGCCGCCTCCGCCGGCGCTCTGAAAAACCCGGACGCTGGCGAATCGACAATCTGCACCACGGCCCCGGAGAGCAGTCTCCCTCCCTGCTCTCCGGGGCTCTTTTTTGAGGGGTCGGACGCCCGAGGCAGGGCCTTTCGCTCGCGCCCGAGGACGGACCGGCAAAACCGTCGAGCTCGCTGCGCGTGGCCGCCGCGCGCGCTAGCATCCGCCCGAACAAGGAGGAAGACATGGATCTCGGATTGACGGGGAAGCGGGCGCTCGTGACGGGTTCGACCGCAGGAATTGGCCTCGCCGCCGCGCACGCCCTGGCGAGCGAGGGTGCGCTTGTCACGGTGAACGGACGGACCGAGTCCCGCGTGCAGGGCGCCGTGGACGCGCTCCGGCGCGCGCTGCCCGGCGCGACGATCGACGGCATCGCGGCGGATCTCTCGACCGCGGCCGGATGCCAAGCGCTGGTCTCGAAGCTCCCCGACGTCGACGTGCTCGTCAACAACATGGGCATCTTCGAGCCCAAACCCTTCGAAGAGATCCCGGACGAGGACTGGCTCCGGTTCTTCGAGACGAACGTGCTCAGCGGCATCCGCCTCTCGCGCCATTACGTGGCCGGCATGCGGGCCCGGAACTGGGGCCGCATCGTCTTCGTGTCGAGCGAATCGGCGCTCCAGATCCCGACCGAGATGATCCATTACGGCATGACGAAGACCGCGCAGCTCTCGGTCGCGAAGGGCCTCGCCGAGACGCTGCGCGGGACCGGCGTCACCGTGAACAGCGTCCTGCCGGGTCCGACGTCGTCCGAGGGCGTGGGGGCGTTCGTCTCCCAGCTCGCGGCGGCGCGCGGCGTGGACGCCGCCACGGTCGAGCGCGAATTCTTCGCGACCGCGCGGCCGACCTCGATCATCCAGCGCTTCGCCACGCCGGACGAGGTCGCTTCCATGATCGCCTACGTGTGCAGCGCGCGCGCGTCGGCCACCACAGGCGCGGCCCTCCTCGTGGACGGCGGCGTGGTGCGCTCCATCGCGTGAACCACGCGCCGAGCGAGCGGGCGAAAACGCCCCCAAGATGCTCGCTCGTCGGGTTCCTCTCCGCGGGTCCGCCTCCTGCTCTTCGTCCTCTGGACGAATGCATGCCTACGACCTCATCCTCACGCTGACGGGCGGGCTCGTCGCGGCGCTCCTGCTCGGCATGGTGACGCGCCGCCTCGGCGCATCGCCCATCCTCGGCTACCTCCTCGCCGGCATCGTCGTCGGCCCGCGGACCCCTGGGTTCGTGGCGAACCTCGAGCTCGCCGGGCAGCTCGCCGAGGTGGGCATCGTCCTGCTCATGTTCGGCGTGGGGTTGCATTTCCAGCTCGGCGACCTCCTCAAGGTCCGGCGCATCGCCGTGCCGGGCGCGGTCGTGCAGAGCCTCTTCGCCACCGCGCTCGGAGCCGTGGTCGCGGTCGCGTTCGGGTGGTCCACCTCGGCCGGCGTCGTGCTCGGGATGTCCGTGGCCGTCGCGAGCACGGTCGTGCTGATCCGGATGCTCACCGATCACGACGCGCTCGAAACGCCGCACGGGCACGTCGCCGTCGGATGGCTGATCGTCGAGGACATCTTCACGGTCGTCATTCTCCTGATGGTCCCGGTCCTCGCGGCTTTGCGAGGCACGCAGGCCTCCCCTGCGCAGGCGGTCGGGATTATCGGCATTGGATTGCTCAAGCTCACCGCGCTCATCGCGATCGTCCTCGTCTTCGGCGCGCGCGCCGTCCCCTGGTTTCTCACGCGTGTCGCGCAATCACGCAGCCGCGAGCTCTTCACGCTCGCCGTCCTCGCGGTCGCGCTCGCCGTCGCCACGGGCTCCGCCGTCATTTTCGGGGCGTCGATGGCGCTCGGCGCGTTCCTCGCGGGCATGGTCGTCGGACAATCGAAGGTCAGCCACCAGGCCGCCGCGGATGCGCTCCCGATGCGGGACGCCTTCGCGGTGCTCTTCTTCGTCACCGTCGGCATGCAGTTCGACCCTCGCACGCTCATCGCGCAGCCCGGGCTCGTCCTTTCGGTGCTCGGAATCATCCTCCTCGCCAAACCCCTCGCCGCGCTCGTCGTCGTCGTGGTGCTCGGGTATTCGGTCCGGACGGCGCTCACGGTGGCGATCGGGCTCGCGCAGATCGGCGAATTTTCGTTCATCCTCGCGGACGCGGCGAACAAGGTCGACCTCTTCCCCACGGAGGGGCGCAGCGTGCTCGTGGCGTGCGCGATCGCCTCGATTGGCCTGAATCCATTGCTCTTCCGGTTCATCGATCCCCTCGAAGAATGGCTGCGCGGCCGCCCGACGCTCTGGCGAGGGCTCAACCGCCGCGCAGAAGCGCGCGGGGAAGCGCTCCGGGAGCAGGTCCAGAAAGAGCCGACCCGCGCATGCGACGTCCGCGCGATCGTCGTGGGGTATGGCCCCGTCGGCCGTACGGCCGTGGACATCCTGGATCGATTCAACGTCTGCTCGGTCATCGTGGAATTGAGCATCGACACCGTCACCGAACTGACGAACATCGGCCGAATCGCCGTGTACGGCGACGCACGCAGGTCCGAGGTCCTTCATGCGGCGGGCATTGGTACCGCCGACTACCTCGTCGTGACCACGCCGAACCCGGAAACGCGGGCTGCGGTGGTCAACGTGGCGCGCAGCCTCCAGCCCGACCTGCCGATCTTTGTGCGGGCCCATTACATCAGCGAGCGTCAAGCGCTGGAGACGCACCGCGCGACGGCGGTTTGTTACGAAGAGGCCGAGGTCGCCGTCCGGCTGGCGGAAATGCTCCTGACAGAGATCGGCGTCGAGACGGAGCAGATCGAGGCCGAATCGCTCCGCATTCGCCAGGAGCTCGGGCCCGGCGCAGCACCGTGACGCGGCGCGTCCGCCGGGATGCGTAGACGTATTCGGCTTGCAGCCCGTGACAAGCCCGGGATACGATGCCTGCACGGTGCGCGGATCACGCGCCCCGGGCGGGAGGGAACGACATTGAGCTCGCATTTCACGAGGCCCCAATACAGATACACGAGGCACCTCGGCGCCGTGTCGCTCGGCGTCGGATTGCTCGCCGCGCCGGCCACGTCGGCGGCGCAGTCGCAAAAGGCGCCCGCTGCGCCGCCTCCCCCGGCCATGGCAGCGCCGGCGCCGCCGGCCCCCCCGCCCCCCGGTGCGGCGGCGCCGCTCCCGCCCGGGACGCCGCCGCCGGGCGTGCAGCCGGGCCCGTACCCATACCCGTACCCCTATCCTTATCCGTACGGGCAACCGGGGTATCCGTATCCGCCTCCTCCCGGGTATGGGCCTCCCCCCGTCGACACGACGGAGATGAAGCCCGTCATGCCGTACAAGGGAGGCGTCGTTCCCCCGGGATACGTGCTCGAAGAGCGCATGCGGAAGGGCCTCGTCATCGCGGGCAGCGTGGTCTTCGGGACGTTTTATCTCTTCACGGCGATCGGCGCGTCGGCGGCCGAGTCGAATCGGGCCCCCTGGCCGGCGCTGTTCGTGCCCGTCGTCGGCCCCTTCATCGTCGCCGGAGCGGGCAATTTCAGCGGGAGCGACGAAATCGCGAGGCCCCTGCTCGTGCTCGACGGCCTCATCCAGGCCGGCGGCGCGGCCATGTTGATCGCGGGGATCGTCGCCAAGCAAAAGGTCCTCGTGCGGGAAGACCTCGCCGCGCGTCCCGAGTTTTTTGTGGGGCCGCGGTCCGTGGGAATGAAAATGAGCTTCTGAGGGATGTCGCCCTCGCTCGCGTTCCACGCCGCTGCGCGCACACGGATGAGCACGCGCTCGTTTGCGAGCGCGCACGGCGAGAACGACGATCGATGGCGAATCGACGAGCGCCGGGGCCTGTTCCTCGTCGCGGACGCCTCGGGCCCGACCTACGGCGGTTATTACGCGCCGTTCGGCGTGGACCCCGGCCTCGCGGCCCTCGCCGAGGCGCTCGACGGCGAAACCGGCGAGGACGGCGAGGCCCGGCTCCGGGCGGCTTTGTGGGCGGCGCATTCGAAGATGCGGTCCATGGAGGACCGGCAGGCGGAGCTATCCAAAGCCATGCAGCAAACGCGCGGCGGCGCCCGGCTGGATGCATCTCTCGACGCCTCGGATGCGCTGCGGGATCGCCGCCGCTGGCCCCATCGCGTCTTTTCGCACCACGCGGCCTCGTGTACGGCGCTGTATACATGGCGTGGAGATCGCGTGAGCGTCGCGCAGGTCGGCGTTTGCCGGGCTTACCTTCTTCGAGGTCATACGATCGAGAGGCTCCTCCGCGACCACACCCTGCGCAGCCAGGTGGAGGCGCAGGGCGGTCCGACGGAGTTGCTTGAGATCCACGGCGGCGTTTCCACCCGAATGCTCGGATACCTCCAGGGGCCCGAGCAAATCGACACCCGGACCGTCGAGGTCGAGCCCGGGGATTGCTTCGTGGTATGCACCGATGGCCTCTGGTCCTTCCTCGACGAGGAGCGAATCCGGGACATCGTCGCCCCAAAAACCCCCTCCCCCGACAGCGTGGCCGAGGCCTTGCTCCAGGCCGTCAACGGACCGGACGGCGACGACGCCACCGTCGTCGTGGTCGTGGCTCGTTAGTCTTTCGCGTCAGCCTCTGCGCCGCCGACGCGAAAGCCCCCACGCGAGCGCGCCGAAGGCATAAAGCCCGAGCCCCGGCGCAGCGCCGTCCCCGAGCCGGCACCCACAACCGCCGTCATCCTCGGCGGAACCGCCTCCGCCATTGCCGCCGGCGCCCTGGCCATCCCCACCGCCCCCGCCCACGCCGCTCGACGAAGCCCCGGATCCGCCGTCGGGCAATCCGCCGTCCGGCAGCGGCCCCACGCCTCCTCGCTCGAACGCGCCGAGATCGGGCGCCGCGCCGACCACGAATCGATCGTTGATGCCCTCGATCACGACGCCGACGTCGACGAGCCCGCTCCCCTCCACCGGCGTGAAATCGCCACCCTCCGCGTCCTCGTATTTCGGCTCGATCTGAAAGCCGTGGCTCTCGATCGTCCCCGAGGCCGCGAGCTCCGCGATGCTCGTGTACTTCACGTCGAGCCATTTCACGAACCGCGGCGTCCCGTCGAGGATGTCCGTGAACAGATCGTCCCAGTCGAGGTCCACGGGCCCGCTCGGCGTGATGCTGCTCTCGATGACGTAGCGGTGCGAGGTCCAGATGTTGTTTCGCGTGATCAGGTTTGCAAAAGGAATCGTGGGGGCGATCGCCTGCGCCTCTGCCACACCCGCGGCCGGTCGGCTCGTCGTGTGATACACGAGCATGAATCCTTGCGAGCCGTTGTTCACCTTGAGCGCGTGCTCCTTGAAGCCGTCGATGACGTTGCGCACCACGAAGAGCGGACCGACCTCGATCGGCGCGAGCGACACGCCGTTCAGCACCCCGCGCATGTGGTTGTTCCAGAAACGCACGTTCACGCAGGCGCCCTCGGGTTCGAGCCCGTCATCGCCGTGCTCGACGAGCACGTTCTCGTACACGTCCGTATCCGGGGCGACCGACTCCGAGGAATCGTCGAAGCTGCCGATGTACACCCCATTGAACGTGCCGGTGAGCTGATTTCTCCGGACGACGTTCGCGCCGCCGCCGGTGATGCTGATGGCGCTCGCCTCGGGGGTATGGTTTTTGACGGAGCTCCAGGGCCACGACCAGATGCTCGTGTCACGGACGACGTTGTCCTCGATGACGTTCTCCGCCGCGAGGGGCCTGCGCACCCGGACGCCGGCGTTCATGTGGTGGATGTTGTTTTTCCGGACCCACGCGCGCGCCGTGTCGCGCACGTCGATGCCCGCGCCCTCGGCGTCGGCGCCGAGATGACGGATCTCGAAGCCCTCGACGACGACGTCGGTGACGGTGTCGAGCAGAATGCCGACGTTCCGGATGGCCACGTGAATCACATGCCCGGTAGGGGATCCGCCGTCGGGCAGCTTCAAGTAAATCCGCCCTGCGGCGGCGTCCACGTAAAAGCCGCCGGCGAGGCCCGCGGCGGCGGATTGTAGGTCCGCGAGGGAGCTGTAATCGTAGATGCGCGTATCATCCACGGCCACATACTGGGACGCGCCGGAGAACGGCGCCGAGTAGATCCCATTGCCTTCCGATTGAAACACCGAGCCATCCTCGAGCGCAGGATCGGAGCCGTCGATGATCGCGCCAGGCTCGGCGACGAACCAGACGGGGTTTCCCGCGGCGCCGCCGTGATTGCCCTGGACCGTCACGGTCTCGCGATAAACGCCGGCTGCGACGTGCACGACCGTCCCCGGCCCGGCGGCCGCCGCGGCGGCGCCGATGCTCTTGAAGGGCGAGGCTTTCGAGCCGTCGTTTCCATCCGAGCCGTTTTTTGCATCGACGTAAAGCTGCTTGCTTCCCTGCGGCGGAGGCGCGTCCTCGCGCGTGCGGATCGTCCCGGTCGCCTCCAGAGGCCCGCCGTTGTCGGGATCGTCGAGCGTGACGCGCACCTCGTATTCGGTCGCGGGCTCCAGGAACAGCGCGCTCCCTCGGCGCCCGCCGGACGTGCGGAGGAGCGGATGACCGGGGGTGAAGCTCGCATCCCCGACCTTGCGGAACGCGAGCTTGACGGTGGCATCCCCATCGTCGTCCCCCGTGACCGCGGCCGTGACGCCCACAGCGTGAATCGTGGGCCGGAGCGTGAGGCTCCCGAGGGTCGACGTATCCGCGGCGCGGGCGGGACCGGCGCTCCCGGCGACGAGCAGAAACAGGGAAGAGGCGAGAATCTGGCGTGGAGAGTATCGAAGCATGGGCCGGAATCCTACGCGCAACCGGGACGGAGCGAAAAGATATTTTTCAGTCCGTTCCGGGCGCACCGCAAAAAAGCGGGAATTCCCGCATTGCGGTCCACGCGCAGGCCGGGTATGAGCCTGAGAACGACGGAAAAGGAGACCACGCCATGACGAATGCAATGCCCGCCATGAACATGCCGATGCAGATGATGCCCTCGTCGATGCCCATGCAGGGGATGCCCATGCAGGGGATGCCCATGATGAACATGATGCCCGGGATGCCCGGCATGATGCCCGGCATGATGGGCATGATGCCCGGCATGATGGGCATGGGCATGATGCCCGGCATGATGAACATGATGCCCATGATGGGCATGATGCCCGGCATGATGGGCATGGGCATGGGCATGGGCATGGGCATGATGCCCGTGATGTGTCGTATGACCTATGAAATGACGAAGGACGGAATCACCTGCAAATTGACCCCAGGCGAGGGCATCTCGATGGACATGATGAAGGAGCGCTGCGAGGCCATGGCTCGCATGATGTCCGTCGGCATGCCCATGATGATGATGTGCGGCGGAATGCCGATGATGATGTGTATGCCCAGCACGACGAAGTAACCCGCCCGGCGGGTCACTTCCCGGTCACATCGCGGGCCAGACGGGCACCCAGAACCAGACGGGCACCCAGACGAGCACGACCGACTCCGACTGCGCCTTCTGGCGCTGCTCGTCTGCGCGCCTCCTTCGCACCTCGTCGAGATCGATCACACGAGCGCTGCGCTGGTTCATCGAACGACCCTCCAACAAAGCGTGACGTCGTCCAACATAACGGACGTCATCCGTTCGATCAAGCCCCACGGAGGATCTAGCGCCAAAGCCGAGCTCAGCCGAGGCCAAGCTGCTTTTCCAGCGCATCCACGGCGTTTTTCGCGTCGAGGAGCGAGGATTTTCGCGCTTCTCGGTAGAGCCGGATCGCCTCGAACTTGTTGCCGGCGCGCAGCGCCTCGACGACCCCGGCCGGCATCCCGCTGGGCCCGCTCGCCTGCGCCGCGCCGGCGGGCGCGCCGGGCCAGGCGAGGACGGCGCGGCAATAAGAACAGGTGGCGCTGCCTGCCTGCGCAGGCGCCCCGCAGTTCGGGCAATGAACGGTGGAGACCATGGCGAAAGCCTACCCGATTTGCGCGGAGGGCACGAGGCGGAGTACGTCCCAGCACACACGCCGCGCGGGCCTGCCTGTCACGACGGAGCGCAGCGCCTCGATCACGCCGCCAAATCTTCCCGGGGCTTCGCACGTCTTAGGCAGTCTTCGGAGTCCGCCATGAGAGATCTCGCGTTTCGCACGTCGATACCCCTCCTCCTCGTTGCCGCCGTCCTCTTCGTCCTCGGCTGCGGGCCGGCCGCGTCGCCTACCGGCGCGCGCGACCCCAATGCCGTCCGCGTGGAGGCGCTCCTCGGTTCGCCCCTGCTCCTCGCGAACGGGGACAGCACGGTCTACGCCGTGCTTCGTATTTCCACGGCCGCGCGTCCCGCGCGCGAGCGTGGCCCCGTGAACGTCGCGCTCGCCATCGACACCTCGGGCTCGATGGAGGGCGAAGCCATCGTGGCCGCGCGCCGCGCGAGCCTCCAGGTGATCGACGCGCTGAAGGACGGCGATCGGCTCGCGGTCGTCGTATTTCATTCGAAGGCCGAGCTGCTCGTCCCGTCGACCGAGCTCGACGCCGAGGTGCGCGAAGAGGCGCGGCAGCGCATCGCGGCCATGGAGGCGCGCGGCACGACCGAAATGGCGGACGGGCTCCAGACCGCGCTCGACCAGGTGCTGGCGAATCACAATCCGAATGGCGTGAACCGTGTCGTGCTCCTCGGCGATGGGATCCCGAACCGGGCGGCAAACCTCGAATACACCGCAAAGCGCGCGGCCGACCGCGGCGTCGCCGTCACGACCCTCGGGCTCGGGCTCGATTACGACGAGACGCTCATGGGGAGACTCGCGGACCTCTCCGGCGGGCGATACAGCTACATCGAGAGCGCAGACAAACTCGCCGGCTTCTTCCGGGAGGAGCTCGATCGCCTCGACACGGTGTACGGCCGCCAGGCCTCCGTGACCCTGAACCCCGGCCCCGGCGTGCGGATCGACGCGATCGTCGGGACGCAGATGATGTCGCCTGGGAGCGCCGCCTCCATGCCGCTCGGCGACATCGTGCGCGGCGACACCCGCGACGTCGTCGTTCGAATGACGGTGACGCCTCGAAAGGCGAACGTGCCGATCGAGCTGCTCGACGCGGTGCTCACCTTCGACGACGCGCTCGAACAGGCCGGCCGCCTCGAACGCCGCCTTTACTTCGGCGCGCGGACCACGCTCGACGAGGGCGAGGTCGCGAAGGCGAAGAACCCCGCGGTCGACCTCTCGGCCGCGCTTGCCGAGGCCTCCGCGACGACGCTCCAGGCGCTGGAGTTCGGCAAGCAGGGCTCGTACGTGCACGCGCGCGGGCTCCTCGAAAAAGGCGCCGCGGCGGCGCTCGCGCAATCGAAGCGCACGCCGAGCTCCGAGCTCGAAAAACTCGCGGCGAACATGACGTCCGTGGCCAAGGACATGCCGGAGGCCGATCGCCCAGCCCCTCCGTCGCCCTCGCCCTCGGGCTACGAGTACGAATTCTCGGACGACAGCATGGCCACCCCCATGCCCTCGGAATCACCGTCCGTCGTTCGCAATCGCAAAGAGGTGCACCAGAAGGCGGTCAAGGCCCTCCATTGAGCAGTGCTCGGGCCGACGAGGCCTTTCGCTTGTCGGCGGGCCGAGGCTCGCGCTACCATCCGCGGCCATGTCCATCGAGCTCGACGGTTTCAAGCGCGGATCCTTCACCCACGACGGCGCCGAGCGGGACGTCTACCGCCGCGGCAGCGGGCCCGGCGTGGTCGTCATGAGCGAGATTCCCGGCATCACGCCCCAGGTCATTCGTTTCGCCGAGCGCGTCGCCACCGAGGGATTCACGGTCTTCATGCCGCAGCTCTTTGGCACGCCCGGAAAACCGCCCACCCCCGCCTACGCGGCCTCTCAGCTCGCGCGCGCGTGCATCTCGCGCGAGTTCGCGGTACTCGCGGCGAACGAATCGAGCCCCCTCGTCGATTGGCTGCGCGCGCTCTGCCGCCACGTGCACGCCGAGCTCGGCGGCAAGGGCGTCGGCGCGATCGGCATGTGCATCACCGGCAATTTCGCGCTCGCGCTCATGGTCGATCCGTCGGTCGCGGCGCCCGTGCTCAGCCAGCCGTCGCTCCCGCTCGGCCTCGGCGCGGCGCGACGCGCGGGCATGCACATCTCGGAGCGTGATCTCGCCACCGTGAAGGAGCGATGCGCGTCCGGCGCGCAGGTCCTCGCGATGCGATTCACGCACGACCCTCTTTGCCCGGGCGAGCGCTTCGTGTCCCTGCGCAAGGAGCTCGGCCCCGCGCTCGAATCCATTGAAATCGACTCGGGCCCGGGCAACACTTGGGGCATCCAGCGGCTCGCCCATTCGGTCGTGACGAACGACCTCGTCGACGAAGCCGGTCACCCCACGCGGCAGGCGCTCGACCGCGTGCTCGCCTTCTTCGGCGAGCGCCTGCGCGGGTAACGTTCAACGCCCCGTTCGCCGCCGGACGAGCCGCAGCGCGAGGAACCCCATCGCCACCACAACCCCAGCGCCGATGGGCCCCGGCTCGTCGCCTGCTTCGCCCACGCGACCCCCCGCGCATCCGCCCTGCGGCGGCGCGGGCGGCGGCCCGGCTGCATTCGTGTCGGTCGGCGACGGAGACGCGAAGGTCGCGGGCGGCGGGGTGCACAAGGGCGGCTGTGCGAGTTGCACGACGGCGAGCTCGCGGGATGGCCTCGAAACGAGCTTCGGAGCCGTGGCGACTGCGGTGGTGATGGTGCTCCGGCGCGCCTCCACGCGCTCGAAGCGCGGCGCGACCTGATCACGACACCTACACGAAGGAGCGCCTCTGGAGCGCCGCGCGTAGCTCGACGACGAAGCCCTCGTCGGTGACGTCTTTCGGCACCGACCCATGGGCACCCAGCGATCGCGCCATCCGAGCGAGCACGTTCGCCTCCATGTTGCTGCAAAACAGGACGCGGACCTCGCCGAGCCCAATCGAATCGCGGATCATGCGGATCACGATCGAACCGTCGAGCTTCGGCATGTTCACGTCGAGCAGCACGAGGTCGCAGCGCATGTCGCGTATGGCCTGAAGGACGCCCACGGGCCCGTTGTGAAATCGAGCCTCGAAGCCCATCTCCGCGAGCCTCTGCACGGCGCTCTCGCCGAACCTCGTGTCGTCGTCGATGACGAGGACACGCGTACGCCTCATGAGGCCGCTGCTGCCCCTTCCCGAGCGCGGGGCGCCCTCCTCCTCGGACCGGCTGTACGACGGGAGGACGCTCGCAAAACCGCTCGGGGTGAAGCTACGTGAAACGCGTTTGGTATCATTCATGGGATCCGGGGCGCTCGGGCCCCGTGACGCCCGTTGTAGCCCGCCCCATACAGGCCGGCCATGAGACCAAGGTCCCATGGCCCGTGCGTCGACACACAAGCGCGCGTACGACGTCAGGCCGCGACGCCCTCCACGATGGCGATGGAGTTCGCGGTCGGGATCACGCGGGCGATCTTCAGCCCGGCGGCCAGAAAAAGCGCTGCGAATTCGGCCTCGGTGCGCTCGCGGCCGGGCACGACGGTCAGCATGCAGAGATCGAGCGCTTTGCTCGGGTGATCCGTGTTTCCTGGAGGCACGAGCGCATCGACGACGAGCACGCGCCCTCCGGCGGCCATTGCGCGTCGGCAATGCATCAGGATGTTCACGCACGTATCATCTGCCCAATCGTGCATGATCCGCTTCAGCACGTAGACGTCCGCGCCGTCCGGCACGGAGGTGAAGAAATCGCCAGCCATGCGATCGACGCGCTTGTCGAGCCCTGCCGCCGCGATACGCCCCGGCTGCCCGACGACCTCGGGTCGATCGTAAAGCACGCCGCGCACCGAGGGATATTTTCGCAGCACCTCGACGAGCAACCCGCCGAGGCCCCCGCCCACGTCCACGACGCGCGAAGCAGCACCGAAATCGTAGGCCTCGGCGATCGCCCGGTTGTCCGCGTCCGAGACGCCGGCCATCGCCTTGTCGAAGACCTCGCCGATCAACGGATGCTTGCTCATGTACTCGAAAAACCCCACGCCGTGGCGAGCGTCGAACGCGCACTCGCCGGTCTTCACGGTATGAGGGATATGGAGCGCGGCCTCCATCGTGGGTGGGAGCGTGCCGAGCTGCACTGTGCCTTGCAGGGAGAAAGGCACGCCCGTGCGAAGGAGATCGGCGGCCGGCGTGAGGTGGAATCGCCCGTCATCGTCCTCGGCGAAGACGCCCTTCGACGCGAGCACGCGGAGGACGCGGTAAAGCGACAAGGAATGGGCGTTCGCCTCGACCGCGAGCTCCTCCGCCGTCTTCGGTCCCGACACGAGCCGGTCAGCGATTCCGAGCTGCATGACGGCGTTGAGGGCGCCGGCATAAAAGCATCCCCAACTGAGATCCATGATGATTCCAACAGGAGATTGCGTGGATTCCATGGCATTCAGCGTATCAAGCGCGTCGGACCCGAGCAAGGAACGCAGCCGACGGTTGACACCCTCGCGCGATGCCGGATACCGTGCGGACGTTGGCCGTGCATCTGGATAAAAACCGTCCCGGCTCCGATGGCTCGGCGTTGCCCGGGCTCGACGGGCTTCGTGCCGTTGCCGTCGTCCTGGTCCTGCTTTATCACCAGCAGCTCGTGGGCTTTGGATGGGCAGGCGTTCAGATCTTCTTCGTGCTCTCCGGGTATCTCATCACGAAGATCCTCCACCGCACGCGATCGGCTCCGCTCTCGCAGTACCTCCGCAACTTTTATGGACGCCGGGCGCTCCGGATTTTCCCCCTCTACTACGCCTATCTGCTCGCGCTCGGGCTCGCGGCCGCGTTCGGCGTCGCTCCTCCCGATCTCCGATCCGGCCTGCCGTTCGCGGTGACCTACACGTACAATTTTTATCATGCGGGCTCCGGGTTCGTGCATTCAAAGCTCTTGACCCACCTGTGGTCCCTCTCGGTGGAAGAGCAGTTTTATCTCGTCTGGCCGCTGTTTCTGTATTTCCTCGAGCCGAACAAACTGCGCCGGGTCCTCTGGGGCCTCGTCCTCGCGGGTCCTCTCATTCGCGCGCTTCTTTTTCAGGGCCTCCGTCTGTCGGGCACGTCCATTCTCTCGGACACCGAGATCGCGCTCTACGTCTGCACCCCTTCGCACGTCGACGCCTTCGCGCTCGGCGCGCTCGCGTCGCTCTTTCCCTTCGGAACCGGCCGGAGGGCGCTGCTCGTGGGTCTCGGGCTCACGCTGGCCCTCGGCCTTTTGATCCTCGTCGTTTACGGTCCGGCAGGGCTGCGCTCCTCGATTGGATACCCGATAGGCCTGAAACACGGGTATGCCTACATCTGGGGCTACTCGCTCATCAACGTGTCGAGCGTGCTCCTCATCGAATGCCTGGTGCGCGGCGTTTTTCTACCCCGATTCTTCGAGCACCCCGCCCTCGCCTACCTGGGCCGTATCTCCTATGGCGTCTACGTCCTGCATTTTCCCGTGCAGGCCATGGTCGAGCGCGTCCTCCCGGCTTCGTCCGTCCTCGTACGGATGGCCGTGCAGCTCGTGTGTACCCTGGCGAGCGCGAGTGTGTCCTATCACGTCTTCGAGCTCCGGTTCCTGCGATTGAAGGACCGGTGGTTCGGCAACGAGAAGCCACGGTCCGAACGAGAAGTCTTCGCGCAGAGCGAATGAGCCCGCTCACCCCTTCACGGCCCCCGCCGTGAGCCCTGCGATGATCCGCCTCTGGAAGACGAGCGCGAGCAGCACGAGCGGCGTCGTCACCAGCACGGAAGCGGCCATCATCTGCCCCCAGGGCACCTCGAAGGCCGAGCTCGTCGTCGCAGAGAACGAGAGAATCGCATGGGTCACGGTCCGTTTGTCCGGGGTCTGCATGAACGAGAGCGCGAACAGGAGCTCGTTCCATGCGGCGATGAAGGAGAGCAATCCCGTCGTGACCATCCCGGGGGCCGCGAGTGGCAGCATGATTTTCGCAAAGAGCTGCAACGGGGAAGCGCCATCCATGTAGGCCGCCTCTTCGATCTCGACGGGCACGGCTTCGAGAAACCCGGTGAGCACCCATATGGTGAAGGGCAACGTGAAGACGAGATACGTCAGCGTCAGGGCTGGCAGCCGGTTGTAGAGGCCGAGCGCATTGACGAGCTGGAAAAGCGCGCCCAGGACGGCAATCTGAGGAAACAGGGTCATCGAGAGGATCACATAGAGCACGATGCTCCGGCCGCGAAAGCGGTACCGGCCGAGCGCGAACGCCGCGAGCGCGCCGATGGCGAGGGAGACGAGCGTCACCGAACTCGCCACGAGGACGCTGTTCAGCGCAGCGCGGAGGAAGTCGTCGTTCGCGAGGACCTGACGATAATGTTCGAGCGTCGGGTGCTCGGGCCAGAATCGCGTGGGCGTCGAGAAGAGCTCGGCGTTCGTCTTGAACGAGGACACGAGCGCCCAGCCGAATGGAAAAACGAGATACACGACGAGGAGAACCACGGCCATCCCGAAGGCCGCTCGCCGCGCCACGCCCCGGACCTTCATGTCTCCCTCCGCTGGAAAAGCGCAACGTAGATCATGATGAAGACGGCGATGACCAGGAAAATCGCGGTGGAAACGGCCGATCCGTATCCCACGTCGGAGATGCTGACGAGGATCTCGTGGGCATACGTGGCCAGGGTCTGCATGTCGGGCCGGCTCCCGAACATCACGTAAAAGACGTCGAAGACACGCAATGCGTCGAGCGTCCGGAACACGAGCGCGACGAGGAGGGCCGGCCGAAGGAGCGGCAGGGTGATCCGCGTGAACGCTTGCAGGCGCGTCGCGCCGTCCACGCGCGCGGCCTCATAAAGCTCGCGCGGGATAAGCTGCAGGCCGGCGAGCAGGAGCAACGCGACGAAGGGCGTCGTCTTCCAGACGTCGACGAGGACGGCCGCGGGGAGCGAGGTCCTCGGGTCCGCAGTGAATGCGATTGGCTCGGAAAGCAGGCCCAGTCGATTCACGAGGACATCGTTGAAGACGCCATACACGTCATTGTACATCCATTTCCACATCTGCGTGGACACGGCCGTGGGGATGGCCCAGGGGACGAGCATGGCGGCGCGCACGGCGGAGCGCCCCTTGAAACGTGCATCGAGGAGCAGTGCAATGCCGAGACCGAGGGCGAGCTCGAGCACGACGGTGATCACGGCGAAGAAGACGGTGAGAAGCAACGCGTCGAGGAAAAACCCGTCGTGGGCAAGCTCCACGTAATTCGACAACCCCACAAAGCGCGCGGGCTCCTCGCTGCCGAGCCGGGTATTCGTGAGGCTCAAATACAGGGTGTCGCAGAGCGGATAAAGCGCCACGAACGCCGTCACGATCAGCGCCGGTGTGAGGAACGCCCACGCGACCCTGGCGCGCCTCTTCGCGCGGATCCCTGCGACCTCCGCTTGCTTCTCCGCCTCGCCCGTCGTCGTGCTCATCCCGTGTCCCCTCACCACAACGAGCGCCGGATACGCCGAGCGATCTGCTCCAGCGCCTTCTTGGGGTCTGTCCCGTAAAGCGCCTTGCTCACGCCCTGGTAAAATGCGATCGAGACCTCGTTGTACCTCGCGCCCGCCTGGTTCGACGGCCTCGCGACCAGCGTCGCTCCCCGCACCCGCTCGAGGAAAGGCAACACCCGCGCGACGTCCGGATCGCTCTGCACGGCGGGAATCGTGGGGATGTATCCGCCGACGAGCGCCCGGAAGCGCTGCACCTCGGGCGAGCAGAGATACCCGACGAACGCCACAGCCGCGTCGGGAAACCGCGAATATCTCGAAACGCCGAGGGTCCACCCGCCCAGGGTTGCGCTGCTCTCGTACCCGGGCTCGTGCGGGAGCGGCGCGACGTCGAAGCGCCCCTCGATGCGCGACCCCTTCGTGTTGCCGGCCGCGTACGCATACGGCCAGTTGCGCATGAAGGCCGCGTTTCCGCCCTGAAACACGTTGCGCGCGTCCTCCTCCTCGTATCCCGTCACGCCGATCGGCGAGATCGTCCCGACGAATCTGTGAAAGCGCGCGAGCGCCTGCGCGGCCCGGGGATTCTCCACCGTAGGCTCACGGCCCTCCAGGATCGCGCCCCCGCCGTACGAATGAATCCATTCGAGCGCATTGCACGTGAGCCCCTCGTACGCCTTGCCCTGCCAGACGAACCCGGCAAACGAGCGGCTCCGCGCGCGCTCTCCTCCCTGAATCATCCGCGCCATCTCTTCGAGCTCGTCCCACGTCGTTGGGGGTGCGCTGTATCCGTACTTCTGGAGCAGATCACTCCGGTAATAAAGCATGCCAAAATCGGTAAAATAGGGCATGGCCACGAGCCGTCCTTGCACGGTGTCGTTCTTGATCGCGGCTTCGAGGTGTGTCGCAGCGAGGTCCCCGAGCGCCGCGCCGAGATCGAGCAAATGCGGGGCGAAAATGCCGGGCCACACGATGTCGAGCGAAAGGACGTCCACGTCGGCGGAGCGCGCCTGAAAGAGGCGCTGGTAACTCGCATATGTCTCAGTCGCGTCACGCGGGCGCAGGACGACGTCCACGATGGCGCCCGTGTCCAGCGCAAACCGCCGCGCGAGCGCGCGGTCGATGGCGGCGCCGATACCGACCGACTCCGCGTAAAACACGAGCCGCGCACCCGCATGCCGCTCAGCCCTGGGCACGCGCGGCGGAGGCGTGCGCACCTCGGGGAGGTCTTCGGCCATGTCCTCCGCGGACGGCGCGCGACGACAGCCGGGGATCAGCGCAGAGAGCGGGAGAACGGCCGCGGCCGCGAGGAACGAACGTCGGGTCTGCTCGCCTCCTCCCATGGACATGACGACATCGTTCCCTGATCGGGCAGCGGCGTCAAATATTTTGTCCTCAAACGGATTGATCGCTCATTTGTCCGGAACGATCAGCCGCAAGGCGCGGGCGATGACCTCGATCGAAGCGCGCTCAACGCGCGGGAACTCCTCGCCATCGAGCTGGCAAGGCGGAGGCGCGCCGCCTTCGAAGACGCGGAAGTGGACGTCGATCCGAGAAGCCCTGCGCGTACCGGGAGGCGCGGTAGGCGCGATGAGCCTGGCGCGCGCGAGCGGTCCGACGGAGAGGCCCACCGTGGCGCGCCGGAGCCAATCACGTCGCGTGGGAAATGGGAACACCTCGAACAGGCCGTCATCGTGGCGTGACGTCGGATCGACCACCCATCCCCCTGCGTAGACGCGTGTCCCTCGAATCAAGAGTTCCGTGAGCCGCGCCTCCGAGCGGGCGCCGTCGGCGACGACCTCGGCCACGAAATCGACGTCCGGGCTCTGCGATGCGACGAGCGTGCGAATCAGGGCACCGGCGTACACGAGCTCGTCGCGATACAGCGCGAACGCCTTCCCACGCCGCTGCACCCGATCCCGGTCCACGTTGCGCGCCGCAATCACCGCGGCGCCGATGCCAAAGCCCACCGAATCAAAAAACGTCGCGCGCGCGACCGTCCTGCCGGCGCCGTCCATCGCATGGAGCTTCCCCGCGTCGAGCCGCGTCTCCCGCCCAGCCCCGAGGACGCGCACGTTCCGCTCGAGCGCGCGCTCCCCGGCGCGCAGACCGAAGCTCCGACCATGGTTGTTTGCGGTGCCCGCGGGCAGCATTCCGAGCGCAACCGAATCCCGGCGCGGGCTTTCGAGCAGCCCTTCGGCGACCTCGCGGAACGTACCGTCACCGCCCATGGCAATGACGCATCGATAAGGCTCTTCCGCGAGCGCATCCCGCACCGCCTGCACGGTTCGTCCGCCGGGCTCCGTCGGCAAGAGGCGGGCGGGAAGCCCCGCCGCGCGAAGCAAGCCCAATGCGACGTCGATGCGCGTCGCATTGCGCCCGCTCTGAGCCATGGGGTTCGCGACGAGGAGGTGCGTGGGCGCCATCATGCGAGGCCGAGTTTACCCGAAGCGCACGGGTGTTTCACGCGCCCAGGTCCCCTTCCCCTGGCGCCTGCGTTCGGATAGCCTCGGGGTGTGCTCCCGCGCCCCGAAGACGAGATCCCGCTACCGATGGCGCTCGCGCCGATGCGGCGTTTTGCGCTCGACGGCGCGCTCCTTTGCTTCGATCGACGCACGGGGCTCACGGCCGTCTGCGAGGGGCCCGAGACGGAGCATCTTCGCATGCGCACGCCGCGCGTCGTGCAGTTCTCGATCACGAACGCTTGCAATCTCTCCTGCACGTTCTGCTCGCGCGACGTCACGGCACGAAGCGCCTGGACCGCGGAGGAGGCGTTCGTCCTCTTGCACGACCTCGATCGGGCCGGCGTGCTGGAGGTCGCGTTCGGGGGCGGCGAGCCGCTCGTGTTCAAGGGATTCCCAGCGCTCGTGCGGCGCCTCGACCTGGAGACGCGGCTCTCCGTCAGTTTGACGACCAACGGTACGCGCCTCGACGACACGACGATCGCGGCGCTCGCGCCCCACGTGGGGCAAATTCGGCTTTCGGTCTACGATGACGTCGACCATCGACCCATCCTGGCACGACTCGCCCATAGCGGCGTGCGTTTCGGCGTGAACTGGCTCGTGACACCCGCGCGCCTCCCGGGGCTCACGGCGTTCGTCCTCGACCTCGTGGAATCGGGTTGTCGGGACATCCTCCTCCTCTCCTACAATGGCCCGGATCACACCTTGCACCTCGATCCGGCCGAGGCGTCGGAGTTCGCCCGCGTCGCGCGCGTGCTCGGGCGCGGACTCGCGGGGCGCGCGACGCTCAAGCTCGACATCTGCTGGGGCGAGCGCATGGCGACCGTTCCGCGCCTCTTCGGCGGGCGTCCCTGCTCCGCGGGCCGTGAATTCATGGTAATAACGAGTGAAAAGCAGGTAAGCCCTTGCAGCTTCCATCACCTGCGTTTCCCCGCGGAGACCGCCGAGGACGTTCTCCGCGTGTGGGAAACCCACGGAGACGCGCTCGCCGCGCCAGCGCGCGAGCTTGGGTGCGCGCGGACGCAGGGATTCGGCCTCGACGGCTCCCCAAAACGATTACCGATGATGGGATGACTCCGATGCGCATCTACCTTTACCAGGCATTCGCCAGCAACAACAGCGGCAGCTACACCCTGGTCGGCACGTTCAAAGACGAGGCCACGGCCGAGGAGGTCGCGCGCCTACTCGCCGAGGTGAGCGCGGCGCATTCCGCGTGGCTCGAGCGTACCGGCGGGGTCGACGACGGTCCTTCCCCCCTCGACGAGCTGGTGAAGCGCGAGGGCTTGCGGGGGAACAAACAAGGCCGCAACGATGACTGGCCCTATTACGATGACGCCCCTCGAGTCGTTGCCGCAGGCCTGCAGGTGCTCTTTCACAGCACGCACACACTGACGATGCCGGCCGCCCTCGGAGAGCTTTTTTATGCGCGAGGCGGCCGCGTCCAGATGGAACTCGACCATGCGCACGCGGAGATCGCGGTGGAGTTCGATTTCTGGCTCCCGCACGGACAATTCAAGGACAAGGACGCTCGGCGGGAGAAACTCGACGCCTTCGAGATGCGGCTCGAAAAGGAGCTCCCCGCCTGGACGACGCGTAGCGAAGCTGATCCCCGCCCGCAGATCGAGCCGGCGTGGTATCACGGGGAGTGGGGCAGCCGGCACGTGGCCGTGGTCTTCGATGATCTGGTCGAGGGCGTGCAGGGCGTGCGAACCCTCGCGCGGGACATGGCGGTGGAGCTCCGTTTCAAGATATGGGAATGCCCCCATGGAGTCCCCGATCCGTTCACTTTGCTTCGCGGGCCCACGATCGAGGAGTAGGCGCCCGCCCTAAGGCGGAGACTTCACGTCGAGGGTATACCTCGCGAAATCGGTCCCGCCACGCCCATCCCGCAACACGAGCCACACGAACACCCGCGAAGGCTCGTCGGGCGCGCGCCATCCGTTCGACACCGTCGGCGCCAGGTCCTCGCTCGCCCGCCCCGTCACGTCGCTCTCGAAGGCCCCGGCGGTCGCATACCAGGAGACCCGCAACGCCTCGCGTTGGTCCACAAGCGCCTGCTTTCTTGGATCGAACGCAGGGTACGCCTCGGCGTCATAGGCGCTCCAGCCGACCTCGAATCGCACGTCTCCGCCCGCGGGCAAGGCGTCGAGCGACGCGGGCGCGCCGTTCACGAACGCACGCAGCGGGACGAGCGTCGGGTTTCGATTTAGGGCGCGCCGCTCTGCGAACTCCACTGCGACGTCGAGGGGCGCATTCGGCAAGTTGCACGTGATCCGCTCCAGGACGAACGCGGTCTGCCCTGTGGCTTCCACGCGGACTGGCTGGTAAAACCCGCCTGTCCCATCTGGGTCCCTCGGGCGGAAATCACCGGGGGGCGTCTCGGGGCCGAAGAGCGAACAGGTATCGGTCGGCGTCGGCGCTGTCACGCTCACGGTAGTGCCCACGATGGGCCGCACGGCGCCTTCGAGACACGCGGCGCTGATAGGGCTGTTTTCCGTGAACGGCTTCGGCGCCGCGCAAAAGGCCCAGCGCACGGCGGTGCCCTGGAGTTCACCGTCCGGTGTCACCACAAGCGCCTTGTATACGACGGACGCACCGGGCTTCGATTCGGGCGGCTCGCTGCGCACCGCGAGGATACGCGGGCCCGTCACGAGCGACTCCCGCTCGGCCTCGGCAGGGAGGCAACCCGCCACGACGAGGAACATCGTTGCCCACGAAATGCTGCCCTTCACAGCTCGACCCTCGCACCCAGAATGGCCAGCACCGGCAACCCTGAAATGAAGCTCTTGCGGCTGAAATCGTAGTTGTAAACGAACTCCTCGGGGTTGTCCTGGTTCGTCGCGTTCGTGACGTCGAGCGAAAGGACCACCGAGGCGCTGCGCACGGAAATCGCCTTCTGCACGCGGAGGTCGAGGGCCTGGAAGCTCGGGAGGCGTGTTCCATTTGGCGCGCCGAAGATCGGCTGGAAACGGCCGGCCGTCGTATCATAAAAAGAGCCCACGACAGGCGTGCGCGGCGCGCCCGTGGCGTGACGGAACCGAACGCCGAAATTCCATCCACGCCATTCGTAGCCGGCCATCGCTGTGAGCACGTGCGTCTGATCGTGATCAAAAAGCCGCGTCGACGGATCCTCCACATAACGCCGTTCGCTACGGCTCGCGGTGTAGGCGATCCAGCCGTAAAGCCCATTGCAGAGCTGCCTTCGCGCGAGGACCTGCACGCCGAAACTCTCGCCCTCGCCTTCCTGCGTGAGGGCGGCAGCGAGCTTCGGGGTGGGGAGCCGGCTGCGGACCACGAGGTCGTCGAGCGCCACGAAAAAACCGGTCACTTCAACGTCGAGGCCCGCGGGCAAGCGCACGGACGCGCCTGCGCTCGCGTGCGCCGCGCGGGAGAGCATAAGGTTTGGCGCGCCGAACACCGGTCCGAGATCCTCCGCCGACGGCGGCTGGTGGTAGAGGCCGCCGCTCGCGGAGATCGTCACATGGTCCACGGGGGAAACGCTCACCGAGAGCCGTGGATCCAGCGCTGGCAAGAGCCGGGACGAGCCGATGCCGGGAGTTTGTCCCACGCGCGGCGTGCTTCGGGATCCCTCCACCAGAAACAGGTCGGCGCGCAGCCCCGGCGTGACGAGAAAGGGGCCGAGCCGCAACTCCGAGACGAGGAAGGGGCCGACGTCGACGATGTTCGTAGTCCACTCGTCCGCATTGACGTCGCTTCCTGGGGGCTGGCCAAAGACGTAAAGATCCCCTTCCCTCGGAGGCAACGTGAGCGAACCCTGGCGGAACAAGCTCGCGCGGGACGCGAGGGCATCCACGCCGGCCGTCACGACGATGTCGCGCGTGAGCGGCGCGCGATACGAGGCACGCAGCCCATACCGCCACGTGAGCGTGTCCCGCGCCTGCGGCACCCCGCCGAACGAGGCATCCCGCCGATCACGATCCCGCCCGAAAAACGGAACGATGGCGACGTTCGCGCCGTCGGGCAGGGCGCGCGTATAACGCAAATAAAATCTTTGAAACGAGCTCTCGGTCGATTCGACACGCGTGTTCGCGGGGTCGGACGATGGCTGCGTGCGCGTGAGCGCGTCCCCCGCACCGAGGAGCACCGCCGAGATCGCCTCGTCCTCCCGGAGCGCGAGGGAGACCTTGAGCTGATAATCGTGATACCGCGGAATGGGCACGACGTCGAGGACGCTCGGCGGGGCCACGGCGGCGACGAGCCGATCGAAATGGCTCGCGCGGGCCGCGGCTGCGACGCGCACGCGATCCCCCACGGCAGCGCTCACCATGCCCGCGGCATCGAGGAAATCTGCGCCGATCGATCCGTGAATGCCCTTTGCCGGGAGCTCTCGCGTGGTCACGCGGACGAGGCCGCCGAGCGCGCGGCCGTATTCGGCGCCATACGCGCCGGGCGCGAGGTCGATCGCCTGCACGAGGCCCGAGGGAAGCACACCACGAAGGCCATTTCCGTGATAAAGTACCGGAATCTCGACGCCGTCCACGGTGACACGGCTGTCGCCCGGCGCGGCGCCCCAAAGAACGAGCCCTCCCCCGAAAAACCCGCCCCGCGCGACGCCCGGCAGGCTCTCCACGATTCGAAGCGCATCGTCCCGTGTCCCTGCCACGCGCCGGGCCTCGTCGGCGCGAACGGTCGCACGCCCCGGATCACGCTTGCGTGGCGCCGCGCGGACGGTCACCTCCGCGGGTCGTGGTTCGTCGGAATGGGCCACCGTGGAAAACGAGTACGCGGCCAGCACCACGGCCATACACACCGCGCGGCCCCTCACGGAAGATCGAACTCCACCGCGAGGACGCCGGCGCCCCTGTCGTGCGGCATCGCCTCGTCCGTGGGCCCGCCCTGTCCCGCGGACCGCGCCAGGGAGACGCCGCTCCGGAGCACGTCCACCGACCAGTTCGCGAAGCCCTCGCCGCAAAGGGAAAACGTATCGACACGGACGATGTAATGGCCGGGCGGCGGGTCGTTCTTCCAGATGACGTTTTCCATGCGCTTGCCGTCGATGACGCATCCCGCATTGGAGTCGAAATCGAGGAGCGCGCCGGACTGCCACGCCGTGGGATTCACTGGCTGCCCGGACGGCGGCAACTCGTACGAATTAATGTTGCGCTTGTAGATCTCGACCCCGCGCGGATCGACGACGTGCAGGTCGAGGTCGGCCTCGCGATCCCAGCGAAGCGAGACGACGAGGTTTCCCTCGGGCGCGGTGATGGTCGTGGCCTCGAGCGCATGACGGCTCGTGGTGCCGAAATGCCCATCCACATCGACGGCGTGCACGAGGAGCTCGTACGACCCCGCGCGCATGTCGGGCGAAAACGAAAGCGATACGTCGAAGGTGGGAAATGCCGGCGATTGCACGTCGGGCAGGCCCGCAGGGACGATCCAGTATCCTGCATCCCCGGAGAGGCCGAGCGCGACCGCGGTCGCATCCGGCGCGAGGGCCCCCCGCATGGGTTTGTCGATCTGCCCCGTTCGCACGCGATTCGTGCCGAGGTCCACGGCGACGACGCCGGGCCCGCCATTCTCCTGCGGCATCGGCCCCTTCACGTACACGCCGGGCGCGACACGCATGTCCGCAAAGAGCCCCGGATCGGACGATACGCCGCCGCAGCCGGTGAATACCGAAAACATAAGCAAGAGCGCAGGCCGCCTCAAAACGACACCTCCCCGCGAATCGCGAACGAGTCGTCCCCGAGCGTGGTCGGCAGACCGCCCGCGGTGCGGCCGAGCGCGTTGTTCCGGTGATCGTATTCAAGGACGACGCGCAGGGCGGGAAAGGGGTTGTCACGGGCGAACGTCCGCGTTGGGGGCGTGTACCGGAGCGCAGCGGCGATGGAGACGGTGGAGTACGTGCTGTCGCGGGGCACGAGGTCCTTGCCGCGTTGCTCGCTCGCGTCCTGGTCGGGGTTGTACCGATCGTAACGCACGCCAATCATCACATATCGGCTGAGCTCCTGGGTGATTCCGACGTGAAAGCCGAGTTCTCGGAGATCACGGCCTGCGCCGATCGGGTCGGCAGGCTCGACGCCACGATCGATGTTTTGCGCGCGCACGATTTCTCCGAAGAGGCACGATTCGCCGACGACGGGCAGCTTCGCCGTGACGCGCAGGTCGGCGCCGAGCGCGAAGCGGTCAAAGTTCTCGGACGGCGTGGCCGCGGTCCCCGGAATCGCGCGGATCTCGGTCCCCTCCACAAGGCCATTCTCGTTCTCGTCGCGCCACACGAGTACGTCCTTCGTGCTCGGCGTGCCCCGGTGTAGCCCCGTGCCGGAAAGGGCGGAAAACCCGCCCTGCACGCGCAGCCTCGCGAGCGGCCTCGTATCGACGCCGATGCGACCGAGGACGTCCTTGCCTCCGTTCGGATCCCGCGCCGGGAAAAACACCTGCCCGACCGGCTCGCCGTTCATGAGGGCCACGGCATACCGGAGGACACGATACCCGCCGGAGAGGCGCAGGCCGAGGTCATAGTTGCCCGGAAACAGCGCGCGGCTCGTCGTGGTTCGTTCGAGGAAGAGGCGGCTCCGCTCACGCTCCGGTCCTTCGACGCCAAAAGGAATTTTGAAGAGGCCGAGCGTGGCCATGACGTAGGGCGGCGCCTCGGCATTCGCGCCTTGCCAGCGCGCCGAGACCTCGGCCTCGATGACACGCGCGGCGGGCCCCTCCACGGTGTTTGCGTCGAGCTCGAGCGCGCCGCTCACGATGTGCGCGCTCACATCGGCGCGGAGGCGCGCCCGCGTGATCGTGAATCGATCCTCGTTGAGCGGCGCGCCGGTCGCCGGGTTGATTTCGTCTTGCGACGATTGCCGATACGCCACAGCGTCGGCCTGCACATAGCCCGAGAGGCGGAGGCGCACGGGGGGCTCGGGTGGCTTGGGCTTGGTCTCGGCCCGCGCAGACCCGATCGCGCTCCCGGCGAGCAGGCTCGCGAGCACGACGAGCCGCCGAAATGCCCGGTCAGGGCAGCGGTGGGAGCGAGCCATCGGCATTCAGGAGCGGCAGGTTCACGACCTTGTCCACCTTCTCCGCGTCGGTGCAGGCGTTGATGATCTCCACGTGGCTCGTGGGGTCGGAGAAACATCCGGGCCCGCTCCCGCCGGCTCCGCCAGCTCCGCCCATGCCGCCCGCGCCGCTGCTCGACGAGCTACCCGAGGGGTTTGCCGGCGGATTCTCCTCGCCGCACGCGCTCGCGAGCAGGACGAGGACGAAAAGACCCTTGAAGAAGTATCGCGTGTTCATTTCGCCTCGCAGAAGCCGTGCCGGCACTTGCCACCGCCACATTCGCCATCCCCGCCGCATGTCGTGCACGTCGCGCTGGGTTGTCCCACGCGGCTCTCGAAAAAGCAGCCACACGGCTCGGGCGGGCTATAGAGCGAGAGGTCACCGCCCTCGAAGGACCGCGTGACCGTCATTGCGCAATCGGGGACGAGCCCCTTCGAGATGACGATGTCGAGCGGATCGAAATCCGGCGCGGGAGTGACGGTCTTCGCGAGGATCATGTCGACGAGGGAACGAACGCGCGCGTTCGTCACGGTCCCCTGCGCGTCGACGTGCGCGAGATACACCGTGGGGGACCAGATCGTGTAATGACCGTCCCGCACGTTGCGTTTGTCGAAGGAGGTCGCCGTGGAGTCGGGGTAATAGGCGTGTTTCTGCTTGAACGCCTGGAACGCGAGCGCTTCGACCTTGTCCCGGTTGCCGTCGTAAATCTCGGCGCCGAGGATGCCGATCGTCTTCTCGGGGCTCGGCGAGGTGGCGACGCCGTTCAAGACCTCGGAGGATTTGTCGAGCATCGCCCCTTTCCATTTCGCCCCTGGCACGCCGATGGCCGCAGCCATCGTGAGCAGCGTGCTCTTTGTCGTCGTGCGGATGAAATAGAGCGACTCGTCCGTCCAGGGCTCGACCTTCCCCTGCGCGCCGAAGCCGAAAACGAAATACGCCTCCTCCGCTGTGATGGCGCGCTGCGAGCTCGCCTCCGGGACGATGAAGACATACGGCTGCACGGGCCCCTGGAACAGGCCGATCCCGGCGGGCGGCGGCGAGGGATCGCAGGAGCTCACGAAGAGCGCCGAGATGGCGAGGTCGAGGGGGACACCGTTCGGATCAATCGTGCACTGAGGCGCGGGCTTGCTCGGGTCCCACGTCGGATCCTCGGCGGCCGAGGGGATGTAACGCGGATTCGTCGCGAGCTTCGTGCCCTGGTACATCGCTTCGATGTTCGTGCACGAGCCGCTCGTCTGGTAGATGAGCGTCATCGGGGTCGTCTGCGAGGCGCGGAGCTTCTGGCCGAGCCCCTTGAGGAGCGGCTCCTGCGTGTCCCCGCTCTGGATGTAGACAGGGTTTGGCAAAGCGCTGCAATCCAGGGCGAGCGCCGCGCGCGGGGAAAGGAGCGCCGCGAGCGCTCCCAACATCATGGTTTGTCGGATCAATTTCAAGCGATACTCCTTCCAAACTGCAGATGCCCAGCGCTCGTCGCGTCGTACCCCGCGTGGCAAGCGAGCCGCGCGCGGAATTTCCCGCTCTGGACGAGCTCGCAGAGCGCGAGGACGCGGGGGTCGCCGAGGTGCTCGGCGCGAAACACGAGGCCATACGCCTCCGTCACGACGGGCGTGAACCCGAGCCCGGCGTGCGCGGCCCACGCGCGGGAGGCGAGCGCGACCTCGGCGTCCCCACGTGCGACGGCCATGACCGCGTCCCTGTGGGAGCGATATTCCTCGGCGTGCGCATAGGCGCGCTCGGGCTCGACCCCCTCGCGGGACAAAGCCTCGTCGATATGGTGGCGAATGCCCGCGGTCCGCGGCCGCGACGCGAGCCTGCGCCCCGCGATGCTGGAGAGCCTGCGCAACCGCAGGCCCTTGCGATGCGCGAGCCCGAGCTCACGGACGGCGAGGTGGATCCATGCGAGCTTCTCCCCCCCGAGCGACGCAGGAACATGGTCCCCGTGGCAGCCCGCGCCGAGCACGGCGCCACGCTCCAGCCGTACGAGGCCGGTCGCATGATCGGCGAGGATGAGGCCTACGAGCGGGGCGGCTCGATCACGGGCCTCGTCGAACAAGGCCTCGATCGCGAGATCTCCGTTCGCCGCGAGCAGGGGCGGAGGTGAGGTCTCGGGCGCCTCCGCCGACGCGGCGACAGGCGCGCCCCGGCTCCATGCGAGCACGTCGGCCTCGTCGTAACGCCACTCGTCGCCGACGCGGCGCGCGGGAAGCCCTCGTTTGAGGAGACGGTAGACGTGCTTCGGATGCACGCGAAGCAGCGCCGCGACCTCGTGGGTCGTGAGCAAGGCTGTAGGCCGTCGGGGAGGTGCGTCGTTACCCAAGGTGGTCGGATGTTACCTAATGTTACTCGTGAGGAACAAAAGATCGCGACGATCGGGTCGGGCGGGACCTCGGGTTCCGGTTCGGCTGGGGGATGCCGCGCCCCGGTCAGGGCGCGGCGGGGAGGGAAAACGAGAGGGAGAGAATCAGGCCGACCGACGGCGACGGCGCAGCCCGAAGGCCGCCACGACAATCAGGGCGCCCATGCCGCCGGCCGTGGACGATTCCGGCGCCGTCCGGCAGCCGCAGCCGCCGCTGTCGGTCGTTTGTCCGCCGCCCGCGCTGCCACCGGCGCCGCCATTGCCACCCGCGCCGCCGGCACCACCGGCACCACCGGCGCCACCATTGCCACCCGCACCACCGGCGCCGCCATTGCCACCCGCACCACCAGCGCCGCCATTGCCGCCCGCGCCACCGGCGCCACCATTGCCACCGGCACCACCAGCACCGCCATTGCCGCCCGCGCCCATGGAGGGCACACACCACTGCATGGCCGGATCACACTCGTACGCCGGGGCGCACATGCTGTCGTCCGTGCAGCTCGTGGCGCACTTCGTCCCGTCGCACGCATACCCGGGCACGCACTGCGTCTCCGTGCCGACGACGCACGTCCCGCTGCCGTCGCACTGGGACGGGTTCGTCTGCAAGGTTCCCGTGCACTTGCCCGGTGCGCATTCCGTGCCGCTCGCGTGGAGCGCGCACGCGCCATTGCCATTGCACTGGCCATTCTGGCCGCAGGTCGAGGGCACCTGGGCCGCGCACTCGTTGTCCGGATCCGTGCCGTTCTTGATCGGGCCACACGTGCCGTCCGCGCCCTGGCCCTTCTTCGCCGTGGAGCAAGCCACGCAGCCGCCGTTGCACGCCGCGTCGCAGCACACGCCGTCGACGCAGAAGCCCGAGCCGCACTCCGACGCATTCGCACAAGGCGTGCCCGGCGAGCCCGCCGGCTTGCAAGCGCCCGCCGTGCAGACGTTGCCCGGCAAGCATTCGTTGCTGTTCGTGCAGGGGTTCTTGCACGTGCCAGCCGAGCAGACGTACGGCGCGCAGTCCTGCCCCATCGCGTCATTCACGCACTGGCCCGACCCATTGCAGATCTGGCCCGTGACCACGCTACCCTGGCAGGTGCTCACCCCGCAGGAGGTGCCCTGCGGGTGGAGCTGGCAGGCACCCGTGCCATTGCAAACGCCCGTTTGTCCGCAGCTCGACGCCGCCTGCGTCGCGCACTCGTTGTCCGGATCGACGCCGAGGGCGATCGGCCCGCACACGCCGTCCGTACCGTTGCCCTTTTTCGACACGGTGCACGCCTGGCAAAGGCCGCCGCACGCCGTGTTGCAGCAGACGCCGTCGACGCAGCTCCCCGACTGGCAATCGGAGTTCGCCGTGCACGACTCGCCGTTGCCAAGCAGGCCCACGCACGCGCCGTTGACGCACGAGAAGCCGGACGCGCAATCCGCGCCCGTCGTGCACGACGACTTGCACATGTTTCCGGCGCACGCGTACGGCGCGCAGTTCGTCGGCATGCCGCTCGCCGCGCACGTCCCGGCGCCGTCGCAGGTCTGCGGCTGGAGCGCGCCGCCATTGCAGGTCGCGCCGCAGCTCGTGCCCGAAGCGTAGAGCTTGCACGCGGCCGCGCCGTTGCAGCTCCCGTTCGTGCCGCACGAGCTCGCGCCCTGGTCGGAGCACTCGTTGTCCGGATCGGTGTCGACCTTGATCGGGCCGCAGACGCCGTCGGTGCCCGCGCCCTTCTTCGCCGCGGAGCACGCCTGGCAGGTGCTCGTGCAGGCCGCGTCGCAGCAGACGCCGTCCACGCAGAAGCCGCTCACGCATTGCCCGCCGACCGAGCACGCCACGCCGTTCGCGCCCGGCGAGGCGTCCGAGAGGACACGCGCGCGGGCCCGCTCCGAGCCGTACGGCTGCTGCGGATCGAACCGGTAGTACACTCCGAGGACCTCCTGCGACTTGCCCGCCGCGAGCTGCGGCCGGAGCTCGAGCTGGAGCGCGTCGTTCGCCACGACGAACCCGCTCGGATCCTTGTTCGTGCCGCTGCTCGAGATGCGCGCGCCGTAGACGTCTTGATAGTTCACGATCGTACGATCGTCCTGCCAAACGACCCAGTACTGCGTGCCGTCCCAAGCTGTGGCGGGGAAGTTCTGGGTGTTCGCCGCGCTGCTCACGCTGATACCTACGACGTCGAGCACCGTGCCCGCGGCGTTGACGCGGGCGCCGCGCACGTCGGAGACGTCGTTCCAGGCGACGAACCAGTCCACCCCGTTCGACGCGACCGAGGCGTTCGTCTCCGCCGCGCCCACGACAGCCGACACGGGGATCGCGAGCGCGCCCGCGTCGAGGACCGCGCCGGCGGGCGTCACGCGCGAGGCGAAGATGTCGTTCGCGTTCGTCGGCTTGGTCCAAGCGACGAGGTAGTTCGTGCCGTTGTACGCGATCGCGGGCAGCGAGCCGCCGCCGGTCGAGAGCTTGATGCCCGCGGGATCGAGCACGTTCGATGACGGCGCGACGCGAGCCGCGAAGATCTCCGTGCTCGTGGCGTCGCGCCACGTGACGAGCCAGTTCGTCCCGTCCGCGGCGACGGCGGGGTTCGTCTGGTGGCCGGCCGCCGTGTTCACTGGGATGCCGCCGGCGTCGAGCACGGCGCCGGTACTGGAGACGCGCGCGGCAAAGATGTCGTCGTTGCTGCTGCCATTACGCCGGTCCTGCCAAGCGACGAGCCAGTCGACGCCGTTCGCCGCGACCACAGGCACGAACTGCGAGTTCGTCCCCTCCGAGATCGCGAAGCCCGCAGCATCGAGCACGGCGCCCGTGCTGGAGAGGCGCGCGCCCCAGATGTCGTTCGTGGATCCTGGGCGCGCGTCTTCCCAGACGACGAGCCAGTTCGTCCCGTTGAAGGCGGCGCGCGGAGAACGCTCATCGTTCGCCGCGCGGGAGAGCAACGTGCTCGTGGCGTCGATCTTGACGAGCGCGTTCGACAAGCGGAGCCCGTAGATGTCGTCCAGGTTGTTCCCTGCGACGCCGCGCGTATCGCTGAAGGCCGCGTAGAAATTCGTCCCGTCGTGCGCCGCCCCGACGGAGCTGCGGGTGCCCATCTCGTTCGTCAGCGGCGTGGCCGAGACGAGCACCGCGCCGCCCGAGCTCACGCGAGCGCCATAGACCTGGTTCGAATCGTCCCAGAACACGCCATAGCCGTTGCCCGCGAAGGTGACGGTGACCTTCATGGGGTCGGTCGAAGCGACGCCGTTGCCGATGGTGAAGCCGTTCCCCGCGTCCATGGGCGCGCCGGCCGACGAGATGCGCTGGCCAAAGATGCTGTTCGCGCTGCTGTAGTTGTCCCACGCGAGCAGCCAGTTCACCCCATCCGACGCGATCCCGAGCTGCGAGTAGGGGCAAACCGACGAGCCGTTGCAGGCGACGATGTCACTCGCGTCGAGCACGGTGCCGGCCGGAGATACGCGCCGCGCGGCAACGCGGTAATAGGTCGCCCCCGTGTAGGTGTTGAACGCGACGAGGTAGTTCGTGCCGTTCCAGGAGACCACCGTGTCGTTCGGACTGTACGACGGCTGCGCGATGGCCACGGTCGATGAGTTCACCGTGCCGTTCGTCCCCACGAAGTTGCCGCGAATCTGGTTCGAGAGCGTGTGCACGACGAAGTAGTTCGTGCCGTCGAATGCGATCGACGGGTAGCTCTTGCCGCCGCCGCTCGTGACAGCGATCCCGTTCGGATCCTGCAAGACACCGGCCGCGGTGACGCGCGCGGCGTAGATGTCGTCCGCGTTGTTCCGGCTGTCGACCCAGACGACCATCCAATCCGTGCCGTTGTTCGCCACGGCCGGCTGCGATTGGGTGGACTTCGCGACCGCGATCGGGATGCCCGACGTATCGAGCACGGTGCCAGCCTGCGACACGCGTACGCCGTACACGTCCGCCGTGCCCTGATAACGCTCGTCCGTCCAGACGACGAGGAAGGTGCCGCCCGCGAACGAGACCACGGTATCGTACTGGAGTCGGTTCGCCGCCGCATACGCCGGCGTGTCGATCGCGATCTCGGGCCCGATCACGGGATCGAGCACAGCCGGATACGCGCTCGCGTCGAGCACCGACGCAGGCACGCGCAGCACGATGCGCCCGTCCACGAAATCCGCGTCGATGTGGGTGCGCACGCCGTTCGCGTCGACCCACGTGGCCACGCCGTACCGCACGCCGAGCCCTGTCGCGGGATCCGCGAAGTGCAAGCCGCCCTCGGTCTCGCCGAGGAACGCCTCGCCCGTCACTGCGATCTTGACCTCGAGATCGCCCTCGCCCGCCGGACGCTCGGCGAACTCAAAGCTCTGCTCGACGCCCTCTTCGTCGTTTTCGAGGTGCTCGACCACGGCGCCGCGCTGGATGCCGAGGCTCGCGTCGGGCCGGACCGCGGCCTTTCCGGAGCGCCCCTCCGCGATCGACCTTCCGCCGCGGGTGATGCTCTCCAGCGACGCGACGAACGGCGCCGTCGCGCCCTCCTCCGGCGCGGCGAGGTCACTCTCGCTCGGCCACACCGTGAGCGCCTCGGGGCTCGCCTTGACGGCGTACGTCGCGTGCCCCGCCGAGAATACGCCGCCCTCGGCGCGATACCCGAAGTGCGTCCGCCGCATGACCGTGTCGAGGTCGATCGCCTCGGTCTGGTTTGTCGCGGCTGCAGCCGGCGCCGTCGCGCCCGCGTTCTCCTGCGGGCCCGCGTTGCTCGCTTCGCTGCTACACCCTGCAAGCGCGGCGAGGATCAGGCCGTGACAAAACCAGCCGATCGTCGCGCCGCGGAGCCTTTGGCGCACGGCGCGCGTGAATGGAACGGATCGAGATTGCATGCTTCCCACCAGGTGAATGCTCGCCCCGCGATACATTGCCGCGGCTCGAACAAGCCGGGACCGTCCGGGGCGGCCGCATCGGACAGCACCGGACGGCGCACGTCAAGGACGCGGAAAGGCATTCTTTTGCGTCACGTCACCGGGTGTCGGTCCGTTCGAGCACGCGTCCTGCGATCCGCACGAAAAGCGCGCAGAGCGGGGCCGCCAGTATGAGCACCAAAGGTCCGACCCACGCAGCCGCCGCGTCGTGCCAGACGAGACTCGGCAACGTGATCGCGGATCGCAGGGCCGCGCGGCCCTCGTAGACGTCGGGCCGATAGATCATGACGGCCGTCGGCGTGAGAGGCAGAAGCCAGACGAGGGAGCCGACGAGAAGCGCGTGGAAGGCGTCGCGCATACGCACGAGAAGCGGCAGGAGCAGCGCGAGGAGGAGCAGCGCGAGCGCGGTGAGGAAGAGCCCTCCGCCGAGCGCGCCGGCGGCGCTGACCATGTCGCCCGACGCGAGGTGCGGGAGGATCGAGAGCCCCGTGACGATCGCGACGGCCGTGCCGGTGAGCGCCGCGGCGCCGAGAATGGGCCCTACGCGGGCGGCGAGGAGCACGCGGGCGTGGATCGGCTTGGCGAGCAGGACTTCGAGTTGCGCCTCTTCCCGTGCCGTGACGATGGCACCGAGTAGGCCTGCGAGCCCCACGAAATATGGCGCGAAATAGGCGGCCATCAGATCGTTGATGAGCAGGACCGCCGCGAGGCCCCGGAGGTCGAAGGCTTGTTCAAGAAAGTGAAGCGCGCGCGGGGGGAAACGCACGAGGAGGGCGTGGGTCCCGAGCACGCCGAGGCCGCCGACGAGCGCCGCCACGATCGGCGCGCGGCGCGGCGCGTGCCGTGCTTCGAGGAGAAAATAATCTCGGAGCGAAGCTGTCTCGGTCATGGTCAAGCCTCCATGCGGCGCACGCCGGCGGCGCCGATCGCGATCGCGGCGAGCGAGAGGAGCGAGAGCGCGAGCATCGGGGGCGCGAGGTCCTTCGGGCCGAGGTGATCGAGGTTTCC
Organism: Polyangium mundeleinium; assembly: GCF_028369105.1. Lineage (NCBI taxonomy): Bacteria > Pseudomonadati > Myxococcota > Polyangiales > Polyangiaceae > Polyangium > Polyangium mundeleinium. The sequence continues at coordinate 900,677 of NZ_JAQNDO010000001.1, read as the reverse complement.
GAGGGCAAGCGCGCCGAGCGACATCGGGTTCACGAGCGTCAGGTTCCGCCACGCGGGCTGGTAAAACCCGATGAGCGACAAACCGAGGAGCAGGCCGAGCACGGCGAGCCCGATCAACGCGGAGGCGCCGCGGTGCTTGACCCAGCCGGCGATCGCCGCAGAAAAACAGGTCGCGAAGATCGCCGCGAAGAGGTGCGGGGTCATCGCGGCGAGGAAGGCCAAGGGCCGGAAGCCCGGCACGCGCACGAAAAAGTACACGAGGCCGAGGAGCTGCGCGCCCACGTGGAGCGTGGCCATGACGGCGCACGCGCTGACGGCGCGAAGCGCGAAATACCTCGGCATGGAGAGGGGTTTGGCCGCGAGGATCGAGAGCACGCCGACGTCACGCTCGCGCAGGACGATCCCGCTCGCGAGGACGACCGGGAGAAACGCGATCACCTTGTTCATCGCGAGGTCGATCCACACGTACATGAAGATCACGAACGGGCCGCCGTGGCCGAACCACGTAGCGATCGCTTCCCGCACGTGCGCGGGCGGGCGCGCGAGGAGGACCGGAATGGAAAGCACCGCATAGAGGAGCATGGCCCCGCAGAGCCACGTCTTGCGCTCGCGCAGCGTCGCGAGATAGTCGAGCCACTGGAGCCGGATCATGCCGCCTCCTTGCGCACGAGCGCGAGGTAGAGGTCATCCATCGTGCGTACGCCGTGCTGCGCTTTGAGGTGCTCGACGTCGCCGAATGCGACGAGTCGTGCGCGATGCAGGACCGCGACGCGACGGCAAAGCGCCTCGACGTCGGAGAGGATGTGCGACGAAAAGACGACGGTAACGCCCTTGTCACGCGCGAGCTCGCGGAGCAGTTCGAGCAGCTCGTGGCGGCCGAGCGGATCGAGGCCCGAGGTCGGCTCGTCGAGCAAGAGCACGCGCGGCTCGTTGAGGAGAGCCTGAGCGAGCCCCACTTTTTGCGTCATGCCCGTGGAGAAGCCGCGCAGCGCTCGATCCGCGGCACGCACGAGGTCGAAGCGCTGGAGGAGCGCCTCGGCCCGCGCCGCGACGACGCCGCGCGGGAGGCCGAACATGGCGCCGACGTAATGCAAGAACTGACGGGGCGTCATGTCCGGCGGCAGCGTGTAATGGGCTGGCAAATACCCGGCGGTGCGGCGAATCTCGATCGTCTCGCGCCCGACCTCGCGGCCGAGCACGCGCGCTGAGCCGGACGTGAGCGGCGTCAAGCCGAGGAGCATGCGCAGCGTCGTCGTTTTGCCCGCGCCGTTGTGGCCCATGAACCCGAAGACCTCGCCGGGCTCGACCGCGAACGTGATCTCGTCGACGGCCGTGACCTCTCCAAACCGCTTCGTCAAGCCCTCGACGTCGATTGCATGCGTGGTGGTCATCGCTTGGATCTCCTTTGGGGTGTGGGCCCGGCGCGTTTCGCGGGCGGCGGGCTTTTCGGCGCGGCGAGCCCCGCGCGGAAGACGTCGACGATCGCGTCGAGCGCGCGCTCGGTCGAAAAGAGGCCGAGCTCGGCTATCATGCCGAGGTGCTGCGGCGCGAAGCGCAGGACCCCGATCACGATTGGCACCGCGTCGCGATCGATGTCGGCGCGAATCTCGCCGCGCGCGATTCCCTCATCGACCCAGCCGCGGATCATGGCGAGCTGCGCCTTGCCTTCCTCGACCTTTTGCGAATCGGAGGTGAGCCCGAGCGCGCGGAAATCCGGGTCCTCGCGGAGCAGCTTGCCGAACATCGGGTCGGCGAGGAGCTGGCGATACGCGAAACGCAGCGTGGCCACGAGGCGCTCGAGCGGTGACGCGATCGACATGACCTCCTCGGCATAACGAGCGCCGATCGCCGCGAACGACTGCTCGACGACCTCGCGCAGGAGCGACTCCTTGTCGGCGAACTCGAGGTAAAGCGCGCCTTTCGCGCAGCCCGCCTCGGCCGCGACCGCGTCGAGGTTCGTCCCCTTGAAGCCGTGCTGGGTGAAATGCCGTCGCGCCGCTTCGAGGATGCGCTGGCGTCGCGCAGGATCGCGGGGCTTTTGGCTACGTCGTGCGACCATCAAGACCAGGTTGACTCATCTGGTCGTATGAGTCAACTTCGAACATGCGAGAGCGAGCCCGCGGGTCCCGCGAGCTCGCTTCGCGGGGCGCTGGGGCTCCGCTCAGTCGATCTTCTCGCCGCGAGCCACGGTCTTGCCGTCCGCTGTCACGGCGACCTGCAGCTTCTCTTTCCCTTTTTTGATCTCGGCCTTGTAGTGGATCTGGCCGTCCTTCAGCGTGAGCTGCTCGACCTTCTTGATCTCGCCGCCCTCCGCCCAGGTTCGTATGGCGTTCTGCGCCGCGGTCGGCAGGTTCGCGAACGCGACCTCGGTCTTCTTGGCGTCCTTGTATTGCTCGCTGAGCGTCTTCTGTGCGTGCTCGTCGACCGCAAGGGCGGGCGACGCGATCAGCCCGATCGCGAGCGAGGCGAGCAGGGCCCGGAACATACGCTTCATGATCGTCTCCTTCCGGTTGAATGCCTGCCGCGGTCTCCGCGGAAGGCACCCGCCCCGCACATGCGAGTCCGATGCCGTTTGCCGCGTGAACGTGACGCGCAGCAATCGCGTCCCCGCAAAGCTCGGGGAACGAAAGGGGAGCGGAGCGAGGGCCCCCTCGGGCCTCGCCGCATCCCCGGTCAAACCAGGCTCAAGCCGCCCGCTCCTCGCGCGCGGTCGCGTCGAGATAGGCGCGCCCTACCTCGGATTCATCGAGAAAACCCACGATCCTGCCCGCGTCGTCGACGACGGGCACTTCCCGCACGCCTTGCGCGAGCAGCACCTCGGTCGCCTTCCTCAAATCGTCGTCCGGCCGCACGGTCACCGGCGGCTGCATGGCGTCGGCGGCGAGGGCGAATGGTTCGAGGTCCCGCTCCGTCGCGAGCAGGCGCACGACATCGCTCGTGATGACCCCAGCCATTTTCCCCTGCCCGTCGAGCACAGGAAACACGTCCTGCCAGCCCGTGTCCGAAGCGAGGCGAAGGACCTCGGGCACCGGCGTCGCGAGGGCGAACTGCACGTAAGGCCGGCCGGCGATCATCACGTCGGCGACCTTGAGGGAGCCGAGCACGTCGAGCACGCCCGGCGGATGCGCGGGGGAGTCGCGCTGCGTGGGGACCTGCGCCGAATAAAGCGAGCGATCGCGCAGCGCCACGAATGCAATGCCCTCGGCGAGCATGAGCGGGACGAGCAAGTCGTAGCTGCCGGCAAGCTCGCAGACCATGACGAGCGAGCCGAGCGGCACGTGCGCGACGCCCCCGTAAAACGTGCCCATGCCGACGAGCGCGAACGCGCCGGGATCGATACGCGGGTCGCCGATCGAGAGCGCCGCGATGCGGCCGAACGCGCCCCCGACGAGCCCGCCGATCGCCAGCGAGGGGGCGAAATCACCCGCGCTGCCGCCCGTGCCGATGGTGAGCGAGGCCGCGACGATTTTGATCGCCGCGAGCGCCACGAGCAGCTCGACGGCCTGCCATCCGTCGGGCAACCACGACGCGCCCGTGATGGCCACCTGCGCGGCGCCATAACCACCGCCGAGCACGCCAATCCCCTGCCCCTCGGGCACGAGGTGCCGCCCGCTGAGGAACAAGAGCAAGGGCACGGCCACGAGCCCGAGCGCGAGGCCACCAACGCCGGGGCGCGCCCAATCCGGGACCGGCAGGCGCGCGGACGTGCGCTTCACGAACGCCATCACCTTGAGAAAAACGATGGCGCAAAGCGCGACGAAGATCGCGAGGAGCGCATACAGCGGAAGGTGCGCCGGGACAAACGGATACCGCGGCGCGTGCGCGAAGAGCGTGGCCTCGCCGAAGACGGAAATGAAGACCGAATATGAGAGGACGCTCGCGAGCAGCGCGGGGATGAGCGCGTCGCTCTCCACGTCGTCGCGATAAAGGACCTCGGTGGCGAGCAGGGCTGCGCCGAGCGGGGTCCGGAAGATCGCGCTCATGCCGGCCGCGACGCCCGCGATCATGAGGAGCCGCCGCTCGCGCGCGGAGACCTTCAAGGTCCCCGCGACGAACGAGCCGAAGGCCGCGCCGATCTGCATCGTGGGCCCCTCGCGCCCACCCGCGCCGCCGGTCCCGAGCGTGAGCGCGGAGGCTAGCGCCTTCACCCATACGACGCGCCGCCGGATGATCCCGCCGTGGCGATGGAAGGCCTCGATCATCGCGTCGCCGCCGCCGCCGCGGCATTCGGGCGCGAGGCGCGTGAGCAGGCCGCTCGCGAGGCCGCCGAGCGCGGGCAGTATCATGAGGAGCCAGGGACGAAAGGCCCCCATGCCGTGCTCGCCCAAAAAGGACTCCCCCGCGGCGCGGAGCGCACGGTAGCCGGCGAGGCCCGAGAGAAAGAATCGATCCAAAAGCTCGATCGCCGCGAAAAACACGACCGCGACGACGCCCGCCCCGACCCCAACGAGCGCCGCGTGGAGCAAGGTGCGGCCGACGAGGCGAAGGTCGATGGGCGAGGCGTCGACGAGGAGCGCGGAGAGCAGGCCCTGCGCGCGCTGCGACGGGAGGGGCGTCCGTGTGGCGGAAACGCCTGGTTTTTCCGGAGATGGATCCATTTCGCAGCAGTTCGCCTGGAGTGCGGCCGAGTCTAGCACGAGGGCCACGAAGCGTCCGCGCCTTCGTACCAGACATATATGCACTCAAACGAACATCGTACGAAATCGTACTTCCTGGAGCGACGGACGTTGGGCCCGAGCAGGACCGCCTCATCGTGGGCTCGCCATGGCCCCCACGGCGGCCCGCGCGACGTCGGCCAGGGCCGCCTCGCGCGTCTCCTGCGGCGCGCTCGAATCCGTCAAGAGGGCCACGATCACGAGCTTTCGCCCGTCCGGCAGCGTGGCGATCCCGATGTCGTTCGTCGCGCCATTACGTCCCTCGGTATCGTCAGACGACCCGGTTTTATGCGCCAAACGCGCGTCCGGCGGCAGACCGGCGCGAAGCCGGCGAGGACCGGTTTTCGTGCCGTGCATGATGTCGAGCAGGACGCGCGTCGAGGCCGGCGTGAGCATCTCCCCGCGCTCGAGCTTCAGAAGGAAATCCGCGGCGGCCTCGGGCGTGGTCGTATCACGGGGATCTCGCAGATAGGCGTCGAAGGCGCGCACGTGTTCGTCCTTCGGCAACCGCTCGACCGCGGCGTCCATCCCCTTGCAGGTGGACATGGCTGGCTCGTACGCGGCGAGCCCGTGGAACTGGAGCTGCAAGTCCCGCTCGTAGCGATCGACGTGCATCGCGGTCACGCCCGATCGGGCGAGCAGGGCATTGACGCTCTCGGGGCCGCCGATCTCGTGCATGAGGACGTCCGCGGCCGTATTGTCGCTCACGGCCACGGATTGCGTGAGAAGGTCGAGCACCGAGAACGATTGCGCTTCGCCCTGAAACGCCTCCGCGAGCGGGCTCCAGCAGACGCTCAGTTCGTCGCGACGCACCTCGATCTTCTTGTCGAGCGAGAGCGCGCCCGCGTCCACGCGCGCGAGCACCGCCGCGGCGAGCGGCGCCTTGAACGTGCTTTGCAGAGGAAATCGCTCGCCGGCGTGATGCACCCAGCGCTGCCCCGAGCTCGGCTCGACCACGGCGACGCCGAGCCGGCCCCCCGAACGCGCTTCGGCCGCGGCGACGTCCCGTTCGAGGCGCGTCACGTCGAGCGCGCGGGGCGGCGCAGCGCAAGCACTGAGGAGGACAGCGGCGGAGAGGAGCGTCAAACGTTGCATGATCCGCGACGAACGCACGAAGCCCGCGCCGCATTCCCGCGCCGGCGTACGTCGAGGACCCCCCCGGACAAACCACACGACTGACGCGCGCGCGTCCGGGTCCAAGGTTCAGCCGCAGGGGGAGTCGTGGTCGAAATCAAGCGGACGGGCGATCTCGAAACGAGCGAGGACCTCGCATTCGAGCGCACGAGCATGCGCGTCCGTCGCGTCGGCAGGGCCGTGCTCTTCCTGTTCGTGCTGCTCGCCGCGCTCGGTCTCTTCGGGGAAGGTCCGTTGAGCCACGCCACCGCCGGCGACGCATCCGGGTTTTTCGTCCGGTACGAGCGTTTCACCCGCGTGGACGGCGCGACTCGCTTCGAGATCCGCCCGCGCGCGCAGAGCTCCGCCGCCCCGCGCCGCCTCTTCCTCTCGGCGTCCCTCTTCGAGCGCGGTCACATCGAGCATTTCGTGCCCGAACCCTCGTTGGTCGAAATTCACGCAGATCGAAGCGCCATCACGTTCCCGCGCGTCGAGGCGGGGGCCTCGTCGTGTTCGTCCTGCGCCCCACGCGCCCCGGTCTCCTCCGCTTCTCCCTCGGTGAGGAGGGCAGCTCTGCGGTCGCTCTCGCTGTTCGTGTACCCGTGAGGCCGTGGCCATGAACCTCGTCGTGCGCGCCGTCTGCGTCTACATGGCCCTCCTGGTCGTCTTCCGCATCGCGGGCAAACGCGCGCTCGTGACCGTGACGACCTTCGATTTCCTGCTCCTGCTCATCATCAGCGAATGCACGCAGCAAGCGCTGCTCGGGCAGGACTATTCCATCACGGGCGCCATCATCCTCGTGGGGACGCTCGTGAGCCTGGAACTAGGTTTGTCATGGCTCAAGTGCAGGAGCACGAGGTTCGAGCGCTGGCTCGACGGCACGCCGCTCGTCATCATCGAGGACGGCCGCATTCTGCGCGAGCGTCTGGCCTGGCTGAGCGTCGACGAGGAGGACATCCTGGAGGCGGCGCACGTGCAGCACGGCATTTTGCGCCTCGATCAGATCCGCTACGCGATCGTCGAGCGCAACGGCGAGATCGCCATCATCCCCTGGAAGGAAGGGCGTTAGAGCTCAAACCTGACGTCCCACAGGCTCATTCCGCGCCGCCGAGCGACTGGAGCGTTTTGCTCCACTTCTTTTCGGCCGCGATCTTCTTCGGCGACCGCTTGTCGTAGTCCGGTGTCGCGGACCCGGACCAGCCCGCGCTCATCAGGAGCGTGACGTTCTTGGCCGCCTCGTCGTCACTCTTGCCGAAGTGCACGGCCTCCCATACCGCGAGCTCGCCGCGGGGGCACGCGTCGGGCTTGATCCCGTGGTCGATCGCCGTCTTGGTGAATTCGTAGCTCCGACCGACGAGCGGACAACGGCGGTGGGCCTCGGGCCGGGTCGATTCGCGCATGTCGGCACCCGCTTCGAGCAGCAGGGCCAGGGCGGCAGCATTGTTGTATTGCGCAGCGCGGCTGACGGCCTCGTCGAGCGCAGAACGATCAGGCTTCCCGGCGAGCTCGGCTTTGACGTCGTCGAGATCGCCGTCGGTCGAATAATACGCGAGCATGCTCCCGTAGGTCATGGTAAGTATGACGATCTGAAGGCCGCGGCCGACCATAACGAGCAAGGCGAGCGCGCCGAGGAGGATGCCGGCCCGCACGAGCGGCTTGCCTTGGGCCTCGGTAAACTTGCGGCGCACGAACCCGCCGAAGACCGTGAGCGCGACGATGAGCACGCCGGCCGCCGCGAGGCCGATGACCTCGTCCCAGTGCTTCGGCAGCGGCGTGCTCGTGCCATACACCGAGAGCGCGAGATTGAGGTCGAACGCGGTGTTGAGCACGCCGACCAGGGCGATGAGCACGCAGGCTCCGCCGATGAGGATCCCCAAGAGCCCGACAATGCCCACGTCCGATGATGACTTCGACTCCGCCATACGCTGCTCCTCGTTCGTCGAGCGGTACTTATCACAGAAAGCCACCCCGATGGGAACAGGGAGCGCCGCGGCAACGAAGGTATGAGCGAGGGTGGAGGACACCGAGGGGGTACGCGGGTGCAGGTGTTCCCAGGGTCCACATGCTGGCCGCATGCGGCGTTTCCTAGAGCGCCGATCAGTTCCAGTTCCCCGATCATTTCAAGTACTTGCGCGAGGGGGATCGACAAGCACCGTCGGGCATGATCCACTGCACGCGGCTCGCCCAGCCGACGGAGTGGATCCCTGTGTCGACGACCGTACCTCGCTGGACCCTGAGCACGATTATCACTGCCGAGGAGCAGGAGATGCTGGACCGACTTGGCAAACGCCGTCGGTTGTTCGCTTTCCTGCGCCTTCACGGCGCGGAGCTGTTCGACGAGGCCTTCCAGGCCGAGCTCGCCGGGATGTATCGCGATACCGGGGAGGGCAAAGCGCCCGTGCCACCCGCGCTCGTGTGCATGGTATTGCTCCTGCAAGCGTATACGGGCGCGTCGGATGCCGAAGCTATCGACTCGATGGTCGACGACCGCCGGTGGCAGCTCGTGCTGGGCATGCTTGACGCCAGGAAGCCCGCCTTCGCTCAGGGTACCCTGCCGAGCTTTCGTCAGCGGCTGATTCGTCATGACATGGATCTCCGTCTCCTCGAGCGCACCGTCGAGCTCGCCAAGAAGACGAAAGCCTTCGACTGGAAACAGTTGCCAAAGACGCTGCGGTTGGGAGTCGATTCGCGGCCGCTGGTGGGCGCCGGGCGCGTCGAGAGCGCCGAACAGTTCGAGCCACCCATGAATTACGCGGCCTTGGCCAAGCCGCTGTGACGCAGGATCGTCTCCAGATTCAGCACGACGGCGTGGCGCCGCAGATCGAAGAGGTTCTTGCGTAGGCCTCGGAAGCGCGCTCGCTGCCCCTGTTTGGACGCAAGGTGGGCGAGGCGGTGCTCCACACCTACGCGCTGCCGAAGGGCTTCGCGCCCTTTGGTCGTCCTGACGAGCCTGCGGAATCTCTGCTGCTTTTGCTCGTCCGGCGCGATCCGCACGGTCCGCCCCGCGTCATTACTAGCTCTCGTGCAGCGCGACCGCAGAGGGCATACGCTGCACTTCGCGGGGTCGAATTCAACAGTCTCACCGGGGGAGAATCCCTTGGTCTGGCCTGCCGGGCACGTGATGGTCCGGAGGCGGAAATTCAGCTTGAAATCGGTCTTCTTGAAAAGCTCGCCGTTCGTCGCGTTCCACGGCTTGCAGAAGACCGTCGCGCCGTTCTCCATCGAGGCTTCGACAAGCTCGCTGTTCACGTACGCTCGGTCGACGAACACCTCGCCGATGGCCTCTTGCCGTGGGGAGCGCGCGAGGTCTTCTTGCAGGTCAACCGCGCCTTCTCCCTCGGGGCGGTTTGCCGGCGTGACGGCGCACGCCAGGATCAGCTCGGTGTCGAGGTCCGCGGCGATATGCTGCTTGTAGCCGTTGAATCGCTTGCTCTTGCTCTTGCGCCCGTGACGTATATCGGGGTCCTCGATGGAAACGCGGCGATCCTCGGCGACTCCTTTGCGGATGCGCGGTTTACCGCCGTCCGGCGGCTCCGGATCCAGGTCTTGCTTGCGGAGCTGCGCGATGAGCTCGAGCAGATCCTTGAGCGGCGGCTCCTCGGCGGCCTTGCCGGCCTGTGCGCGAATCCAGGCCTCGAGCGCATCGATTTGCCGCACGAGTTCGCCAATCGCGTCCGCCTTCTGCTCGGGATCTGTCCAGTCGATGTCGAGTCCCGCCTTGATGCTTGGCGCCAGAAACACGGATGCCCCCGCACAAGCTGCAATCTCTTCGGCTTTGCGTCCGAGCACCATAGCGGTGGCAGAAAGCAACTTGGCTGCGGCGTGACCGAGCAAGTTGAAGGTGTCCTCGACGCGCCCGGCGCCCACCAGCGGCCGCGAATCGACTCCCAACCGTAGCGTCTTTGGCAACTGTTTCCAGTCGAAGGCTTTCGTCTTCTTGGCGAGCTCGACGGTGCGCTCGAGGAGACGGAGATCCATGTCATGACGAATCAGCCGCTGACGAAAGCTCGGCAGGGTACCCTGAGCGAAGGCGGGCTTCTTGGCGCCAAGCATGCCCAGCACGAGCTGCCACCGGCGGTCGTCGACCATCGAGTCGATGGCTTCGGCATCCGACGCGCCCGTATACGCTTGCAGGAGCAATACCATGCACACGAGCGCGGGTGGCACGGGCGCTTTGCCCTCCCCGGTATCGCGATACATCCCGGCGAGCTCGGCCTGGAAGGCCTCGTCGAACAGCTCCGCGCCGTGAAGGCGCAGGAAAGCGAACAACCGACGGCGTTTGCCAAGTCGGTCCAGCATCTCCTGCTCCTCGGCAGTGATAATCGTGCTCAGGGTCCAGCGAGGTACGGTCGTCGACACAGGGAGCCACTCCGTCGGCTGGGCGAGCCGCGTGCAGTGGATCATGCCCGACGGTGCTTGTCGATCCCCCTCGCGCAAGTACTTGAAATGATCGGGGAACTGGAACTGATCGGCGCTCTAGCTTGACAGTCAACTTGGTTTTCCGCTTAGCTCCTCCGTTATTGCGGATGACAGCCGCGCTACCGCAAAGCTCCAGCGCCTCCCTACGAGTCAGCCATGAACAATTCTTTAGGAATGAACGACCTGTCGATGCACATGCGCGCCTTGAGCGTCTACAACATGTGGATCTCGCGGATGATCTACGTCGCGGCCAAGCTGGGAATCGCCGACCTGATCGAGGAGGGTCCGCGGAGCAGCGATGATCTCGCGGCCTCCTTGGGGGTCGACGCGGGCGCGCTCCATCGGATGCTCCGGGCCCTCTCCGGGGCAGGGGTTTTCACCGAGCTACCGGAGAGGCGGTTTGGCTCGACGCCCCTCGGCGCGACCCTGCGCACCGGCGCCCCCGGCTCCATGCGCGACTTCATCCTGCTGTTCGGCGGCGACGTCTACGCGCGCGCTTGGCTCGATTTGCTCTCCAGCGTGAAGTCCGGAAAAACGGCCGTCGAGCACGTCTTCGGTGCCCCGCTTTATCCTTATCTCGCAAGCCACCCCGAGGACGCCGAGCTCTTCGACAAGGCGATGACGAGCTTCACCTACGTCGATACCAACGCGGTCGCCGCCCGTTATGACTTCTCTGCGTTTCGCGCGGTGGTCGACGTCGGCGGCGGTCATGGCAGCCTCCTCGTCGCGGTCATCGAGAACAACCCGGGGCTTCGGGGTATCCTTTTCGATCAGCCGCACATCATCGAAGGGGCGCGGGCGCGGATCGCCGCGAGCACGAGCGCGGCGCGTTGCGAGGTGGTCGCCGGTGATTTCTTCGAGGCTGTCCCCAGCGGCGACGTCCACATGCTCAAGCACATCATCTGCAACTGGGACGACGACGCGGCGATCCAAATCCTGAAGTGCTGCCACCGCGCGCTCCCGCCGGGCGGGCGGCTCCTGATCATCGAGTCCGTGATTGGCCTCTCTGCGCCCGCCGAGCTGCTCGACGTCCACCTGCTCACGGTGGTCGGAGGGCGTATGCGCACCGAGCAAGAGCACCGGGCTCTGATGGCCGCGGCGGGCTTCCGTCTGACGCGCCTGCTCCCCACCGACGTCGGCTTGCAGCACGTCGTCGTCGAGGGGACACGCGAGCCATAAACCGGCCGCGCGGCGAAGGGGGAACATCACGAGAGAAACCCTGTACGTGCGAGGAGGGACCGTGGACCTATCCTTCGACCCGCGTCATCCGGACTTCATTGAAAATCCTTTCCCAGCGCTCCTCCACCTCCGGGAGCACGAGCCCGTCTTCTGGAGCGAGAAGCTCCATGGATGGGTGCTCACGCGGCATGACCACGTGCGCGCGTCGCTGCGCGATCCGCGGCTGTCGGCCGATCGCGTGCGCCCGTTCCTCGCCCATTACAAGGGTCCGGAGCGCAGGGTGGTGCAGGACCTCGTCGAGTGTCTCTCGATGTGGGCCTCGTTCAACGAGCCGCCGGTGCACACCAGGCTCCGCAGCCTCATGAACAAAGCCATGACGTTGCAATCGGTCCTGGCGCTGGAGCCACGCGTGCGCGCGCTCGCCGATGAGCTGATCGATGCGGCGCTCGAGCGTGGTGAATTGGACATGATCGCCGACTTCGCTTATCCCCTCTCCGCGACGATGATCGCCGAGCTCTTCGGCGTACCGCGCGCAGACGTCCCCTTGCTGAAGAAGTGGTCCGACGAGCTGGGCGCGTTCATCGTCCAGTCGCGCACGCTCGCCAATAAATATGCAATCGCCGCCGACGGGCTCCACGCCATGACATCCTATTTCGAAAGCGTCGTCGCGGAGCGGCGACGGCGCCCCCGAGAGGACATGCTCTCGCGCCTCATCGCGGCCGAAGAGAAGGGCGATTTCCTGAGCGCAGAGGAGCTTTTCGCTTGCTGCGCGCTCCTCTTCTTCGCTGGGCACGAGACCACGACACACCTGATCGGCAACGGCATGATCGCGCTCCTCCGCCATCCCGAGGCGCTTACCGAGCTCCGGGATCGGCGCGCCGACACCACGCTGATGAGCTCTGCCGTCGAGGAGATGCTGCGCTGGGACGGGCCGCTGCTCATGATGGCGCGCGTCGCCGCGGAAGACGTCGAGCTCTTGGGCAAGCGCATCCTCGCTGGCTCGCGCATCTTCCTCATGATTGCCGCGGCAAACCGCGATCCACGGGTGTTCCCGGATCCGGATCGCTTCGACATCCACCGGCAAGACAACCGGCACATCGCCTTCGGCAACGGCATTCATTTTTGCATTGGAGCACCGCTCGCCCGCCTGGAGGCGCGCGTCGCCTTCCCACGCCTGCTCGAGCGCCTGCTCGGGCCCGAGCTGACCACATCGAAGCTCGTGTGGCGGGACGCTTTCGTGGTGCGCGGGGTCGACCAGCTCCCCATGCGTTTCGCGCGACGAACCCCTGCACCAAAACCTTGAACGCTACCCCTGCCCCTCACCCGGGACGCGCGCCGCATCCGTACCGCGCACGGCGCGGAAAAACAGCTTGTGCCATTGCGCGATGCCGAGGTCCGCGCGAACGAGTTTTTGATCACGAACGTCCGGCTCGCGGGGCGTCGTCGACATCAGCATGCGTTGATCATCCGGCTGCACCAGCGCGAACTCGGCCCACAAGGAGAGCGCCGCGAGGAGTTTTCCCACGACGGGCAGCTCCACGAAGTATCGCGCGAAGATCCACGTCGCCTCGCGATCGACCGGCGTGCACGCGACGATACCGGACAAACGCGGTCCGAAGCGGAGGAACACGAGCCCAGGCAGCCGCGCATCGATCCGAGCGCTGAAGCCACGCTCCGGGCCGTCTCCGGGTCTCCGCAGCGCGCCGAACGTGCTTACCGTGCCCCCCTCGACTTTTACCTCGTACGGGTCGAGCCGCGTTCCAATGCCACGCAGATACCGGCCGTGCGCGAAGGGCACGTGGTGCAGGTCGAGCATCCCCTCCATCACGCGGAGCTGCGGCAGCGGCCACACGGTCTCGTGGTCCCACGCATGTCGATCCGTTTCGGGTAGGTCCTCGAACCAAGGCAGCGGAGGCCGGTCCGAAGCGCCATCCCCATGCCATAGCCACACCAGGCCGCGGTGCTCACGCACCTCGTATCGACGAATGGAAAGATCACGTCGGCTCGGCTTGCCTTCGGGCTCGCAGGGCATCGCCGTGCATTCGCCGTCGGTCCCGAAACGAAACCCATGATACGGGCATGCGAGCTCGCCCGAGATCACGCAGCCAAGGCCGAGGTCCGCCCCGCGATGGGGGCACCGCGCGTCGTGGGCCACGATTTTGCCGCTCGCGTCGCGCCAGAGGACGACGAACCGGCCCAGCCGCCGCACGGTCTGCGGTCGCTCGCGGACGAGGCGCGCGGACGCGATGGGATACCAGCAATCACGCGGGAGCGGAGGCTCCCCGCCTTCGAGCATCGGAAGCGAGTGTCTTTCGCCGCGCGTCCGTTGTGGCATGTTCATGAGCTCCTCGATGGTCGAGGATGCGCACGCCGAGGCCCCTCGTCAGTGACATCGGACGCCAAAAACGCTGACTTCGCGCGACAACCGACCCACAACGCGCGCCTCGCAGGCCGCATCGTCGACGTCGCCGCGGCGAGCGGGGCAGATACCGCGGCCCTCTGCCGCGCGGCAGGTCTGTCGGGCGTGGACCTCGGGTCGCCGGAGACGCGCGTGCCCCTCACCTCGATCTACACGCTCGTGGAGAACGCCGCCGTCGCGGTCGGCGAGCCGCTCTTCGGCGTGAAGGTCGCGTCCGGCGTCGATGTCGAAATCTTCGACGTGCTCGGCTTCCTCGTGCTCACGAGCCCCACGTTCGGCGTGGCCATGGAGCGCATCCTGCGGTACCAGCGCCTCTGGAACGACGGCGAACGGTATTCGCTCGTCGTCGCGGCGGGGCGCGCGCATCTGCGGTACGAGCCCTTCGGCGCAGCACGACCGGCGCACCGCCTCATGGCCGAGATGTTTGCCTTCGACGTCGGCGTGAATGCGCCCAAGCTCGTCGCCGAGCCCGTCTCCCCCGAGGTCATACGATTTCGAGGCGAACCACCTCCCGACCACGCAGCCTATAGAGCCGTATTCCATGCGCCCGTGACCTTCGGCTCCCCGATCGACGAGGTGGTCCTGCCCGCGGACCTTTTCGAGAGGGCCATGCCGCTCGCCAACGAGGCCATGCACGCGTACTTCCAGCGCCATGCCGACGCGGCGCTCGCGCGGCTTGGCCCCGAGACTTCGCTCCTCTCTCGATTGCGTACGTTCGTCGCCGATCGCCTGCCCGAAGGCGGCGCATCCCTCGCCGCGGCCGCGGCCTCTCTCGGCATGAGCGGACGTACGCTGCAGCGGCGTTTGCGCGCGGAGGGCACGTCGTTCGAAGACCTCGTCGACGGCGTCCGCCGCGCACGCGCCATGGCCTACCTCGACGCGCGCGTCTCCCTTGCGGAGGTCGCCTATCTCCTGGGGTATGCGGAGCCGAGCGTGTTTCACCGCGCATTCAAGCGGTGGACGGGCATGTCCCCCGAAACGTGGCGGGCGGCGAACACGCGTGAAACGTCGCGCTGAGGGCTCAGCTCGGCGGCGGGCCCTCGTTCTCGAGGTGCTTCTGCAAGAGCCCGAGCTTGTTCCGCGCAGAGAGGACCTGCTGTCGCAGCGACTCCGCCTCGCGCGAGAGGTCGTGCGCTTCGGCCTCGCGGGCGTCGTGCATAAGCTGCTGCGCGCCCTCGACCACCGCGCCGAGCCCTTCGAGCGCCTGCGCAATCGAGGCCCGGAGCTCCGTGCGATCGGAGCCGTCCCCGGGCTCGCGTTTGACCCCCGCGGCGCGCTGCATGATCACGTTGACCTCGGCCGCCCGCGCGCCGAGCTGCGCGAACCGCTCACGCAGCTCCAGGAACTTCGCGGCACGCGCGTCGATCTCGACCACGCGGGCGTTGATCGTCGCCGCCGCCGCGGCCTGCCGGTCGCGCGCGGCGTTCACGGCCTCGACGAGCGACTTCAGGTGCTCGGCGAAGCGCGCTTGCGAAGCCGCGGCGTCACTCGTGGCCCGCGCCGCCTGCTCGAGCCCCTTCTGCGAGTTCAGCGGCGCCCGCCCGACGCCCGCGGCGAGCTCCTCGAAGCGCCGCAGCTCCTGCTCCAGGGAAAGTGCTGCGGCCGAAAGCTCACCTCCCTCGTCACGACGACGATCGTCCTTGCTCATACGATGAGCATACCCACGCGGGCGTGCGGCGCGCCATAACCAATACGCACCACGCGCGCGCGAGGACGCGGGCGGGCCCGCCCTTGCCGGTCGTCGGGGCCGGACGAACGCTCTGCGCGTTCGTTCATTTGGGCACGGGCGGGATCACCACGTCGGTGATGGTGACGGCGTATCCACCGGCGGGATACGCATACGACGAATAGCTGTCGAGGCCCCATACCACGAGCCCGAACGGCCCGTCGCTCTTGGCCGTGTGCCGGCCGTTCTGGCAGCCGTTCACGCCCACCTCGGCGCGCATCAGATCCACCGTCGTCACCTCGAATCGGCCGTCCGAACCGGCCGGCTTCCACCCGGAGATGGCGCCCAGGCAATCGACGGTGACCTCGGAAAAACCCTTGCTCGTCTTCACCCGCGTGAGCGAGAGGTTCGTCGTCGGATAGGCGGGGTCCGTGAAGAAGACGTAGTTCGAGAGGAACTGCTCCGGCGGCAGCATGATCACGAATTCCTCGTCGCCGAGGTTCTTCTCGAAATTCGGCGCCGTCGCGCCCTCGCGTGTGCCGCCCGGGATGTTGCTGGTATCCATGATCTGCGCGATCGAGAAGGGATGCGCCCCGTCCTGGCTCGACACGCGGAACGGGCCTGTCGCCTGGAAATCGGCAATCTGGCCTTGCGCGAGCGCCTGGGGCGCGCCGGCCACGGGCGGATCGAACGTGAGCGTCGTGCCGTCCGCGACGCCGACGATGCGATAGTGGATGTTCTCAGGCTGGAGATCCTTCCTGCGTGTCTCGTAAGGCGCGGCCACGTATTCGTTCGCGAGCGCCGAGACCGGCAAGATCTGCTGGTGCGTGGCCTCGCCGCCGGGCGCCGGCACGGGCTGCAGCCGGAAGAAGCGGTTTCCCGTGATGACGGCGACGGGTTTGTCGCTGAGCACCACGCTCCCGGACGGATCCGGCGAGCTCGTCGGGAGCTCCCATTGCAAATACTCCCCGGCCGAGAGCGTGAAGCTCGCCGGCATTCCCTTCGGCGCCGCGGGGAAATCAGCGCCCGCGGGCAGGTCGACGGTCGGGAGGAGGTCAACTTTCGTATTGTCCTCGGTCGCGAGGACGTGCGCGAAGATCGGCCCCGGCGGCATGGCCGTGCCCTTGGGCGTGGCCATCACGATGTAGTTCGTGCCCCACGCCGAGGTCGGGAAAAGAAGCTGCGCGCTCGGGAAAAAGGACTCGGCGCCGCCGTACGGGAGAATGTCGTACGCGCTCACGGGCGTGTCAGAGACGATGTGGAACGCCTCGCCGCGCCCCGTGCCCGGGACGAGCGTCGGCGCCTCGATCGCGGGCGGAACCGGGCAGGTCAGCGATTTGCCCGTCTCCGGCATGATCGAATTCGGATCGTGCGAGAGGAAAAGCACCGCGACCTCGCCCTCCGGAATGCCCTCCGCGGGCACCGCGGGCCACGACGATTCGGGCATGCCGTTCTTGGGGATCCGGCCGAAGCCCGTCACGTCGAACGATTGCCCGCCGCGCGTGACGGACACCTTCGCGGGCCGAGGCCAGGTGTTCGTCAAGAAAACCGCAAAGCAGGGCGGGAGCGCCGGTGGATAGGAGCCCGGGGTCGTGACGCGGAAATTGCAGCCGACGTTGCCTTTGCTCTCGGCGGCGGCGTCGCAGGCGGGCGCGCACGCCCCATCGAGGCAACCTTGATCGGCGGGACAAACCGAGACGACCTGCCCGGCCTCGTCGACGATCGAGCGCAGATCGGGGCTACAAGCGAGGGCGCCGTTCGCGTCGGGCCCGCCGTCGAAGAACACGGCCCCTTCGCCGCCCGTACCGCCGGTGCCGCCCGCGCCGCCGTTCGCGCCGCCGCCCGAGGCCCCGCTGCCCTGGGTATCCTGGCCACACGTCCACGTCGCGAACGCGACGCAGAGGGCGAGCGTGCCCTGGACCGCCGTCACGCCCGCTGCCCGCATCTTCGACACCGTCCTCATCACCGCCTCCGCTCTGAATCTCCCGAAGCGCCCGTCGCCCTGGATATCCGACGACGCCGCGTCCACGCAATCCCCAAGCCGGCCGCGAACACGAGCATCCCAGCGCCCTCCGCGGCCCCCGCCGTCGTGCACCCGCCGCAGCCGCCGCCGACCACGCGTGTCTCGGGCTTCGCGCCCGCCGGGCAGAAGAAGACCACATCGCCGGCTCCCTGCTTGTGGCGACAAGCCTCCGCGAGCCCTTTTTCGCGAAGGGGACCAGCGCACCGATCGAATTCCGGCTGATCACCAGGGTCCCGACCATAGGACCAGTAGCATTGCTGACAGCCGAGCCCTTCGACGTCGCAAACGTTGTGGGGCCCCGCCACGTCGGCCACAGCAACGGCGGTGAAGGTCGAAATCAAGGTGAGAAGGACGGTCGAGAAGAAGATGCGCACGTGCGCCTTGTAGCCCATGGCGTGGGAACTGTCGATCACCTCTCGGACTTACACGCGGCTTCCGGTCAACGCCCAGCGAATGCAAGGGACGCCACGATCTCGGCATGCGCCTTTTCGACCGTGCGCCCCTTCCGCCCCGTCACCGCGGTCGCTTCTCCGAGCGCCTTTCCCAGCGCCGCCCGCGACGCGCGGGCCGCCGCGTCGAAGAGCGGGCCGAGCCCGTCGTCCCCGAGCCTGCGCGCCTCGTAAAGCCGCCCCGGCGGCGCCGTGAGTGATCCGTCGATCGTATTCGCCACCGAAAACGCGAGCGCGAGCCGCCCCTCCTCGCCGCCAATCGTCACGGCCGCGTCGATCCCCCGAATGGCCGCTTCGCCAAGCAATCGAAGCTCCGCGGGAAACAGCGGCGCGTCCGTCGCGACGATCGCCACGAATCCGGGCGAAACCACGCGCACGGCGCTCGTCCCGCGTGGCGCCCCCCCATTCGCCGCGAGGAGCACGCCCACGACGAATGCATCGCTCCCGACGCGCGCCGCCGCCGCAGCGTCCCCCACGCCGCCCTTGAACCCGAGGGCCACGAGCCCGCGGCCCACGCCCACGCTCCCGCAGGCCGGCGGTTCGCCTCGCGCCGCTTCGCAGGCCGCGAGCACGTCGTCGTGTTTTACCCGCCGGCGCCGGAGGTCATTCAAATACCCATCGTCGATTCCCACCACGATGGGCGGCCATCCATCGTCGACCGGCAGCTCCGGGTCCCGCTTGTGCCCCCGCGTGATCAACGCGTCGTAGGCCGCGCCCACGCTCGTCGCATTGCAAAGCACGATCGGGGATGCGAACGTGCCGAAGTCCTCCGCCACCTCCACGCCCGTCCACGAAAGCCCTCCGCCGGCCGCGTAGGCGCCGAGGGAAAACTTTCGATGCCACACGGACGGCGGGCACGGCATCACCACGGTCACGCCCGTCTGCACGTCGCCCTCGGCCACGGTCAGGTGCGCGACCTCGACGCCGGAGACGTCGGTGATCGAATTGCGTAACGTGCGCTCGGCCGGCATGGTCTCCGTGTGGCTCCTAGCGCCCCGGAATCGGGCGCCCGTACTTGCGCATGATCTCCGGCAACCGGTCGAGCGGCAATGCGTGGGCCGTGTTTCCGTGAATCCCGTTCATCGTCCGGGCCATCGCGAGGGCATTGAGCACGGCCTCCTCCGTGGCCTCGACCGCCGCCTCGTGCGCCACGCTGATGTGCTCGTCGTTCCAGACGGACGCCACCGTCGAGGCTGCTCCGCGCCGGACGCGGACGCCCGTCGAAAAGAAAAGCAGGAGATCCCCCGATCCGTGCATCGAGACCGCTCCGGTCCGCGCGAGCCCGAGCGCCATCCGCTTCGCGAGGCGGCCGAGCTGCAACGGTGTCATCGGCGCGTCGGTGGCGCCGATGATCAAAATCGATTTCGACTTCCGTCCCTCGTACGGCATTCCCTCGGTGATCTCACGACCCACCGGCACCCCGTCGATCCGGAGCTGCGCCCTCCTGCCGTGGTTCGTCTGCACGAGCACGCCGAGCGTGTAATTCCCCATCGCGGCAGGCAGGCGCCGCGACGCGGTTCCGATCCCGCCCTTGAACTCGTAACACAACATGCCCGTGCCGCCGCCCACGGCCCCCTCCTCGACAGGCCCGCTGCGCGCCGCCGAGATCGCCTCACGCACGTGCTCCTCCGTGAGGTGTCGGCCCTCGGCGTCATGAAGAAACGCCGCCCAGGTCTCGCCCACGACCGGCGTGGGCACAGGCGCGCTGTCGCCGATCTCCGGATACCTGTCGAGCATCCACGCGAGCGCACCGTCCATCACGCGGCCGATGTTCGAGGTGTCGGTCAGGAAAATCGGCGTCTCCAAAAGGCCACGCCGATCAAGCGTGGAGACCCCCGTGAGCTCACCATTGCCGTTCAACGTGAAGCGTGCCGCGGGGACATTGTCCCGCCAAACGTCGTCGCCGGGCATGATCACGGTCACGCCGGTGCGGATCGGCCCGCGGCCGGGCACGAGCGGGCCTTCGCCTTCGATACGCGTCACGTGCCCCACGCGCACGCCGGGCACGTCGGTGATCGCATTCCAGCGGCCGGGCGTGAGCGAGCCGATGGCGATGCCGAGGTCCCGGATCCTCCGGCGGGCGGGCGGCGCGCGAGGCGCCTCGGCCGGTACGACGCTGCATCCTGCGCTGATGGCGGCGAGCGCGCCGCCGGCCAGGAGCGCGCGGCGCGAGACTCTCCCGGTGTCGCTCTTCACGGCCATCAGCGCGAGTATGGAGGTTCGAAGCGCCGTTGGGAAGCGCTTCGTGCGCGTCGCGGATGACCTCCCTCGCCTTTCAGGCAGGGTCGCGCCGCCGCTTGCGGTCTCGGGGGCGGCTCTGCGCTTCGGGGCGATCGCCGAGGAGCTGCCGGACGAGCAGGCGCGCGAACGGCGCGGCCCCCGCAGGCGCGTGAAGGGCGTGGGGGACGAACCCCTCGCAAAGGCGCGGCGCGAGGCAAACCATGTGAATGGCGGACCAGAATGCGGCGACGCGGAGGCGTTGCTCTTCCTCCGAGCCCGCCGGCAAGGCGGGGCGTACGCGACGGAAAAACCCTTCGAGGAAGTCGCGATATTGCTGGACGGCCTTGCCCGTGTAGTCTTGGCGGACGATGGCGTCGTGCAGGTGCGCCGCGCTGAGGCGCGGGTACCGGACGGCGTCCGGGAAAAACGCCGGCACGAAGCGCTCGAGCGCCGCGCGAACGTCCCCGCCCTCGGCCTCGACGAAGGTGTCGAGCTCGCGGAGCTGCTCGCCGAGGCCATTCTCCAGCGTGCGCGCGAGCACCTCCTCGACGAGGCGTTCTTTGCTCCCGAAATAGTAGTTGATCGCGGCAACGTTCACGCCCGCTTCCAGGGCGATCGCGCGCACCGTGAGGGCCTCGATCCCTTCCCGCGCGACGACCTCGATCGCGGCCTCGAGGATCCGCTCACGCGCGCCGCCTTGCTCGCCGTCCCTCACGGCCCTGGTCTTAGCCCAGATCCCGCGAGGCGGTCGAGTCCCCTCCCGCGGTCGGCGTCGAAATCCTGCTGCTCGTTGAACGAACCGGTCACCTCAAACAACTGTTTGAAACAACCGTTTGAACCGCCGCGCCGTGGAGCGCGCAGGCGGGAGAGGTGCGTCATGAGGGAAGGAAACGCCTGGAAAAAGCAGGCATCGAGGATCGTCTTTTTGGGAGCCGTGGTCGCGTTGGCGCCGGCATGCGGCGCCGAGCCGACGCCCGCGCCCACGTGGTATCGGGACATCCAGCCGCTGGTCGATCGATCGTGCGCCGCGTGCCACGACGGGAGCGGCGTGGGCCGTTTGAACCTGCAGGACGCTGCGACGGCGCGGGCGCTCGCCCCCACGATGGCCGCGCGCGTGGAGGCAGGCGAGATGCCGCCCCCCGCGCTCGACCCTTCGTGCCGGCCTTATGCGGACGCGGAGCGGATGTACCTCGGCGCGGAAGATCGCGCGCGTTTTCGCGCCTGGGCCGACGCGGGGGCGCCGCTCGGCGATCCGAGCGAGGCCACGGCAAAGCCGGGAAACGTCGCGCACATCGACGACCCGGACCTCGTGCTCGAAATGCCCGAGGCGCACGAGGTCGCCCCAGACGACGACGGCAACGAATACTGGTGCGTGGTGCTCGACAATCCGCTCGCGACGCCCACGTGGATCAAGGCGATCGAGGCTGTGCCCGGCGACCCGCTCGTCGTGCATCACATCGGGCTCTACCGGGACGCGGGGCACGACGCGGGCGCGGGGTACGGCGTGCCGCCGGGCACGAAGGGATTTTCGTGCCGGGATCCGGTGCTGGAGCTCGATTGGCAGCTCCTGCATGCGTTCGCGCCGGGCGTCTCCGTGATGGAGCTCCCGAAGGACACGGGCATCCGGCTCGACCCCGGCGAGCAGATCGTGATGCAGATGCATTATTACGCCCCCAAACCGGGCGCGCTCGATCGGTCGGCGTACCGGATGCGCCTCGCGACGGAGGCGCCCGCCGCGGAGGTCTTCATGGACGTCTTCGGCCCGGTACCGTTCACGGTCCCCGCGGGCGTCTCGCAGCACGTCGAGCGGAGCGTGATCACGAACGAGGGCGCGCCGACCACGATCTACGGCCTCCTGCCACACATGCACCTGCTCGGTCGCTCGTACGACGCATGGATCGAGGACGACGCGGGCGGGCGGGCGTGCGTCGCGCGTGGGGATTTCGATTTCCACCACCAGGCGCTTTACGTGTTCGACGAGCCAATGCAGTGGCAGCCGGGGCAGCGGCTCGTCACCGAGTGCACCTGGGACAACTCGGCGACTGGAAAAGGACAAACCCATTTCCCGCCGCTCGACGTCGCCTGGGGCGAGGGGACGAACCAGGAGATGTGCTTCCTCGTGGCGTACCTGTCGCGGCCTTGAAGCGCTCCCGCTAGATGTAGCCGAGCTCGATCGCCCGGAGCACGGCCTTCGTCCGATCACGCACGCCGAGCTTCGAGAAGATGCTCGACGCGTGGTTTTTCACGGTCCCCTCGGCCGTGCCCAGCATCTCGGCGATCTCGCGGTTGCTCGCCCCCGAGGCCATGAGGCGCAGGACCTCGACCTCGCGCGCCGTGAGCGCGGTGGGCGGCTCGATCACGGTGACATCGGGCTTCAAGCGATCGAGCCCGCGCAGCACGCGCTCGGTGATCGCCGGGTTCCAGAGCGTCCCGCCCGAGGCGACCGCGCGGATCGCCTCGGCGAGCTGCTCGAGGCCGATGTCCTTCAGCAAAAATCCCCGCGCGCCGAGCCGGATCCCCGCGGCGGCGACCGCGTCGTCGTCGAACGTCGTGAGCAGGATCGTGGGCGGCACCTTGGGCTTTCCGCGGAGCGCCGTGAGCACGTCGAGCCCTGTCTTCCGCGGCATTCGTACGTCGAGCAGGAGCACGTCGAGCGCGGTCGTCGCCACGATCGCGAGCGCCTCCTCCCCGTCGCTCGCCTCGGCGGCGACCCGGATGTCGGGCGTGAGCGCGAGCAGGCTCTTGATGCCCTGCCGCACGAGCGTTTGATCGTCCGCGAGCAAAACGTGAATCACGGCGCAGCCATCGTCCCCGCGCGCGGCGGGACGACCGCGCGCCATTCAAAACCTTTGCCCGGACCGGGCGTCACGGTCAAGGCCCCGCCGAGCGCCTCGATCCGCTCGCGCAAACCCGAAAGGCCGCTGCCCTCGATGGCTCCCTCCGCGCCGCGCCCGTCGTCGCGCGCTTCGAGCACGAGGCCCTCCGGCCCCGCGGCGAGCCGGATCCACAAATTCTCCGCGCCGCCGTGGCGCGCCGCATTGGTGATCGCCTCCTGCACGCCACGGAAGAGCGCGTGGGCCAGGGCGTCGTCGTCAATCACGAGCCCCTCGGCGAGATCGACGTGCACCTGCGGACGCGGCACCCCCGCGGCGAGCGCCTCGATCGCGCGCGGCAGGTCGAGCGTGCGCTCCTCGCGCATCGCGCGCACGACGCCGCGCACCTCGGAGAGCGTGCTCTTCGCGAGCTCGTGCGCCCGCGCGAGGGCCTCTTCGCCCGGCGAGGTGCGGCGCGCGAGCTCCAGGTGGATGCTCATCGCCGTGAGGTGATGGCCCACGGCATCGTGCAACTCGCGCGCGATGTGCAGCCGCTCGGCCGTGCGCGCGCTCTCGGCGAGCATCACCTGCGCGGCGCGAAGCTCGGCGTTGACCCGCGAAAGCTCGGCGCGCGCGGCCGCCTCGTGCCGCGCCACCGTCCCGATCGTGGTCGCGAAAAGCTGAAAGCCGAGCACGCCCGCCGTCCAGAACGCCGCCTGCGGCACGTCGGCACGCCCGACGTAAAAGGGGAAGATCGCCACGGTCTGCACCGCGACCCAGCCGAGCGCCGCGCCTCGCGACAAGAGGAGCGACGCCTGCGCCGCGACGATCGCCAAGAGGCCCGCTTCGAGCCACAGGTTCCGTAGATGAACGAGCACGAGCGCGGAGATCGATTGCACGGCGAGCAGCACGAGCCGGCTCTTGGGCCCGAGCCTGTCGAGCCGCGACGCGCTCGTCACGAACGCCCCGAGGTACGCCGTGTGCGCCACGAAGCTCGCGGCCACGGTCGCATCGCCCAGGCTCGCCGGGTCCCGCGCGAGTGGCAGCAGGAACGGCTGGGCGATCGCGGCCCACGCCAGCGTCCCCGCCACGAAAAGCAGCATCCGGGTGGGCGGCGGCCGGTCCATGCGCGGGGCATCGTAGCGCCTCCCACGCTCGCCTGTGCCGAAAGTCATGGTGGAAATCGACCAAGGACCATGACCAGCGGCACAGGCCCCCTCTTCTTTCGCGCCCCACGATGGAGGTCATGGCGAACGTCACCTCGCTCCTCTCGACCTCGAACGAACCCCACACCACGGACGGCGCCGCGCCCTGCTACGCTGCCGGCGCGATGACCGAGACGAAGGCGGCGGAGGCGCCTCGCAAGCGGCGGCGAATCGGGCGAGGGGTGCTCCTCGTGCTGCTCGCGGCGATCGTGCTCCTCGCGCGTCCCGCGGATCGGCACCTGCGCGCGGCCTCGCTCCTCTTGCGCTTCGCGGACGAACACGCGCAAGGGTTCTTGCCGGAGTACGGAAAACACACGCTGGACGAGAGCCTGACCGAGGTGCCCTCCGCGCGTGGCCCGGTGCGGGCGCGCGTGTATTCACCCGTGGGCGTCGCGAATGCGCCGGGCGTGGTGATCGTGCACGGCGTCCATCGACTCGCCATCGACGAGCCGCGCCTCATGCGGTTCGCCCGCGCGATCGCGGCCTCGGGCGTCGTCGTGCTCACGCCCGAGGTGAAGGAGATCGCCGATTATCGCATCGATGCGGCCTCGATCGAGACGCTCGGCGCAGCCGCGCATTCGCTGCGCGAGCGCCTCGGCGACAGGCCCGTGGGCCTCATGGGCATGAGCTTCGCGGGCGGGCTCGCGCTCCGCGCGGCGTCGGATGGGGCGTTTGCCAAGGACATCGGGTTTGTCGTGGCGATCGGGGCGCACCACGACATGCGGCGCGTGCTCGAGTTTTTCAAGAAGAACGAGACCTCGTGGCCGGACGGGCACAAGGAGGCGCTCACCGCGCACCCGTATGGCGCGCTCGTCCTGCTTTATTCGCACGTCGAGGCCCTGGTGCCGCCGGCCGACGCGGCCGCGGCGCGCGACGCAATCCGGCTCTGGCTCTGGGATGATCGCGAGGCCTCGAAGGCGAAGCTCGCGGAGCTCAGCGCCGAGGCGCGGGCCAAGGTGGAGGCTCTGCTCGAAGGAAAGGCCGACGTGCCGGCGCTCATCGACGAGATTGCAAAACACCCCGAGCAAGCGCTCTCCGTCTCGCCCGCGGGGCACCTCGGCGAGCTGCACGCCCCCGTGTTTTTGCTTCACGGCGCGACGGATTCGGTGATTCCGGCGTCGGAGACCCAATGGCTCGCCCACGACGTCCCGCCGGCGCTCCTCCGCGCCTCGCTCGTGACGCCGGCGGTCGAGCATGTCGAGCTCCGCGGGGAGCCGTCGCTCGCGCAGCAATGGGAGCTCGTCCGGTTCATGGCGGGCGTGCTCGACGTGGCGAAGGAGTGAGGGCTGCTTACTGCGTGCAGGCCAGATAGACGCGCAGCGCTTCGAGATCGGTCTCGTTCAGCTTGCCGGTCGGGGGCATCGCGCCTGCCGCGGCCTCGCTGTACATCTCCGCCGCCTCGGCCCTCACCTCGTCCGCCGACGAGAAATCGATCCCCCCCGCCGGCGTACCGTTCGCGTAATTCGGATTGTGGCATACCGTGCAGGAATTGGCGAGCACGCTCAGGCCCGCCGTCTGTTGTGCGGACGAGTCGGTCGGGCACGCACCGAGCCCCTCGCTGTCGCTGCCGCAACCCGCGAGGGCGCCAAACGCAGCCAGGGAGAACGACAGGAAGCACACAAGCGTCTTCATATCTGTAAGTGTGGACATAATTTCCACTCTACGGGGATGGCGCGACGTGGCAACACGAAACTGCGGCCCCGTTGCCTTCCTGTTTCCGTTGGGGCAAGGATGCGCCCCATGAAACGACGACTGCTTGCGCTGGCCCTCCTGGCCATGCCGATGCTCGCTTGTGGCCCCTCCACGCCGGAGGCGGCAACCCCCGAGGGGACGACCACCGAGACGCCCCCCGCGACGACCGCCGCTCCCACGGCCACGCCGGAAGCCGCGCCCACGGCGACGCCGACGGCCGCGCCCGCGGCCGCGCCCTCGCCCGAGGAGCTCAAGAAGGCCAAGGCGGCCCAGGAGCTCGCCGCCGACCGCGCGAAGTGGGAGGCCGAGGCCAAGGCCGAGGACACGCGCTTCACGCCGGAGATCCACGCCGAGGCGAAGAAGCTCGCCGAGGCGAAGTACGCGTCGCTCGACGCCGCGCTCAAGGCCGTGCTCGCGGGCAAACACCGCGTGCCCAAGAACCTCGAGCGCGACAAGTACCGCCACCCGACGGAGACGCTGAAGTTCTTCGGCCTCACGCCGAAGCTGACGGTGCTCGAATACGGCCCCGGCGAGGGCTGGTGGACGGAGCTGCTCGCGCCCACGCTGGCGACGCAGGGCAAGCTCCTGGTCACGACGACCGACCCGAAGGGCCCGGCCGACGCGCGGAGCACGTTCTACGGGCAGCGCCTCGCGCGCTTCCTCGATCGCGCGCCCGAGCTCTACAGCAAGGTCGACCGCATCGTGATCGACGGGAAGAACCCGAAATTCGGCCTGGAAAACAAGGTCGATCTGGTGATCGTGATGCGCTCGCTCCACGGCCTGCACCGCGACAAACTCCTGCCCGGCTTCCTCGGCGAGGTGTTCAAGGCGCTGAAGCCCGGCGGCGTGCTCGGCATCGAGCAGCACCGCGCCAAGGCCGACGCGGACCCGGACAAGAGCGCGGAGCAGGGCTACCTGCCCGAGGCGTTCGTGATCAAGCAGGCCGAGGCCGCGGGCTTCAAGCTCGAAGGCAAGTCCGAGGTCAACGCGAACCCGAAGGACACGAAGGACTACCCCGAAGGCGTCTGGACCCTGCCGCCCACGCTGGAGCTCGGCGACAAGGACAAGGACAAGTACATGGCCATCGGCGAGAGCGATCGGATGACGCTCAAGTTCGTGAAGCCGAAGAAGTAATTCCCTCGCACGACCCAAGAACGGGGGCGCATCGGACAAAAAGGACCATGCGCCCTCGTTCGCTTTTGTTTCCAGCGCTCGCTGCTGTCTTGCTCGCCGTCGGATGTGCGGGACGGGATGCGCAAAAAGCCGCTGCGCTTTCGCCTCGGGCTGCGCCGAAGAAGAGCGCGCCGGCGATGCCGGACGCGCCGCCCTGGCGCGGAAACCCGGGGTTCCTGCACGATTTCAATGAAATTGCCGGGGTGGCGATGTCACACGGGGGCACGCTCGTGGCCGTCGCGGACCATACCCACGGCTCCTTCGGGTGCTTCGCCTATTCGAACTACCGCGTCGCAGTGTATGAAAGCGCGACGCGGCAGGAGATCGCCTCGCTGCGCGGGCATCACGAGCTGTGGCTCGATGCAATGGCATTCACGCCATCCGGCGAAACCCTCGCCATCCTCGCGCACGGAGAGCCCTGGTTCGGACATCCACGCGCGGAGATCGCGCTCCTCAACCCACGCACGGGCGACGGCCACACCTTCGAGGTCGAGCCGCCCGGACCCACTGGCCACCTCCGGCTCTCCGTCGCGAACAGCGCGGTGGCCGTGGGCGTCTTCCCGGAAGGAAACGTCCACGTATGG
The DNA here is from genome assembly GCF_028369105.1 of Polyangium mundeleinium. NCBI lineage: Bacteria > Pseudomonadati > Myxococcota > Polyangiales > Polyangiaceae > Polyangium > Polyangium mundeleinium. The sequence continues at coordinate 873,067 of NZ_JAQNDO010000001.1, read as the reverse complement.
AAAGTCCCCTCGGGCGAACCGCTCACGACGACCCGTGATCCTTCCGCCGTCGCCATGGCACTCTCCGAGGACGGGAGCATGCTGGCGCTCGTCACGAAAGACAACCGCATCCGATGGCAGCGTTTGCCTGAGGGGCGCGTCGCCTCCGACCTCGCGAGCCCGTCCGGAGCGCCGCGGAGCCTTCGTTTCCAGGGAGATCGCCTGATCTACGAGGCGAAAGATGGCGAGGTCTGGGCCGTCCCCGTCTCCGGGGCCGCGCCGTCGCTCATCGGAAAGGTTCGTCCCGACGCAACGTTCATCGGCGTCAACGCAAACGGCCAGGTGGTCGACGTCTTGCAAAAGGAGGGAGTGGCTACCGTCGCCGAGGGCCCACGCGCCCATGCTCTGCCGTGGCACGGAACCGCGCCCGATATGTTCGACCTCATGAGGCGGCGCGATGAGGCGCATGCCGATGCCGTGGCCGCGCTGTCGCCCGAGGGCGCTCGTGTCGTCGCGGCGCGGGGCTCGCACGTCTTCGTGCGGCGGACGGGCGATGCGGCCGAAGAGACGACGTTCGGTCGCCATCTCCGCGGCACCCCGCGTGGCATAGGCCCGCTCGCCGACGGCGCCGTTCTGCTCGGCGCGGTGTGGAACGACGGGACGGCGCGGATCTGGAATGTACTGACAGGACAACCGGTCGTCCCGGAAAACGGCGCGCTCCCGCCCCTGGTCTCGATGGAGTTCCACATCCTAGGCGCCGTCGCCACGCTCGGCAAGGACGGCACGGCGGTCGTGTGGGAGCGGCAGGGCACGACGTTGAAGCAGCGCCATTCCCTGCGTACGAACGGGCCCGCGAGCGTGGTGAGGTTCGACGCCCTGGGACTTCGGCTCCTCGTTGGGACGAGGCGCGGCGAGGTCGTCGTGGTCGATGTCACGACCGGGAAAACCAAGCGTGTCGTACGCACCGGCGGCAAGGCCATCACCGAGATGGAACCCGAATACAAAGGAACCGTGCGGATCTGGGTCGCTCCGGAGCGCGCCCTCGTGCTCGACCTCGAAACGGGCAAGCTAAGGCCCGACAGCAACGAGGGCGTCATCGACTTGCTCGACGGAGATCCGAATGCACCGACCGAGCCCTGGAGGCCGTGGTTCCACGTCGACTGCTGGGACGCGGAATGCCATCTGTTGCAGGAGAACGGGCCCGATGCCACGGAGCCTCGCCTCCTCCTCGGAAGCTTCGGCGTGCTTGATCAGCCCGGCGCGGCGTTCGTCAGAGCTCACGGGCAAGTGGACACGCTGGCTACCCCGTCCGCCGAGTTTTTCGTATGCCGGAAAGGCGGACGAACCTACCCGTTCTCCCATTGCCGCGACCTCGTCGAGACGCCGGGGCTGCTCGGACGCGTGCTCGACGAGGTTTGTGCTCAGGGCGCCGCGGTTTGTCCGAGATAACGCGCCGGGTCGATCGCCTCGCCATTGTCGCGCACCTCGAAGTGGACGTGCGGACCGCCCTCAGGCGCGCCGACCTCGCCGAGGACATCCCCACGCGTCACGGCCTTGCCCACTTCTGCTTTCACGTTCGCGAGGTGCCGATACCGCGTCTCGATGCCGCGGCCGTGCGCGAGGACCAGCACGAGCTCACCTTTCGTGTTCTTCTCGATGCGGTCGACCGTGCCGTCGAGCGGCACGAGCACGGTGGTCCCGGGCGCGGCCGCGAGGTCCACGCCTTCGTGCGGCGCGCTGGTTTGTCCGGGCGTCGCGCCGCCGAAATGCAAGGTCACGCGGGCGCCGGGCAGCGGGTGCGCCGAGCGGGAGGCCATCTTGCCGCGCACGCGCTCGCGCCACGTATCGTACGTCGTCGAGCGCGCCGCGTGCCGCTCGTTCCACATGCCCGTGGCGAGCGCGCGGTATTTCTCGGTCTCCTCGGAGAGCTCGGCCTTGCCGTCGAGCCACGCGCGCACGCGACCCTCGCCGCCGTTGTACGCCGCGGCCGAGAGCTCGAAGGCGCGCGTCGGGTCTTTCTTGCCAAACTCGACGAACTGCTTGCCGAAGTACGAGGCGCCGAGCTCGAGGTTGTACGCCGGATCGAGCAGGCGCTCGTCGGCATGATCGGCGATGCCGAGCTCCTTGGCGACCGTGACCGCGGTGCCGGGCATGAGCTGCATCAGGCCGAGGGCGCCGCTCGGGCTCTTCGCCTTCGGATCCCCGCACGATTCGACGATCGTGAGGATCGCGATGGCCTCGGGCTCGACGTTGTGCTTCCGGGCGGACGCGGCGATGGCCGATTCCCAGCGCGCGATGGCGGGTGGAAGCCAGGGAATGCCGAGCGCGGCGGCCTGGGCCTTGGCTTCGGTGAGGCCGTGGTTCTCCACGGCGGCCGGTTGCTCTCCGCCACAAGCGGCGAGCGTCGCGAGGGCGAGCCCGAGCGTGCTCGCGAGGGCGAGCGCGGGCGCGGCGAGGGCGCGGCCCGTGGGCGCTTGGGGCGTGGTTCCATCGATCAGACGTCGAATCCTCATGACGAGCGAACCTCCATTCGATCCGAGCGCGAGCTCGGGCGTGCGTGCGCGCATCCCCTCCAGCGCGGCGAGAGCGCGGGCATAACGAACCGGGTCTCCGACGGCCGCCACGGCGTCGTCGTCGCAGAGGTGCTCACGCTCCCTCCGCGCGACGCGGGAGACCCAGTGGACGGCGGGGTGATAGAACAACGCTGCCTCGACGATCGATTGTAGGATGTTCGTCATAAAATCGAACCTGCGCACGTGCGCGAGCTCGTGCGCGAGCAGGGCCGTGAGGCAAGACGGCGGAAGATCGGTGAGCGCGGCGAGCGGCACGAGCACGACGGGCCGGAGCCAGCCGATGACCATGGGCACGTCGACACGATCGGAGCCGAGCAGCCGCACGCCGCTCCGGACGCCGAGGCGCCGGGCGAGTTTGTCGAAGCGAACCGTGAGCGCCGAGGAGACGGGCACCGTGTGATGGCGAATCAAGGACGAGAGGCGCGCGAGCCCCACGGCGATCCGGGCCGACATGAAGAGCGCGCCGGTGACCCACGCCATCACGACGATTGCGGGCCAGAGGGGCGGATGGCCGCCTTCCGCAGGCGCGGAGAGCATGGCCCAGGCGTTCGGCGGGACGAACGGATCGACGGCGAGGGCCGCGTGGAAATAGGCGAACGTGAGCGGCGGCGCGAGCGCCATGAGCGCAAGCGCGGCACAGGCGGCCGTATAACGCGCGGCGGCGTGGCTGCGTGGCAGGCTCGCGAGAGTCGCGGCCAGAAAAAGGGCGATCACCGCGCCTTGCCAGAGGAAATGCAGGAGCGCGAGCCCGAGCGCCGCGACAAACGGCGAGGAGGCGAGGTGTGCGAGGCTCATTTCGACCTCTTTCGCTCGATGTCGTCGAGCAGCGCGCGAATCTCGGCGAGCTCCTCGCGGGAGGCACGCTCGGTCGAGAGCGCGCGCATCACGAGCCGCGACGCCGAGCCGCCGAAGGCCTTTTCCACGAGGTCGTGCACGAGCCCTTTCTGGGCCTGGTCCTCGGGAATGATCGCTCGATACACGTGGCTCTTGCCCGCCTCGTCGCGCTCGACAAGCCCTTTTTGGGCCATGATCTGCATGAGCTTGAGCACCGTCGTGTACCCCGTGCCCTGAACGGGCGTGAGATCCTCGTGGACCTCACGCACCGTCGAGGGGCCGCGGCGCCAAAGGACGCGCAGGATCGCAAGCTCCGCGTCCGTCGGGAGCGACCTGTTCACCATGGGCCCGATGATGTACGAAGCTCTTCGTAGATGTCAAGCGACACGCTGTATTTTCTCCGGGACGTCAGAATCCGTCCACGATGCCCACGACCACGCGGGGCCGCATCGCGGGCCGTGCGCCGTCCACCCCGGCGGCGGCGTGTTCACCGCCGGAGCAATCCCCGCCAAACTCCACGGCTTTCGGGCGGAGGACCACGGGGCCGCGACGGCGTGACCCACGCCGATCGACCAGGCCCCGGTTTTTCCCGGTCGACGCGGGCGTTTTTTTCTCTTGTACTGATCATCCGTTCATGTCAAGTAGCGGGGGCCCAGGGAGGTACTCAAAGAGATGTCCATCAAGTTTTATTTCTCGCCGTACTCCAGCGCGGTCCGCACCCATTGGGCGCTCGAAGAGCTCGGCATCCCGTATGAAGGGGTGCGGATGGATCTAAAAGCGGGCGATCAGAAGAAGCCCGAGTTCCTGAAACTGAACCCGAATGGCAAGGTCCCGACGCTCGTCGACGACGGGGTGCCGTATTTCGAGTCCGCGGCCATCAATATCTACCTCGGGGAGAAATACGGCGTGGCGAAGGGTCTCTGGCCGAAGGCCGGCACGCAAGCGCACGGGCGCGCGATGTCGTGGACGGTATGGGCCGCCGCGTCGCTCCTCAATGCCGGGACGCGGGTCATGATCAATACGTCCCCGGAGGTCCCGGACGAGCAGAAGAACGCGGCGCAGGGCGAAAGCGCGCGCAAAGAATTCGAAGGGCTGCTCGACCTCCTGGACGCGGAGCTCAAGGACAAACCCTACGTGACCGGGGACTCGTTCACGCTGGCGGACGCGCTGCTCGCGGCCGATCTCTGGTGGTACCAGATGGGGGTCGTGCCCTCGCTGGCCCGCTGGCCCCACATCCAGGCGTGGACGGGCCGCTGTATGGAGCGGCCGGCGTTCAAGCGGATCTCGACCGGCTGAACGTCAGCGCGGCGAATCCACGGCGGACGCTCCGGAGAGCACCGGGGCGCCCGTCTGCACGGCCACCACGGCCGCGTCGACCTGCGCCAGAATCGCGCGGGCGTGCGCGAGCATCGTCTCCCCCGACGGCAAGAGGCGCACGCCGCGTGCCGTCCGCTCGAAAAGCGCGACGCCGAGCTCGTCCTCCAGGCTGCGGATCTGCCGGGTGAGCGGCGGCTGCGCGATCCGGAGGCGCGTCGCCGCGCGGGTGACGTTCCCTTCCTCGGCCACCGCCACGAAGTACTTGAGCTGCGCCAGGCTCATGCAACGATCGCTACCACGACTCGCGCCCGGATCCAAGCGCTCCGCGTGAGCCATATCGAAACGGTATTGGATCTCGTCGGCGAGCGCCAGCATCCTCGCGCGTACCATGCCGTCCATCGACATTCAGACGCCCCGCTCCGTCGAAGCCATGCGCCTGGCAGGCCGCGCTGCCGCCGCGACCCTCGCGACCGTGGCCGCACGCCTCGCCCCCGGCGTGCGCGCCGACCAGATCGATCAGTGGGTTCGAGAAGACACCGCACGCCGCGGCGGACGTCCGAGCCAGCTCGGCTACCACGGCTTTCCCGCCTCGGTCTGCGTGAGCCGCAACCACGTGGTCTGTCACGGCATCCCGACCCCTGCGGAGGTCCTCGCCGACGGCGATATCGTCAATGTCGACGTGACCACGGAGCTCGGCGGATATCATGGCGACACGTCGGCGACGTTTTTCATCGGCCGTCCGTCGCCCGAGGCGAGGCACGTCGTCGATGTCGCGCGCCGCTGCCGCGACGCGGGAATCGCGCAGGTCCGCGATGGCGCGCGGCTCGGCGATATCGGCGCGGCGATCGACGAGCTCGCGCGCCGCGAGGGATGCTCGGTGGTGCGCGAATACGGCGGGCACGGCATCGGCCGCTCCATGCACGCCGCGCCCCACGTGAGCCACGTCGGCCGGCGCGGCACGGGGGTCAGGCTCCGCGCGGGAATGGTCTTCACCATCGAGCCGATGGTAAACCTCGGGGGCGCAGAGGTGCGGCTGCTCGGCGATGGATGGACCGTGGTCACCGAAGACGGCTCGCTCTCGGCGCAATTCGAGCACACGGTGGTGGTGACGCGGAAGGGCTGCGAGATCCTCACGCCCGAGCCGGAGATGGCCCTGGCCGCTGCGCTTTAGGCCGCGTGACGGGGCGGCGCCGGCGTCGAGGCCGGCGCCCCACGCACCTGCTTCAGTTACACTGCTTCGCGAGCTGCTCGACGGCCGCGGTGCAGCCCTTGATGAGGCCGTCCTTCGTGGCCGGGTTCGCCGCGAGCGGCTTCCAGGCCTGCGCGCTCTGCTTCATCGCCGGCTCGAGCATGGGCTTGAGCTCGGGCTTCTTGCCCATGCATTCGGCGACCTTCTTGAAGTACGCGTCGCACTCCGGGACGCCAATCGATTCCGCCGCCGGCGCCGCCGCGCCCGCGGCCTCCGTCGGCTTGGTCTCGGTGGTCTCCTTGTTCCCGCAAGCCGCCGCGAGCAACATCCCGCCCACCATCACGAACCCAACCGCGAGTTTCTTCATCTGCGTCTCCGTCCTTTGTCGGCGCGTGCGCCGGGAGGCGGCATCCTGCCACAGGCGCGCGCGACGGATCGAGAAACCGGACGCGTTCGCGCAGAGGGCTGCGATTTCAGCCGCCTCGGGCTCAGGCCGGCACGGCCTCCTTCTCGGCGCGGTTCCAGTGCCGGTGCTGCGCGATCGCCTTGACGAAGCTCTGGATGAAGACCGTGAGGTCGCTCGCGCCGCGCACCGTCACCACCCCCTCGGCCTCGAAGGTTTGTCCCGCCGCCTGCGCGCTCGCCACGGTCACGCCCTTGATGTTCGAGGCGAGGAGCAGCTCCACGCCCTCGCCCGTCGCCCCGATGGGCTTGTTGTGACGGAACGCCTCATTGACGAAATGGATCGGATCCCCGAGCTTTTTCATCACCTCGACGCTTGCCGCCCCGCCGGGCACGAAGACCGCGTCGTAAAGAATGGAGCCGACGTGGATGCTCGCCTGATCGACCTCGACGTCGCCGCCCTCCGCGGCCTCGATCGTGCCGAGCCTCGACGAGATCACCTCCACCTCGGCTCCTTCCGCGACGAGCGCATTGCGCACCGCCGAAAGCTCCGCGAGGCTCACGCCCTTCTCCGCGAGGATGGCGATGCGGCGCGTGCGAATCGAAGTCTTCATGGTGTTCTCCATGCTGAGCGCGGGCGACGCGCCCACCGTGCGTTTCGTCGTGAGCTTCTGCGCCACGGCCTGCGCGGCCTTCTTCACGGTCGCGCCCACGCCCGCGGGCGCCGTGAGCCCGAGCCCGGTAGCGACGGCCTGGCCAAAGGCGACGTCGACGCGCGTGAATCGCTCGACCATCCGCTCGCGGATCGCCTTGCTCGCGCACTTGCCAAGCTCGAAGACGGCCGCTTTCACGAGGTGCTCCTTTTCGGGCATCGACATGCTGTTCCAGAACAGCGTCGCCTGGGTGAAATGGTCCCCGAAGCTCTCGCTTCGCGCGCGCAGCTTCATCCCGGAGAGTTTTTCCGGGTAATGCGTGAACGTGCCCGCGCCGGGGCCCGCGACCATCGGGCAGCCGCCGCCGACGGAGTTCGGCGTGTAATGCGCGCGCCCCGTGGGGACGCGGTGCTGGTGGAATCCGTCCTCCTGGTGGTTGTCCACCCGCGCGATGGGCCGGTTGATCGGGATTTGCGCGAAATTCGGCCCACCGAGCCGCGTGAGTTGCGTGTCGAGGTAGGAGAAGAGGCGCGCGTGCATCAGCGGGTCGTCGGTGAAATCGATTCCGGGGACGACGTTCTGCACGCAAAACGCGACCTGCTCCGTCTCGGCGAAGAAATTGTCGGGGTTCCGGTTCAAGACGAGCTTGCCGACGCGCCGCACGGGCACGAGCTCTTCGGGGACGATCTTCGTCGGGTCGAGCAAATCGAAATCGAAGCTGTCGGCCTCGTCCTCCTCGATGACCTGCAAGCCGAGCTCGTACTCGGGATAGGCGCCCTTCTCGATGGCGTTCCAGAGATCACGCCGGTGAAAATCGGGGTCCTTCCCGACGATCTTCTGGGCCTCGTCCCAGACGAACGAATGCACGCCGAGGAGCGGCTTCCAGTGGAATTTGACGAACCGCGATCTCCCTTCCTCGTTGACGAGCCGGAACGTGTGGACGCCGAAGCCCTCCATCATGCGGAAGCTCCGCGGAATCGCGCGGTCCGAGAGGATCCACATGAGCATGTGCGTGGTCTCGGGCACGAGCGACGCGAAATCCCAGAACGTGTCGTGCGCCGAGGAGGCTTGCGGGATCTCACGGTCCGGCTCCGGTTTGACGGCGTGGACCACGTCCGGAAACTTGATCCCATCCTGGATGAAGAAGACCGGGATGTTGTTGCCGACGAGATCAAAATTGCCCTCCTCGGTATAGAACTTGGTCGCGAATCCCCGCACGTCGCGGACCGTATCGGCGGAGCCGCGGGAGCCGACGACCGTGGAGAAACGCACGAAGACCGGGGTCTTCACGGAGGGATCCTGGAGGAACCGCGCGCGGGTGAGGTCCTTCAGGGATTGATAGACCTGGAAATACCCGTGCGCCGCTGAGCCGCGGGCGTGGACCACGCGCTCGGGGATGCGCTCGTGATCGAATCGCATGATCTTCTCGCGGAAGTGAAAATCCTCGAGGAGCGTGGGACCTCGGGCGGAGACCTTGAGCGAGTTATCGGTATCGTCGATGCGGATCCCCTGATCGGTTGTCAGGTACGTACCGGCCGAATCTTTCCGTTCGGGTTCCAGGTCGCGAATTTTTGCCTGTTCGTCGATCGGAGTCGTCTTGCTCTGCGCCATCGTGCCCTCCCTCTTTGCAGCCTCGACATGACACAGAATCGTCCGCCGAGCATGTCCGTTCGGTCGAAATGGCGAATTCCATCGAAATGAGGAAAGGAATGGCGTTCGTCCCGGACGCGCCCCGCGCGAACGCGTGTGAATGCTCACAGGCTAGCGATTTCGTGCCTGACGGATGTCGATACGGCGGGAATGCTGTAGAATTGCGCTCGCTCGGCGGCGGCCTGCGCGGCGACACGCGGGCGATCTTCCTTCGTCGTCGCCGGGCGGAGGAGGACACGTGCTTCGATTGGCTTGGACTTCGATTGCATTCGTGGTGGCGGCGGCTCTGGTAACGGGTTGCTCAGCCTCCGGGACCACGCCGAGGGGAACCGGCAGCGGCGGCGCAGGTGGCAGCGGCGGCGAGGGCGGCGGCCCGCTCTTCGACGGCGGAATGGAGGCCGACGGCGGCAAGGATTGTAACGAGCGGGCGGAGCTCGTGTATCTGCTCGCGCAAGAGAATGCGCTCTACAGCTTCTCGCCGCCCACGCTCACGTTCCAGAAGATCGGCGTGGTCTCTTGCCCGGCCACGCAGGGCGCGTCGCCCTTTTCGATGGCGGTCGATCGCGACGCAACGGCGTACGTGCTTTACGACGACGGACATTTGTTCCGGGTGAGCACCGTGGATGCGTCGTGTGAAGGCACGTCGTTCGTCCCGAAGACCGGGGCGTTCGGGCGGTTCGGAATGGGCTTCTCGACCGACGGACCGGACGTCACGAAGGAGACGCTCTACGTGGCGGATTACGGCGGCAGCGGGCTCGGGCGGATCGATCTCGCGACGATGGAGCTCGAGACGCTCGGGTTTTACGACGCGATCTTCGACTCGGCCGAGCTCTCGGGCACGGGCGATGGGCACCTGTGGGGGTTTTTCACGACAGCCCCGCCGATCGTCGCCGAGCTCGACCCGAAGACGTCCCACGTCCTCTCCCAGTCGTCACAGCCGAGCCTCGACATCGGCACGGCGTGGGCGTTCGCGTTCTGGGGAGGCGATTTCTACCTGTTCACGTGTCCCGGCGTGGCCTCGCGCATCGATCGATATCGCCCCAAGGACGGGACCACCGTCAACCTGAAGTCGAACATCGGCTTCCGGGTCGTCGGCGCGGGCGTCTCCACCTGCGCGCCGCTCGAACCCCCGAAGTGAAGGCTCGTTTTCCAGCCCACCGCTCGCCATGGTCAGCAAAAGTCGACTGACAGATGTTGACTTTTGTCATCGCGTTGCTGATACTTCTGCCCATCCAGCTTCGCGACAGGAGTCCACCATGATCACGCGTTCGCTCGGCTCGAAGGGTCCTCGGGTGTCGGCCTTGGGCCTCGGGTGCATGGGCATGTCCGATCTCTACGGCCCGTCCGACAGGGCCGAGAGCATTGCCACGATTCACGCAGCGCTCGACGCAGGGATCGATCTGCTCGATACGGGCGACTTCTACGGCATGGGCCACAACGAGCTGCTCCTCCGCGAGGCGCTCGAAGGACGGGCCCGCGACAAGGTCGCCATCAGCGTCAAGTTCGGCGCGATGCGCGATCCTGCCGGCGGCTGGGTCGGCATCGACGGGCGCCCCAGCGCGGTGAAGAACTTCCTCACCTACTCGTTGCGCCGCCTCGGCACCGATTACGTCGACGTCTACCGCCTTGCCCGCGTCGATCCGGCCGTGCCGATCGAGGACACGGTCGGCGCGATCGCCGACATGGTCAAAGCCGGGTACGTCCGCCACATCGGGCTCTCCGAGGCGAGCGCCGACACGATGCGCCGCGCTCACGCGACGCACCCGATCTGCGATTTGCAGATCGAATATTCGCTGGTCTCGCGCAGCATCGAGGCCGAGATCCTCCCTACCGCGCGCGAGCTCGGCATTACGATCACCGCGTACGGCGTGCTCTCCCGCGGCCTCATCAGCGGCCACTGGTCGAAGGATCGCGCGATGGCGCCGACCGATTTCCGGAAGTACAGCCCGCGCTTCGCGCCGGAGAACCTCGACAAGAACCTCGCGCTCGTCGAGGCCTTGCGCGGTATCGCCGAGGCGAAAGGCACGACCGTCGCGCCGATCGCCATTGCGTGGGTGCTCTCGCGCGGGAGCGACATCATCCCGCTCGTCGGGGCGCGGCGGCGCGACCGTCTCACCGAGGCGCTGAGCGCGCTCTCCATCGATCTCGGGCCGGAGGACCTCGCGCGGATCGAGCGCGCCGTGCCGGCCGGCGCGGCCGCGGGCGAGCGGTATGCCGCGTCCCAAATGGCGCACCTCGACAGCGAACGCAAGGCGCATTGACATGGTCGAAGAGGCGCTTACCGCTGAACGTATCCTCGAAGCGGCCGAGGAGGTCCTCCGTCGCTTCGGGCCCGCCAAGGCCACGGTCGTCGACGTGGCCCGCGCGCTCGGCGTCAGTCATGGCAGCGTGTATCGGCATTTCCCGAGCAAGACGGCATTGCGGGACGCGGTGGCGGAACGCTGGCTCACGCGTGTATCGAAGCCGCTCGCGGAAGTCGCCGCCGAAAAGGGCCCGGCCACCGAGCGCCTGCGGCGCTGGCTCGGCCTGCTCTTCGAGCTGAAGCGAAAAAAGGCGCGCGACGAGCCCGAGCTCTTCGCGACGTACAGCAATCTCGTCGCCGACGCGCGGGACGTGGTCCGCGTGCACGTCGAGACGCTCGCCATGCAAGTCGCCCGGATCCTCACGGACGGCGTGGAGCAAGGCGAGTTCACCCTCGACGATCCGGTTGCCTCGGCCTGGGCCGTCTTCCACGCGACGGCGCGGTTTCACAATCCAGTCCACGCGTCGGAATGGTCCGACCCGGGTATCGATGCGGCCTTCGAGGGCGTGTGGTCCCTCATCCGCGGCGGCCTCGGCGCGCGAGAAGCTCCCGCGAAGGCGCGCAAGAAACCCTCGAAGAAATAACCTCAGGATCCGTTTCGCACCTCAGCGTTCGCGCCCGCGGCGGTGAGGGAATCGACAATGACGCGTGCCTCGTCGCGCGTGATCCACCGGCGTACCACGACCGGCGCCGACTCCACGAGGTCCTTCGCCTCTTTCACAGGCATCTCCCACAGCGCACGCACGGCCTTCACGACAGCGAATTTGTCCTTTCCGACGTCCAGGAGGACCACGGAAAACTCCGTGAACACCTCGGCAGGATCCGGCAATGGCGCGCCCATCGTGAACCGCATGGGTTGCGGCTCGACGAACGCCGGGAGCCCGAGGCGCTGGACGAGCTCGTCCGCAAGCTCTCCAAGCTCCTCGGCCGTGAGGCTTTCGAGGTACGCAATGACCTCCTCGCGCGTGAGGCTCATGCCTCCCCCTCCGTCTGCCTTCGCTGGGCAAGCAACGAGAGCACCGCAACCATTCTCTCCTGCTGCGTGGTCCTCGTGACCACGTTCCCCTGCCGATCGTGGGCATAACGCACGCAAAGCCGGCTCTCCGGAGGACGCGTGGATAGAAGGCGGTCGGCTTCGGTGCGCGTGAGCTCCGAGAGATTCGTGACGTGCAAGTCGCAGCGCTCGCACCGGCGCGCGCGTTCGTCGCCCGTCATCACTTGCCAGTCCTCGTGGCAGGGCTCGTCGATACGCAGTGTGCTGAGCTTCATGGAGCTTGATGTATCACGCGTCGGCCCGTGTTCGGAAGGTGCATCGCCGGACGGGATGCGGTAGACATCGCCCGCACATGAGCGAAACGCAAGGCGGAGGCGCCACGTCGCCGAAGGAGAGCCGCAAGAGGGGGCGGAAGGTGTTCCGCCGGATCGGAATCGGACTGCTCTCGATCGTGCTCGGGCTCCTCGGCTGGGATGTCGTCACGTTCGACCGCGGCGCGTGGCAGCGCGATTTCGAGGTGCTCGAGGTCGCGATGGCAAAGGAGTACGCGAACCTCGATTGGATGGTCGAGCATCGCGGCGTCGATCTCACGAAGCTCGACCGCGACACGCGTGCCTCGCTCGGCGGCGCGTTCACGCGGGTGCAGGCCTTCCTCGCCCTCCGTCGCTTCGTTCGCACGTTTCAGGATCCGCATTTCAAGCTGACGCGGGGTGCCGGCCGCCCGAGCGCGCCGCCTTTGCAAAGCGCAGCGGCGCCCGAAACGCCTCCCACTCCCGTCGCGAGCTGCACGGCGGCCGGGTACGAGGCGCGCCCGGTCGATTTTCGTTTTCCCTTCAAGAAAATGCCCGGCTTCACGGCCGTGCACGAGGCGCCCTTCTCCGCGGGTGTGGCCGGCGAGCTCGGCGTGATTCAGATTGCCCATTTCGGGGAGGACAGGTACCTCGCCACCTGCGAGGCAGTTTTCGCCGCGGGAATGGATGAAGATGCCTTGCGACTCGCGGTCCGGGCCAAACTCCAGGAGGCCTTGCAGAGGGCGATCGGAGCGCTGCGGGATCGCGGGGCCAAACGGCTCGTCGTTGATCTCACCGGCAATGGCGGTGGCACCGAGTGGGTCTCGGAAGCCGTGCCTCTGTTCACGGGCAGCACATTGCGACGGAGCGAGGCCCGGATCGTCTCGCCGAGCTGTGATCGGACGCCGATCTGGAAGGGCGAAAAGGTGTGCTCGATCTTCGGCGAGCCGCCCGGGATGGCGACACTCGAAGGCAAAGGCGCCTGGAAGGGCCCGCTGTTCGTCCTCGCGGATCGCGGCACGGGCTCGGCCTCCGAGGATTTCGTCGCCTGGTTCAAGGACAATCACGTGGCCACGATCCTCGGCGTGCGCACGGCAGGCGCGGGATGTGGATACGTGAACGGCGGGGGGCGCGTCGAGCTCCGGGAAATCGGCTTCGAGGTGCGAATGCCAAACTGCGCGCGTTTCCTCGCCGATGGGACGAACGAAGTGGAGGGCATCGCCCCGGATGTCGCCCTCCCGCTCGACAAGTCCGACGAGGAGAAAATCACGGCGCTGACGGCCGCGATCGCCGCGACACGGGATTGAACCCCGCTCGCAGGGATGGCACCATCCAAGGCGTGCGCTGTTCGGCTGTCGGGAGGGAACCCATGCGTCTCGCATCGCTGCTGCTCGTGGTGTCGCTCCTCGGTGCCTGCGGGTCGGCGCCGCCCGCGGCTCCCCGCGCGAGCAGCCCGAAGGCCGCGCCCACGCAAAAAACCGCAGAGCCTGCTCGGCCGCGGCTTCCGAAAGAAGAAGTGACCTTCGCCTTTGATCGTGGCCTCTGGCGTCTCGACGGGACGTTGACGTTGCCCACGCGTGAGGAGGGGGAGCGTGTGCCCGCCGTGGTCATCGTGCACGGGAGCGGCCCCATGTCGCGCGACGGCGTGATGCGTGGACAGATCGGGCTCGGCTTCGGCTTCGAGCTCCCCGTCTACCAGCGCCTCGCCGACGCGCTCGCCGATCATGGGTACGCTGTGTATCGGTATGACAAACGCACGTGCGGCGCATTCAACGATTGCGCCGATGGTGGCTTCACGTCCGTTCCATACTCCCTTCTCGAAGTGGAGTTCGCCACGACCGAATACGTGCTCGACGCCGAGGCGGCGCTCGACGCGGTCGCAGAGCGCCCCGAGATCGATCCCGATCGCCTCTTTTTCGCGGGGCACAGCGAAGGCGGGGAGCTCGTGCCCGTGCTGCTCTCGGACAGGCCGCGGGTGCGCGCCGGGGTCATGCTGGCGCCGCCCTTCCACACGATGACCGTCTTGCTGGAGCAGCAAAGCGAGCGCGTCCGCTGGTCCTTCACCATGGCCGGGCAGCCGGCGCGCGCCGAGGCGGAAGGTCGTGAATTGCTCGCGGCCGCGCAGGCGCTCCGGCAAATCGAGCGAGGGACGCACCTCGGCGCGCCCATCCTCGGGCAGCCGCCGGGCCTGTGGGAATCGTGGATCGAGCTGGCGAGGCGGGCGCCCGAGCTTGCTCGAAAGCTCGACAGGCCGCTGCTCGTGCTCGGCGGGAACTACGATTACAACGTCGCGCCCTCGGAGATCGAGAGCTGGGCGAAATGGCTCGACGGCGCGTCACGCGCCCCGCATCGGGTGCGCGTGCTCGATTGTGTCACGCACGCCCTGAACTGCATCACGCAGCCAGACGCCACGCGGATCAAGCCGGACGACATCGGGCGCGACATCTCCCCCGCGGTGCTCGCAGAGGTGTCGCAGTTCCTCGATGCCCACGCCGCGCGTGCCAAGCTGACAGAAGCAGGGCGCTGATCCGCGGCGCGCGGGCCATTTTGTCGCCCGTCCGGGCGGGCTCCGAGCCGTTCTCGCGGGGATCTGCAACGTTCGAAAGCTGGCACGAGGCTCGCTTGTTCCCGTTGTTCATGGGATTCGACGCCCGTTTGAAACGATGGTTCCCCGCGGTCCTGGTCGTGCTCGTGGGTCTCGTCGCCTATTTCCAGGCAGCCGGGCTCGGACGGCTCGTCTCGTCGAGCCTCACGGGTCCGCCGTTCGAGCCGCTCTCGCCGAGGCCGTCGTCGAAGGTGCGGAATGCGCTGGCCGCGCTGCAAGACGAGAAACATGGCGAGGCCATTCTCGGACGAAACCCCTTCGATTCGATCACCGGCCCCCTCACGCGCCACGACCCGCCGGACGACGGGGCCCCGGAGCCCGCCAAGCCGCTCGGGGATCCGTACGCCGATCCGATCTGCGACGCGGCCAAGGTCCTGCTCATCACGGAGGCTGACGACGCGCTCTGGTCGTTCGCGGCCATTGCAGGGTCGGACGGCAAAGCGACGCTGCGTCGGCTGGGAGACGACATCGGCGGGCGCACGGTGCACGCCATGGCCTGGGATCGTGTATGGCTCCGGCAAGGCGAGGCGCGATGCCAGCTCCCCTTGCACGAGCAGCGCGAGGACAATGCGGCGCGGAAGGAGCCTCGAGGCGCGCCGTCGAAGCCCGCCGCGGGCTCGCGTGTGCCGCCCGAGATCGCGAATGGGATTCGCAAGGACGCGGACAACCATTACGTCGTGGAACGATCGATCGTCGACACGATCCTCGAACGTCCGGACCTCCTTGGCGCGGCGCGTTTCGCGCCCGTGCGCGAAGGCGACAGGGTCGCTGGCCTGCGGGTCAGCGGAGTCCGGCCCGGCTCGTTGCCCAGCATGCTCGGGCTTCAGAATGGGGATCGGCTCGACAACATCAACGGATTCGAGATGGGAGATCTCACGAAGCTGATGGAGGCGTTCGCGCGGCTACGCGCCGCCGACCGGCTCGACGTGCGTATCGTTCGCGGCGGCAAACCCATGTCGATCGGGGTCGAGATGCGTTGAAGCGCACGCCGTCGAGCCGCGCCCGCTTGATCAGCCGCCCGCGAGGCGCCCCGAGCGATAATCCTCGAAGGCCTGCCGGATCTCCTCGGCCGTGTTCATCACGAAGGGGCCGCGGCGCGCAATGGGCTCGCCAATGGGCTGCCCCGCGAGGAGCAAGAGGCGCGCCCCGGTGGCGCTCGTCGAGACGGCTGATCGCCCCGCGCCGAGCACGGCGAGTTCGCCCCGCGCGACGGGCGTGCCCTCCGGCCCGATCCGCGCGGCGCCGTCGATGACGTACACGAATGCATTGTGCTCGATCGGGAGCGCATGCCCAAAGCTCGCGCCCGCAGCCAGCGTGACGTCGAGCAAGCTCGGCGCGACGACGACGCCGTCCACGGGCCCGCGCCGGCCGCCCGCCTCCCCGGCGACCACGCGCACCCGGGCGTCCACGATATCGACCTCGGGAATCGCCGAAGGCGGGATGTCCTGATACCGCGGCTTCGTCATCTTCCGCGCGGCCGGCAGGTTCACCCAGAGCTGAAAGCCCCACATGAGCCCCTGCTCCTGTTTCGGCATCTCGGAATGAATGAGCCCGCGCCCCGCGGTCATCCATTGCGCGCTGCCCGGGCCAAGGCGCCCCCGATTCCCCACGCTGTCCCGGTGCTCCATCGCGCCATGGATCATGTACGTGACGGTCTCGAAACCGCGGTGCGGATGGTCGGGGAATCCCGCGATGTAATCTTCGGCGCGATCGGTGTGGAACTCGTCGAGAAGGAGGAACGGGTCGAGATCGGGGAGCGCCTGGCCCCCGAGCGCGCGCGAGAGGCGCACGCCGGCGCCGTCCCGCGTGGGCTGCGCCTGGACGATCCGCCGCACGGGGCGCGCGTCGGGATCGAGCCCGCCCCCCGCGGCGAGGGGCGAAGGCGCGTCGGACTCACGCGCGAGCAGGGCGAACGTCGCCGCAGGAAGGGCAGCCCCCGCGGCGAGGAGGAAGTGGCGCCTGGTCGGAACACGGGCCATGCACGCGAAGATAACGCGCGCGTGGCCCGTGCACAATCGTCGGAACTCAGCTCCGACGGCCGCGCGGGGGACGCGGCGGGCGCGGGCCCCGGGGGCGCGGCTGCTCGGGCGCGAATGCGCGGCGCGGCTCCGGGCGCGGAGCGGGGCGCAGAGCGGGCATCTCCTCGGCGGGAGGCGCCTGCCCCTCCGCGACGGGAATGCGGCGGCGGAGCAGCTTTTCGATATCCGCGAGCAAGGCGCGCTCCTCGCGATCGCAGAACGAAATGGCGCTGCCCGTCGCACCCGCACGACCCGTGCGGCCGATCCGGTGCACGTAACTCTCGGGCACGTTCGGCAGGTCGTAATTGATGACGTGCGAGACGCCCTCGACGTCGATGCCGCGCGCTGCGATGTCCGTGGCGACGAGCACGGGCGTGACGCCGCGGCGGAACCGATCGAGCGCGCGCTCGCGGGCGCCCTGCGACTTGTTGCCGTGAATGGCGAGGGCCTCGATGCCGGCGCGCACGAGCTGCTCGGAGATGCGGTTCGCCCCGTGCTTCGTGCGGGTGAAGACGAGCGCGCGCTCGACGCTCGACGTCCGCAGGAGACGCTCGAGCAGCGCGCGCTTGTCGGCCTTCTCGACGAAGAAGATCGATTGCTCGACCGTGTCGGCCGCAGCGCGCGCCGGCGTGACCGAGACGCGCGCCGGATCGACCAGGATGTTATCGGCGAGCGCGGCGATCTCGCGGGGCATCGTCGCCGAGAAGAAGAGCGTCTGCCTTTGCTTGGGCAGCGCGGCGACGACGCGCCGCACGTCGTGGATGAAGCCCATGTCGAGCATCCGATCGGCCTCGTCGAGGACGAAGAC
The DNA here is from genome assembly GCF_028369105.1 of Polyangium mundeleinium. NCBI lineage: Bacteria > Pseudomonadati > Myxococcota > Polyangiales > Polyangiaceae > Polyangium > Polyangium mundeleinium. The sequence goes on along the minus strand of NZ_JAQNDO010000001.1, from coordinate 855,453 downwards.
CTCCACGCGATCGAGGCGCACGAACCCTTGCTGCATCAAATCGAGGAGGCGGCCGGGCGTCGCGACGAGCAGGTCGGGGCCCTTCGCGAGGTTCTCCTCCTGCGGCCGCTGCCCCACACCGCCGTAAATGACGGTGTGGCGGAGGCCGAGGTGCCGCCCGTACGCGGTCACGCGCTCGCCGATCTGCGCGGCGAGCTCGCGCGTCGGCGTGAGGACGAGCGCGCGAATGCCGCCGTGCCGCTGCGTCTTCGAGAGGCGCTGGAGGATTGGCAGGACGAACGACGCCGTCTTGCCGGTGCCGGTCTGCGCGCAGCCCAGCAAATCACGGCCGGAGAGCGCCTCGGGGATGGACTGCGATTGAATGGGGGTCGGACGCTCGTACCCCTCTTTGACGAGGGCGCGCACGAGCGGAGCCGCAAGGCCGAGCGCGACGAACGCGGCGCCCGGGGCCTCGGAGGCCATGGAAACGGGAGCGAGCGGCGCGCTGCTCTCGGCACGCGGCGCCTCGACGGGGGCCGCCGTGGGCCGCCCGGGAACGGAAAAAGTCACGATGAAAATGCTCTCTCGCGGCCCGAACCCGTGAAGGGTGTGCTTGTCGCTCTCCCCCTCCCGCCGAGCCGCCAGGGTTCGGGAAGGGCGTGAAACGACCCGTCTGGCCGCTCCACCGCGGCGCGACACTCATCAAGGTGCGCACCGCCACGCCTTCCCGGTCGCCTTCGTTCGGACGCAAGCACGCAGGGCTCTGCCCGCGCATGCTCGCCGGATAGGATCGTGAGCCCGAGCGTGGTAGCGCACGGCAGCCGCACGCGCAAGCGTCATGTTCGCCACGCTCCGCGCCGCCGAGGCTTGACAGTGCGTCGCGCGAGGACGTCTGATCCGCCCCCATGGCCGCCTCATTTCGTGAACGACTGGAAGCCATGGTCGGAGCGCTGCGCGCGCACCCGGACGTCGAGGTGTTCGACTTCCGTTTCGGCTCCCCGGCCGCCGGCGCCGCGCTCTCGCGCGCGGAGCAAGCCGCCGGCATGACGCTGCCGGACGCTATTCTAGAGTTTTACACGGCGCACAACGGCGTTTTCCTGGAATGGGGCCTCCGCGGCAGCACGTATACCCGGACCGACCCGTACGACTTCCCCGATTACGACGCGCCTCCGGGCTGCATCAACCTGCTGCCCATCGCCGCCGCATTCCAGCCCGACTGGCAGAGGGATTTCCATGTGAATGAGCTCCTGCCAGGGCAGGAAGAGCTCTTCTTCGGCCAACAGCTCGATCCCGAGCGCCCGCTGAAGGCCATCACGCTCGACAACTTCAGCAAGTACAACCACGCCGACTTGATCGTCGGCCCCGAACCCGTGGTCCTCGTGTCCACCGATCACGGGGCCGATCTCGATAGCTCCGACTTCATGTCGTTCGAGACCTATCTCGACGTCACGCTCGCCGTGTTCGGATCGAACCGCTTCGCCGCCGTTCGCGCGGACAAACCTGCACGCCTCATTTCGCCTCGCGAACGGCCGACGCTCGACGCGATCGTGGCGTACGTGCGCGAGGACGAGCGGTAATCCGAGCGGACGCGGCGCGGTCGATCCGAACAATCGGAGCTCAAAAGGTACCGACTTCGCCGAGCAGCGACCCGTTCTCGATCAGGTCCACATGGCCCCGAGGGGTCGACGCGCCCGACTCCCAGCGCGCATCGACGGCCAGCTCGAAGTTGGAGCCGCACAGGGAGCAACTGTCCCCCGACCCACCGCCGGCATACACGTCCGGGAACGGGTTTTCGTCGAAGACGAAGGCCAGGCGAAGGTGCGCGGCCCCGTCGTCGCCCCGATAGAGCTCCCCGCGCTGCTCGTGCGCGAGAATGCCATCGGCGCTCGACGCCTGCCCGAGCACGAGGACCTTCAAATACCCGTCGGCACACTCATTGTTGCGGTCGAAGTAGGCCACCACCGGCGAGCTCTCGGTATCGGCAGCGAGAGACCAGCTCACGGCGCTCTTCGTTCCATTGGCCCACGCCACGTCAAAACTCCCGGTCCCGCCCGTCGCATCGAGGGCCTCCTGGCCGCTCACGCCAAGGGGCGTCGGGTCGGTGAGGCCATGCTCCGCGGCCGGACCCACCGGTGAGAAGGAATCGCAGGGATCGGCACCGATCTCCCCCGTCTGTCCCCCGGTCGTCGAGCATCCCACGAGCAGTCCTGCCAAAGCCCAGCAAGCAAGCCGTACGTTCATCGAAAGCCTCCTTCGCCCCACCAATTGCCGCAGCGCGGGGGCCAGCGCAAGCGCCGCGTAGCGCACATACGCATTATCTATCGTGCCGATCTGCTAGAATCGATGCATATATGCGATACAAGAAGGCGCAGTACGATGGAATCGCTAAGGATTTTTGCCGAGCGATCCGCGGTCGGCGCTCGCAGCGGCAGCTCAGCGTTCGGCTCGGGTACGGGACGAACGTCGCCTTCGGCTGGGAGTCCGGGCGACGCTTTCCCACGCTCCCCACGCTGCTTCGCGTCGCGGCGTACAACGGCGTCGACGTTCATCGCGCGCTCTCGGAGTTCGTGCGCCAGGAGTCGGCCCTCGGCGCAGACGTCGCCGTCTCCGACCCGGCCCTCACGGCCGCCTTCTTTCAGGTCATCAAGGGCGGCCTGAGCAACGCCGAGATCGGCTCCCGCATCGGGCGCAGCGCATCCCAGGTGTCGCGCTTCATGGCGGGCACCTCCCAGCCCCGTCTCCCCGATGTGCTCGCCATCGTCGACGCGACCACCGACCGGCTCCTCGACTTCCTCGCCCTCTTCGTCCCGCCGAGCCAGGTGCCCTCGGTGGCGCGCGACTTCCGTGTGCTGGAGGAGCGCCGCCGGGTCGCGACCGAGCTCCCCTGGTCACACGCCGTCCTGCGCGTCCTCGAGCTCGCGAGCTACGCGGCCCTGCCCTGCCATGACGATGCCTGGGTCGCCGCTCGCCTCGGGCTCCCCGACGACGAGGTGCGCGCGTGCCTCGAAGCCCTGTCACGCGCGGGCCTGGTCCGATGGCATGAGGGGCGGTACGCGGCCACGGCCGAGACGGTCGACATGACCCGAGGCCCCGCCGAGCCGCGGCAACGGTTGAAAGCGCACTGGCTCGACGTCGCCGCGCGCCGGCAGCTTCGCGGCGCTCCGGGGCTGTACTCGTACAACCTGGTCAGCGTCGCGCGCCGTGATCTCGAACGGCTGCGGGCCTTGCACGTGCGGTACTTCCACGAGCTTCGGCAAATCGTGTCGGACTCGCGCGAGCCCGACTGCGTCGCGCTGGTGGCGATGCAGCTCTTCGAGCTGGGCGCGTGAGGCACTGCACGCTCGGACCCCAGCGTGCAGAGATTTCGCTTGAAGGACGGGCACCTTGACACCCAACGTGGCTCGCGTTGTCCTCACGGTTCCTCGCTGAGGAAGAGCGCCCATGCTTCGCTTCTGGCAACGCCGCAAAGACGATCCGCGCGCGGGTCCTCCCTCCCCGGAGGGGGCCGACGAGGGCGCGGCGCGCGCGGCGGAGCTCGAAAAGGCGACGTTCAAGCCGGGGATGCAGATCGCCGGCAAGTTCACGCTGCAACGCCTCATCGCCGCGGGCTCGATGGGCACCGTCTTCGAGGCCTGGGACATGTTCGTGGAGCGGCGCGTCGCGATCAAGCTGATGCACCCGAACTACGATCGCGACCCCGGCATGATCGCTCGCTTCCGCCGCGAAGCGCAGACGACGGCCGCGATCCAGCACCCGAACGTCGTCACGATCCACGAGGTGGGGCAGCGCCGCGACGGCACGTTCTACATGGTGCAGGAGCTGCTCGAAGGCGAGAGCCTGCGCGAATACCTGGCGCCGCGCGGCCGGCTCACCGAGCACGAGGCGATGACGATCATGGTCCCGATCATGGGCGCGCTCATCGCCGCGCACCGCCGGGGCATCGTGCACCGCGATATCAAGCCGGAGAACATCGTCCTCACGGATTCGACGTCCGGCGAGATCGTCCCGAAGCTCATCGATTTCGGCCTCGCTCGCGTCAACACGCTCGACCCGAAGCGCAAGCTCACGCTGAGCGGCGTCGTCATGGGCACCCCCGAGTACATGGCGCCCGAGCAGGCGAAAGGAGATCCGGGGATCGACGCGCGCGCCGATGTCTGGTCCGTCGGCGCGGTGCTCTTCGAGCTGCTCTCCGGTCGGCGCCCCTTCGACGGCCCCACGCACCAGGCCGTGCTCATCAAGATCGTCACGGAGGCGCCGCCGATCTTGTCCACGCTCGTCGACGACATCCCCGCGGCCTTCCTGGAGGTCGTCCAGGGCGCGCTCGTGCAGGCGCGCGAGGGGCGCTACCCGTCGATGCAGGCATTCCGAGACAGCTCGTCTTCGCCTACGAGAACATCTCGCACCGCGTGGTGCTCGCGCCGACACGAGGCCCGAAGGACGAGGGCGAGGAGGCGCACGAGCCGCGCGACGAGGTGGAGGAGGCGCACGAGGCCAGCGGCGCGGACGTGCTGGAGCTCGACCCGGCGGATCTCGTCCTCGACGAGGACACGGTGACCGAGCTCGACGAGGCGATCGCAAGCCTCGCGAGCACGACGATCGCCACGCTCCCGCGCTCGGAGATCGAGTGGCGCGACGCGACCGCGCTCTTCCCCGGCGCGCCCCCGACCGCCGACGAGAACGCCGCGTTCGACGCGCTCGGCGTGAACGCGCTGCGCGACGCGGCGGCGCACGCGGCACGCGCGATCGAGGCGTCGGGCACGCCGGAGACGATCGCGCGCATGCGGCTCGTGCAGGCGATCGCCCATCGCTGGCTCGGGAACACGGTCGAGGCGAGGCGCGCGGCCGAAGAGGCGATCACGGGCCTGCCGCGAGGGAGCACGGCCTATCACGCCGCGCTCGGTCACCTCGTCATCGCGTCGGGCAGCATGGGCGACGTCGCGCAGATCGAGGCATTCGTCGACGAGCTCGCGGCGCTCGCGCGCGAGGGCGTGATCAGCGAAGCGCACATCGTAACGGCGGGGCGCCTCGTCATCGCGCTCGTGCGCGCGGGCCTGCCGGATCGAGCGCACCAGGTCTTCGCCGGCGCGCAGCGGCTCGCGCAGCGGCACAGCGTGGTGAGCTCGTTCGTGCTCGGGTGGCTCGACGTGGCGCGCGCGGAGATCGCGCTGCACGAGGGGGATCTCATCGCCTACGTGCGGCGGGTCGAGTCGGCCGTGGAGAACTTCACGTCGGCGGGCGACATGCGCAACGCCTGCTTGCAGCGCTGCAACATCGGCAACGCCTACCTGCAGCTCGGCGCGTACGCCCTCGCGGTCGCGGCGTTCCGCGAGGCGCAGGCGATCGCCGAGCCGATGCAACTCGACTTCGTCTCCTCGCTGCTCGCGAACCTCGGCTACGCGCTCGCGCACATGGAGAACCTGACGGAGGCGATCACCGTGGAGACGGCGGCGCTCGAGCTCCTCGTGCGACAGGGCAACCGGCGCGGTGAGGGGTTCGTGCGGGTCTACCTCTCGATCATCCTGCGGCTCGCGGGACGCACGGACGAGGCGCTCACGATGGCGCGGCACGCGATGGAGGTCTCCGAGGGCGTGCCCGCGGCGCGGGCCTGCGCGCTCGCGCTCATCGCGGCGATCGCGATCGCCCGGAACAACATGCGGGAGGCGTACACGAAGGCCTCGGAGGCGATGCAGATCCTCGGTCGGCTCGAAGGGATCGAGGAGGGCGAGAGCCTGATCCAGTGGACCTACGCGCTCGCGCTCCGTGTGAACGGCGCCGAGGAGGAGGCGCTCCGCCGCATCACGGAGGCGCGGCGGAGGCTGCTCAAGCGGGCGGATCGGATCAGCGATCCGCGCTGGCGACAGAACTTCCTGGAGCAGGTACCCGACAACGCGCGGGTGATGGAGTTCGCAGCGATCTGGCTCGGCGAGCGGTGAGGGACGCGGGCGCGGACTACGGCGTGTCTCCGAGGTAGTCGCCGTACGCCTCGATCTTCGCTTCGAGCTTCGAAGCGAGCGGCGCGCTCCCCGGGCCCAGCGCCGAGAGGATCCGCCTCGCCTCCTCGCGGTACGCGATCCGCTTTTCCCGCGACCAGTACGGCGGCGGCGCGGCGAGGTTCGTGATGCGGTCGGCGAGCTTCACCATCCACACCTCGCGAGGCTCGCGCTGGATGCGTGCGAGCGAATCGGCCATCTGCTCTCCCTTCGGCAGGCGTGCATCCTTGCTCAGCGCGCGCACCCCGCGCGCCACGGAATCGCCGAAGATCCTCGTGATCTCGTCCTCGGACGCGCTCGTATCCTCCAGCGTGTCGTGGAGCAACGCGCACGTCATGGCGAGATCCACGTCGAACGTGTCCTTCGTCGCGACCGCGAGGATCTCCGCGGCGACCTTGGCAACGTGGGTGATGTACGGATGCTGCGTACCGGGCACGCGTTGCGCGCCGTGGGCCTCGGCTGCGAAGCTGAGGGCGCGCGCGTACGTGTCGGGGGAGAACGTCATGCGGGGGATCGTACCCCGCGTTCAGGCCGAGAGCTTCTCCGACAGCTCCCACAGGCCTTTCGCCAGGTCGTCGTTCCTCGCGAGGCTCGTCGTGCGCGTGAGGGCGCGATCGAAGAAGTACTCTCCGCTGTACGACGCGACGTCGTCGCTCGTCGCGAGCCAGATGATCGTCTCGGCGCCCTTCTCCGGCGTCCGCGCGAAGAGCGCGGCGGCCGCCTTGACGAAAATCGCCGCGATCGGGCCGGTGTTCAGCGCGAACCCCGTGCGTACGTAGCCGGGGTGCATGCAGTTCGCCGTCGCGCTCGACCCCACGAGGCGCCGGGCGAGCTCGCGCGTGAAGAGGATGTTGGCGAGCTTCGAGTCGCCGTAGGCGCCAAAGCCGGCCTTGCCTTTCCGCTTGGCGACCGTCGCGAGATCCATCTTGCCGACCTTGTGGGCGTCGCTCGACGTGCTGACCACGCGGGCCTTCGGCGTCTTCTTGATCAGGTCGAGCAGGCTCGTGGTCAGGACGAAGTAGGCCATGTGGTTCAGGGCGAACGTCATCTCGATGCCGTCGGCGCTGAGCTTGTAGTCGGTGAAGACGGCGCCGGCGTTGTTCACGAGCACGTCGAGCCGGTCGTACTTCGCGCGGAAGCCCTCGGCCACGGCGCGGGTGTCGGCGACCTTCGAGAGGTCGCCGAGCAGGAGCTCGATCTTGTCGTTGCCGCTCGCCTCCTTCAGCTCCTGCACCACGCGCTCGCTCTTCTCGCGGCTGCGGCCGACGAGCACGAGCGTCGCGCCTCGCTGCGCGAAGTCCCGGGCGGCGGCCTTGCCGATGCCTTCGGTCGCGCCCGTCACCAGAAAGACTTTGCCTTCGAGATCCTTCGCCATCGCGTCGCTCCTTGGTCGAGGCCGCATCTGTAGCGCACGCGTGTGCTGCCGGGGAGATGCGCGCACGAAACGTTGATCGACGGCGCCTCGCGCGGTAACGAATCGTGCATGACGAGCTCCTCCAGGGACGCGCTCTTCGAGCGGCTCGCGGCCCTCGGCATCGAGACCGAGACCGTCGTGCATCCGCCCGTCTTCACCGTGGAGGAGGCCAAGGCCCATCGCCTGCGGCACGACGGCACGCACGTGAAAAACCTCTTCTTGCGCAACAAGAAGGGCGCGATGTGGCTCGTCGTGCTCGACGAGGATCGCGCGGTGGACCTCAAGGACCTCGGCCGCCGCATCGGCGCGGGCCACGTCTCGTTTTGCTCGCACGAGCGCTTGCGCCAGCACCTCGGCGTCGAGCCTGGATCGGTCACGCCGCTTGCCGCGATGATGGACAGGGACGGCCTGGTGCAGGTCGTCCTTGATGCGAAGATCCTCGCGCGGGATCCGGTGCACTGCCATCCGCTGACGAACGACCACACGACGGCGATCCGGGGGACGGACCTCGTGCGGTTTCTCCGGGCGACGGGGCATGAGCCGGCCGTGCTCGACCTCGACGCCCCTGCCGCGCCCTCTCTATAAGGAGGAGGACGGCGGCATGGGGGACTGCTTCACGCTTCGCCCCAGGTGAAGGCGAGGTGGAACAGTTCGCGACTGCGTTCCATGTCGTCTCGACGGGCGCGGAGCATGACTTCGTCCCCGTCGGTCCCCAGAATGTAGCCGACGTTGATCTTGCCGCAGAGGCGCGACACGACGAGCTCGAGCCCGGGCAGGATGGTCCACTGCAGGCAAAGCGGCTCACCAGTAGCTTCGATCCAAACACTCATCGCACATTCACCTACCCAAGTGGGTACGGTTTCCTCCTGCCTGTTAAGTGTGTCGAGAGGGCGTTTTGTCCGAAGAGTTCGTCGGGGCCGGCGACTTTTTCCCGACGGGGGTTCGGCGGTGGCTCCCTGGGCGAACGGGTTTGGGAGGTAGAACCTCCCGGTAGCTAAGTGTGTTGAGAAGGCAGATCGTCCACCAGAAACGACACAGATGCGTCGATTTTTGCGGGGGCGCCCGAAAGGTTGGTCCACGGACGGTTCATATGTCCAGGTAGAGGGTGGTTCGCGGAAAAACCGCGACGGGTTCGTGCTCGAAAACTTGCACGAGGTCGGCGCTTGTCTCTTTCCTCCGTGACAAACCGCGTGCTACTGGATCCCGGGACGCACCAATGAGAGTTCGCAAGCATTTTTTGACTTTGAATGATGGATGATTTTCAAACGCGGGTCTCACTGATGCGTCTGCGGCCAATTTTCGCTCTCCCGATAAGTTTGCTGTTTTTTGCATTGGCTTGTGACTTCGGGTGGGGAGAGGACTTGGATTTTAAGTTCGTTTGCGTCTGTGGAATCGGTACACCTGAAGATTTCGCCGAGTGCGTTGAACTAGGTTATCCGCGGGAACCCGAGACGTGCCCTGATGACGTCGATGCTGGCACAGATGGGGCTACCGACGCCGATACGGTTGGATGCTTGGGGAGGTGTGCCCCGGAGTCTCTCTTGGACCTCGTATTGATCTAGTTTTAGGGGCTCATCATGCGGCTGTGGCCATATCTCACCCTACCTGTCATCCTGCCGTTCGTCGCCCTGGCCTGTGGTGACGTAGGCTGGAGCGAAGACGCCCACTATGAAGCTGTGTGTGTCTGTGGCGTAGGCACACCTGAAGAATTTGCGGAATGCCTTGCTGAGGGTTGGCCTCCTGATCCGGAAACCTGCCCCGCCGACGCTGGCACGGTCGGATGCCCAGGCGTATGCGCCCCTGAGACGCCTGCCGGTTTTGAAGGCCCCGTCCTCGTAGCCACTGGGCCCGCCATCGGTTTGCCCCTCTGTCCGTTGGGCACAAAGGAGGCTGTTTGGGCCTGGGCCGACCCGCAGCTCGGACCTCGTGATTGCCCAACATGCACCTGCGGCGAACCCCCGGGGGCCTGCCAGCTTCCGACGTCCTGGAATACGCACGCCACCGTTTGTCAGGATCCCACGCCGCCAGCGAGTGCGTCGTTCGACGCGCCGGCAAACTGGGACGGTTCGTGCACGACCGCCAACGCTCTTTCGGAGGGCAAGCTCTGCGGTGGTGTCCCCTGTGTCCGCTCCCTTTCCGTGGCCCCGCCCGTGGTCGTAGAGGGAGATTGTCCCGTCCTGGGGGAGGAACCAACGGACCTCCCGATCCCGTATGGCGGGACCATCAACGAGTGGCCTACGCCGTTCTCGGTCGCGGCATTGGCTTGTGCGAACGACGGGAAAACCCTCTGCAAGTACGCATCCTGCTCGCCGGAGCCGCCGTCGTCCTTCGATGTCTGCGTGTACGCAACAGGGGACGTTGTTTGTCCTCAAGACTGGACCAAACGCTCGGTGTTCTTCGAGGGGGGCACCGACAAACGCGAGTGCAGCGCTTGCACTTGCTCTCCACCCACGGGAGGCTCGTGCACCGTTCAGATCCACGTATACACGGACAGCGCCTGCACGAACGAGCAACTATCCCCGTATGTCTCTTCGGACATGTCTGCTCCGTGCTACGATCTGATGTCGGGTATCTCGCTTGGAAGTAAGAAAGCCGAAGTCATCGAAAGGTTGCCCGGTACGTGCTCCCCTCAGGGCGGTGAGTCCACGGGCGAGATCGAGATGGAGAAACCCATCACGTTCTGCTGCCTCTCGTAAAGCCACCTTGCTCGATCCCACCCCTAGCTGGTAGGGTCGGGCACCATGGCTCTCCGCGGGGGGACGGTACTGGCAGCGTCGCTCTGCCTCCTGGCAGCGCCCGCCGCCGCACAGGAGACCTATCGACTCGACTATGTGCGCAAGCCGGGCGCAGAGGCTTGCCCGAGCGAGGCAGCGTTCCGTGCTGCCGTCTCTCAGGAGGTCGGACGAAATCCGTTCCTACCTGACGCATCGAATCTCCTCACCGTCGTCTTCCACCGTTCCGAAAAGAAGGTCCGCGTCCAGATCGTGGCGAAACCCGCCTCTGGCTCGGAACAAAGCGCGCCCGAGCACGAAAAACCTGTATGGAACTGTGCCGGGTTGTTGCAACACGCGGCTTTCAGCGCCGGGATGCTCATCGATCCGCTCGATCCACCGGAACCTGAGCAACCCGTCGCTGCCTCTGCGCCCCCTCCGCTTCCGGCGCCACCCATTCCACGATCGAGCCCGCCCCCTCCGCCTACCGCCGTACAAACCGCGCGGGCAGTGCGGCCACCTTGGCCCGGGCCACCCATGCGCATCCTGATTTCGTTTGCTGGAGGCGCTGCGTCCGGCAGTACACCGGGTTTGTCTCCCTCGCTGGTGTTCGGTCTTGGGCTCCGACAAGCTGAACTTTCATTAGGCGTAGAAGCCCGCTTTGACGCTCAGAGTGCCCGTATTGAAAAACCATACCGAATCCGCGGATCACAGCAGTTCGGAATGCTTATACCGTGCCAGCACGCGAGGGTACGTTCTTGGCTTCAGCTGGACAAATGCCTCCTCATCTCAATCGGATGGCTGGATCGAAGTATCGAGCACGATAGTCAAGTAAGGAAGTTTCTGGAGGAAAACCCAACTTTCACCTGGGGTGTGGGCCTTCGCGGTGGCTTGTCGGTCCCACTGCAACAGTCCTTGACCCTCCAGACTCGACTTGATGTTCTCTTCGTGCCCGATCCGCCCCGGGAAATTGTCCAAGGCCGCGAAATCTGGACCTACCCCTACGCCTCCGCCGCAGTCCAGGTTGGTCTCGTCTACGCCTTCGACGTGACCCATCCCACCGCCAAACCCCCTCCCGCTCAGCTTTTTCAAAAATCTTCTCCGGCCGTCGGTACATCGGAGGGGTCTGACGACATATAGCAGTGGAGGCGCAGCCCATCATGCTAGCCGCGGTCGACACCACACCCACACGGGAGGAGTTCCGGACGTTTTACGAGGAGAACTTCCGCATCGTGTGGCGTACGTTATGTCGTCTCCGGGTCCGTGATGCCGATGTGGCCGACCTTGTTCACGAGGTCTTCGTCTTCGCGTACAACCACTTCGACGACATCCCTGCCTATCCTCAGGGGTGGCTCGCGCGCGTCTGCTACGAGATGGTACGAAACTACCGGCGCAAGGCCGTGCGACGGCTCGAACGCCTCGCCCCGCAGGTGATCGACGCTGCGATCGATCAGCATGCGACCGATGAACCGACGACGGCGGTCGTTCTCGAAGCGCTCGATCGGATGCCCGAGGACCAGCGGATGCTCCTCTTGCGGTATCACGTCCAAGAGGAGCCGCTGCACGCGCTCGCGAAGAGCCTCGGCATCGCGCGCTCGACCGTGCAGCTCCGCCTCACCGCTGCCGAGACGACGTTCGAGGGGTGGGTCAAAACGCTCCTCGGGGTCGATCCAGAGAAGAACTCGCGGGCGAGTCTCTTTGCGTCCTTCTCGCTGGCCGGGTTCCTGCCGCAAACCTGGGAGTCGAGCGAGGTCCTCGCCAAGGCCCAGCTCGACGGCTGGGGCCGTTTGTCGCGGGCGATCGACGCCTCGAAGATCGCCGCAGGCACGCCAAGGCACGAGGCGCCTCCTTCGATCAAACCGGGGCTCGGGACGACTGCTCTCCCTTTCAAACTCACGATCGCATTTGCCGTGGCGCTCCCGTCCGCGCTTGCGGGCATGCTCCTCGGGCATCTTGGTGCAGGTATCGCTTCGGCGCAGACAGCCGGGGCCCCCTCGCTCCACGCGACAACGCCCCAGGTTTCGATGATCGCTAACGCCTTCGTGAAAAACCCGCTGTCGGGCGATTTTGCGACACCGAGCGCTGTGCCGCTCCCCTCAGAGCAAGCGCCCACGGCTCGCCTCAAGGATGAGGATCACGAAGTCCCGCTGCTTTCACAGACGCGAGCTCTGCTCAAAGACAAAAACCCGAGAGCAGCTCTCGACACGCTCAAGGAGCATGCGCGCCTTTTTCCCAAGAGCACGCATGCTGACGAGTGCGCCAATCTCAAGCGGATAGCCGAAAAAAACCTCGCATCGATGACCGCGAAAGAAGCTACGAAAACGCAAGCTGCGATCAAGGAAGAGGATAAACCCAAACCCTGACCGGCGCGTGGGACCGTATCCCACGAAGGATCGTCGTTCGCAGCCGGCCGCGTTGCCTCTCATTCTGGGCGAGCATGGTGGCGCGGCCGCCTGGGGACGACGATCCCCGATTTTGAAGACGATCACCGCTCGCAGGCGGCCCGTCGTGGCAAACACGAACGGAGGACCCCTGCTCGCGCGCACGAAAACAAGGCCAATCCGAGAAGTTTGTCTCGACGGGTCGCCTACGAGCGGTGATCAAAATAGAACGGGAGGGAGCCATGCACACGCAGCCGGAATCGGACGACGACGTCCCGATCGGAATCCACGAACGGCCGACCTGGCCCGAGGACATGCGACCGACGATGGTCGACCCCTCCTGCGTCCCCCAAAGCGGATGGCGGTCTCGCCTTCGTGATCTCCTCGATCGAATTCGCGCCCGATTTAGCCGCATTCCCGTGCCACCGCCTCTCCCGCCCGCGCGCGAGCGTACGAGTAGCTCAACCACGCTCGTCTCCTCCGGTGTGTTCGTCTTCGAGGAGATTCTTTCGGGATTGTGGCGCCTCCCTCCGGAACAGCTCGACGCCGTCGTTCGCCTCGCCGACCACGTGCGCGAGGCCCGCGACGCGGGCCCGGAAGCCGCAGTGGAGGCCCGAATCCTCTACGTACTCGCCCGCCTCATGCCCGCCCCGGGCGAGATCGTATCCCTCGCAGTGCTCCGGGACAAACTCCTCGGTCTCCCGCGTTCGTCCGTGGATCAGGGCCTCCTCCGGCTGGAGGCGAGCGGGAGAATCGTGCTTTTTTCCGTGCCGGTGGGCGCAGGACTCGCTGGGACGGGTGGTTCGCCAGGCGCGGGGATCGAGCATCCAACACGAGGGAATCTCGAGCGTTGTGCCCTCGCGCCCGAGCGGCGCCACGGCCGGGGCATCCGACGCGCGGCGTGACGTTCGTGTGAAACCGCGGCGCTGGCGTGCGCGGGCGCTTGACTTCCGAGGGCCGCGGGCGCTTGCTCGGTCGGCACGCCCATGTCCTTCACGCCGTTCCCGCCCTCTCACGTCCCCCTCCGGAAAGGCCGCCGCGCCCTCCTCCGAATGTCCACCTACCCCGCCGATTCTGCCGGCCTGCTCGACCTTGAACGCGCGATCGTCGACGCTCGGCACGGAATCGTCAAATACCCCGACGAACTACCCGACGACCCGATCACCTACGGTGAGCTGCAAATACGCGCGGGCATGGCGGCGACGGACGGCTCGGCCTTTTGCATGGTCGCCGAGGAAGAGGGGCGCGGAATCGTGGCCGAGGCGTCGATCCTACGCCTCTCGTTCCGCATGGTCCGACACGTCGCCGTCCTCGGCATCGGCGTGCATCCCGAGGCGCAAGGAATCGGCCTCGGCCGCGTGCTCCTCGAAGCGCTCCTCGGCTGGGTACGCGACCATCGTGACGAGGATGGAGGCCGCATCCACCGCGTCGAACTCCACGTTCGCGCCGACAACCCTCGCGCCATCGCGCTTTATCGATCCCTCGGCTTCCAGCAGGAAGGATCCCGCCGCGCGCTGCTTCGTCGCGACGACGGGCTCTTCATCGACGATATAAGCATGGGCCTCCTGCTCCCCGATCCCGACGAGCCTTCGCCCTCGGCCTGACCGCTCGCCTATTCGTTCCCTTCCCAGTAATCGCGGCTCTCGCCATCCCGCCCGACGAATCGGAATGTGCGCGGCTTTCCGTCCGCGTCCGGGCCGAGCTCGGCGACGATGCCGAAGTTGCCCGCGTCGGGATATTCCACGAACTCGGGCGACATCCGTGTGCTCACGGACAGGAGTTTGAGTTCATCAGTCTCGGACGTATTGATGAACTGGTGTGCGGACGCCGGCCCGGAGGGCGGACACGCGATCATGTCGCCGCGGCGAATCGGGTGTCGTTCTGCGCCAAGACGCATCTCGCCCTCGCCTTCGAGCACGAAAAACATCTCCTCGTTCACGCGGTGGGCATGGAAGGGGAACGCGCGCTTGCCGGGCGGGATGATCGTGACGTTGTACCCGAGCTTCTGCGCGCCGATCTGCTGACCGACGAGGCTCACGCGACAGGCAAAGCGTTCGCCATGGCCCATCGGGAAGTACTGGAGCTCGTCGAGGTTGAGGATGGGGCGGGGCACGGGAATCTCCTGTCGTTATGGTTTGCCCTGCCGGTCTGTCATCGGGCCCCGTGACGGTCAAGGACGAAGCAAATGAGGGTTCCGGACGAATAACGCTTGACGCACGGGATCCGATTTGCGTTGGTGGTTCGACATGGGAACCGTGGCCCACGCCTCGAACCGGAGCGAGCTCGCCGCCGCGATGAAGGAGGCGTTGAACCGCGAGGCGCGCCGGAACGAGATGCGCGTCGCGGTCGTTCGCTTGTCGGCGTACGCGCTCGTGCTCGTACTCGACGTCGTGCTTTGGCTCCGGGGCCTGCGACCTGCGACGAACATCACCGGCGGAGCGCTGTGGGTGCTCCTCTCGGCCGCGCTCTTCTTCGCGATCACGCGGCTCCCGTACGGCCGCGTGTACTGGTTCATCGTGCCCGTCGTCGACTTCTTCCTCATCGACGGCCTGCTCGGCGGGCGTATCGCGCATATGGGCGTCACGACCGCGATGGCGGCGGTCTCCGCGCTCGCTTGTGGCCTCTTCGCCGCGACGGGCGGCATCCGCTTCGATCGCCGCGCGGCCGCGTGGACGACGGCGCTCGCCGTGGTGCTGCTCGTCCGCGTCCTCGGAGATCATGCCTCGCGCGTGCAGCTGCTTTACTCGGGCGTGGCGATCGTCGCGATCGGATTGCTCAACGTCTGGCTCGCCGATCAGGTGCGACGCGCGATGGA
Source organism: Polyangium mundeleinium (assembly GCF_028369105.1). Classification (NCBI taxonomy): domain Bacteria; kingdom Pseudomonadati; phylum Myxococcota; order Polyangiales; family Polyangiaceae; genus Polyangium; species Polyangium mundeleinium. The sequence continues at coordinate 840,163 of NZ_JAQNDO010000001.1, read as the reverse complement.
GGCCACGCGCGGGCAATTGCTCCTCGACCGCCTCTTGCCGGGCGTCGCGCGCGCGGCCTTGAAGGATCCGCTCTCGCTCCTCGACGCGCCGCGGTCCGTGGAGGCGACGCTGCTCGTCACGGACCTGCGCGGCTTCACCTCGCTCTCGGAGTGCATGGAGCCCGGCGACGTCTTCGAGATGCTGAACCATCTTCAGGGCGCGCTCTCCGAGGCGGTGCACGCGTGCGGCGGCATCGTCGACAAGTTCATGGGCGACGGCATGCTCGCGGTGTTCGGCGCGACCGAGCCCGGGCACGACCACGCGCGCCGCGCCATCGAGGCCGTGCGCCGCATTCGCGCCGCGCTCGACGAGCAGAACCGCATTCGCTCGGCGGGCCTGCGCATCGGCATCGGCGTGCACTCGGGGACCGTCGTGGCGGGCTGCCTCGGCGGCGGCAGCCGGCTCGAGTTCACGGTCATCGGCGACGCGGTGAACACGACCTCGCGCCTCGAAGCGATGACCAAGGACAAGGGCGTCGACGTACTCGTCAGCGAGGAGACCGTGCAGCGCGTGCCCGAGGTGACGTTCGAGGACCTCGGCGTCGCGCTGGTGCGGGGACGGCAGCAGGGGATCCGTGTATTCACGCTGAAGTCGTGACCTCGAAGGCCCTCGCACCTCGCAGGCTGCTGAGAAACGCAGCGAGCGCCCTGGAGCTAGGGAGGAGGACGCAGGAATACAAGCGTATTCCGAGGACGACGACCGACGATCCAGGGCGCGCAGCAAGTTTATCAGCAGCCTGCTGGCGGCGTGCTAGCGTCGGCGCGTGCCTTTGCTCGTGTTCGAGGTTGCCTGCGTCGCCGTCGTCCTGCTCGCGCTCGCGGCCATGGCGCGGAGACGGCCGCCTGCGGATCTCTTGACCGATTATGCGGCGCTCGCCGTCGCCGGGTGGATCGGCGAGGAGACGTGCGTCGCCCTTTACGATTATTATCATTACGCGATGGGCTGGCATGTCCGGCTCGATCGGGTGCCGATCCTCGTGCCGCTCATCTGGCCGCTCGTGATCCTCTCGGCCCGGGAGGTCGCGGCGTGCGTGTGGCCGCGGATCGAGCGGCTCCGCCCGCTCGTGGTGTTCGCGATCGTCGCGTTCGACGCGTCGCTCGTCGAGGTAATCGCGGTGCGCGCGGGGCTCTGGTCGTGGGTGGACGCGGGGCACCTCGGCGTCCCGATCATCGGAATCCTCGGGTGGGGGTATTTTGCGATTGGCGCGGACCTCGCCTTGTCGGGCCGACTCTCGTCCGGCGACGGGCGGCTCCGGCGTGCGCTCGCCACGATCGTCGCGGCTCCGCTCGTCGCGCACGCGCTCATTCAGATCACGTGGTGGGGGTTTTTCCGGTGGGCGCAGCGGGACGCGCTCGGCGTGGCTTCGCTTTGGGGACTCTCGGTCATCGGCGTAGTTGTGCTCGCGTCCATCGTCTTCGCGCGCCGGCGCGGCGGCGCCATTCCGCTCTCCGTCGCGTTGCCGCGCATGGTCGCGGCCGGCCTCTTTTTCGTGCTCCTCGTCTCGACCGCGCCCACGGAACTCCCGCTCTGGCACCACACCGCAATTGTGGCGGTCCCTTATTTCGCGGCGACCGAGCTATCGTCCCGGTGACCGGACGTCCGAATCAGAGAAACACGTTCGCTGGCATGCCCGCCCGTTGCCAGATCGTGGTGCCCACGAGGTAAAACACGAGCTGCGCCGTCCCGAGGTGCGTGAGCACGATACAATCGTGCGACGTGAGGCCCCGACGGTACCGCGGCCGATAAAAGGCGAGCTGCGTCGCGGGCGCGACCAGCATCAAGCCCTCGCGGAGGCCGATCGCGCCAGCGACGATTCCGGCGACGAGAATGCCAGCCGCCCCGACGAGCAGCCCATCGATGATCTGCCGCGCGCGGTGGGGCCCATGCACCACCGGATACGTGGGGATACCTTCCTGCCGATCCCCTTCCAGATCACGCATGTCGTAAAGAATCTCGTACGTCAGCTCGAAGGGAACGAAAAACAACGCAAGACAAACGATCCCGCTCCAGGGCATCACGCGCGCGCCGGGGCTCGTGACGAGGGGATACACGAAACACGTGAGGACGAAGAGGACCGACGAGCCGAAGTTCTTGAGGAAGTAGATCTCCTTCAGCCGGGAGAAGCCGCGCAGCGTGGGGACGATGTTGTAATTGTACGCGAGCCCGATGACCTGGACCGCGATCCGGAACGGCGTGAGCCCCGGCCAAACCAGGTGCGTCGCGACGAACGACCCGCCCATGAGCACCACGGAGCCCACGGTGAGCAGGCGCTTCTGGCGCGCGACGCGCTCGGTGCCGCGGATTCCGTTCTTGAGGTCCTCGTCGATGTCGGTGATCCGGTTCATCAGGTTGATGAGGAACCAGTCGAGGCCCACGACGAGCGCGACGAGCGGCAGGTAGCGGCCCGTCATGAGCCAGCCGAAGACGACGCACGCGGTCATGGCCACGAGCACGATGTGATACCGGGCGATCGCCAGCGCGTCGGCGAGCGCGGAGGAGGCGGGCGCGAGGGCGGCTTCGGACATCGCCGCCCCTTTTAGCATTTTTCAGGGCAGCGCGAGGATCCCGATCGGCCGCGCGAGCCTCGCATCCGCCTTCACCAGCACCGCGCCCGACTGCCCCGACGCGGGCACAGGCGTCCCATCGGCTTCGAAGCGCAGCACCGTCCCCGGGTTGCCCTTCGTGTCGTCCACGTCGAAGCCCACGGTGAAGATACGCCCGCCGTCGCCGAAGCTCAGGCCGCCGAGGTAATTGCCGCTCGGCGAGCTGCCCGTGTAGTTCGTGGCGATCGTGCCGAGCAAGGTCCCCATCGTGAAATCGTAGCGCCGGATGTCATTCGCGAAATCGCTGACGTAGAGCTCACAGAGCCCCGCATTGCAATCCGGCCCGTAGGCGAGGCCGAGCAGGCTGATGTAACCGTGCCCGGCGTCGGAGAGCGCGGGCTGGTCGGCAAAGACCACCATCTCGCCCGTCGTGACATCGATCCGCAAGACCTGGCTCGGGAGCCCCGGAAACATGGGCGTCCCGTTCTCGGCGACGGAGCCCTGGGTCGTGACGTAGAGTTTTTCATCGGGCCCGAAGAGCAGGCCATTCGGCCCGTTCAGGCCGCCGGGCATCCCATCGCCCTCTTTGAAGACGTCGATGAAATCGCCCGTTTTCCCGTCGTATCGCAGGATCTGATCGGTCAGGAAGCTCGCCACGTAAAGCCGCCCGTCCGGCCCGAAGGCGATGCCATAAGGACGGTGGAGGCCCCCGCCGTTCGCAAACTCGCCGTAAAACGCGCCCGTCGAGGAATCGAACCGCAGGACCGCAGAAGTCTCGGGCGTATCGCCGCTCGCGATGTAAAGGTCCCCCTCGGGGCCGAGCGTCATGGAGTCGGGGTGAAAGAGGCCACCCGTGCCTTTCGGGATGAAAACATCAACGAGCGCGCCCGTGTCCTGCTCGAATCGAAGCACGTTGTCGCCGCGGCTATTCGCGACGAGGAACATGGGCTTGCGCGGCACCTCGCCGCCGGTCGTGGTCGTGCCGCCCTCGTCATCCCCACAGCCCGCGAGGGCCGAGAGCGCGAGGGCCAAGGCGACCTTCCCAAGGGTTCGCAAAGGGATTCGCATCGCGCCAGCATATCGGCAGCGGCGCCGAGGCGAAAGGCCGATGGTGGACGAACACGCGGCGCCGTGCGGAGGCACGCGCGCGGAGGTCACGTTCGCCCGCGCGCGACACGTCAGCGGCGTAGGAACGCCGGCACGCCCTCGACATCGAGCGTCGCCGAGAGCTGCTCGCATTTGCCGGTGTCCTCGTTGTATGCGAGGTCCGTGTTCGCTTCGAGCAGCACCTTGATCTGCGGGAGCAGATCCTCGAGCCCATCGCCGTCCGCCACGCCGTCGAGGATCTCCTGCGGCAAGACGCCGCCGCCGAGATAGCCCCTGAGCTTGAGCTCCTCGTCGATCGAAAAACGGAACCGCGCGTCCTGCACGTTCAGCGTGAAGGCGACGTCGAAAATGGCAAGCGGGATCGCGAGGGCAAACGGGCCGGTTTCGAGCACGCCGTTTTCGATCCGCGCATTCCTGACGTAGCTGCGCGTCGCGGTCGGGTCGGGCTCGAACGTCTGGTAGGACTCGATGATGCCGTCCGTGCCGAGGGTCGGCCGCTTCTTCACGCCGACCTGCACGGCGAGGTTCACGCAGGCGTCGTTCTTGAAATCGTCGACGTTCTCCATCTCCATGAGGATGACGAGCTGCCCGTCGTTGATTGACCCTTGCAAAAGCCCGTCGATCGCGTCGCCGACGAATTTCTCCACCTCCGGGACGAGCGGCGCGAGCTGGTTATCCACGCCGCCATGCCCCTCGGAATCGACGAAATCCGCCTTTCCGCAGGAGAGGGAGTCGGTCCCGTCGCTCGTCCGCCCGTCGAGATCGAAGCCGGGCGCCACGGTCGGCGATACCAGGCGCGCAAAGGCGAGCTTCGTGGTAATGGCGGCGTACGTCTCGCCGGTCTCGCAAGACGCGGTCCCCGACCCCTCCTCCTCGCCGCATCCGGCGAGAAAGAGGCCGAGACAAAGCATAGGCAGGAGCCCGGAAAAACTTTTCGTCTTCATACCTCGATCGCCGTCAAGCTGGAGGTCACACGCGCATCGCCCTGGCCGAAGCTGTCCAGCGTCATCCCCATCCCTCGCGCGAGCGAGAGGAGCACCTTGCTCGCGTTCTCGGCCGACGGGGACCGATAATGCAGCCCTGTCTTGAGCGCCCCGTTGCAGCTCCCCGCCACGAGGATCGGATACTCTTCGAGCAGGTGCGATTTGCCGTACGAGCAATCACTCGTCCCGAGGATCGCGCAATGTTCGAGCAGCGTGCTGTCGCCCTCGGGGACGGCGCCGAGCGCCTTCACGAGGTAGGCGAACTCGGACATGATGTAGAGCAAGATGCTCTGCACCTGCGGTTGTTCACCGGCCTCGTCGTGGGTGAGCTGGTGATGCCCGGCGGTCGCCCCCGGATAAAGCGGATTGCCGACGGGGCTCGAGAACCACTGGCTGAACACACGCGTCTGGTCGCAGGCAAGCGCCATGACGAGGATATCCACCATCGCGCGCGAAATCTCGGACATCGGCGGCCGACCGTCCACGTCCGGATACGCGTCGAGCGGCTTTTGCGGCACCATACACGCCGCGAGGCTCGGCGGATTCTGCTGGAGTTTCTCGATCTGTTTCTCCAGCGCCCGGATGCCGTCGAGGTGTTTTTCCAGGCGCTCTTTGTCGGTTTGTCCGAGGACCTGCTGGAGCGCGGCGGCTTCCTCCGTGATCCCGTCGAGGATGCTCTGCCGCAACGGCAGCCGCGGATCCGGCATCGGCGTGCTGCCCGGCATGACGAACCCGTCCACGAAGACACGCTGGAAGAGCGCCGCAGGCGAGTTTTCCGGCGGGTTCACGCTATGGGGCGCGGTGTACGAGAGGCTCCGTCCGCCGGGCTGGACGGCGAATTCGAGCGAGCGGAAACGCGTATCCTGCCCGACGGCCTCGGCGATCACCTGGTCGATGCTCGGCTGCGTGAACGTGGCGAGCTCGGTGCCATTGCTGAGCGGCGTCGCGCCCGAGAGGATGCCCGCCGATCCCGAAAAATGCGGCACCGTGTTCCCGGTGTACACCTTCATGCCGGAAATGACCGAGACCTTGTCCTTCACCTCGGCGAGAGGTGCGAGCGTGGGAGACGGCTCCCAGGTCGGCCCCGTTCCTTTGGGCACCCAGAAATCGGGAAGGGTGCCATTGCCCCAGAAAAAGATCCCGAATCGCTTCGGCAGGGCGTCGCCTTGGGCATAGGCCGTCCCGTTCGCGTTGAGAAAAATCTCGAGCGCCGGCAGCCCGATGGCGACCGCCGCGCCCCCGAGCATGCCCCGGAGCATCGTCCTTCGGCTGAGCTTGGTCCGCTTCATGGCATGATCCCCTTCGTCACCGGTGGTCAAGGCTCGTGCGAGAGCCGGAAACCCGGGCTCTTCGCGATGAACGAGAGAAGCGACTTCACGCGATGACCCGCCGCGCGGAAATCGTACGTGAGGGCATTGATCGCGGCGCTCTCCTCCTTCGCCGGCTCGAACGCCGTCGCATACGAGTAGAGCTTGCGCACGAAACAAGGCGCGACCTTGTCGTTGTCGTGAATGCGCAGGGCGAGCTCGCGCGCGTTCGCGAAAGGCACGCCGTCGAGGTTGCCCGACGGATCGATGACCGCGTCGGTCTCCTTCATGCGGAAACGGCCGATCCCGTCGAAGTTTTCGAGGCCGAGGCCAATGGGATCCATGAGCATGTGGCAAGCCCGGCAGGTGGGATCGGTGTTGTGCTGCGCGATGCGCTCGCGCAGGGTCCGCGCCTCCGTCGACGGATCCGGCAAGCCCGTGTTCACGTTGACGGGCGGCGGCGGAATGCCGTCACAGAGCAAATCCTCGCGGACGAACTTGCCGCGGAGCGTGGCCGACGTGGACCGCGGATGCGAATGCAAAGCGAGGATGCTGATGTGCCCAAGGAGGCCGATGCGCGGCGAATCTGCGGGGAACACCACCTTGCCGAACCCCTCGTCCGTCGGCGCGGGCACGGCGTACATAGAGGCGAGTTTCGGGTTGACGAAGGTCGTCCGCGTGAGGAAGACGTCGCGGTAATCGGCGTCGAGTTCGAAGACGAGGTGCTCGAAGACGCGCAGCGTCTCCTCGCGCGCGGCTGGGCCGACCTCGGGGCTGTAATAGGTGAAGATCGTGGGATCCTTCGAGAGCGCGTCGAGATCGCCGAGGTGCAGCCAATCCGTGACGAACGCCCGCAGGCCTTCCCGCGCCCGCGGCGATTCGATCATGCGCAGGACCTGCTCCGCGAGCCCCTCGTCCTCGACGAGCTTTCCCGCCTCGGCCGCCGCGAGCAGCTCCTCGTCCGGGATGCTGTTCCACAGGAAAAACGATAGCTTCGAGGCCATTTCGAGGCTGGTGTACCGGCGCTTGCCCGGGTTCTTCGGATCCGGCTCGCCGACCTGGGGGCGATAGAGGAAATTCGGCGACTGGAGCATCGCCGCGAGGGCAAACTCGATCCCCTTGTCGAAGCTGCCGAGCGTGGCCGCCGCCTGCACGAGCACCCCGCCCAGCCGATCGACCTCCGCGGCGGTGAGCGGCCGGCGGTAGACGTGACGCCCGAGCGAGGCGGCGAACTTTTTCGCGCAATCGAGGTCGTTCGCTCCCGCGGGTGTACACGGCAGGACCGAGGCTTTCCGCGCGGGGTCCGCCACGACCTGCTCCGCAATCGCGAACGCGGCCTTCTCGTATTTCTCGACGCCGCGCGAGGAAATCGTGCTGACCGAGGAGCCGAGCGTCACGAAGCCGTCGAGCGGGGCGTCGGGCTCGATCGACGTCGGTACGTTGATGTCCTCGCCGAAGAGGTCGCGGATGGCATTGCCATACTGGGCGACCGTGAGGCGCTGCGCCCCGGTCTGCGCGGCGATCTCCGGCATCGGCGGCCGCGGCCCGAGCCCACCGCTCGGCGGGGGCGCCTCTTCGCTGCACGCGCCAAGCGAGGCCACGAGCGCCGCGGGGAGGAGCGCCCGGGAGAAAAAGGTCTTTGAGAGAGGTTCATCCCGGAATGACATCGCACACCTCATTTGTGCTGAAACTTGACCTTCGGCGAGAGGACCTCGGTGCCGTCGAGGATCTTCTGGACCTTGTCGCTCGTATCGCCGAGGATGTGCCGGCGCGCGAACGCAAAGGCATACGTGTTGACGAGCCTCCAGCCCTCGTACGACTCGAACTCCTTGCAGCCGCCGAGCGCGAAGAGCTGATGACAGCCGCCCTCGAAATCGAGCCACGTGAAATCGATCGAGGTCACGCGTGCCCATACGTTCTCGGCGCCGACCGGATCGAGCGTCCCGCTCATCTGCATGTAGGGCTTCTTCACGGCGTCGTATCCGTCGAGCCCGAACCACCCCGGTTCGTCCCCGACGCCGCTCGCCATGGGAATGCCAGCCTTGACGCGCGAATCCCCGAGCCCCTCGCCGAAGACGGCGATCTGCTCGGGCGTACATGGCTCGGAGAATCTCGTGCCCTCGTCGCACATGGCCTGAATCTCGGCGAGGTCGTACACCGCGCCCCCGCTCGCCCAGGCCGTGCGGCCGCCGAAGCTATGGCCGGAGAGGAGCGCCTCATCCGTACGGCAATTGCCCGCGAGCGGATCCTCCGCGGGCAATGCCGCAACGGCGTCGAGCGACGCGGAGAGGTCCATCGAGCGCAGAAAGCTCATGGTGAGCGGCACGGTGTCCTCGTGCTCCGGCAGCGTGTTGCCCTTGTGGTCGGGCGCGATCGCGACCCAGCCGTGCGAGGCGAACCAGTGCATCATGTCGGAGCTCGTCCCACCGAACCCCGAATACCCGTGCGAATGCAGGTGCACGGGGTACCCCGCGGCTTCCATCGGCGGCGCGACGGTCGCGCCCTCGAAGACGTCGTCGTCGGGAAATGCGTTCAGATACTTCGGCGGCGTACCTTCCTCGTCGAGCGTGGGATACCAGAGATTGATGCGGATCTCGCGCGGCCCCTCGACGCCCTTCGGCTGGTACGTGTGCAGAAAGGAGCGATAGCCGACCCGGAACGGGCCGATTGCATCCACGGGGTAGTCGAGCAGGCCGCCCTCCGGCATCTTCGGCCCCGTGTCGGGATTTGCAGGAGGGGCCTCCGGCGAGCATCCCGACAGGAGCGATACCGATCCGATTCCGAGCGCGAGGAGGCGCCGAACCTGGCGGAAGGCGGAGAAGGATACCACGGTCCTCATTGGATCACGAAACCGCCGAGAATGCTACTCGTTTCTTCGCGCCGAGGCCCCTTCGCAATGCCGGCAGGTGGGAACTTTCCAGCGCGACCCTCCCGTTGTAAGATGCGATCGTGTCCGACGACGTCCTCAGCCGCCTGATCGCCGTCCTTCGGATCTCGCGCGCGGAGATCCGCGCGGCGTACCGCGTCGGCTCGCGCGTGTACGGCACGGCCGGACCGGGGTCCGACGAGGACTTCCTCGTGGTGCTCGGCAAGTCCGGGCAAAGGCAGGACCTCGCGTTCGCCGAGGGCCTGAATGTCGTCATTCACGGCGTCGCGACTTTCCAGGATGCCCTCGACGATCAGAGCGTCTTCGCGCTCGAATGCCATTTCGCGCAGCCGGCGCACGTGCTGGTGGCGGCCCGCCCACCGTTCCGGTACACGCTCGACAGAAAAAAACTCGCGGCCTCGGCGATCGGGAAATCCACAGCGGACTGGCAGAAGGCGAAGAAGCGCTTCGCCGACGAGCCGGCGCCGTCCCGAAAGAAGGCCTTCCACGCGCTGCGCGTGCCGGTCTTCGCCTTGCAGGTCGCGAAGACCGGCAAGATCACCGATTACGCCGCCGCGAATCACTTCCTCGCGGAACTGCGCGAAGGCCCCGACGACGATTTCGCGTGGTACGAGAAGAAGCTCGGGCCGACCCGGGAGGCGCTCTGCGCCGAGCTCACGAAGCTCGGCGGAAAACGATAGCAACGAACTTCAGCGCGCGAGGCGCTGCGGGACGATCGCCTGGTGCAGCCAGTGCTCGTCCGTCTGGACGTGGCCCTTGCGCACCCACTTCGCCACGCATCGGCCAAACGCGCTATCGAGGAACTGCGCGGCGACACGCACGACGACGCCCTCCCGCGGGCCGCCGAACGTCGAGGGCTCCCGCGAAAGCCGGTCCGTGAGCGCGCGGAGCTCATCCACCGAGGAGACGACGCCGCGAAAAAGCACGGGCGCCGTCGGCAGGCCGAGGTCGCCGGCCTGGGCCGTCACCATGTCCCAGTCCCACCAGATGCCGGACGCGTCGTCGCGCACCCCGAAGACCAGCGAATACTCGGGGAGCTTGTCGTACGTGATCGAATGCACGGCGTAACAGTATTCGCAGAAGACCGAGATCCCCTCGGAGAGGAGGTGGCCGATGCGGGCGTGCGTGGCCTTCGCGAGGTCGAAGCTCGGGTGCGCGGGCGGGCCCGCGTGCGAGCGCGAAAAGACGTTCTTCCGCGTGTACGTCAGGTTCGAGCCGTCGCATTTCTCGGTGGCGACGATCTCGGCGCCGACGAGCGCGGACACGTCCGACATGCGCTTGTCGTCCGACGTCCCGCCCGGCGACCACGGGAGGTGGAATGTCCTCGGGTACTTTGCAGACACGGCGCAGCGCAGGCTAGCACAGCCGCCCTCGCCCGTGCTATGGTGGCGCCCCTCCTTTTTTCAGTTCACGAGTCCCGCCATGACGCTCTCCCTCCTCACCGAGCCGCCCCGGCCGCCCGCTTTCCGTGTGCCCTGGGACGAGCTGCAGACCTTCGAATGGGTCCGTGCGCTCGAGCCCTGCCCGCAGGACCCTATTCACCACGCCGAAGGCAACGTCTGGATTCACACGCGCATGGTGCTGGAGACGCTCGTGGCGATGCCTGCGTGGCGCGCGCTCTCCGCGGACGATCAAGCGGCCGTCTGGCTCGCATGCCTGCTGCACGACGTGGCGAAGCCGTTCACCACGAAAGAAGAGCCGGACGGACGCATCACGGCGAAAGGACATTCCCGCGCCGGCGAGATGCTGGCGCGGCGGCTGTTGTGGGAGCTCGGCGCGCCGTTTTCGCTGCGTGAGATGGTCTGCGGGCTCATTCGCCACCACCAGATCCCCTTTTACCTGATCGAGCGGGACGACGCGCAGAAGCTCGCCGCGGAGATCTCGCTCGTGTGCCGCGCCGATCTGCTCGCGCTCGTCGCCGAGGCGGACATCCGTGGCCGCGTCTGCCAGGACATGCAGCGGATCGTCGACAACATCGAGCTCTTCCGCGCGTTCTGCGCCGAGGAGGGTTGTTTCGACAAACCGCGGGCCTTCCCGTCCGATCATACGCGCGTCGTCTACTTCCGCTCCGAGGGGCGCTCGCCCGACGTGCTGGTCCACGACGACACGCGCAGCGAGATGATCATGATGTGCGGCCTGCCGGGCGCGGGGAAGGACACCTGCGTCCGCGAGCGATTCCCGGATCTGCCGGTGGTGTCGCTCGACGAGCTGCGCAGCGAGCTCGAGATCGATCCCGACGAGAACCAGGGCGCCGTCGTGCAAGCGGGCAAGGAGCGCGTGCGCGACCACCTGCGGCGCGGCGAGCGGTTCGTTTACAATGCGACGAACCTCAACCGGCAGCGGCGCGGCCCCTTGCTCTCGCTCGCGGCCGATTACGGCGCGCGGGTGCGGATCGTTTACGTCGAGGCGCCGCGGGGCGCGCTCCTCGCGGGCAACCGCGCCCGCGCCGCGCGCGTGCCCGAGGCCGTCATTCGCCGCATGAGCGAGCGATGGGAGGTCCCGAGCCTGCTCGAAGCACACGCGCTCGACGTCGTGCTCCGCTGAGCCCGCTTCGGCTTCAGCCGTGCCGGAGGAGCTGCAATTTCAGGGTGGTGAACGCGATGCCGGCGATCACCACGGCGCCGATGACCACATCGACGCCGAGACCCCAGAAGGCGAGCGACGCGCCTCGTGGCGTCGATCGCTCCACAGGCTTCGAGGAACCAACCGTCAAACCAAGATTTGCGCGCACGAATCCCTCCCCCGGGATCGACTCATCGCACGAGGCGCGCGGTCCTGGCTATCGGGTGTTTCCCTGATTTGCGTGTCGTCACTCTTTCTCGCACTGGAGAAGCACGAGCATCGGAACGTCCACTTCGGACGGCTCCGTCATCGACGCAAACTCGTACGCGCCCTTTTTGGCATATCCGTCCCCGCAGCACCCGCCCGCGAGCCCGATGCCGTGCGAGGGGGTTTCGACCGCGGAGGAAAACGCGTGACCGTGGGAGCGGAGCTCCGGGCTCGTGAACGGGTCGCCGCCAAAAGGCTGGTCTGCGGGCGCGTCCTGCGGCAATCCCACGAGGAGCCTGCCCGCCGTGCCTTCGGCAGGCTTCCAGCCCTCGGGGCATTTCTCCAGATCGTAAAACATGAGCATCCGCGAAGGCAGGGGCGTCGACCGCAGGACGGGCTCCTCGTGTTTCCTGCAAGCGAGGAGCTGGACGTAGGGGACCTCGGCGGACGCCGGGTCCGACGTCGTGGCGAACGAGACGGCCCCGGCCTGCCCCACACCGGAATTCCCACCGCCGGGCGCGCCCACGTACGAGACCGCGGGGATTTCGACGCTCGCCCCGAGCGCGTGGGAATGCACGCGTTCTTCCTGGCTCGAAAGTGGCTCGCCGACGGCCTCGCCGCTCGGCAAGGTTTCACTCGCGGCGACGATCGTGCGCCCCACGGCGGGCTCGTAGGGCTTCCATCCCTCGGGGCAGGCGAGCTTTTTGAAAAACGAGACGGCGCCGGCGGGAAGAGCGTCACCGCGGAGCGATTGCGGGTCCGGGCCCGTGGCGATGGGAGCCCCGGAGCCAGTGCCATATCCATCGAGGCAACCCGCGAGGGAGACGAAAAGCATACTGACGAGCGTGACGTGTGTTTTCATGGCTTCACGCACCCCGCGATCTGCAGAAAGGGCAGCCCCGAGGCGGCCTTCACGGTGCTGCCCGCGAGGGGATACGTCCCCGCGGCGGCGCCGTTGTGGTTCCCGCCATTCGCCGCGGCGATGTTTTTCGCGACGAGCGTGACCTCGCCCGCATAGGCGTGCTCGTGCATCCGCTCTTCGCGATCGGTGAGCGGCGTGCCGACCTCCAGGCCCACGTTCTCCGGATCGATCGCACCGACGACGACGCGCCCCGCAACGTCGTACACGGTCACCCATCCCGGCGGACACGCGCCCCCCGCGACGAACGCGACCATGCCGGAAGGCGCGCCATCATCGGGCGGCGTCTCCCCGGACGCCCGACGCGCCTGCGTGAAACCAAACCCAAGAAATAGCGCAGCGATCACCGTCGCCGCGGCCCATCTTCGTCGATACGATCTTCGTTGCACCATGCCGAGACCGTTGCAAGGTGCCCGGCGCGCGTCAATCCGTCATTTCTTTGCCGCGAAGAGCCCCGCATTCTCCAGCAGCGCCGTGATCTCGGCGCGCATCGGCCCGAGCATCGGGGACGCGATCAGCGGCGCGAGCTTGCAGACGAGGTCGAGCGAGCCGTCCACGAGCGCGCGGGTCTTCCCCTGGTCCTCGGAGGTATCGTTCACGAAGTAAAGGAGCAAGCCGAGGTGCAGCGTCCAGAGCGCCTGCGCGAAGAGCGGCCGCGCGTCCTCGGGGATCGATTCGTCCTCTCCGATCGCGACGTGAAACGCGGCGATGGCCTTTCGACGCACATCGGACGTCTCCTCGCTGAAGACCGAGGTCGGCTCGTCCGCGCCGAGCGTGCTCCGCAGAATGGCCCGAAGGAGCTTGCGGTCGTCCTTCAGCATGTCGATCTTCGCGTGCATCACGGCGCCGAGCCTCGCTCGCAGATCGGGTATGCTTTCGAGGGCGCCCCGCGCCGCCTCCGCGTGCGCGTCCTGCTGGCGCGCGTAATACGCGAGGACGAGGGCCTCCTTCGAGGGAAACCAGTAATACGCAGCGCCGAGCGAGAGGCCGGCGGCGGCGGCGATGTCGCGCATCGTGGTCCCGTCGAACCCTTTTTCGCGGAAGAGCCCGAGCGCGATCGAAAGAATGTGCTCGCGGTTCGCCTCGCCACTCGGACGGCGCTTGCGGGTGGTCATCGGTAATGCCCTCCCGCGTACCGTACCCGGCAGCTCCCGCCGGGGCAATCGTCCGGCGTGATCCACGCGGCGATCGTGCGTCGCTTGCTGGACAACGCGTGGAAGAACCGCTCCGCGAGCGGGGCGAACGTCGGGCCGGAAAGGCGGTACGACCAGGGCCGCCATTCCACGAGCGCCCACAGACACAGCAGGAACGCGGCCGCTCCCGCCCATACGTCGCCCTCGTCGCTCACCACGACGAGCTCCTCGCCGAGCCACGGAACCCCGGCATATCGCTGTTTCGCCTCGTCGCTGGCGCAGGCGAGGAGCTCGAGCTCCACATATGCTTCCTGCGTGAGGAGCCAATCGCGGCAACGCACGCAGAGCGCGCAGGATTCGTCGTAAAGGACCGTGAGCCGCTTCATGGGAACACCTCCCCCTCGTCCTCTCTTGGTAGGCATTTACTCGGCGCCCGCGCGCACCATCTTGAGCTGGGGGACGACCGGAGGCGGCAGCACGGCCATCTGCGCGCGGCGGCGCATGCGGTGGAACAGGTACACGTTGCCGAAATGGATCACGCCGAGCGACAGGAGCAGGAGACCGAGCTTGGCGGCGAGGATCTCGATGGCCGAGATGATGTCCGTCGCGCGCTCCGCCTTCATGATGAGGCACGCATACCCGAAATTGAGCAGGTAAAACCCGACGACGAGCAGCCGATTCACGGCCTCGGCCATTCCGGGGTTGTCCTTGAAGACGTCCGCGAGAAACACCGCGCCGCTTCGAAACAAGGTCCGCGCCAGCCCCACCGTCAGCCCCACGCTGGTCACCGCATACGTCGCATACACCGGGACCAGATACGACGCCGCATCCATCATCGTGTTTTCCATGGTGTTCCTCCCTACGTGATGACGCACCGGAGTCCGCCGGCGAGACCACGTTTGAACATGTTCAGATGATGGGTGCAGGCACGGTTCCGGTCAAGAGAAAATCTGAACACGTTCAGACAATCTCGTAACACATCGAGATGATTCGGTTTACGCTGGGATTGTCAGAGGCGTGTGGGCAGATATACTACAGGAGCGCCGCGCGGGAGGACGGGGCTCAGCGGGTGCGGGCAGAGTTGATGACGACGGGTTCGAGCGGCGCGTCTTTCGAGAACGGGCCTTGCGCGCCCGTCTTTTGCGCGACGATGCGGTCGACGACGTCCATGCCGGCGGTCACCGCGCCGAAGACGGTATATCCCCACCCGGAGCCGGTCTTCGCCGTGTGGTCAAGGAACGCGTTGTCGGCGACGTTGACGAAAAACTGCGCCGTCGCCGAGTGCGGCTCGCTCGTGCGCGCCATGGCGACGGTGCCGCGCGTGTTTTTCCGGCCGTTGTCGGCCTCGTTCGTGACGGGCGCGAGCGTGGGCTTCTTTTCGTACGTCGCGTCGTATCCCCCGCCCTGCGCCATGAAGCCCGGAATGACGCGGTGGAAGATGGTCCCGTCGTAGTGGCCTTCGCCGACATAACGAAGGAAATTGGCGACGGTCTGCGGCGCCGCCTGGGGGTCGAGGGTGATCTCGAAGGATCCGTGGTTGGTCTCGAAGTGAACGACGTTTGACATGACGCGGACCCTATCACGGCCCACACGTCGATTGAAGCCTACAAAGGCAGGATGTTCACGGCGCGTGTAGCCAGGACGATCGTGGGCTCGTCCTCGCCCGCGGCGAAGCTCGTCTCGATGCGGAGCTCGACGTCGGCGATCGGAAGCGGTCGCGGGACAACCCGGTTCCACGAGCGGATGCTCGCTTCCTCGATACGCGCTCGCAAGCTGCCGGAGGTGCCGAGGCCGAGGGGCAGTTCGAGATGCTCCATGAGATACGTCCAGTATCGAAATCCACCGGTCGCGCGGGAGCTCATGGCCGTGGGGATGACGACGTGGAGGGTCTCGCTCTGCGCCGGCGAGCAGGTCGCGCAATGGGTGCGGTAGGCATACGCGAGCCCGCCCGCGAGGGGTTTTACGGCTGTCTGATACCGCCGGAGCACGAGGCCCTTGCAGCTCTTTCCATCAAGCCAGGTCTCGACGACCGTGTAGCGCGGCCCCTCCGGGCGCGACGCTTCGAGCAGATACGTATCGACGCCCCGCGGCTCGCCGGTGTCGGGGCCACACGCCATGGCGATCGGGGAGGCGTCGTCCGACTGGAGATAGCGGAGCCACTGGTTCGATTGGTGGCTGTCGGGGTGATAGAGGTTCCGGATCCGCACGACGGCGGCATGGCCATGGTCGTTGGTCAGGCGAGGCCGGGGCAAACCACTCCAGTCGGCTGCGGGGCGCGAGCGCTCGCTGTCGGGGAGCGGCCTGGGTCCGAGTCCGAAGTTGGCGTTGAAACGTTCAGTGAGCCAAGCGACGTCGGGCTCGGCCTCGACGCTCGGGATCTCCGAGAGACGCAGATCGTGGAATCGATAGGGCTCGTCCGCGCGCGCCGAGCTCGCGCCCACGCCGAACGAGAATCCGAGGAGGAGCGCCGAAGCAACGAGGCAACGTTTCATCACAGATCCTCCAGGTAAGCTTCGAGCGCGCGGAGCTCGTCATGCGAAAGCGCGCCGGTATGTCCCATGGTGCCATCCACGCCGCGCAGAAGGTCGCCGAGCGTCGCATAACGACCGTCGTGGAAATAAGGCGCCGTTCCTCCGACGAACCGGAGGGAGGGTGTATCGAACGGGATGCGGAAAGGCGAGCGCGCGACGTCGTATGCAGAACGGTCCGTGCCGCCGCCCGGGTGGCAGGTGGCGCAGCCCTGCTGCGGGTCGTCGAAGAGCGCGCGCCCGCGTGCGACGAGCGCGCGCCGGGCCTCGTCGGGCTCGGCGCGCACGGGCGCGGGCATGACCTTCAAATAAGCGATGAGCGCGTCGAGGTCGGCAGAATCCGCACCGCTGAAGACGCCGCGCCCCGCGAGGCGCTTCATCGTGCGGCCGACGTGGTGCCGGAGCGTGGTCGTCTCGCCTCGCCACCCGAACGGCGCGCCCTCGTTCATGCGTCCCGCGAGCATGATCGTCTGGTGCCGCCCCTCGGGGGTTTGCCAGGTGATGCCGTCCTCACGCCCGTCGATATGGCAACTCGCACAGGCACGGCCGTCGCCCGAGATGCGCGGATCGTTCGTCGCGTGAAACAGGATCCGGCCGCGCGCTTCCACGGCATTGAGGCCGGGAGGAAGCTCCTTCGAAACGAAGATTTCGGCCGCCGGCATGGTGGAGACGCCTTCGTGCAGGTCGAGCACGCTCACGGCGGCGGCGAACTGGGACCAGACGACGGCGCGCTCGCGCCCAGGCTCGGCCGCGACGCCCGTGGGCCCGGCGGCAACGCGGAATCGGCGACGCTCGAAATGCATGGGGTCGCGCGCGCGGGCGTCGAGCTCGAGGACAGCGTCGACACCGAGGCAACCGAGGAGGAGGCGATCACCGACGAGCGCGGCGGCGCGCGGCAACGTGCAGGCTTTTTCAGGGCCGCCGACGTCGTCGAGGCCCCCGAGGACCGAAAGGTTGCGACCCAGCAGGGATTCGCTCGTGGTATCGACGACGGCGACGAGGGGCGCGGCGGCCAGGAATCGCGAGCCATAGGTCTCGGTGGAGATGCTGCCCGCGTCCTGGTCGACGCTCACCATCGGAGCGAGCAATCGCGTGACGCGCTCGGGGTTCGTCCCGACGAGCGCCGTCAGGACGAATCCCTGGCCGGTGCGGCGGGAGGAGGTTTCCCCATTGTGGCGACGGAGATCGACAGACCTCAGGGCGTGGAGCGGATCCTCGAGGTCCACGATCGAGATCTGGTCGCCCATGGCGTGGGAGACGAAAGCGCGGCGGCCCGAGGGCTCGACGTAAACGGCGCGGGGCTCGCGCGGCAAAGGCACGGCGTAACGGACGTCGAGGGTGTCGACCGCGAATACGGTGAGCGCGCGGCCCCAGCCGCTCGCCACGAAAATCATCGCCTCGTTCGGGGTCACGAAGAGGCCTGTAGGCTCGCTCGGCGTCCGTGCTTCGCAGAGGGGCGCGAGTTTCTCCTCGGGCGCGGGGGCGGGTTCGAGGAGGGCAACACGATTAAAATCGCGGAGCGAGACGGCCACCCGGCCGTCCGCGAGCACGACGAGCTGCGAGGGCGCGCCCGCGAGAGGCGTGGTCGCGAGGAGGGACCGGCCGTCGATATCGACCGTATGAAGGGCGTGGCGATCGGCGTCCGCGACGTAGGCGATCGTCCGATCGGCCTGCCGGGCCAGGGCAATGGTGCTGCTTTGACGCGCCGGTAATTCGGGGCGGGGAATGGAATGGGCGTGGCGCCGCGCGCACGCGTTTGTCGGCCGAAGTGCGTCGTTCCAAGCGGGAGATATGAGCGCAGCCCCGGGCGTTTGCGCCTCGTCCGCAGCAGAGCTTCGTGGGGGCTTCGGCGCAGCGGCGTGCAGGGCGCTCGTGCACGCGCCGGCGAGCGCGGCCACGAGGGGTGCAGTCCATGCGAGGCGGGAGCGGAGCGACATGGCAGAGGGCCTGTACGCCCGCCCCCGCCCCTCACATTCCTGCCCTACCTGCAGTGACGCGCGTGGCAGTCACTGTCGCACTTCGTGGTACACTCGCGATACCGAGGCCCCTGTACACAACGACGGGTACAACTGGTGTTGCAAGACGTGAATTCACGCCCACAGCGAGCGGCAACCACCACAGTGGCGGCCTCCGCCAGCGGCTGGGCCGCTATCGATTCGCTCGGGGCGCTCACGGCCCGGGCGCGGCCAGGGCCGAGACGGCACTTCCCAGAAGAAGCCCGAATCCCACGATAGCCTGAACGATCAGATTCCTCTTCATATCTCCCCCTCAGGACGCGAACCTCGGGGTCCCCGAATCCATGCATTCACCGAGAGCCACCTTGATCGCATCGAAGGAAGACATAAAGGCGCCTTGCCCCGAATGCCAGATGCCATACGCATCGAACGCCGCCGCCGGAGTCCACGAAGGAGATCCCGTAGGCCCGCGCCCGACGCCCGCATTCCCGCCCGCGGACGCGCCGTTCGTTCCGCGATCTCAACCCTTCCGGGGGTAGCGGATGAACACGAGATGGTTATGCCCGTCGGTGCCCCGGGAACTCGGGATCTTCACCTGCTTGCCCCGGAGCAGATCCTCGAAATCGGCGGTGGTGATCGTCACCGAATGCTCGTGCCCTGCGAGGCCCTGGATGTCGTAGGTCCGCTCTGCCTTCGCCTTGACGTGGGCGTCCGGCAGAACGAACTCGTGCTCGTCCTTGCCGGCGACCTCGATTTCGCAGGCATTCACGCGCTCGGGCGGGTCCACGGCCGGGGCGCATTCGAGGAAGAGCCTGTGGATGTGCCCGCCCTCGCGGCTCGACGCGAGGCGCACGATTTGCCCCGCGCCGAGCTTCTTGAATTCGGCGGCCGTGACCGTGACCGTGTGCGGGTGGCCGGACGTCCCTGTGAGGTCATACGTCTTGTCCACGCCCGCCAGCACGTCGGCGGCGACGATCGTGAAGGCGTGCCCGTGATTTCGTCCAATCCTCGCGACGAGCCGCTCGCAGACCGCCGCTTTCTCGGGCGCCTTCCCGGGCGGCGGCGTCTCCCAGTTGCCGTGCCCGTCACACGCGCGCGCCTCGCCCGAAAAGGAAAGTGGGGACACCGCGAGCGCCGCGCCGACCTCCAGGACGCCTCTCCGCTTCATCGCGGCGCGAGCTTACGGCGCTTCCCGTCCGATGGGAAGGGTGCTAGAGCGAGCCGCCCGACGCCATGCAAAAGCCCCTTCCTTTCGACCTCTCCACGATCGACCTCGAAGCATTCCACGCAGACATCAAGGCCCTGCGGCGCGAAATCGACGACGCGCTCGGGGAGGAGGATCTGCGGCACCTCTACAAGTTCGAGCGCTGGGGGCGCACCTGCACCGCGCTCGGCTTGCTCACCGCGGGCCTCGCGCCGAACCCCGCGAGTGCATTGCTGCTCAGCATCGGTCGATCGACGCGGTGGATCCTCATGCATCACATCGGTCATCGTGGTTACGACAAGGTGCCGGGCGTGCCTGCGCGGTACACGAGCAAGGTCTTCGCCCGCGGAAACCGGCGATTTCTTGACTGGTGCGATTGGATTCTGCCGGAAGCGTGGATTTACGAGCACAACGTTCTGCACCACTCCTACACCGGCGAGCTCGACGATCGGGACCTCGTCGAGCGCAACACCGAGGGGCTGCGCGAACATTCCATGCCGGTCCGTTATGGCCTCCTCGGCGCCCTCGCGCTCACCTGGCGGGCTTCGTATTATGCGCCGAGCACGCTGGAAGTCTATCGCGCGCGCCACGCCGAGCGGGACGGCGTGGCCCCCTCGAAGGAGGGCGAGACGCAGGAGCTCTTGCTCAAGTGCTACCTGCCCTATGCCGGGGTCCATTTCGGGCTCTTCCCGCTCTGTTATCTCCCGCTCGGCCCCTGGGGCGTCTTCAGCGCGTTCTGCAACTCGCTGATGGCCGAGGCAATCACGAACCTGCACACGTTCTGTGTCATCGTCCCGAACCACACGGGCGACGACCTTTATCGCTTCGACGACCGCCCGGCCTCGCGCGCAGAGTTTTTCGTGCGGCAGGTGATCGGCTCGACGAATTTCAAGACGGGCGGCGACCTCATCGATTACGCGCACCTCTGGCTCAATTACCAGATCGAGCACCACCTCTTCCCCGACATCCCGATGCTGAAATATCGGCAGGTGCAGCCGAAGGTGAAGGCGCTCTGCGAGAAGTACGGGATCCCCTACGTGCAGGAGAGCGTCTTTTCGCGGGTGAAGAAGATGGTCGACATCGCGGTGGGAAAGACGTCGATGCTGCGCGGCGTGAAGCGCGCGAAGGCGGAGAAGCCCGTCCGGCAAGCGTCCGTCCCCGCGGCGGCGATGCCCGCGCTCTGACGAAGCCTCGCGGACACCCAAAGCAGCCGGGGCTTCCGTGTCCATGCGGCATGAAACGTTCCCGGATCCTCGCCTCGTTCTCGATCTCGATCGTCCTCGCCGTCGGTTGCGCCTCCCAGGCCCCGGAGCCCCCGGCCGCCCCGCAAACCGGACAAACCTTCGCCGACGCCGTGAAGCTCATGTGCGAGGTCGATCAACGCGCCGGGCTCACCGCGGAGGAGGATCCGCTCGCGATCGGGCAGCAGCGGACGACGTGGCTCGCCGATCACATCGAGAACCCCGACGGAATCGAGTTTCGTACGCTCGTCAGCGTGAAGGGCCCGGAGGAGCAGGCGCAGATGATCCGCGCGAAAGCGAAGGAGATCGGGATGGACAAATGCCCGCTCGCCGATTCGATCGAGGCGACGTCGGCAGGCGGGCTCTCTCCTTGAAATGCGTGCTCAGCGCTTGAGCGCGGACAGGACCTTCATGCGCACGACGTCGGAGGTCCAGGAGGCGAGCCTGTCGTCGACAGCACGGGCGTGATCAGCCTCGGGGTGAAGGTCGTCCGCCGTGCCGCGCAGGTCTCGCTTGGTCTGCGCATACACCTCCGCGGGATGCTTCGCGAGCTCTGCCTGGCGCGCGAGGCCGACCTCGTACGGGTCGTCGGCCACCTCGTCGACGAGGCCGAGGCGCCGGGCCTTCTCGGGATCGAAGAGGCCCGCGCCGAGGAGAACTTCATCGATGTGCTGGGGCGGGAGGCGACGCCGCAAAATCGCCAGGATGCGCGGCGGAAACCGAAGACCGAGCGCGGTCTCGTTGAGGCCGATCTTCGCGGTCGGCTTGCTCGTCGCGATACGCACGTCGCAACAAGCCGCGAGCACCGAGCCGCCCGCGATGGCGTGACCGTTGACGACGGCAATCGTCGGCCCCGGGTACAGATAAAGCGTCGTCATGCATTGCTCGAGCAGGCGCAAGAAGGCGATCATGCCGCCGGCGTCGAGCGAGAGGACCTCCTTCAAATCGAGCCCCGCGGAGAACGCGTCGCCCTCGCCCGTGAGGAGGACGGGCGCGCCTGCGGCCTTGTCGAGGCCTTCGAGGACGTGGCGCATCATGACGCTCGAAAGCGCGTTTTTCCCCGGTCCCGACAGCTTGATGATCTCGGTCATCGCGTCTTCCTTTGCGAGGGCCGCGTCGCGTTCGGCTTGCCGGCCTTTGCGCGTGGCGCTTTCTTCGTGCTTTCGTTCTTCTTCGCCGCGACCGTCTTCACGCCGCGCTCCGGGCTCGACGGTCGCGCCGCGCGCGTGGGCTCCGCGCCGTGGTCCGGCGGCGGAGGACGCGTGGCCTTCGGCTTCGGCGCGGGCAACGGCTTCGGCGCGAGCTTCGCGACGAGCTCCTTGTAGTAATCGATGACGATCCGCGTTTTTTCGCCCGGCTCGCAGAAGCGCCCGCGCGCGGGGTCGCCATACCCCTGGTAGCCCGAGAGCCAGCGCTCGGTCTTCGCGCTGCCGGTCCTTGCCTTGCAGAACTCCATGTTGGCCGCGATGATCCCGCCCATCCGCCGGAGGTTCGTCGCGCCGTCGAGCAGCGAGTCTTTCACGCGCTGACAGGCCTCGCTCGGCGCGTTCACCGGATCGGCGTCCTCGCGGCAGGCGCCCGCGAATCGGGCGCGCACCTGCCCGAGGCCGTAATCCTCCCCGTCCGCCGAGACGAGCGCGGGCCGCCACTGCGTCTCGAAATGTACGATGGCCACGGCGATGAGCGGGTCGAAGCCACGCGCCGCCGCGACCTCGGCGAGGACGCGGGCATAACGATTCGCCTCGTCCTTCGGCATCCCCGGCCTCGAAAGGAGCATACCTGCGACGAGGACGGCGATGGGTCGAATCAAGGCTCTTCCTTCCGCTGTGACAGGGTCCGAGGTGAGTGGCACGGGCGCGGAGGAAGGGCCAAGAACCTTGCAACGAGCCCCTGCGTGCCCTGGATCTCGTGTATCCTCGTTGCATGCGACCTCGCCCTCGACACGTTTTTTTCTTCGCCCTCGGCCTCGCCGTCCTCGGCGCGGCCGCCTCCGCTTGCTCCGATACGCAGGGGACCGGCACCGGACCCGGCGGCGCGAACGAAGACGCGGGGACAGACGCGCCCGCGGCCGTCACGCTCCGCATCGATCCGCCCGAGACCACCCTCACGCTCGACCTCTCGGGCACGGCCCCCGCCATCCCGCATCGCGCCTATGCGAAACGAGAAGGCGAGGCCGAGGTCGATGTCACGAGCGAGGTCGAATGGTTCGTGGGAAACCCCGCGCTCGCCGACGTCGTGGGCGGCAATGTCTCGGTGAAAGGGATCGGCGGCAAGTCGAAGGTCTTCGCGACGTACGACGGCGTGACGGCCGAGGCGTCCCTCACGCTGACGCTCCGCGGCGACGTCTTCCTCCCGGGCACGGACGCCTCGACGAAGGCCTCGTTCGACGCCGCGCCGGCCGATCCGGATCCCGCGAATGCCCCGGCCCTCGAATACCCCGAGGACGGCGTGGTGCTGCCCGCGAACCTGCCGCCCATCGAGGCGCAATGGACGCCGGGCGGCGATAGCAACGTCTATCGCGTCCGCATCACGAGCCCCGACATCCTCGACATCACGCTGTTCACGACCGGGCGGGAGCTCGTGTTCCCCGCCGACGTGTGGACGAAGGTCGCGCAGTCGAGCCCGGACGTGGCCGTGAGTCTCTCGGTCGACGGGCTCGGGCCGAATGCCATGCTCCGCGCGGGCAGTCCGCGTTCGCTCACGGTCGCCTCCGACGGGATCGACGAGAGCGCGATTTACGTGTGGCAATCGTCCACGGGCAGCTTCCGCGTGCTCGACATCATCAAGGGCACGGACGTCCCGCTACCGACGAACAGCCCCGCGCTCTCCTCCGGGCAGCCCTGCTCCGGTTGCCACCGCATCTCACGCGACGGCAAGCGATTCGCGTATAGCTTCGACGGGGGCAATTTCAATTTCGGCGCGCTCGCCTACGACGACACACAGAAACTTTACGCATCCACCATCTCGCCGAGCCCCGCCGTCCGCGGGACGTACGCCGCGTTCAATCCGCTCGAAGACAATACGCGGCCTGCGATGATCTATACGTCACCGGACAACGTCCCGCAAAACACGCCGGGCACGGTGCGGCTCCTGCTCGTCGATCCCGATACGAACCAGCCGATCGCGAACAACCTCGCCGAGGCGATTGGCGAACTCCCGACGGCCGTGGGCCACGCGACCTTGATGCCAGACTGGTCGCCGGGTGGTGATTTCGTGGTGTTCACCGCGTACGACAACAACTCCAATTACGTGCGCCTCCTCGGCGACGACACGGTGCTCGGCTCGATCGTCGAGATGTCCGTGAAATACATGGCCGACGGCTCGTTCCAGTTCGGCACGCCCAAGGTGCTCGTGGCCGCGCCCCCGGCCCCGGGGACGAACCCGGATACGGGCGAGAACAACGTGCTGCCGAGCATCTCACCGGACGGCGCAGCGATCTCGTTCACGCGGGCCGACGGGTGGTGGTCGATCAAGACGCAACAATCGCTCATCAACCTCTCGGGCCGCATCGCGGTCGTGCGGCGGAGCGATGGGACCGTGCTCGAGCTCGGCCGGGGCGCGCCGAACGGCCCGGAGAAGGTCTGGAGCAGCACGTGGTCGCAATGGGCACCGTCGGTCGGGAAGAAATGGGTATGGCTCGCCTACGCGTCGGAGCGACCGTACGGGCACAAGCTGACGCCGCAAAACACCCCCGCGTGCGGGCTCGTCCAGGGACAGAGGCAATGCAAGCAGCTCTGGATCACCGCGCTCGATCGGGAAAAACTCGCGGCGGGGACGGCCGACCCGAGCCAGCCGGCCTTCTGGATCCCCGGCCAGAGCATCACGGCGCAATACGTCAGCCCGCAGTGGACGGTGGCGGTCATCGACGCGCCGAAATGATCGTCAGGCGGCGGGGCCGAGCCGAGGGACGGGATCGGGCGCCGGCAATACGATCGGCGCGTCGATCCCGATTCCCTGCGCGATCCCGCACATGCTGCGCACCATCAAGCGGCGCAGGAAGGGCAAGGCCGTGGCGAGGGGAAACCCGAGGTCGCGCAACCAGCCGAGCGGCGCGAGGTCACTCTGGAAAAACGGGGTGAGCCAGCGCGTGACGAACTGGTAATAATCGAGCTGGGAGCGGCGGGCGCGCGAATACGCGTCGAGCGCGATGGGCAAGGATTCGTGCGCCGCGAGCTGCTCCGCGAGGACCATCGCGTCCCATAACGCGAGGTTCGCCCCCTGGCCGAGCTGCGGGCTCATCGCGTGCGCCGCGTCGCCGAGGTACACGACGCGGTCGTCGTTCCACGGATACATCGAGACGTCGTGATACCGCGCGAAGAGGACCTCGTCGGCGGAGTCGATCTGATCGAGCACCGGCGCGGCGGACGGCGCGAGCGCGCGCACCTCGCTCTTCCACGCGTCGAGCCCGGCTTCACGCCAGGCGTCGAGGCCCGCGACGGGGAGGCTATAAAAGAGGCTGATCTTGTCCGTGGCCGGCCCGTCCCCCGGGCCGAACCCCGTCGGCAAGAGGCCCACCATGTGCTCAGTCCCGCGCACGACCTGCGCGAGCTCGCCCCGGAACGTGCCGCCGGGGTCCTCCCCGACAAACCACAATGCGCCCCACGGATAGGGTCGAATGCGCTTGCCGATCGTGGTGTCGTCGCGGAGCTGCGAGCGCGCGCCGTCGGCGACGACGCACGCTGCGTGCGGCCCGAGGCGCTCGCCCTCGGGCGTGAGGAAATACAAGCCGCGGCCTTTTCCGGCGTTCTCCAGATTCTCGACGGTCACGCCGAGGCGCAAGTTCACGTTCGCCGCGCACACCGCGCGAAAGAGGTGCTCGAAGAGGACGCCGCGGTGCAGGCCGTACCCGACGTGATCGCCGGGGATGTCACCATAACGAAGGTCGAAGAGCTGCCTTCCGCCGGCGGTGCGGCAGACCATTCGGGTGATGGGCGTGCAGCGGGCGAGCACGGCTTCCCGCAGGCCGAGCAGGCCGAGGACGGCTTGCCCCGTGGGCTGGAGCATGACGCCCGCGCCGACGGGGCCCGGGTCGGGCACGCGCTCGTAGACCGTGACCCGATGCCCCGCCCGCGAGAGAAAAAGGGCCGCGGCGCTCCCCGCGGTGCCGCAGCCGATGATGCCGACGTCGATGGGTTTCATGCCGCGCGCAACGCGGAAGAGAATGCCATGCCGCGGCGTGTGTCAAGCGCGTTCTCTCCCGCCGCCGAGCACGTACGGCAGGATCCGCGCGATGTTTCGCGCGTCGTCGATGCCGCGGTGGTGCGTGCCCTGAAACGAGAGGCCGAGCTTGCGGAGCGCCTGGCCGACGCCGATCTCGCGGCCCTCGTTGTGCTTCCGCGCAAAGGCCGCCTTGAGGTTCCAGTGGTCCTTGCCGAGCGGGAGGCGAATGCCGTGGCGACGCGCGTCACGCTCGAACTGATTGCGATCGTAGTTGCCCCACGAGCAAAAGAGCGCGGCGTCGCGCCCGAGGAATTCGCGGAGTTTCGCCATGGCCGCGGGGAAGCGGGGCGCGGCGTCGACGTCGGCCTGCGTGATGGTCGTGAGCTTCGTGCAGAACGGCGTGAGACGCGGGTGGCGGATCGGTCGCACGAACGTCTGCATTTCGCGCACGGTCTTCAAGGTCTCGGCCTCGACGAGCACGGCGCCGATCTCGATGATCTCGGTCTCCTCGCGGGGGATCGATCCGTCCTCGGAGCACGTCGCTTCGAGGTCGATGACGAGGTAATGGCTGGGGGAAGGCATCGGTGTCTCCTGTTCTCTTTTTTGCGCAGTTTGACAGAGACCCCTGCCGAAGCGCCCGGACACGATCCCGGACATCGGGTACCCTGCCCGAAGGGGACCGGCCCAATCCACCTCGGCGCCCCGGGTCCGACGCACCATGAAACGTGACCTCGCTCCCGCTCTCCTCGCCCTCTGGGGCGTCGCCCTCGCGTGCCTCGCCGTGCTCGACGCTGCCGATTACGAGGCGCTTTGGGCGTCCTTCGGGTGGCGTTGATGCCCCTCTCGCTGTGGGATCTGCAGGACCTGCTGGCCGCGAAGCCCTTCGGCCCGATCGCGGTCGTGGCGTTCTGCGTCTCCCTGGTCACCTCGCTCGCGCTCGTCGTGGCGGCGCTCTTCGCGCGGCGAAGCGGCGCCACGAAGACCACGAGGGTGCTCATGACCCTCACCTTCGGGACGTTCGCGCTCGGCGCCTTCGCCGTGTCGCGCGTCCTCGCGAATGCGCACGCCGCGATCCTCGATCCCACGCTTTCACCTGAAAAAATGGGGTGGGCGTGGGGAAAGGCTTTCACGGAGATCCACGCGGCGTGGCTCGTCCTCGGCCTCGGGCTCGTGCCGATTGCGGTTTTTTCGGGGGCGTCGTTCGCCCTTCTCACGCGACGCGCGGGCGCGCTGCGGCCCTTCACCGTCGCAGCGGCTCTCGCCTGCGCGCTCGGCGCCGCGACGGGCGTGGGCGTTTCGTACCACTTCGACACGACGAACGTGCGGCTCGGGCTGTTCTGCGGCTCGGTCGAGGATCGGAACAAATGCATCCTCGATTTGCAGCAGGAGGGACGCGACGTGTCATCGACCGCCCGCGTGGTCATCCTCGCGCTGGCGACGCTGGGCAGCGGGCTCCTCGTCGTCGTTTCGCGGCGCAACAGAAAGGAGCCGGACGCGCGGGACCCCGAAGGGATGTTGTCGCTCGGCGCCGCGGTCTTCGCATTCGGGCTCGCAGGATGGACGGGAGCGCGCGGAATGGCCCACGATGCGCGCCATCCGCTGCCACTTCCGGCAGGTCACGAGGGATATTGCTCCGCATGGAACCTTCCTCCGGCCACCTCGCTTCCCCCCGCGGGGCCGTGTGACGGGAGCGACGATGCGCTCGAGGTGGCCATCGACGAAGGGGGGATCCGAATCGACGGCGTGCACACGGCGGATGTCGCGGATCTCCTGGTTGTCCTGGAGAACAAGCGCAAGCTGTATCATCTGGTCCAGCAGAAGGAGCTGGTGAATCCGATCGTCGTCATCGCGTCCCCCGCGGATACGCCCATGGCGTCCCTCGTGCCCATCCTTGCGGCGGTGCAGAACGATTACCGTGGGCGCGTGGCGATCCTCGGCGCCCACCCCGAGGGTCGTGTCTCCACAGCGACGCTCGGCGAGGTGACGCTGCGGCGTCGCTGCTGCTGGAGCAAGCTGCGGATGGCACCGGACGGCGCGCCCCTTTCGACCTACGCGACCTGGGGCGATGTGGCGCGCGCGATGAGCGAGGGAGCTTTTTTCCGCCTGGATCCGTGAACCTGATCTATCCTCGTCCCGGCAAACGATGACGAAGCTCCCCAGGCACCTGCTCCTCGTCACGGCCCTCGCCCTCGTCGCCCCAGGGTGCGCCGCGGAAAAACCGACCTTGCGGCTGCATCATGCCGAGCTGCGCTCCGCGTCGCTGCGCGGGATCGGGCTCGACGTGTACCTGACGGTCGACAACCCGAACTCGTTCGACATCGAAATCCGCAATGTGCGGGTGACGGTGACCTTCGCGGAAAAGTACGCGCTGCCGCCGATCGATTACAGCCCGAACCAGTGGCTCGCCGCGGGCCAATCGACGATCGTGCGCGTGCCGGTGGCGATCCCCTTCACGCTGGTGCCCGGCGTGGTCGACGAGGCGCGGCGGACGCCGACGTTGCGGTACACGGTGAAAGGGAGCGCGGATGTGACGGCGATCCGGGCGCTCGGGGTGGAGAGGGACAACCATCCGATCGACGAGGCGGGGGCGCTCGGGCGGGATGCGTTGCTGGCGGCGGCGGGGATTTCGCTTTGAGTCACCGCATCCGAAACGCATCCGCCAGCGTGCGCGCGTCGAGCCGGCCCTCGGCCGTGATGTACGCGAGCTGCTTGCGGAGCGGATCCAGCGACGGGTCCAGGTTGCCCCGCGTCGCCTCGACGAGCGCCGCCACGACCTCGAAGCCCGCAGGCCGCTGGGCATAGAGGCCGAGCACGTTGCGCGCGTGGTAATCGATCATCGCCGCCTCCCACGTCGGGTCGAGGCCCGCCGCGCGCGACTCCTCGCGTAATGCGGCGAGCGTCTCGCCCGCCTCGCGTTGCCCTTCCCATAACCGGAAGGCCACGCCGCGGAAGACACGATAGGCGCGGACGAACCGCAGCACCGTGGGAGAGGCGTTCGGCGGGGCTTCGAGGTCGAAATTCGTGGCCCAGGGCCGGAGGTGGTCGTGCGCGTGGAAAACCTCGTGCATCACGTCGATCTGGTCGCGCGGGGACAACGTCGCCGTGGCCTCGATGGCGCGGAGGCGTGTCTCGGAGAAAAGCACGAGCGCCCCGAGCGCATTCACGCGCCCCCAGCTCTCCCGCGGCGAGCGCAACGTGAGGTCGAGGACGACGTCACCTCCGCCCTTCAAAAAAAGGAGGACCCAGCTCCGCCCCGCATATTCGGTCTCGATGCGCTTGACGATCTGCGCGCCCTCTTCGCTCGACCAGCGTATCGAGGCGAGCGCCTTCTCGCCCGCCTCCCGGGCCTGTTTGCCCGTGGTCACGGCCGCGTGCGCGAGGCGCCGCTCGCCCGCGAGGGTGAAATCGGTGCCGGCGACCTCGCCGAGCGCGGTGAGGCAAGCAAAACTCATGAGCCGATCGGCGGCGTCGGCCTGTGGGCTTTTCGCGAGGTCCAGGGCCACGCGCAAAAGGAACGCCTCGCGTTCGAGGCGCTGCGGACGCGGCGTGGGAAACGGTTCGAACGCGACGCTTTGCTCCACCTCGATCGTCGGCGGGCTGAGCGAGGCCATCCGGAGGAAATAAGCGCAATGGCGCGCGCCCTCGGCGGCGAAGCTCGGGTCTTCGAGGACATCTCCCGCCTCGCCCGGTTGTTTCACGGCGCGCACGGCATAAAGGGGGAGGGTGCCGGGGTAGGCGTCGGCATTCGGCGGAAACCCGGCGGCGAGAGAGGGGCGTGAGGAGGCCGCGTCCGTGGGCTCGGCCGATGCCGGGGGGGCCGCCTCTTTGCCGGATCCCCCGCCCCCGCCGGGCGCGGCGGCGATCGGCGGGGCGAGACCATGCACGCGGGCGTAGATCTCGACGAGCTCGTCGGGCGCGACGCGGCTGCCGCCCGGGGCCGCGGGCGTACCGGCCATGAGGTCGTGCTCCTCTTTGCCACGGATCGCAATGGGCGCGAGGTGCGCGACGCCGTCGGCCATGGGCTTTCCATAAAACCGCAAGGCGACCTCCGCGGGCCTGCCGACATCGAATACGGACGCGACGACGAGCTGCGCGACCTGCTCGCAGGACCCGCCGCCGTCGAGCAGCGCATCGGCCATGCGGCCGCCGGGCTGCCCGTAGTATTTGATGTCCTCGTAGGCCCACGGCACGGCGAGCGTGACGGGATCGCCTTCGCGGAGGGCCTCGCGCAGCCGGGAGAGGCGATCTTCGTACCGGGTGAGGGCCTCGGCCATGTCGAGCTCCTCGCCGGCCTCCTCGGCGTCGATACGATTCGCTTCGAGGAGAAACCGGCCGAGCGCGAGGCGGCCTTTTTTGCGGTCGATGCGCGCGGCCTCGACAAGCGCCCGGCGGGCCTCGCGCGTGCGCTCGTTCCGCGCGAGGGCCTCGGCGGTGGAGGTGATGGGCGAAGTCGCGGGCGAGGCGATCGTCCGGGGCGCCTCCCGCATGCGCGGGGCGCCGAAGCCGAGGAAAAGGCCGTGGCCGAGGACCGAGAGGATCACGGTGGCCAAGGCGCGGCGGGACATCCGATGGGTAGAGTAGCCGGACGGGGCGGGAAGTTCCCGGCGACACTCCCCCACCCCCCTCACGACCCTCCTCCAAGAGGGTCCCTCCCCTCCCCGAGAGAGCCGCACCCGTCCCCCCCAAGATGTCCGGACAATTCCGGACAATTCCGGACAATTTCTCGGACATGTCCGGTCCCCGTCAGCGCCCCGCCGCCACCCTCCTTCCGACGATACCGCCCCTCCCGCGGGTGGCTACGCCCCCCCTCGGAGACACGCAAACCCCTCCCCAACCTCGGGTCCCCCTCCCCCAACAGACCCTCGAAATCCTTCACGAAAACAGCTTCGTCCCCCCTCCCGCCCGGAGCCCACCGGAGCCCGTCAGGGTCCCCATCCTCCCCACGAAAGACGCACCCGTCGCGGCGTGAGAAACGACCCTCTCCGCCACCGTTTCACCCCTCCCCCGACCCTGGCATACCTATTGCCACTCTATCCCTCGACCGCGACGCAATCCGCGTCGAGGCCACATTCGAGCAACCATCACCCTTCCCGCAAGGAAGAGGAGACCATCCTCATGAGTGACCCCAAGCATCCCAAGGCCGGCGACCGCACCATGGACCTCAGCGATATCGAGCTCGTCGACATCACGCCCGACCACGTGGCCCGGTTGAGCAAGCTCCGTGATGGGCACGCGGGGGCCATCGCGGCCCTGCTCCTGGCAGACCCGGCAGCGCGGCAACGGGCCGGCCTGAGCGAGGTCGAGGTCGCGGAGCTCGGCGCGCTCTGGCAGGACTGCCAGCGGATCGAGGAGGTGCTGCCGGCGGTCGAGAAGCTCCTCGAGCTGCTCCACGAGACGCGGCTCGTGCGGGCGCACGAGATCGCCTATCGCCTCGGCGAGATGGCCCATCAGGTGCGGCGTCGGGCCGAGAGGTCCGCGAATGGCGTCGAGGTGGCCGCGCCGTTCGAGGCGCTGCTCGATTACCACTTCGCGACGGGGCTGAAGGCCGCAGCCGCGCGCGAGAAGAACAAGAAGGAGGCCGAGGCGCCGGCGTCGACGAACACGCCGGCCTGATCTCCCGCCCCCCTCAGCCCGATAACACCCGCCAGAACTCCACGAGCCGCTGTGGCGACACCGTCACAGCGGTTTTTAGCTCCGGAGCAAAGAGCGACACACGGAACTCCTCGATGAGCCATCGGTACGTGTCGAGGTCCTCCCCCGGGACGCCCCGTCCGCGCAGGCCTTCGTGGTGGTCGAGGTAGTTTTTCCAGAACGGTAAGACCTGCTCGGCCTTCGATTGGTCCTTTTGGGGGCCATTCGGCATGCGTTCGAGCCGGATCTGCACGGCCCGGAGATATCGCGGCAAATGCGCGAGGCGCTCCACCCGCTCACGCAGGAACATGCCCGGCGGGATCAGGTGGTCGAGCTGCAATCGGATTTCCGTGAGAGCCGCGCGGGGCGCGCCGGGTTTGCCCGAGAGCGCGCGGAGCGCTTGTTCGGCGCGGGAGAGCTCGGCTCCTATTTCCTGCGCGAGCTTGCCGAGGCGGGAGATGCTCGCCGCGAGCTCGATTTTGCCGGCGTCGAGGCGCGCGAGGAAGTCTTTGCGCGCGCGCGGGAAGCGGCCGGCGTCGTTCAGGCCAAAGGCATCGTCGAGCGCCCGGAGCACGATTTGCCGGCGCAACGGGACGCCGCCCGCGCCCGCGCGTTCGGCAAGCGCGCCCGTGGCGACGGCCGCCGAGACCTGGTGCTCCATCTTGTTCATCGGCATGCTCATTTGCAGGAGAAAGAGCCGCCGCAGGCCGCCGCGTGTCGCTTCGTCAGCCGCCTCGCGCGAGGCGAGCACGCGCAGGGCCACCGACATGTCCGTATCGACGAGCGCCGGATACCCCGCGAGCTTGCGCCCCGCGACCTCGATGCGGACCTCCTCGGGCAAGGTCTCGAAGCTCCACGAGGTGAGGCCCTCGCGTTCGAGCGTGGCCTTCGACGCGCCCGCCCAGGCATCCCGCGCGCGTTTCGCGAATCGCTCCTTGAGCGCCGCGAGGTCACGCCCCTCGCCCACGACACGGCCCTCTTCGTCGAGGACACGGAAATAGAATCGCAAAAAGGGCGGGAGCTCGTCCGGGCGGAGCGCGTCCATCGGCACGCGCACGCCCGTGCGTTCCTGGATCGATCGGGCGAGGGCTTCGAGCATCGGGCCCTCGAAGGGGCGATGGCGCCGCGCGAGGTCGGCCGCGAGCTCTTTCACGCCGCCGACCGATTTGCGGACGGCCTTGGGCATCGCGTCGAGCAGCCATTCGATCTTTTCGGCGTGCCAGCCGGGAATGGTCCATTCGAGCACGGCCGGATCCGCCTGCGGGAGGAGCGCGAGGGGCAAGGTGATCGTGACACCGTCGTCGTCCTCGCCCGGATCGAAGCGGTACGTGAGCGGCAATTTGGTGCCGTAGAGCGAGAGGGTGTCGGGGAATCGCTCGGGCGTGAGCTCGTCCGCCTCACCCTGGAGGACGTCCGCGAGGGAGAGCTCGAGCAGGCGCGGGTTCTTCGCCTCGGCCTCCTTGCGCCAGGCCTCGAACGTCTTGCCGCTGTAAATGCCCTCGGGGACGCGCTCCTCGAAAAAGAGGGTGAGGGCGTGGTCGTCGGCGAGCATGTCGCTCTTGCGCGCCTTGTCCCGCAGCCGCTTGACCTCGTCGAAGAGCTTTTTGTTGTGCTCCATGAAGCGCGCCTTCGTCGCGTATTCCTGCCGGACGAGGGCGTGCGTGAGGAAGATCTTGCGCGAGGCCACAGGGTCGAGCGGGCCATAATGGACCTTCCGATCCCGGACGATCGGCAGGCCGTAGAGCGAGATCTGCTCGCGCGCCATGACCTGCGCGGGTTTCTCCTCCCAGTGCGGGTCGCTGTGGTGCTTGCGGCAGAGCGATCCGCCGGCCTCTTCGAGCCAGCCGGGGTCGACGCGCGCCGCGGTGCGGGCGAAGAGCTGCGAGGTCTCGACGAGCTCGGCCGCCATGATCCACGCCGGCGGCTTTTTCGATAAGCCGCTCGACGGGTGGAGCTGGAATCGCGTTTGTCGGGCCCCGACATACGCCTTCGCCTCCTGGCTCCACATGCCGATCTTGCTGAGCAGCGCCGGGACGATGGCGCGGTGCACGGCGTCGCCCCCGTCGCCCTGCGTGCCCTCGACCCGGAAGCCCATCTCCCGCACGATCTGCGATATCTGCTGGTGGATGTCGCTCCACTCGCGCATGCGGAGGTGGGAGAGGAAGTTGTCGCGGCACCACTTGCGGAGCTGGTTTTTCGAGAGGCGCGCCTCGGCCTGCTTGTAGGCGTGCCAGAGCTTGACGAGGGCCGCGAAATCGCTCTGCTCGTCGCGAAACTTGCGGTGCGCGTCGTCCGCCTGCTTTTGCGCGGAGAGCGGGCGCTCGCGCGGGTCCTGGATGCCGAGCGCCGAGGCCACGACGAGGACCTCGCGGAGCGCGCCCTCCGCCTCGCCGCCGAGGACCATGCGGCCGAGCCGCGGATCGAGGGGGAGCCGCGAGAGCTTTTTGCCGATGTCCGTGAGCTCGCCCGCCTCGTCGATGGCGCCGAGCTCTTCGAGGACCCGATACCCTTCGTCCACGGCGCGGCGCGGGGGCGGGTCGAGGAAGGGGAAATCGCGGATGTCGCCGATGCCCAGCGATTTCATCTGCAAGATGGCGCCCGCGAGGCCGACGCGTAAAACTTCGGGATCGGTGTAGGCCGGGCGCAGCTCGAAGTCGCGCTCTTCGTACAGGCGGAAGCAGACGCCGCTGCGGATGCGGCCCGCGCGGCCCTTGCGTTGCTCGGCGCTGGCGCGGGAGATGGGCTCGATCTGGAGCGCCGTGACGCCCGAGCGCGCATGGTACCGATTGACGCGGGCGAGGCCGGCGTCGATGACGTAGACGATGCCGGGGATCGTGAGCGAGGTCTCGGCCACGTTCGTGGCGAGGACGATGCGCCGCTGCGGCAAGGGGGTGAAGACGCGTTGCTGCTCGGATTGCGGGAGCCGGCCGTAGAGCGGCAGGACGACGGTGTGGGGCAAGCCGTGCGAATGCAGCTCGTCCATCGTTTCGTGGATCTCGCGCTCGCCGGGCAAAAAGACGAGGATGTCCTCGCGGGGGTCGAGCTCGGTGATCTCCTCGATGGTATTGCCGACCGTCTCGGCGAGCTCCGTCTCTTCTTTGCGCGGCGGCCGATGGATGACCTCGACCGGGTGCGTGCGGCCCGAGACCTGGATGACGGGCGCGCCGTCGAAGAACGCCGAGAATCGTTCGGTTTCGAGCGTCGCGGAGCTGACGACGACGCGCAGGTCCTTGCGGCGGGGCAGGATGCGCTTGAGGTAGCCGAGGAGGAAATCGATGTTGAGCGTGCGCTCGTGGGCCTCGTCGACGATGAGCGTGTCGTAGGCGCGGAGGAGCGGGTCGCTCTGGATTTCGGCGAGCAAGATGCCGTCCGTCATGAAGCGGACGTACGTCGACGGGCTCGTCCGGTCGGCGAAACGAATCTTGTAGCCGACCTCCTTGCCGAGGTCGACGCCGAGCTCCTTGGCGACGCGGGCCGCGACGCTCGTGGCCGCGATACGTCGGGGCTGCGTGACGCCGATCCGCGCGTGGAGGCCGCGGCCCATGGCGAGCGCGATCTTCGGGAGTTGCGTGGTCTTGCCCGAACCCGTCTCGCCCGCGATGATCACGGCAGGGTGGTCGTTCAGCGCCTGCGCGATGTCGCGCACGCGCGCAGAGATGGGCAGCTCTTCGGGAAATTCGACGGTCGATCGGCTCACGGCGGCCGAGGGATAGCATCCCGGCAAGTGACGCGCTTGTGCTCCGATGACCCCCGGCTCCCTACATCCGCGCCTTGCGCACGCGCGCCTGGAGCTCGGCGCCGATCCAATCGAGGAATGCGGCGTCCCAGGGCGCGCCGTCCGGATATCGCGCGAAGATCGCCTCGGCGAGCTCGAGGTCCCAGCGGCCGAAGAGCGCCGTGAGCCGATCGTGCATCTTGCGGCCGCGCAGGGTTTGCGGATCGCCCTCCGCTTCCGCCGCGGCGAAGGCCTCGTCGCAAAGATAATAGTTGCAGGTGGCGCTCCTGCGATCGGGCGGGAGGACGCAGCCGGCCTCGCCGAGGTAGCCACATCGCTCGGGGAAGGGTCCGCTCGGCGGGGCGCGTCGAATGGAGAGGCCACGCGTTTGCGGGACGAGGCGGCCTTCGTGGATCTCGGCCAGCAAGAAATCACGGCCGCCGAGCGATACGATGCGGCCGATGTCGGCCCAGGCCACGGCCGGCGGGGCTTCGCAGCAGCCCGCGCGCCCGTGCGGGCAACGCGCGCAGAGCGGCGATAGGAGGAGCGTGTGAACGCCGGCGAGCGCGAGCCGAATCATGCGCCACGACTGGATACCAGGGCGGGCACACGCCGTCCACGCGGGCATGAAGCGGACGGGATATGTCCGAAGTTCGCCTTCCGTGGAGCTCGCTCGTTGTTTCTTTCTGGTATTCTCGTGTTGCCGTGCTCGATCCCCGCGACGACCGCCGCGCCTTGCGTCGCGCCCTGCCCGGGCACGTGGCGCTCGGGCTCGTGTTCGCGCTGGCGGTCGCGGCGGCGGCGCACGCGTCGACCGCGCCCGAGGTGCCGCTGGAAGGAATTTCCTGCAACGAGCAAAAGCCGCTGCCGTTTCTGGTGCGCGGCAACTACGCGCTCCAGGACGGGATGCCGGCCGAGGAGCGCAAAGCCCGCATCGAGATGCAAACACGGGCGCTCCGATTCCGGACGGAGCGGTATGGAAGGTCCTTTGGGACGGTGCCGCTCGAATGGAACGAGCGCGCGGTCGGCGACTACATCGAGCAGGTACGTTTCCTCGGCCTGCCCGTGCAGGTGAACCGCCGGATCGTGCCGGCGCTGCGCTGCGTGGAGCAGGCGATCACGATGCGCTGCGGCCATACCCCCTACGAGCCGCAGCGCCTGCTCGGCGTGCGCGGCAAGAACACGTTCCACAACGGCGAGGTTTCGAACCACCTCTATGGGATCGCGATCGACATCGATCCCGAGCGGAACCCCTGCTGCCGCTGCGTGGAGCCGTTCCCGGACCATCCGGCATGCCGCAAGCGCGAAGCGACCGCCTACGAGCGCGCAGAGCTTCCGCGCTGCTGGATCGAGACCTTCGAGCGATACGGGTTCTACTGGCTCGGGCACGACCGGCTCGAGGACACGATGCACTTCGAGTTCCTCGGCGACCCGGACCGGATCACGTCCACGCCGTAACTAGAAACGCGGGATGGCAGGGGCCCGCGCGCGTGGTACGTTCGTCCGGTCGGTCCGGCGACAAACCCCTGTTCGAGGATGGGGGGCTGCACGCGGACGAGCCGAGCACCACGCCAACCAAACCCCCATGTCGAGCCTCCGCCTCACCTTTCTCGGGACGTCCGCCGCAGCCCCGACCGCGTACCGGAACCTGTCCGGCCTCTTCGTCAAGCGCGAAGGACAGAGCTTCCTCTTCGACTGCGGCGAGGGCACCCAGCGGCAGATGATCCGCTACGGTACGGGCTTCTCGCTCGACGCCGTGTTCTTCACCCATTTCCACGCCGACCATTACCTCGGCATCATCGGCTTTTTGCGCACGCTCGGGATGCTCGGCCGCACCGAGCCGCTCGCGCTCATCGGCCCCCGCAGCGCCGCGACGTTCCTGCCCAAGGTGATCTGCCTCGGCGCCGAGGACGCGCCCCTGCCCGTGACGATCGCCGAGGCCGAGCCCGGCGACGTGGTCTTCCGCGGAGAAGGGTATCGCATCGAGGCGTTCGCGACCGACCATCGCATTGCCTCCGTGGGCTACGCGCTCATCGAGGATGCACGGCCCGGCCGGTTCGACGCGGCCGCAGCACGCGCGGCCGGCGTGCCCGAGGGGCCGCTCTTCGGCAAGCTGCAGCGCGGCGAGGTGGTGCGGCTGCGGGACGGGCGTACGATCACGCCCCGCGAGGTGATGGGCCCCCCGCGGCCCGGACGGCGGATCGTGATATCGGGGGATACACGGCCTTGCGAGGGCACGACACGCGCAGCGGAAGGGGCCGACGTGCTGGTGCACGAGGCGACGTTCGGCGATCAGGAGCAGGCGCGCGCGCGGGACACGCGGCACGCGACGGCGCGGGAGGCGGCGATCGTGGCGCGCGACGCGGGCGTGCGGCGGCTCGTGCTCACGCACCTGTCGACACGATACGATCGGGATCCGGACATTCTGCTCGGCCAGGCGCGCGAGGAGCTCGGGGAGCGGGCGCCCGTGATGGTGGCCGAGGACGGCGACGGGATCGATCTGCCCCTGCACGATTGACGCGCCGGAGAGGAGGGCCGGCCGCGCTTGACGTTGCCGGCGATCCGGCCGAACATGGCCCCCCTTTTGTCGGTTTTTCCCCGGGAGTCGCCATGAACAACAAGAGCTACGCGGGCATGTGCCTGGCCCTCTCGCTCTTCGCCGCCTGCTCGCTCGTCAACGCGCCCGATCCCGTGAAGGGCAGCGGCGAGGGCGGCGAGGGCGGCGAAGGCGGGACCGGCGGCGGGGTCCCGTCGCCCTGCGGGAACGGCGTGTATCAGACCGGCGAGGAATGCGACGACGGCAACGACGTCGAGACGGACGGCTGTCTCTCGACCTGCAAGCAGGCGAAATGCGGCGATGGGTTCGTCTGGGAGGGCGTCGAGGGCTGCGACGACGGCAACATGGTCGAGGACGACGGCTGCACGAATACCTGCAAGCTCTCCACCTGCGGCGACGGCACGATCCAGGAAGGCGAGGATTGCGACGACAGCAACATGGACGACACCGACAACTGCACGTCGGCGTGCAAGGTCGCGACCTGCGGGGATGGATTCGTGCACGCGGGGTTCGAGGCCTGCGACGACGGGAACAAGGACGACACGGACGCGTGCCTGCAAGGCTGCATCGCCGCGACGTGCGGCGACGGGTTCGTCCAGGTGGGCGTCGAGGAATGCGACGACATGAACGTGTCGAACACCGACGGGTGCGTCGGGACGTGCAAGAACGCGGTCTGCGGCGACGGCTTCGTACGGGCCGGCGTGGAGGCGTGCGACGACGGGAACCTCCTCGGCGGCGACGGCTGCGGGCCGGCCTGCACGCTGGACAACCTCCTGCCGCAATGCATGAACTACGCGGTGCTGAGCGAGGCGGATCGAAACGTCAATTTCAATGACGGCGACCTCGGGGTCGAGATCTGTGACAGCGATACACTCGGGGAGGGCTGGTACCGGTTCATGGGCGCTGCGGGCGTCCAGATGCCGACGTTCCCGCCCCCCGAGTATGCCTGCGGCACCGACGCGCCCGGCTGGGTCCAGGGTTCGTACCCGCTGAACCAGGGCGAGGTCGTGAACGCCACGGTGTGCTTCAACTGGTCGGGCAACACGTGCGAGTGGTCGTCCTCGATCCAGATCGCGCATTGCGGAGGGTATTACGTCTTCTACCTGCCGCTGACACCGGTTTGCACCCTCCGGTACTGCGGTACGAACTGAGGTCGTCCGATCCGGCGGCCGCTTGACGTTGCCGGGAATCCGGCCGAACATGGATGGTATCTTTGCTGGATCTTGCCCGGGAGATGCCATGACCGCCTTTCGCCACGCTGGGATTTTCCTCGCCTTCACGCTTTTCGCTGCCTGCTCCCTCGTCAACGCGCCCGATCCCGTGAAAGGGAAAGGTGAGGGCGGCGAGGGCGGCGAGGGCGGTACGGGCGGCGGCGGACCGCCGTCCCCCTGTGGAAACGGCGTGTATCAGACCGGCGAGGAATGCGACGACGGCAACGACATCGAGACCGACAGTTGCCTCTCCACCTGCAAGAAGCCGACATGCGGCGACGGGTTCGTCTGGGAGGGCGTCGAGGGGTGCGACGACGGCAACATGGTGAACGACGACGGCTGCACGAATGACTGCAGGCTCTCCACCTGCGGCGATGGCACGATCCAGGAAGGCGAGGATTGCGACGACAGCAAC
This sequence comes from Polyangium mundeleinium, assembly GCF_028369105.1. Taxonomy (NCBI): domain Bacteria; kingdom Pseudomonadati; phylum Myxococcota; order Polyangiales; family Polyangiaceae; genus Polyangium; species Polyangium mundeleinium. The sequence goes on along the minus strand of NZ_JAQNDO010000001.1, from coordinate 800,858 downwards.
ACGGACGACACCGACAACTGCACGTCGGCGTGCAAGGTCGCGACCTGCGGGGATGGATTCGTGCACGCGGGGTTCGAGGCCTGCGACGACGGGAACAAGGACGACACGGACGCGTGCCTGCAAGGCTGCATCGCCGCGACGTGTGGCGATGGGTTCGTCCAGGTCGGCGTCGAGGAATGCGACGACATGAACATGTCGAACACCGACGGGTGCGTCGGGACGTGCAAGAACGCGGTCTGCGGCGACGGCTTCGTGCAATCCGGCGTGGAGGAGTGCGACGACGGGAACCTCCTCGGCGGCGACGGCTGCGGGGCAGGCTGCACGCTGGATAACCTGCTGCCGCAGTGCATGAACTACATCGTGCTCGACACGGCCGACCGGAACATCGGACACGTCGACGGGAGCACGCGGGTCTGCGATTCGACCATGAACGGGAGCTGGTATCGCTTCATGGGCGCCGCCGGGACGATGATGGCCACCTCGCCGCCCCCCGAAAACGTCTGCGCGACGCACGCGCCGGGCTGGGTCCAGGGGGCCTACCCGCAAGCCCAGGGCCAGGTGGTGAACGCGACGGCGTGCTTCAACTGGTCCGGAAACCCCTGCAACTGGTCGTCGGCGATCCAGATCGCCCATTGCGGGAGTTATTACGTGTTCCAGCTCCCGCCGGCGCCGGTCTGCCAGCTACGGTATTGCGGGACGAACTGACGTGAACGAGGGGCCGGTTCGTCCCGGCCCCCGTATCACGCGGCTTCGCGTCCCTGCCTCAATCCTGGGCCGAGATTTCCTTGTCGAGCGTGTCGAGCTCCGACTTGTAGTTCGCCTCGGTGATGTCTTTCTCCGCCTGGTCGTCGTAATCGGCCGCGGTCGGGATGTCCTTGTCGTCGAGAACCACCGGGGCCGCGGCGGCGCCGCCCGTCGTCGAGCCGCCCTGGGGCTTCGGCTCTTCACAAGCGACGGCGAGCAAAGGCAGCGCGAGGAGCGCGAGCATGATCGATCGATTCATTTCTCACCTGCCTTCTCCGCGGGCTTGCCGTCCACGCCCTTCGCGCCCGTGGTCTTCGCGTCGTAGTTCGCCATCCACTTATCGTGGCGCGCATTCTCCTTGTCGAGGAGCTTCTGCACGCGCTCGGTCGCCTCGGTGTCCTTCGCCTCCTCGGCGAGGTCCTTCACGCGCTCGAGGCGCGCGAGGCGGCGCGCGTGCCGCTCGAGCTCCTGCTTCATGGCGACGGCCATCGGCTGGCCCTTCAGCGCGGTCGAGACCTTCTTCTTGAGCACGTCGCGCTCGTCCTTGGACTTCGCCTTGCGCGCTTCCTTCTTGGCCTTGCGCTTCTCGTCCTTGGCCTTCGCGTCCGCCTCGGACTCGGCCGGAGCCGCGGCCGCGTCGGCGCCCGCGTCCTTGTCGTCGGGTTTGCCCTTGTCGTCGGGTTTGCCCTTGTCGTCGGGTTTGCCCTTGTCGTCGGGCCCCTTGCCCTCGGGCCCCTTGCCCCCGTGTTCGCCGCCCTTCGGGTTCGCCCTCTCCGGGCCCTTGCCCTTGTCCACCGCGGGGGCAGGGATCGGTGTGCGGGGCAGGTCCGCGGACGCCACGCCCGTCACGCCGAGCAACCCGCCCAGCACGAGGGCCACGGCGCCCTTCTTCCACAAAGCGTTCATCGTAGATCTCCCTTCGCGCGCCGCCCCCCACCGAGGGGTACCCACGGCGCTCGTCGATCTGTTCGAAGCGGGTGGACTTTATCGCGGGTGCTTCGGCGCGGGCAAATCCAATCACGTGTTCGTGGGGCCGCGCCCACGCGTGCCACGAATCGACAAGGAGCCGGGCGCCCCCTCGATCGCGTATTGCTCTTCGAGCAGATGCGCCGTCGCGTCGTCGATACGCACGGGCGGCTCGTTCGCGTCGGCGCGCGGGCGTTCGAGAGCGCGCGTGCCACGCTCGATCACGGAGGCCGATAACCCCGCCCCCGGCGGCAAAGCCCCGCCGGTCACCAGCGACAATCGAACACCGGTCACTTGTTTTACCAGGTCGAGCGCCGCATCGGCCGCGCGCAGGAGGCCGTCGGCGCATTCCCCTTCGAATACGGCGGCCACCCCACGACCGAGCAAGGGAATGACCACCCCGCCATGCTGTTCGGCGATGCGCTGAAAGAGGGCGCGTGTCCGGCCCACGTTGCTCGACAAGGGCAATCGGCCGAAGATCACGCCGACGAGGTGATCGTCGCTCGGGACGAGGGCCGGCGGGAGCGTGATCTCCTGCGGGGGCGCCGCGCCTTCGAGGACCACGCGCTCGATCGTCGCGAGCGCGTCGGCCATCTCGCGGGCCGAGGAGAATCGCGCGTCGGGGTCCCGCGCGAGCGCCCGCGTGACGAGGGCGTCGAGCGCAGGCGGCGCGTCCGGCCAGGCATCCGAGAGGCGCGGCGGCGCCTGGAGGACGATCTTGGCAAGGACGGAGAAGGCATCCTCGCCCGCAAAAGTTTTTTTCCCGGAGAGCAGCTCATACAGGAGCACACCGAGGGAAAAGAGGTCCGAGCGGGGGCCGATCTCGGTGTCGCCCCGGGCTTGCTCGGGGGACATGTAAAAAGGCGTGCCGAGCGCGACGCCGTCGACGTTCTCGGAGGCGCTGTCGTGCGCGACGCCGAGGTCGAGGAGTTTGACGAGGAAGGGCGCGCCTTCGCCCTGCTCCGCGAGGAAGAGGTTTCCCGGCTTGACGTCGCGGTGGACGATGCCCGCCTCGTGCAACGCGAAGAGCCCGAGCGCCGCCTGGCGCGTGATCGTGAGGGCCTCGGCCGTGCCGAGCCGCGCGCCCGAGGCGCGCATGCGGTGCGCGAGGTCCTCGCCTTCGAGCCATTCGAGCGCGAGGTAGGGGCGGTCCTCCGCGTCGATGCCGGTGTCGACGTACCCCACGACGTGCTTGCTCGTGATGCGCGCCGAGAGCCGCGCCTCGCGCTGAAATCGTTCACGGGTGATCGGGTCGACGGCGAGGTGCTCGTGCAAGCGCTTGATCGCCACAGGCACACGGCGCTCCTGGTCGAAGCCCCGAATGACCTCCGCCGTCGCGCCAATGCCGACGCGCTCGGCGAGCGTGAATCGATCCGCGCTCCCCATCACCCGCGCCCCAATGCTATCGTTCCCCCCCCGCCCATACTCCTCAGTGCCAGGCCGACGCGGTCCGGACCGCCTGGCCCGTCCGGTCGTGCTCGGCCAGAAGCTCCGTCGAGCGCGCGCGGCAGCCGCTGCACGAGGGGAACGTCGAGCCGTGCAGGCAACGAAGCATGACCGCCTCGCCCGTCTGCATCTCCTCGGGTTCGAGGTGACGGCCGCACGCAATGCAATGAATGTGGTGCGTGTGCGTGTGCGTCTGTGCCGCGGGCCGCGGCGGCGCGAGGGCCTTGCGCTCGCGCTTCGTCAATCGCTTTTCTCGCTTCATCGCTCGTGTTCCCTGGCCGGGCCGTGGAAGGCCCTCGCCGGGTCATACGAGGTTCGGCGCACGCGGGCAAGAGCTTGTTTTGTGCGCCGCGTCTCGGGCCCTACGGCGCGCCCGTCGGTCCATGGCTGCCCCACTCTTCGTGGAGCGAGAGCGCGCCGAACGTCCGCTGCACGCCGCTCGCAGGCCCGCGCTCGTCCTCCTCCTCGTGCGCCTCCTTCCCGCCGCGCGCGCCCTTGCTCCCAACCGCCTTCGGTCCGCCTCGGGCGATCGGGACGACGACGGCGGCGCGCCGCGAGCGCGTCTTGCGCCCCGCACGGCGCGTCCCACGGAGGCGGCGCATGCCCGCCAAAAAGCCGAGGTAGACGCCGAGGAATGTCGCGCCGGCCCACGCCGCGAGCGCGCCGAACGCGAAACCTGCGGCCTTCACGCCCGTGTCACCGCGGCCGAAGTTCGCCATGCTTTCCAGGGATCCGCGCATCCCGGCCACGTCCTCCATCGGCCCGCGCAGCGCCGAAAGCTTGCCCATCGGCTCGTCGAGCCGCGCGACCTTGCCCATGACGCCGTCGAGCGCCGCGACCTCTTTCATGGGCTCACGCAGCAGAGCCACGTCTTCCATGGGCTTTTCCAGCCGCGCGAGGCCTTGTTCCATGCGGCCCATCTGCGCTTCGAGGCGCGACATGCCCGCGCCGAGCCGATCCATCACGGGGCCGAGCGCGGCGACGTCTTTCATCGGCGCTTCGAGGCCGGAGAGCCGCTCCATGGGCGGGCCGAGCGTGTCGAGCTCTCCGGCCATTCGCTCCATGTTGGAATTCGACCGTCCGAGGACATCGGCGGCCTCGTTCATGGTTTTCGTGGTTTCCTGGATGGCGCGCGTGTTCGTCTCGATCATCGAGGCCATGCCGCAGCCCGTGATCGCAGGCGCGAGCAGGGTGACCAGGATGACGAGCGTGCTCCTTCCCGACGAGCTCATGCATGGAAGCATCGATTGGGAGACGCTGCGCGTCAACGCATTCGCGCACCGCGTAAGGACAGAAAATGTCCTATGTGCGAGACACCTTGATTCGGCGGGGGAGGACGGAGGCCGGGTTTCCTTTTGTGCTCAGCCTTCCAGGCTCGCGAGCAGGAACCAGGTGTGTTTGTCGAACGTCGTGATGATGTTCGTGAGCAGGTCGGACGTGTCGGCGTCGCGGTTCTCGTCGGAGATCACGCGCGAGGCGTGCAGGCCCTGGATGTAAAGGCCGAAGCGCTCGGCGAGGTGACGCACGTGGTCGAGGCCGCGCGTGGTCTCCTGCGGATACTCGGGCAGCCGCGAGGAGGCCGCGACGTGGCGCGCCGTGCCGGCGGCGAGGCCCCCGAGCGTGACGGCGCGCTCGGCAATTTCGTCGTTGAAAGCCGCAAGCTCGGTCGCGAACGTCTCGAAGAGCGGATGCAGGGCGGCGAAATGCGGGCCCTTGATGTTCCAGTGCGCGACCTTGATCTGGCTGTGCAAATCGAGGCCGTCGGCGAGGCGCTCGTTCAGCGTCTTGACGATGGCCACGCGGGAGGACTCGGGCAAATGGCTAGAACTCGCGTACATGAGAAGCTCCTATCGAAAATCGGGGAGGGTTCGTCCTTCTGGAACACGGCGCCCCGCCACGCGGGGGGCAGCGCAGCGAGGCGCCGTGCCCGAGGGTTTGGGAGGTTAAACCGCCCCGGCGGTGATCTCCAGCGCGACCGTCGCGGCCTGGACCGTCGCGGCGATGCGCACGGCATCGTGCACGTGGTCCTCGCCGAGACCGCTCGCGAGGACGGCCACCTCGTGCGACTTCACGCACGCTTCGCAGCCGTTCATGGCGCTCACGGCGAGGCTGATGAGCTCGAAATCGGCCTTCGACGTCTTCGGCTGGCCGATGCGGTTCATGCGGAGCTTCGGCGAGCGCTGCGAATACGTCTCCTTTCCGATCATGTGCCGGAACCGGTAATACACGTTGTTCATCGCCATCAAGGTCGCCGCCGCGTAAGCGTCGTCGATGACGGCCTCGGCGTGCTCGAGCTCCGCGCGCGCCTGCTCGATGAACGCCTCGCGAAGCGGCGCGCACCGTGCGTTCGCCGCCGCCGCGATGGCGATCCCGAGCCGCTGCGCCCGCGTGAGGGACGAGTCACCCTCGAGCACCGATTGCAGGTTCAGCTTCGTGTCCCGCGCGGCGTCGGGCAACTTCGCGCGGATGGCCTCGAGCGCGCTCATGGCTTCAACCCGCCTCCAGCGTCGGCTGGCCCTTCACCCAGTTGCACGGGCAAAGCTCGTCGGTCTGCAGCGCGTCGAGGACACGCAGGACCTCGTCGACGCTGCGGCCGACGGAAAGGTCGTTCACGCCGACGTGCCGGATGATGCCGTTCGGGTCGACGATGAACGTCGCGCGGAGCGCCACGCCCTCCTGCGGGTGCAGGACGCCGAGGGCCTGCGAGAGCTCACGCTTCGTGTCGGCGACCATCGTGAACGGCAGGTCGCGCAGGTCCGGGTGCTGCTTGCGCCAGGCGAGGTGCACGTATTCCGTGTCGGTGCTGATGCCGAGGACCTCGCAATCGCGATCCTTGAAGTCGCGATAACGCTTGCCGAACCCGGCGATCTCGGTCGGGCAGATGAACGTGAAGTCCATCGGCCAGAAGAAGAGCACGGCCCACTTGCCCTGGAGGTTCTCGCTCTTGACGTCGTGGAACTCCTTGCCCTGCTCGAGGCTCACGACGCCCTTCAGGTTGAACGAAGGCAACTTCTGCGAAACGGTCAGCATGTCTTTCTCCTTGGTTGTCTCTATCGAATCCAGAATCCGTTTTGTACTTCGTCCAGTTCTGGACCTCGTCTAAATGCTCGGCGCAAAAAAGCCGCCATGCGCGGGCGCGCGGACGCGTCAGGAAGAGCGGGTCTTCTTGAGCTTGCCGCGCAGCACGACCTGATATTCGTGCACGTCGAAGCCTTCGAGCGCGTCCACGTTCGAGACGGCGAGCGCGCTCCACGGGACGTCGTGAATGGCGCCCGTCTCCTCGTCGATGAAATGATGGTGTGGTTCGAGGTTCGGATCGAACACCACCTTGCCCTCCGCGAGCACGTGGGCCCGAAGCAGGCCCCTGTCCACGAAGAGGTTCAAGGTGTTGTAGACCGTCGCCCGCGACACCATCGGCAGCGCCCGTTTGACCTTCGCGAAGACCTGGTCGGCCGACGGGTGTTCGTCGGTCCGCAAGACGTACTGCGCGATGGCGAGGCGCTGCGCCGAGGGGAGCACGCCGTGCCGTTCGAGGAGCTCTGCCTCGTTCAGCACGGTGCCCGCCGGGATCGGCTTGGCTGGCTTCGTCGGCCTCACGGGGGGTTAGACTGTGTCTAAACCGAGACCCTGTCAAGAACGGCGAACGATTTTCTCGCAAGGCCACGGTCGAGAGCGGCGCGTGAGCAGGGTTCGCGCGTGCAGGCGGCCCGAGCGCGCGCGGCGGCCGCCCTGCGCAGACGAGGGCACGTCCGCCCGTCCGGACGAACCATTGCGGCACGCCGCATGCGAGAAAACGAGGGGGGGTCGTGGGGGCCCGCCGGGCATCGTCCAGGCAACGGCCCTCAGGCGTGAAGAAACACGGGAGACGTACGCATGGACAACAGGGACATTGGCAATACGACGAGCACCCGGCCGCCCGAGTTCGACAGGCAAGAGCGCGAGCGTTCGATGCAGGTCGTGACGGCCGGCTCGCTCGTGGAGGCCCTCGGCGGCGTCGCCGCCGTCGTGCTCGCGGTCCTCGGTCTGGCGGGGATCGCCCGGCAAACGATGATCGCCGTCGCCATCATCGCGATCGGCGCCGCGCTCCTGTTCGCAGGCGCGCGCTGGCCTCGCGGTATTCGCAGTTCGCCTCGCGCGTGAGCGGGCAGCGCGTCGACGAGGTGGAGTTCGGCGGAGGCGTGGGCGTGGAGTTCCTGACGGGCGCCGCAGGCGTGGTGATGGGCGTGCTCATCCTGCTCGGCATCGCCCCGCTGACGCTGTCGGCCGTGTCCGTCGTGGCCTTCGGCGGCGGTCTGCTCTTGTCGACGGGCGCGACGAGCGCGGTGAACCAGCTCGGCGAGGCGTTCCCCTACGACCGGCGCGTGCGGATGGCGCGCGAGGCCGTGCAAGGCGCAGCCGGCGTGCAGGCGCTCGTGGGGATCGGCGCGGCGATCCTCGGCATCCTCGCGCTGCTCGGGATCCAGCCGTACACGCTGCTCCTGGTGGCGCTGCTCGGTCTCGGCGGCGGCGTCTTGATCTCGGCGTCGGCCGTGAGCGGGCGGATGCTCGTCGGGATGCGCGGCTTCCGCTGAGCCGGGGCTCCGTCCACGAAGGCCCACCGCGCGTTCGTCTGTCGGGACAACCTCCTAGCGCTGGGTCCGGGAGAGCGCCCAGGCGACCGCGCTCTTCAAGGTCGCCCGGGTGGCGATCCCCTGCATCGAGTGGTCGAGGTCGACGAGCGTGCGCGCCACCGCGGCGCGGATGCCGGAAATGACGACCTCGGCCCCGAGCAGGCCCACGGCCGAGGCCGCGGCGACGAGCGCAGACGCGACGCTCGCCGAGGCCCCCCGCACCCCCGTGATGTCGAGGATCAAGACACGCGCGCCGCTCGACGAGACGCCCGCGAGCGCGGCCGAGAGGATCTCGGCGGCGCGGCGTTCGTCGAGCACGCCGATGAGGGGCATCACGACGATCCCGTCCGCGATGGGCAGGAGAGGCGCCGAGAGCTCGCGCAGGCGCTCTTCCTGCGCTTCGAGCATCACATCGTGGAGCGCCTCCTTTTCCCGCTCGGCGCGCTCGCGCTCGAGGAGCTCGCGTTCGAGCTCGGCGGTGCGCACCCGGACCTCGTGCTCCAGGCGCTCGTTCGCGAGCCGCTGCGCCTCGTGCATGCGCTGGATGCTCGCCACGAGCAGCGCATTCTCCACGGCAATCGCGGCCTGCGAGGAGAGGAAGGAGGCGACCGCGATGCGCGCGTCGTTGAAGACGTCGGCCACCGAGCGGTTCTCCAGGTAGAGCACGCCCGCGAGGCGGCCACGGTGGGCCATGGCGAGGCAGAGGAGCGACCTCGGCCGGCGCTCGGCGAGGTACGGATCCTTGGAGAACCGATCGAATCCACGGGAGCCGCCGAGCACGACGGGCGCGCGGGTCGCCGCGACCTCGTCGACGAGGGCACGCGGCAGCTCCTCGCCGGCCACGCGCGCCGCCTCGACGCCAACGAGGACACGGTCGGGGTCGATCGTCATGGCCGCCTCGACGTGCAGGCCCGAGCCGCGATCGAGCAGGAGCACGGCGCGCTGGGCGCCCGCCGTCTCCACGATCACGCGCATGACCCGATCGAGCAGGACGTCGAGCACGATCTCCTCGGCGATGGCCCGCGTCGCGCGCATGACGGCGCCAAGATCGAACTCGCCCGCGAGCACGCCCGGCAAGGGCGCGGCCGAGGGGCCGACGCTGCGGCGCGGCAGGAGAAAGCCGTACCGCTCGCGGAGCATGTCGACCTTGGTGATCGCGCCCCAGCGGAGGTAGGCCTGGTACGCCTCGCCCATGTACGCCCGCGCAACCGTGTCGCGATGTCGTTCGAGGTGGAAGCGCGCGGCGAGCTCGTTGGCAAGCGCCTCGTCCCGCGAGACGCCACTCTCGGCAGCCGCGCGGATCGCCTTCTCGTAGAGCGAGAGCGCCGTGGCCTCGTCCCCCGCGGCGCGCGCGCGCTCGGCCGAGACGAGGAGCCATTTGCGCTCATAGTTTTCGGGACACCGCGCGGCGAGGGCCGCAAGGACGGCGAGGATCACGTCCACCCGCGCAAGGCGGGACGCACGCTCGGCGGGGAAGCCGGTGCTGTCGAGGAGGAGCGCGAGCGCGAGCCAGACGGGCAGGTCCGTCGCGAGGAACTCGCCCTCGACGTCGGCGAGGCCGGGCGTCGCCGCGAGCGCCTCGCGCGCCGCGCCCGCCGCGTCCTCGTGCAGGAGGAGGAGCTCGGCGCGGCGCGCGTGCCCATAGAAGCGCGCCCGCGCGCGGCCGGCGCGCTCGTCGGCCGCGAAGAACGTGGCCTCGTCGAAGTCGTCGCCGTCGAGGCTCCCGGGAGCGCGGGTCCGCCCGAGCAAGCTGCGCACGGCCTGCAAGCTGACGCGCGTGGCCAGATCGGCAGCGACCTGACCGCACGGAGCGCGGTGCGCGAGGGCGAGGCTGCGCTCGGCCTCGTCGCAAGCGCGGGCGAGGTCATCGCCGAGCTCGAAGCGCGCAGCGAGGACCTCCGCGGACGCGCGGCAAGCCGTGGACATGTCGCCCACGGCGGCGGCTTGGCCCACGGCGCGGTGGAAATGGAAGAGCGCGAGGCGCCGGGGGCGGCGCGCGTGCAGGATCGAGCCGACCGCGAGGTGCACGCGGCACGCGAGCGGCCCCTCGCCGAGGTCCTCCGCGAGCGCGAGGGCGACGTCGCCGAACGCCTGTCCGGCTTCGGAGAGCTCGGGGAGGACGAACAACGCGGCGCCGTACGCCGCATAGCCGACGGCCGACGCCTCGGTGTTTCCGTGGGCCATGGACGCGCGCACCAGCGCGGCCGCGACGAGCCCCGTGGCCGAACGGCTCACGGCGCCCGCAGGCGTGAGCAATTCGAGGAGGAGCGCCATCGTGGCCACGGCCTCCGGGTTCCGCGCGGCGGGGAGCGACAGGAGTGAGCCCGGCGCGCGGCCGGCGAGCTCCGCCTCGATCGATCGCGCCTCCCGGACGAGCGCGGCGCGCCGCTCGGCCTCGCTGTCCGGCACGACGAACGCGAGCGCGCCGAGGTCCCGCGCGCCCACGCGGAGCGCCTCGATCGGATGGTCGGCGGCGGCTTGCCGTGCGACCTCCAGCCGCTGGGCCTCGATCTGCTCGAGCTTCGTCCGCGCGCCCTCGGCGAGCGCGGCGACGAGCGCCTCGGCCGCGCCGCTTGGCTCGCGCGTGACGAGGCAGGCGCAGAGCTCGCGGGTCAGATCGAACCAGAGCGCGTGGGGCTCGTCCCCGGCGAGGGCCGCGAGCCCGGCCTCGAAGCAGCCGATCGCCTCGGAGAGCGCGCCGATCGCCTGGAGCCTCCGGCCCGCGAGCAGATCCCGCTCGGCGAGGGCGCGCCGCTTTCCCTCGTCTCGCATCGACGCGAGCCCTCGGTTTTGCTGGCGGACGGCCGCCAGCATGTCGCTGTCGCCGTGCTCCCCGCGCGAGGCCAGGATCTCGCCGAGCCGAAGGTGCTCGTCCTGCCGACGCGACGCGGGGATCCGCGCATACACGGCCTCGTGCACGCGCTCGTGGGAGAAGGCGTACGGCACGTCCCACGCCTCCCCCGGGGAAGGCGGCGCCGCGGAGGCGTGCGCGTGCGCGAAGCGGTAATCGGACGAGAGCGGCAGGACGAGGCCCGCTTCGAGCGCGGGCCAGAGGTCCTCGGCGACGGCGGCGGGCTCCCGCTCGGCCACGCACGCGAGCGTGCCGAGGTCGAAGCGCGGGCCGAGGCAGGCGGCGAGCTCCAGGATCCGCTGCGAGCGCGCCGGCAGCGCCGCGACCCGCTCGCCGACGAGATCCCGCGCGCCCTCGGCGCCGAGGTGGTCGCGTACGAGCTCGACGTCCCAGCGAAAGGCGCCCGCGCCCGCGTCGAACCGCACGAACCCCTCGGCGTGGAGCGCGCGGAGGGCCTCGCGCAGGAGGAACGGGCTGCCGTGCGTGGCCGCAGCGAGCACGTCTGCGAGATCGGCGACGCGATCCTCGGGCGCTCCGAGCGTATCGCCGAGCAGCGCGCGCACGTCCGAGGGCGCGAGCGGGCCGACCGCGATCTCCGTCACGGCGACGCCTGCTTGCCGGAGCTCGCGCACGTCGAGGGGCCGCGCCTCGTCGGACCGGGCGTTCTCCCTTCGCGAGAGCACCACGCAGAGCCGCTTCGCCGCCGCGTCCGCGCAGACGACCCGCACCACGGCGATCGAGTCCGCGTCGGCCGCGCCAACGTCGTCGAGGAAAAGCACGAGCGGGCCTTGCCGACTCGCCGCGTCGAGCAGCCCGCGCACGAGCACCGCGAGCTTCCCGCTCGACGCGGCCGCCGACATCGGCGGTTGCGCCTCTCGCTCGCCGAGGGCCGCTTCGAGCTCCGGGACGAGCGCGAACAGCGCCGCCGCGCCCGCGTCGACCGTCCGCGCGAGCTCCCGCAGAAAGGCGCGCGCGTCCTCGGGGGGCCCGCCGAGGATCCGCCGCACGAGGTCCCGCAGCGCCGACGACAAAAGCCCACATGGCGCGGGGCTCCCGAGCGCGTCGGCCCTGCCCTCGGCGAAGACCCCTCCGCGCAGCGCCGCCGCGCTCTCCAGCTCGCGCGCGAGCGTCGACTTGCCGACGCCTGCTGGCCCCGAGAGCACGATCACCCCGAGCCGCCCGGACGCGGCGCGCTCGAAGGCCTGGGCCATCTGCTGCCGCTCCCGCTCCCGCCCATAGAGCTTTTGCGGCAGCACGAGCTCCGCGCCGAGGTCGTGCCTGCCGAGCGGAAACGGCTCGATCTGGCCGTGTTGCTCCCACTGGGACGCGCAGAACGCGAGGTCTGCTTCGAGCCCGCGCGCGCGCTGGTAACGATCGTCGGCCGATTTCGCGAGCAGCTTGACGATGATGTCCGAGACCACGCGCGGCAGCTCGGGCACGAGCGCGTGGGGCGGCACGGGTGCGCGCGCGATGTGGGCGTGCACGAGCTCCAGCGGCTCTTCCATCACGAACGGCAGCGCGCCGGTCGCGAGCTCGTACAACGTCACGCCGAGCGCATAGAGATCCGCGCGATGATCGACGACGCGGTTCATCCGGCCCGTTTGCTCCGGTGCCATGTACGCGAGCGTCCCTTCGACCGCCGAGGCGGCCGCGATGCGCCCGTCTTCGCGGAGCAACCGCGAGGCGTGGCCGAATCCGATGAGCTCCACCTCCAGCGTCCCGTCGTCGACCAGGAGATTCGCGGGGCAAACATCCTTGTGCACGAGCCCCACGAGGTGCACGCGGTCGAGCGCGCGCGCGATCGCGGCGCCGAGCCGGAGCACCACGCCCACATTCTGCCGCCCGCCGCGCAGCCGCTCGACGAGCGGCCGTTTGCCCGCGTCCGAAAGCACGAGCGCCACGCCGTTGCGGCACGGCGAAAGACCGAGCGCCTCGGGCACGCAGGGCAACACGAGCCCACGCATCACCAAGAATTCGTGCCGGATCCGCGCCACGTCACGCGCGACCGGGTAATCCTCGTTCAGCGCCTCCACGAGGACCGGCGCACCATCGACGTCCCGGTACCCCCGATAAAGCGTGGTCACCTCCCCCTCGAGGACGACCTCCGTGAGCGTGTGCCCCTCCAGCCAGAACCTCATCGGCCCAGCCATCCGTCCCCTCTCGCCTCGCGTCAACCGCGCTCGCAACGACGTTGGTCCGGAACGACCATACTTGTGTCCCGCGACACAGGTCATTCCGGATTGCTTTGCAGACCGTTTCTTGGCGCGCCTCTGCGAAGCGGGCCGGGTATCGTACCGGGGCGAACCTCGCTGCGTTTGCCGTTATGGCCAAAGCACCTCCACGTACGCCGCCCTCCGAAGCGCCGCTCCCGATCCTCGCGTCGGCGGGGCTCCTCGTGGCGCTCATCGGCTCGGCGCTCGCGCACCGCTCGTTTTTCCTCGCCGGATACCTCGCGCTCGTCGCGCTCGTGCCTGCCGTCCCTCGCGAGCGCTTGCGCGCACTCGGCGTCGCTCTCGCGTGGCTCGGCGTCCTCGTTTGTCTCGTCTCGATCGTCCTCGTCCCCCTCGGCGCGCGCGTTGCGGCCGTGTATCTCCCTGGCTGCGTCGTCCTCGTCGTCCGCGTCGCTGCTCTCCGCGCCGCGTCCACGCGGGCGTGGGCCCTGGGAGGGCTGGATTCCTCCGGCTAGCTGCTACGCTCCGCCACCATGACCCGCTTTCACGAGACGCTCATGGGCGTCTACTTCGACGACCTCGACGCCTTCCAGATCCTGCACAACGCGCGGTATCTCCTCTTGTTCGAGCGTACGATCGGCTCCTTCTGGAAGCACCTCGGGTGGGGCGGCGTCCTCGACGCCCAGAAGAACCCCGACCAGTTCCACTTCGTCCGGGCAAACAACATCGAATATCTCCGCCCCGTCGTCGGCGTCCGCGACGTGCGCGTGCGGGTCTGGGTGGAGAAGCTCGGACGATCGAGCCTCACCTTCGGCTTCCGCGTCCTCCCGACCGACCAGGACGAGGACTTCGCCCGCGGCACCCGCACCGTCGTGCGCGTCGATCCCACGACGCACCGGCCCGTCCCCTGGACCGACACCTTCCGCGCGACCCTCGAACCTTACCGCGCCGACCTCAACGCCTGAGCGCCCAGGCGATCCCCGCCCGCAACGTCGAGCGCGTGGTGATGCCGCCGAGCCCCTCACCGAGGTGGACGAGCGTCTGCGCCACGTCGCCGCGGATCCCCGTGAGGACCACGCGCGCCCCGAGGAGCTCCCGCAGCGCTGCCCGCTGCGCCTCGATCACCTGCTCGCGCAGGAGGTCCTGCTCCTCCTCGGCGCGCCTCCGGGCCGGGTTGAAAACCGCGGCGAGGTCACGCGGAAAAATGTCGCAATCGGTCAACCCCGTGATTTCGCCGAGGACTTTCCCGCGACCTTGCCTTCGAGCTCTGCCACGCGCGCCCGCAGCACCCGGACCTCCGCTTCGAGCTCGGCGATCCGCGTCGCGTCGCCCTTCATCGCGTCGTGTCCCCGATGCGACGGCTCTTCATCCCGCTCGCATGCGCGCCTTCGAGCAACTGCTCCAGCACCTCATGCCAGCCGAGCTGATCCCTCGCCACGAGGTCGACCATCACCCCCGCCGCGCTCCGCGTCGTCACCCGCCGCCGCGGCCCCTGCATGAACACCAGCGTGTGGAGCCGCTCGAGCACCTCCTCGTCCACCGGCCGCAGCCGCCCCGCCGCCGGCAAACGCCCTCCACGCTCGCGCGCGAGCACCCACTTCGCGATCTCGACATCGTCGAGCCCCGTATCATCCCGCAGGATGTACACGTCCTCCAGCATTGCGCGATATGTCGCTGCCCAATCGACGCACACCACGCGGGTCGTCGGCAGCGCGACCGTCAGCGCCTCGACCTCGTCCGTCCGGCCGAACGGCGTATCCGTCAGATCGAGCTCTTCGAGGTGCTTCATCGACCGCAGCGCGGCCGGGACGCTCGCGAGCGGAATTCCTTGCAACCACAAGAACTTGAGGCGCGAGAGCCAGCCTATCGCCTCGGGCAGCGCCGTGATCCCCGTCAGCGACAAATCGAGCTCTTCGAGCCCCTCCAGCGTGAAGATCACGTCCGGCGGCTTGCCGTCCCGCAGGCCCACGGGCGACCCGGCGAGCAGCAACGTCCGGAGCCCGGTCAGCCGCGTGAGCACGTCGGGCAGACTTTCGAGCCACGTATTGCGCAGATCGAGCCGCCGGAGCGCGGCGAACGCAGCGACCTCCTCGGGCAACGCGACGAGCGGGTTGTCGCCGAGCTCCAGCGCCTCCATCCCGTCCCACGCGTGTCCCGCGAGCGGCAGCGCGCCGATGCGGTTGCCGGCGACGTCGAGCGCGCGGAGCCGGAGCCCGGGGAGCATGGGCGGCAGCTCCGTGAGCCGGTTTCCGCGCAGCACGAGCGCCCGGAGCGCGCCGAGCTTGCCGATCGACGTCGGCAACCCCGAGAGCCGGTTTTCCCCGAGGTCGAGCTTCTCGAGCGCCGCGAGCGTGCCGAGGTCGCCCGGCAGCGCCTCGAACCCGAGCCCCGCGAGCCCGAGCTCCCCGAGGTCGGCGAGCGCGAGCACCGGCTCCGGGAACGCGTCGAGCGGGTTCTTCCCGAGCACGAGCGCCCGCAGCGCCTTCCGGTCCGCGAGCCACCGCGGCACGGACGCGATGCGGTTCTGGCCGAGGTCGAGCGACACGAGCGCTGGCAGATCGGCCACGAACGAGGGCACGACCTCGAGCTTGTTGTGGCTGAGGTCGAGGACCCGCAGCTTGTCGAGCCGCCCGAGCTTGCGGGGCAGGTCTTCGAGGGCGTTGCGTTCGAGCCGGAGGACCTCCAGCGACGTGAGCTCGCCGAGCCACGCGGGCACCTCGGTGAGGGCATTGCTCCCGAGGTCGAGCTCGACGAGGTTCCGGAGCGCGCGGATCGCAGGGGGGACCTGTCCGAGCACGAGGCCACGCAGATCGAGCTTGCCCGTTTTTTCGGCGGTCCCGAGGCGTTCGGCCAGCATTGCGCGCATGCTAGGAAGCCCTTGCTCTGCGCGTCAACCCTTGACGCCGAGGACCGATCCTGAAATGCGTGTGTGAGGAGGCGGGCATGTTCACGCTGGTCGTCGAGGACGCGAGGGGGCGCGAGACACGCGAGCTGTTCGACAAGCCGATCGTCACCGTCGGCCGAACCAGCACCAGCGACGTCGTCATCGGCTCGAACGGCACCTCGCGGCGCCATGCCCAGATCGAATGGCGAGACGGCCGGATCCGCATCGAGGATCTCGGCTCGGTGAATGGCACGATCGTCAATGGCAAGCAGATCCAGGGCAAGATGGATCTGGCCCCCGACGACGTGATCGAGATCGGCGGGAGGCGCCTGCGAATCGAAGCCGACCCCACGGTCTGGCGCGAGCCACGCAAGCAGCCGTGGGGCCTGCCGCAACCACGCAAACGGCCGAGAAAACCCGCCCCGAACGACAACGGCGTGCTCCTCGCCGATGCAAGCGAAGGCGATTTCCTCGCGGTGCGAGGCGTCACTGCCGACATCCACGTCGACGGGCTCCTCGCGCGGGCCCGCCTCGTCGTCACGTTCCACAATGATCTCGGCCGCACGCTGGAGGGCGACCTCGTCTTTCCGCTCCCGCCCATGGCCGCGCTGCGCGAGCTCGTCGTGAAGCTCGGCAGCCGCACGATCGAGGCAAAAATCCGCGCGCGGGGCCGGGCCCGCGCCGACTACAAGCGCGCCGTCGAATCGGGGCAATCGGCCGCGCTCGGCGAATCCGAGGGCGAGGACCTCGCGCGATTGCGCATTGCCCCGATCGAGCCCGGCGAGGACGTCGAGGTCACGCTCACGGTCGATCAATTGCTCCTGCCGATCGCCGACGGCCACCGGCTCATCGTCCCGCTCACGTACATGCCGCGGTACGTGGAGAACGAGGCGAACGTCACGGAAACCGAGGCCGCGGCGCTCGATCGCCCGAGGCCGACGACGCTCGCGGCGCGGGCCCGCGTGGACATCACGATCGACGATGGCCCGGACGAACCCGCGACCCTTCGCTGCACCTCCCATTCCACGACCATGATGCAGGCCGGCGCGCGCAAGCGGCGCATCGAAGTACACGACGCCCCGCTCGACCGCGATTTGCAGATCGAGATCGCCAATCGACCCCGCGGCGACAAACCTGCCTTGTGGGTCCGCCACGACACGACCGCGGGCCCCGATCAGAATGGTCCGTCGACGGCGATCGGCATCCTCCCGCCGGCGTTCGCGGACGAGGGACCCGTCCTTCCGCGCGCAGTCACGTTCCTCGTCGATCGCTCCGGCTCGATGGGCGGCGCGCCCATGCAATCGGCCATTCGCGCCGTGCGCGGCGCCTTGCGCTCGCTCGGGCCCGACGACCGCTTCAACGTGATCGCGTTCGACGACAGGCTCGAAGCGCTCGCGGTGACGCCCGTCCCCTTCGACGACGAGCACCTCCAGACCGCGGACGATTTCATCGGCCGCATCACCTCCCGCGGCGGCACCGAAGCGTCCAGCGCCATCCGCGCGGCGCTCTCGTCGCGGCTCGGCACCGAGGTCCCCGTCGCCACGACCAACCTCCCGCCGCCCGACCAGACGTACCGGCTCCGGATCGTCGTTTTCATGACCGACGGTGACGTCGCGAATGCCGCGAACGTGCTCAGGGCCGCGAAGGACCAGCTCCTCGACACGCGCCTGCACGTGCTCGGCATCGGTGAATCCGTCCAGCATTCGATGCTCGCCGAGCTCGCGCAGCTCGGCGGCGGCACGTACACGCCCGTCACGACGAACGAGGACCTCGAGCGCGCGCTCGTGCGGCTCAAGAATGCGATCACCGCGCCGCTCTGGACGGGCATCCGTGTGCTCGTCGAGCGCGACGGCGAACGCAAGAGCCCGAAAATGCTCGAACCCCCCGGCCCGATCGACCTCTTCGCCGCCGAGCCCGTCCTTTTCGCATTTCGCGGCCCCATCGAGCCGGGCGATCGCCTCGTGCTCCTCGGGCAACGCGCGGACGGCGAGGAGCAACGCGTCGCCCTCTCGCTCGACGTGCCCGCGGACGCGCGCGCGGAGGGCGCGGCCACGTTATGGGCGCTGCTCCGCAACAAGCGCCTCACGTATCGATTCGATCCCGACGACGACCCCACGCTCGAAGGCCTCGGGACCACGTTTGGCCTGGTGAACCGCACGGTCGCGCTCGTCGGCGTGAACCCGGACGATCGCAAGGTGACGATCGAAGGAAAGGTCCCGGTCACCCTCCCCTTGCCGACGAACGTGGCCGAGGAAGCCTTCTTTTCGAATGCGCTCCCCGGGTCGCCTGCCGCGCCCGGCGCCAGGCCGGCCGCCGCCGCATTCCGTCCGGCCGCGCCCGCGCCGCCCGGCGGATTCGGGCCGCCGCCGCCCCCCGCCATGGGCGCGCCGCCCCCCGCATTGGCGGCACTGCCACCGCCTCCGAGGTTGGCCGTCCCCGGCGCGCCGACCCCGCCACCGCCGCCCGCGCGTCGTGCCCCGGCCCCCGCCCCGGCCCCCGCCGCCGAAATAACCCGATCCGCGCCGCCTGCGCCCCCGCGCCTCACGGACGACGACGCCGGCCTCCGCGCGCTCCTCCTCCATCAAAAGGCCGACGGCCTCTTCGACGCTGATCTCGGCGCCACGCTCGCCGCCGTCGCGGCCCTCGTCGCGCGTGGCCACACCGCCCGCGAGGGCCTCTTCCGCGCCGAGCTCCGCCGCACCACGGTCACCTTGCGTGGCAAGCTCGCGGGATTGTCCGCCGAGGACAAACTCTGCGCCCTGCTCGCCCTCGCGCTCCTCACGATGCCTCACGGCGACCCTGCGCCCGACGGCCTCCCGGCCCCGATCGCCGCGTCCCTCACGGGCCTCTCGCTCGCCGATCGCCCCGGCGCCGCCGCCAAGATCGGCGCCGCCCTCGGGCACCTGCCTTCTGGCTGGGCCAACAAGCCCCTCGCCGCCGAGGTGAAGCGGGTCTTCCTGTAAAACCGTTTGCCATGGAACCCGGGCGTCCGGACGACGTGAACCGCTCCGGAAACATGGTAGGCTCGGACCCATGCAAGCAGAGACCATCGTGGTGGGCGCCGGCTCGTCCGGCGCGGTGATCGCGGCCCGCGCGACCGAACGCGCGGAGCGCGAGGTGCTGCTCGTCGAGGCCGGGCCCGATTATCCCCCGAGCGTGACGCTCCCCTCGGACCTCGTGGACGGCACACGAAACTCGATCACCGCCCACGACTGGGGTTTTTCCTATCTGCCCATGCCGGGGCACAAGCCCTTCGTGTACCCCCGCGGCAAGGTCGTCGGCGGCTCCTCCGCGGTCAATACCTGCATCGCGCTCCGCGGCCAGCCCTACGATTACGACGAATGGGCGGCGCTCGGCTTGCCCGAGTGGAGCTTCGAGAACTGCCTGCCCGCCTTGAAGCGCCTCGAAGACGATCAGGACGTCCAGAATCGCTGGCACGGCCGCGGCGGCCCCCTTCCCATCCGGCGCCACCCGCCCGAGGAGCTCGCGCCGTTCCAGGTCGCCTTCATGGAAGCCTGCCGCGCCCTCGGGTTTCCGGCCTGCCCCGATCAAAACGACCCGGACCCGTTCGGCGTCGGCCCGCAGCCCATGAACAAAATCGGCGGCGTCCGCATGAGCGCCGCGCGTTGTTACCTCCGCGAAGACGTCCGCCGCCGGGACAACCTCACGATCCGGCCGCACACGTCCGTGCGCCGCGTCCTCTTCCACAATGGCAAGGTCACGGGCCTCGAGGTCGAGACCTCCGGCAAGATCGAGGTCCTCGCGACGAACCGCGTCGTCCTCGCGGCCGGCGCGATCGCCACGCCGGGGATTCTCATTCGTTCAGGCATCGGACCGCGCGACTTGCTCGAACGGCTCGGCGTGGACGTCGTCTCCGACGTCCCGGCCGTCGGCGCGCGCCTCCTCGATCACCCGGGCTCCCTCGCCATCTTCGTCCCGAAAACGTACGGATTCGCCAGCATCCGCCATCCCCTCATTCAAACGGTGCTGCGATACACCTCGGAGGGCAGCCCCTTCCCGAGCGACATGCAGCTCCAGCCGTTCTCGTTTTTCGCCTGGCCCGGCAATTACATGCCGCTCGTCGGCATCTCCTGCTGCGTCGGCAAACCCCGCGGCCACGGCCGCATCACGTGGACCAGCGCTGATCCCTCCGCCAAACCCCGCATCGAACTCGACATCATCCTCCACCCCGATGACCGCGCCTGCGCTGTCGAGGCCATGGAGCTCGCCGGTGATGTCGCGCGCACGAAGCCCCTGCGCGACCTCGTCGTCCCTTTCTGGCCGAACGACCGCGTCCTCCGCAATCGAGCCGAAATCTCGCGCTGGATCGAATGGAGCTCCGGCTCCGGGTATCACCCCTCCGGCACCGTCCCGATGGGGCCGGAGGGCGATCCCGAGGCGGCCGTCGACGGCCGCGGCCACGTGCGCGGCGTCTCGGGCCTCGTCGTGGCGGACGCGAGCATCATGCCGACGATCGTCAGCACGAACACGAACGTCACGGCCTTGATGATCGGCGAGCGATTCGGGGAATGGCTGCGGGACGGGGGGCTTTAGCGCGACTCATCCAGGAGCCCGCTCGACATCGGAGTCGCCGACCCCGTGATCGGGGTGCACCCTCTTCGACATCGGAGTCGCCGACCCCGTGATCGGAGTGCACCCTCTTCGACATCGGAGTCGCCGACCCCGTGATCGGAGTGCGCCCTCTTCGACATCGGAGTCGCCGACCCCGTGATCGGAGTGCGCCCTCTTCGACATCGGAGTCGCCGACCCCGTGATCGGAGTGCACCCTCTTCGACATCGGAGTCGCCGACCCCGTGATCGGAGTGCACCCTCTTCGACATCGGAGTCGCCGACCCCGTGATCGGAGTGCACCCTCTTCGACATCGGAGTCGCCGACCCCGTGATCGGAGTCCTCGCCCTTTGACCGCGAAGTCAGCGAGCGCGTGGCGCGGGACGCGCCAGGGTGAGGTGTGGGATGTTGGGATCGCGATTCCGGTCGCGTAGATCCACGGACTGTTAGGCGAGGATGGGATCAGGGCCCGGGGCCAGGCCCGGGGTCGGGATCGGGCGGGGGGGCCTGATCGTAGATGCTCGGGCTGCATGTACCCCACGTGGCATTGCAGCCGGTGAACCCGAGCGTCTTGCAGTCGACCTTGTCGATCCGGCCGGCGTGGCAGACGACGATCGAATCGCCCTCGCACGTCGCGTTGTCCCCGCTGAAGGGATCACACGCGCTCCCAAATCCGCAAAAGTACGACGCACCCGAGCTGTTGCAGGCAGACCCCTTCACGAGCTTGTCGCAATCGACCGCCTGCTCGCCTCCGTTGATGCAGGCGCGCAGCTCCGGACCGTCGCACGTGAGACCTGAGCTGTAGTCAATCGTGAGCCCGCCGCCCGTGTCCGACTGGCACGTCGCGCCCGTTCCAACGCACCCAACGCCACCGAATTGCAGATCCTTGCACGTGAGTCCGAAATCGGCGCAAGCCGGCCCGTTCGTCTCCAGCTCGCCCGAGCACACCCGGGGCACGCCGTCCTGGCAGACCTCCTTGAACGTCTCGTCGTTGCACGTCGCCCCGGGCTGAATGCTCTTGTCGACGCAGTCCCTCGCCTCCTCGGAGCACTCGCGGCCGACCACGCTGCAATCGACCGTGAATGCGAGCTGGTCGTCGCACACCTTGAGCACGTTCCCCGTGCAGGTGGGCATGCAAGGACCGGAGAGATCGACCGTCACCCCGAGGCACTCCTCGATCGCCTTGCAGCCGTTGGTCTTGCTCGCGAGGCACTTCGTGTAGCTCAGGACGTCGAGATCGGTGTCGACCCCGCGCTCCGCATAGAAATCGCGGAGCCAGTTATCGACGAGGCTATCCGGAACGCAGCTCCCCATGAGGATCGCCGCTTTCAAGAGGTCGTCCGGATCTTTGGGCCCCGGCGGATCGACGGGGGTGCCGCCGCCCACGCCGCCGGAGCCGCCCGCGCCACCGGAGCCGCCGGAGCCGGTGGTATTGCTGGCCTCGGGTCCACACGCCAGGACAACCCCCGCGAGGACCGAGGCCAAGAGAACCGTCTTTCGATCGAGCATGGCCCTCTTCATCCGCTCAGTTGGCGCCACCCGGGTCGCAGGCGAAAAGCACGGCGACCTTGGCCGCCGCGTCGTTCTTGACCACCCCGCAGGTATCCGGGCAGAGGATGATCTTGTTCGCGGGCTTGTCGATGTAGAACGCGTCCGCCGCGCACGCCGCCGCGTCCGCGACCTGGCTGAACTGCTTGTTCGGGGACATGTCGCCGGGCGTGTAATCGACGACCACGCTGCTCAGATCGACGGTCGTGCCCTCGGGCGGATCGGGGATCCCGAATTCGCAGGCGACCTGCGCGCCGGCGACGACGCCTTCCGCGATCGCCTGGAACACGGCGTCGTACGAGGTCGTGTCGCAGAGCGGGAACTTGAGCCCGCCCGTGAGGTTGCTCAGGCCCTGATAGCCGGTGCCGGGATCGGCGGCCGTCGGGCACTTGCCCGTGATGACCGGGTCGGAGGGCTCGTACGGCTTGTTCGCCGGGTCGTTGTAGGCCATCGCGACGATGCTGTAGAAGCGATAGTTGCGATTCTCGGCGGTGCCGAAATTCTCCGGCGACAGCGCGAGCAGCGCCGTGTCCCAGTTCGTCGCGACCGTGTTCCCGCCGTTGACGGAGTTGCTGTCGTTGTAGGTCTTGCCGCCGTAGCTGCAGTTGACCCCGTCGTCCGTGAGCTCGATGAACGTTTTGAACGCGTCGGGCCGCAGCCACTCCTTCCAGCCCATCGGCGCGAACCCGTACTCGTCCTGCACGCCATACGTCGAGAGCACCTTGCAGAGCGAGTCGTGGCTCGCGACCTCGACGCTGTAGTGGAAGAATTTGCCAGGGTTGTTCACGGGCGACACCGGCGGGGGCATGCAGCCGCCCGCGGGAATGCCGGAGAGCGGCGCCTCGATGCACACGCTCTGCGCGCTCGACGCGTTGCCGTGCCTCGCAATGAGGATGACACGGTAATCGAGCCCGCTCGCCTCGAGGATCTGCGCGAAGTTCTGGTTGATGTTGTTCTGAACGCCGATGATCTCGGCCGACATGCTGCCGGAGTTGTCGATCAGGACAATGACGTCGACCGGCTTCTTGACGAGCGTCGCCTCCGAGCTCTGGCTCACACAGGCGCTGTCCTCGGTGAGCCCGCCATCGCCCGGCCCTGCGTCGAAGAAGGTGATGTCGCCGCCCTCACCGCCATTGCCGCTTCCCCCCTGCCCATTGCCGCCGCCGCCCTGCGACGAGCCGGACGAGTTGCCGCCCGTGTTGCCCGATCCCGAGGTGTTGTCCCCACCCGAGCAACCCGCGCCGAGCCCCGCGCCGATGAGGGAGAAGCCCGCGAACGCGCAAAGGAAGATGGTTCGTTTCGTGCGCATGTTATTCCTCCGAGGTCCAAGCATCGGGCAGCACGCTTCTGAATGCAAGGACTCGAAGCCTCCCGCATCGGCTATTCTCCTGTCCACGCGAAGCTCCCTTCGCGGCCGGGGGTTTCTGAACGGACCCGAATTTGGTATGGGTTTCGAGCACGCGGGAGCGCTCGGAGGAGACACATGGGCAAGCGATGGTTCGGCACGGTGGACGGGTCCTCGGGGTACATCGCGGCGGTGATCCTCGGCCCCCTCGTCGCGGCGTGCAGCGGCGCGGCGCCCGCCCCTCCGCCCGATCCCGCGAGCGCGAAGAGCGATCCGGCCCCCGCCGCGAAGGCCACGAACGCCGAGAAGCCGAAGGCCCAGGCGCCGAGCACCGCGCGTGTCCCGAGCCGCGGCATGCTCGACCTCTTGCGCCGCGCCGAACTTCTGCCGAGCCCCGACGCCGCCAGCACGAAAAGCGCACTCGCGTCCTTGCCCGAGGGCGGCAAAGGCGACGTGCGCGAGAACTACCGCGCCGTCGCGCCGGCCACCGTCATCATCCGGACGCCCACGGGCCTCGGCACCGGCGTGATCGTCGGCCCCACCGGCTGGATCCTCACGAACAACCACGTCATCGAGAGCGGCGAGCGCGAGGACTTCCGCATCAAGGTCTCGGTCGAGCTCGGCAAGCTCGACAAATCGGGCGCCATGGAGCGCACGAACAAACCGGTCACGGCCTGGGTGCACAAGGCCGATCCGATGCGCGACCTCGCGATCATCAAGCTCGAAGGCAACCACAAAGACCTGCCCTTCATCCGCCCGGCCGCGAAGGATCCGGCCCCCGGCGAGCCTGTCGCGAGCCTCGGCCACGCCGGCTCGGGCCTCGTATGGGCGATCAAGGACGGCGAGGTCGCGGCCGTCGGCAAGCTCGCCACGCACCTCTCGCAGCTCGTCTCGCTCGAGTGCACCGTCCGCGAATCCGCGGGCGACGACGCCTGCCCCAAGCGCAAGCAAGAGATGTTCGAGGGCCTGAAGAAGGTGTTAGAGCACGACAAACCTCTCATGGTCGTGCAATCCACCTGCCCGAACTGGCCGGGCGACAGCGGCGGCCCGCTCGTCAATCGCGGGAGCGAGCTCGTCGGGCTGAACAGCTTCGGTTACGGCAACAGCGAGTACCGCGCGACGTTCCACGTGCACGTCTCGGAGATCCGCTCGTTCCTCTCGGAGATCCCGGTCCAGCCTGCGGACGTCCTGCCCGACCCGTGGTTCGACGGCGGCGAGGAGGCGACGATCGAGGACGCGGATCTCGACGGCCGCTACGACGTCCTGCGCACCGAGGGCCGCTCGGCCATGGCGCGGTTTTACGACCTCGACCAGAGCACGATCGGCGAAGGCGCGGGCAAACCCGACGTCGGCGCGCTCTACGGCAAGCGCAGCTTCGACGCGGAGGTCATCTACCTGGCCACGCCGGGCGGCAGCTTCGCCTGGTACGACACTGACGACGACGGCCGTTACGACGTGGTGCTTCACGACGAACGCGGCTCGGGCCGCGTGACCCACGGCTACCGCATCGGCAAGAACGGCAAGCTCGGCCGGGACGACGCCCTCGGCTCGGGCGGGCCCCTGATCCAGCCGGATCTCGTGGCGCAGAGCGCGGAGCGGAGCGCGCTCGCGCGGCTCGGATCGATCACGCTCGGCGCGTCGATGGTCGAGGCGCGCGGTGGCGAGCTCGCGGAAAACCTCCCGAGCCCGTTGCTCGGCGGCGGCCGCGAGGTCGCGATCGAGGACATGGACGGCGACGGCCGCACGGACACGCTGGTCACGCGCTCGGTCTACAGCCATGGGTTCGTCTTCGACGTCGATCAGGGCACGCTCGGCGAGGTGCACAAGAACGACGCGGCGCAGGCGCTCCTGGAGAAGCAGGCGGTGGACGCCGAGGCCACGATGATCGCGCAGGGCTCGCGGCTTTGGGTCTATTACGATCGAAACGACGACGGCAAATTCGATTTCCTCACGTACACGAGCCGTGTCGGCACGGGCGTCGCGCTCGAAGCGTACCGGCTTGGCGAGGACGGCCGGAAGGAGCCCGCGCCCGAGCACGTGGGCCGCAAGATGCTGCGCCCGCACCTGCTCGACAATGGCACGCTCGCGGCGCGGCTCGGCCGCGTGGCGACGCGCGCCATTCCCTCGACGACCTCGGCGATCGCCGACGACGCGCTCGACTCGTTCCCGGATCCGCTGCGGCACGGCGGCATTTATTTCAGCTTCAGCGACACCTCGCGGTGGAGCACGGCGTTCGGCCCGAAGACGGGCTGGGACAAAGCGGTGATCGTCTCGGCGGGCATGACGTCGACCTCGCTCCTCGTCGACGTCAACAAGGACAGCCCTGCCCCGGGCAAACTCTCGGCGCAGGAAGTGATCTCGGGCGGCAAGTTCAAGCCCGAGTTCGCGTTCCTGCACCGCGACGGCGCCGAGTGGACCTATTACGACACGGACCAGGACGGCCACTACGACCTCGTCCTTTTCACGTCGACGCCCTCCTCAGGCACGGCCGAACGCGCGTATCGCATCGACGCGAAGGGCGTGGTGACGATGGATCCCTCGCTCGCGGGCGGCAAGATGGTGCGGTCTTCGCTCTTCACGAAAAAACCCACGGCGACGCAGTTCAAGAAGGTCGCTGGCGAGTTGTTCCAGGCCCGATCGCTCGAATAGGAACCTCCGAGGAGCTTGGCCATGAGCGTCTCCGGTCCTCTCGCAGGACTCTCGCTGGTATGGGCCGCGGACGGCGTTCGCCCCGAGGGCGCGACGCTCTGGCTCGATCGAAAGGCCGCAGCGGGGCATGATTCGCTCTCGCTCCTCGTCTTTCGCGATGAGGCCCCCTTCGCCGCCTCGGGGGCCGCGCTCGAAGGCGCCACGATCGCGATTCGCTCGTTCCCGCACCTCGACGAGGTCTGGTCCCTTTACCTGCTCGCGTGCAAGCGGCGCGGCGAGGCGCTCCCGCCCGCGTGGGAGGCGATGTGCCGATATGCGGGCGACGTGCGGCAGGGCCTCTGGCCGGACCGTGTCCCGCCCGAGCACGCGGTGCAGGCGGTGTACCTCGCGCTCGCGCAGCACCATTTGCTCGAAGACCCGCCCCGGCGGGAGACCTTTCTCGACGACGCGCTCGCGTTTTGCGCGATCATCGGAAAAAAACTCGCCGCGGGCGCGCGCCTCTACGACGACGACCTCGTCGCGGGCGAGGCGCGCCTCGAACGGTTCGTCGCGTTGCTCACGCAGGACCACAAGCTCTACGAAGAGGACCTCGGGCGGAGCCTCGGTTTCATGGCCGAATTGCCGGGCTCGACGAGCTCCGGCGGCGCTGCGCGGACGCTCCCGCTCCTCTGCATTCAGCGGCCCGTCTCGACGCAATTCAAGCTGTGGGCGAGGACCGACGTCCGCGCGCCGGGCGGTCGGGGATATCCGCTCCTGCTCGTCGAGCAGGACAAGAAGATGATCGTCCTCAGCGCCGACCCCGCGAGCCGCGCGAAGGTCGGGCTCCTGGCGAAGGCGCTCGGGGAGCGGGAGAATCGGGCGCGCGCGAATCAAGGGAAAGAGGCGGCGGCGTGGTACGACGGCAAGGACCACGGCGGCACGCTCGCTGCCGCGCCACGTGAGGGGACGGCGCTCTCGTTCGAAGAGGTCGTTGCCTGCCTCGAAAAGGAGTTGCGGCTCCGGCCCATTCGACAGGGCAAGGGGCGCGGCCGTCTCGTCGCGGCGGGCGCGCTCGCGGCAGCGGCGCTCGCCGGAGCGATCGGGCTCGGTTTTTTCCTGCGCACCCCGGGCAAACCTGCGCCGATCGCCGACGCGCGGCCCGCTCCGGTGTCGGACGACGACACGACCGAGGCAAACGCCCCCGCGAAGGAGGGCCGTCCGCGGGGCAGCAAGGGGGATCCGCTGCCCGCGGCGGAGGTGATCAGCCTCATCGCCAAAAACGACGGCCCTCGCTCGATCGAGCCTTATGCGCTCATCGCGGGCGTGTGCGGCTACGAGGGCGAACACGCCTTGCATTCGCCCTGCCGCGACGCGCGGGCGATGCGGGATCTCCTCATCGAAAAATATGGCTACAAGCGCGCGAACATCATCTACCTCGTCGACCAGCCCGCGCCGGGCGACAAGGCGGACGGCGCGCCCACGGCCGAGGGCCTCAAGCTCGCCGTGGAAAAGTTCCGGGCGCGGTTCGGCGACAAGGAGGACAGCTCGTTCCTCTTTTATTACTCGGGCCACGGCGGCTACATCAAAGGCGCGCGCCAGGATTACGGCGTGCTTCAGCCCGCGGAGTTCTTCGGCAAACGCGCGCACCTGCCGAGCTCGCACAAGGGCTGGGACATGCAGGATCTCGTGAGCGACATTCGCAAAGGCGTGCCCTCGAAGCACGTGATGCTCCTGCTCGATTGCTGCTACAGCGGGTGGGCCGTCGGCGCGAAGGGCGACGACGAGCTCGAAACGCACCTCGGTTCTTTGTGGAAAGAGCGCGCCGAGGTCGTCTTGACCGCAGGCAGCAAGGGCCAGCGGGCGTGGGAGGACGACCCGGACGAGCGGGCGTGGGCCTGGGGCGGGCATTCGGCGATGACGGCGTTCGTCCTCGAAGGGCTCTCCGTCGCGGCCGCGGGGACGGCGGCGGCCGATACGAACCAGGATCACGTGGTGACGGACGAGGAGCTCGCGAAATTCGTCAAGGAGCGCGTGCCTCGCTCGGTGCAGGACAAGAAGGACGCCAAGCAGACGCCGACCCTCTTCCGCTTCGACGCGAGCCTGCCGAAGAGCGGCCAATTCCTGTTCGTCCCCAAGCCCTGACGTGCAAACGCCCGAACCCGTGGTTAGGCTCCGCCGCATGGCCAACGCCGAACCGAAGGGTCGCATCGTCACGGACAGCCGGCGCATCGCAGAGATCGCCCGCGGCGCCAAGCGGGTCGCCGTCCTCGGCATCAAGACCGAACAGCAATCCGATCAGCCCGCATTCTACGTGCCCGCGTATCTCCAGGGCGCGGGCGTCGAGGTCGTCCCCGTCCCCGTGTATTACCCCGACGTCACGCGTATCCTCGGCCAGCCCGTGTATCGGCGCCTCGCGGACGTGCCGGGCGAGATCGACATCCTCGACGTCTTCCGGCGCCCGAGCGACCTCCCGCCGCACGTGGACGACATTCTCGCGATGCGCCCGAAGGCCGTCTGGTTCCAGTCGGGCATCCGCAACGACGAAGTGGCCACGCGCCTCGCCGCCGCGGGGATCGAGGTCGTGCAGGACCGTTGCTTGATGGTCGAGCACCGGCACGCGCGCTGAAGCGATTCGGTTATTTGGCGAGCTCGGCCTGGATGGCCTGGACGATGGGGTTCGTGTCGAAGCTGTCGTTCGGGTTCTGCGGATCGTCGCCGGGATAGGTCGACGAGGTCCACTGCGCCACGAGCTTTCCGTCCTTCGAGATCAGGTACTTGTGGAAGTTCCACAACGGCTCGATCGTGGACGCGGGGCCGGGGTTCGGCTGCGCGAGCATCCATTGCCACACGGGCTGCGGCACCTCCGGCCCGGCGCCGTCCGGATCCTTCACGTGGCCGATCGCGAATTGCTTGAAGCTCAAATGATAGCTGTCGATGCACCCGCCGATCTGCTCGTCCGAGCCTCCTTGGTTGCCGAAATCGTTGCTCAAAAAGCCGAGCACGTGGAACGCCTGGCCGCTGAACTTCTCCGCCAAGGCCTGGAGGCCCGCATATTGGGGTGTGTAGCCACAAGCGGCCGCGGTGTTGACGATGAGCACGACCTCCCCGCGGTACTTGCAAAGCGGCACCGGTTCGAGGTCGTTCACGTCGTAGGACTCGACCGAATGCTCGTAGAGGCTGCCCGGCTCGGCGGGCGGGTCGCATACGAAGCCCATCGCTCCGCCGGCGCCGCCGGATCCCACGCTCGCCGAAGAGCTCGCCACCGCGCCGACGCTCGACGAGGACGAGGCGACCGTCGTCGTCCCCGCATTCCCGCCCGATCCCGGGCCCGCCACGCCTCCCGCGCCGCCTTCGCCGCCCGTGCTCTCCCCGCCACCCGAAGAGCACGCGAATGCGCCGAGCGTGAAGGCCACGGCGACGCACCACCGCTTCCCATCCTCCAAGATAACCATCGTGAACGCCTCTCCGCGGCCCGAGGCCGCCGGCAAAAGATTCGGCGAGTCTACCAAAAAGATACCTCGGACCGGAGACCTTGTGCAGAATGCGGCGTCGTCGAGTCGTGATGCTCCCCGAGAACACGGTCTTCGCCGGACGTTACCGGATCGTACGTCGAATCGCGGCAGGCGGCATGGGCGAGGTCTACGAGGCGCGGCACCTCGAAACCGAGCGGCCCTCGGCGCTCAAGGTGATGCTGCCGCACGTCGCCGAGAGCGCCGCGCTGCGCGAGAGGTTCCGGCTCGAAGCGCGCGCCGCCGCGCTCGTCGAGAGCGCGCACGTCGTCGAGGTGCTCGACGCGGGCGTCGACGAGGCGACGGAGAGCCCGTTCCTCGTGATGGAGCTGCTCCGCGGCGAGGACCTCGGCCGCAGGAAAGCGCGGCTCGGGTCGCTGCCGCCCGAGGAGGTCGCGACATGGATCACGCAGACCGCGCGCGGGCTCGACGCGCTGCACGCCGCGTCGATCGTGCATCGTGATCTGAAGCCGTCGAACCTGTTCGTCGCGGAGCGCGCGGGCGAGGCGCGCATCAAGCTGCTCGATCTCGGCGTCGTGAAGCGCGTGGCCGAGACGGCGGGCTCGACCGCGGCCGTGGGGACGCCGTTCTACATGGCGCCCGAGCAGCTCCGGAACGGCAAGGTCGGTCCTCCGACGGACGTGTATGCGCTCGGCATGGTCGCGTATTCGCTGCTCGTCGGGCGCGAGTACTGGGCCGACGAGGCGAAGGCCTCGGAGAGCACGCTCTCGTTCGCGCTGACGACGCTCGACGGGCCAAAGGAGCCCGCCTCTGCGCGCGCGGCGCAGGCCGGGATCTCGCTGCCCGCCGCGTTCGACGCGTGGTTCGCGCAGGCGACGGCGAAGGAGGCCGAGGATCGTTTCCCGAGCGCGGGCACGGCCGCCGAGGCGCTCGCGCGCGCGCTCGACGTGAAGGCCGAGAGCCCGACGCGCGCGGCCCCGGAAGCGCCCCGGCGCGAGGCCTCACCCGAGGCGGAGACGAGGCCCGCGCTCGCGCCCGCGGAGCCGCAGACGCGGACGCTTTCGCTCGGGGGCGAAGAGAAGATTGGCCCGCCAAACCCGAAGGTCCTCCCGGCGAAGGAGGCCGCGGCGATCTCGCAGGCGCCCGCGGACGAACCGTCCACGAAGGGGCGCTCGCTCGGGCGGAAGATCGCGGCGGCGCTCGGGATCGCGGCGCTCGCCATGTGCGGCGTGGTGCTCCTGCGGCAAAAGACCGAGGCCCCCACGCCGCCGCCGAAGCCCGCGCCGCCCGTGATCGTCGCGGCCGTCGAATGCACGGCCGCGACGATCACCGGGCCGGGCGCGACGACCGCGCTCAGCGACGCGCTCGGCAAAGGGGCCTGCGCGCGCCTCGCGGTCGAGCTCGGCGTGGTTTGGAAAAACGAACCCGCCACGCGGCTCGACGTGAACGCGGAGATCGGCGAGAACGCCACGAAGGTCACGCTCGGGATCGCCGGCAAGAAGGCCGAAGGCAAGGGCGCGACGCCAATCGCCGCGACGAACGCCGCGATCCAGGTGCTCCTGCCTGCGTTGACGAGGCCGGCGCCGTCGAAGGCGCACCTCGTGGCGTGGGGCGTTCCGGACGAGGCGAGCGCGTTTCGACTCGAGCGCCTGGTGCGGCGGCGCGCCTTTGGCTTCGCGGCGCAGGATGGCGTCGAGACGGAGGCGCTCGTCCAAACCAATCCGACGTCGGCCGTGGCGCACACCCTGCTCGCGTGTGATCTGCGGAGCCACGCCGATCCGACCCGCGCCACGGCGGCAAAGGAAAAGGCCCTCGGCCGCCTCACGGACGTGCCCAAGGGTCGTGCGAGCGTGCTCGAAGGCCTGCTCCGCACGTACGTGCAGCCCGCGAACGACGACGAGGTTGGGCGGGGAGTGACGCTCTTGATCCAATCCTACGGCGAACTCGCGGAGGACCCGGATTTCGCGGCGCTCTACACGTCGTGTGGGTGCATCGTGACGGATCAGACGTTGCCCATGACGGATTGGCTGGCCAAACGATGGCCCACGCTGGCGCTGCCGATCCTGCGCTGCGCGTTCCCCTGGGCGGACGAGGACGACGCGCGGCTCTCGCGTTTCCTCGGCTGGACGAGCGCGACGCTGCCGGAGCTGCGAGGCCTGTGGGTCGAGACGCTGCTCCGCGCCGGCCGGATCGAGGAGGCACGCGAAGCGGAGGCGATCCGGCGGGCCCTCGGCGTGGAGTCGGCGACGCCCGCGGCGCTCGCGCGGGATCGAGCGCTCATCGCGTTCGCCTCGCTCGACGGGGCGGCGGCGCTCGAGGCCGCGGAGGAGATCCTCGGCGAGCCCGATCCCGAGGCGAACCATGAAGGCGCCACGCTGCGCATCGGCGCGATGCTCCTGTCCGGCCGCGTGGACGATGCGCTCGCGGCGTCGAAGCTCGAAGCGGGTCGCCAGAAGGCGCTGGGACGCGAGAAACAAGCGGAGGCGCTTGCCGAGGAGGAACGCCGGATCCGCCGCTTGCTCGGCCGCGAGAAAGGAGAAACGCGCGCGGAGGGCGAGCGTGGCTCCTTGGAAGCGGCCCTCGCCCTGGAGACACGCGGCTCGAAACAAAAAGCGGAGGACGCGTACCGGGATTGCCTCGTGCAGCCGTGGAACGCGCCCTTCGACGCGATCGCGGCGCGCGTCCGGCTCGCGGAGATCCTCCGCGCGGCGGGCAAGGCGGACGAGGCCCGCTCGCTCGATGCCGTCGTGGACAAGGCCTGGGCCGGGGCGGATCCGGGCCTACGCGACTTCGTTCGCCGCATGAAGTAAAACGGCTCTGCGATGACGAGCAGCGACACGAAGACGCTCTCGCCCACCCGGGACGCGGGCGGCGATCGCGCGGCAATTCGCGCGCCGCTCCTCTTCCTTTGCCTCGAAAGCCACCGCCCGTTCGCCTCCGCCGCGCGCCTCTCGCTCGCGGGCCTCGACGAGATCACCTTCGGCCGCGGCGCCGCGCGATCGTTCGAACGCGTACCACCGCGGCGACTCGCGGTGCGCGTGGACGACGCCTGGATGTCCACGAACCACGCGCGCCTCGGAAAGGTGCTCGGCCGCTTCACGATCGAGGACAGCGGTTCGAAAAACGGCACGCGCGTGAACGGCGAGCCCATCACCCGCGCCGTGCTCGCGGATGGAGATCTGATCGAGCTCGGCCGCACGTTCTTCGTGTTCCGCGAGGGGCTCGAGGTCGCTCCCGACGATCCGCCCGTCGTCGAGGTCTCCTCGGACGGGGCCAAGGCGCCCGGCCTCGCGACGCTCTTGCCCTCGCTCGACCGCGCGTACGAGACGCTGGCGGTGATCGCGCGGGCGACGCTCCCGATCCTCGTGATGGGCGAGACGGGCACGGGCAAGGAGGTGACGGCGCGCGCGATCCACGCGCTCTCGGGGCGGCCGGGGGCGTACGTCGCGGTGAACTGCGGCGCGCTGCCGGAGTCGCTCGTCGAGGCGGAGCTCTTCGGCCATCGGCGCGGCGCGTTCTCGGATGCGAAGGAGGATCGACCGGGCCTCGTGCGCGCGGCCGATCGCGGCACCTTGTTCCTCGACGAGATCGGCGAGCTCCGGCCGCCCGCGCAGGCGGCGCTGCTCCGCGTGCTCGAAGAGCGCGAGGTGCGACCGATCGGGGCGACGTCGCCGGTGAAGGTCGACGTGCGCTTCGTCTCGGCCACGAACCGCGGCCTCGAACGCATGGTGGAGGCCGGCACGTTCCGCGCGGACCTCTTCCACCGGCTCGCGGGCCATCGCATCGAGCTCTTGCCGCTGCGCGAACGTCGCGAGGATCTGTGGCTCGTCGCGGCCTCGCTGATCGAGCGCCACGCGGGGGCCGAGGCGGCGCGCGTGCGGCTGCATCCGTCGGCGGCGCGCGCGATGTTCGAGCATGTGTTTCCGGGCAACGCGCGCGAGCTGGAGAAGGTGCTCGGCGCGGCGCTCGCGCTCGCGGCCGGAGGCGAGGTCACGCTCGACCACCTGCCGCCCTGGGCGCGCGGCGAGGCGCCCGCGGACGAGCCCGCGAGCGCAGCGAACGACGGCGCGGGCGAACCCTTGCGCGAGGAGCTCGTGCGGCTCTTCCGCGAGCACAAGGGCAACGTCTCGGCCGTGGCGCGCGTGATGGGCAAGGCGCGGATGCAGGTGCAGCGCTGGATGAAGCGGTACGGGATCGAGCCGGAGGCGTTCAAGAAGTAGGGGTGCAACGGGTGCAACGGGTGCAACAGGGGGGTGCAACCGGTGCAACCGCCACGCGGCAGCCAGGTGCAGGCGTGTTTCAGGGAGCCAGCCCACGAATCCCTGCGCTGCGGCGCCCTTTTGGGCCTGGCACGCTCGCTGCAATGCCTCCTCGACGAAGCCAACAACAACCCCGGCTGAAATTGATGGAGGTTCCCATGACGACGTTCAAGCACTCGATCCTCTCGCTCGCGATTGGCCTCTTCTCGGCGATGTGCATCGGCGGCTGCGCGGCCGAGGCGGCGGGTATCGACGAGGGGACGACGGCGGACGCGGTCTCCGAGTCCGGCAATGCGAAGAAGAGCGATTATGGTTATGAAATGAAAGACCTCCGCCTCGTCTCGGGCGAGGCCGTGCCCGCGGCGGACGCGGTGACGCCGGATGGACGCGTCGCGCCGGAAGAGGTCCTGCGCCAGGCGAACGCGAAGATCCCCGCGCTCCGGGCCTGTTATGCGGAGGCGCTGAAGAAGGAGCCGGGCCTCAGCGGCAAGGTGATCGTCCGGATGCACGTGGAGGCGAATGGCGCGGTGAGCTCCTCGCGCGTGAGCGGCGGCTCGATCGGCGACGCGGCGCTCGGCACCTGCCTCGCGAAGGAGCTCGGCTCGATCACGCTGCCGGCCGCGACGAAGGGCGTGCTCGAGGTGATCGTTCCGATCGAGCTCGACCCCGCGGATCTCACGAAGAGCGCGCCCGCCGGCGCCTGATACCCGAGCGCTCGACATCGGGGCGCATGCTGGCCTACCCTGCGCCGCATGCGCCCTCGATTCTCAGCTTGTCTCGCTCTTCTTACCCTCACGGGCCTCCCGAGCGCCGCGGCCGCCGCGCCGTACTTCGTCGAAATGACGGCGAACCTCGGCTCCCCGCAGCCCTGCGCCGACACGAAGGAAGGTTGCTACTCCCATTATGTGCTCCTCGTCGACCTCGACGGCGACGACGACCTCGACGCCGTGTTCGCGAACGGCGGCGGGTATTACACGCCCTCCACGACCGCCCCGCTCGCGGCGTACCTCAATGACGGTACGGGCCACTTCACGGAGGTCGGTGGCACCTCGTTCGGGGGTTTTTCCGGGCGCGTGCGGCAAATCGCAGCGGCCGACGTGGACGGCGACGGCGACGTCGACCTCTATGTGCCGGACTCCTACGGCATGCAGCCCGACGCGCTCTTCGTGAACAACGGCCAGACCCCGCCCGTGTTCAAGAACGAAGGGGCGGCGCGCATCGGCACATCGTCGCGCTCGGCCGGCGCGCGGTTCGGCGACTTCGACGGCGACGGGGATCTCGATCTCGTCTCCACGGACTGGGGAGCCGACCCGCCAGGCTCGCCCGGCACCGCGCGGATCTACCTCAACGACGGCGCCGGGTTTTTCCAGGAAAAGGCCGCGGCCGTCCCGCAGAACACCCAGGCCATCGGCACCGGGCCGATCGACGTGGACCTCGTCGACGTGGACGGCGATTTTGATCTCGATTTGCTCCTCGCGAGCCGCCAGGGCGAGTCGCTCTTGTTCCGGAACGACGGCACGGGCACGTTCGTCGACGCGAACGGGGACCTGCCGGATCAGCCCGGCCCGTACGTGTACGGCCCGGACGCGTGTGACATCGACGGCGACGGCGACCTGGATCTCTGGCTCGACAATGGCGCGTCGAACTTGCACGAGCAGCTCCTCGTGAACGACGGAAAAGGCGTCTTCACGGACGAGACGGCAGCGCGGGTCGTGGGAAACATCGGCGCTGACGACAACGAGGTGCAATGCGCGGACATCGACGGGGACGGTGATTTCGACGCGGTGATCGCGTCGCTCTCCGGCAACGAGCGGATCCTCGTGAACGACGGCACGGGCCATTTCTCGCTCCTCGCCAACACATTCCCCACGGTGCATGATCCCACGCTCGGGCTCGATCTCGGCGACGTGAATGGCGACGGGATCCTCGACGCGATCACGGCGCAGGGCGAGGGCTCGGATTATCTCGATCGGCTGTATTTCGGCGTATCGCCGCAGCCGGTTGATACACAGCCGCCGGTGATCCGGGCCATCGAGGCGCTTCCGAGCGGAATGCCGGGCGGCGAGCGGGTCGTGCGTTTCGCGGTGAGCGATGCGTCGACGACGGACACGGGTCCGCGGCTCGCGAAGGCCTTCGTCGAGCTGGAAGACGCGGGCGGCGTGGCGCTCGCGCACTTCATCGGCGGAGACCTGTTCCGGGCGACGTTCGTGGCGCCCGCGGACGCGACGGTCGTGTATCGCGCGTGCGCCGAGGATCGGCGAGGAAACAAGGCGTGCAGCGCGTCGCAGAGCTTCACGACCGGAAGCGGAAGTAGCAGCAGCAGCAGCGGCAGCGGCGGCGCGGGTGGAAACGGCGGCGCAGGCGGCAGCGGCGGCGCAGGCGGTGCGGGCGGCAGCGGCGGCGGAAATGGGGGAATGGGCGGCGCGGGCGGCGGGGACAACCCCGGCCCCGTCATCGACGACGACGGCGGCTGCGGCTGCGGGATCCCCGGGACACAAGGGTCCGATGGACGCGCGCTTGGCCTCGTCGCGCTCGTCTTTGGCTGGCTCCTCCGGCGTGGAATCTCCAGTGACCACCGGAAAGGTTCACACCCAAATCGTTGAAATCGAGCGGCGGGTCGCGCGCGCGGCGCTCTTCTGGTACGCTCGGACCATGAAGAACTTGCTCCTTTCCGCGATCCGCCCGCTCTTCCTGCTCACCTTCCTCGCCGCGGCGCTGCCCGCGTGCCGCACCGACGCCGAGGCCGTCTGCGACTACAAGTGCGAATGCGAGGGCTGTAGCGCCGGGCAGCTCGACGATTGTTATCGCCACACCGACAACGAAGCCATCGAGGCCGACCGCCGCGGCTGCCTCGATTACTGGGACGACCTCCAGGCGTGTGAATACGACACCGGGCGCTGCGGCGGCGCGGATTGGTCGACGAGCTGCAAGAACGAGAAGGAACGCTGGGACAACTGCAGGAAGTGACGCGCGCTCGTCCGCTTCCCCGGATGGCCCTGGCCGCTCCCTGTCCAAGGAAAGCATGGGCGCAAGCGGGTTGCCGGGACACCACGCCGTCTCCATGCCCCCCTCGGAATGCCTGAGGTCAACCCGAAACAACGCGCGTGGAGCTGGCTTTTCTATGCGTTCCTGATCGTCGCGGCGCTCGCGTTTTCAGGTGTCTTCGGGCCCACGGGCGCGCGCACCGTGCCCTACGACGAGGCCGTGCGCCTCGTCCAGCAAGGGCGCGTCGAATCCGCATCGATCACGGCCGAGGACGTCGTCCTCCGGCTGAAGCCGGAAGGCGCGACGCCCGCGGAGCCCACGAAAAAGCCGCCGAACCTCCTGCCCACGTCCCCCGAAAAAGGCGAGGAGGTGCGCACCGGTCGCATCCCGGGCGTCGAACACGAGCCGCTCGTCGACGCCCTGCTCACGCGCAACGTCGCCGTCGACGCGCGGCCCTCGCGCACGCCGTTCTGGGTCATGGCGCTCTGGTGGATCGTCCCGCTCATCGCCATCAACCTCCTGTTTTTCGCGGCGTTCCGACGATCGGCCGGGGGCGGCGTGGGCGGGCCGCTCGGGCTCACCCGCGCGAAGACGCGGCTCTACGACCGCACGGGGCGCGAGCCGGTCCGCTTCTCCGACGTCGCCGGCGTGGACGAGGCCAAGGACGAGCTCGTCGAAGTCGTCGACTTCCTCAAGCACCCGGCGCGCTACCGGGCGCTCGGCGGGCGCATCCCGCGCGGGATCCTTCTCGTCGGGCCGCCGGGGACCGGAAAAACCCTGCTCGCGCGGGCCGTGGCCGGCGAGGCCGAGGTGCCGTTTTTCTCGCTCAACGCGAGCGAGTTCGTGGAGATGTTCGTCGGCCTCGGCGCCGCCCGCGTCCGCGACCTCTTCAACGAGGCCCGGAAAAGCGCGCCGTGTATCGTGTTCATCGACGAGATCGACGCCGTCGGCCGCAGCCGCGGCGGCCTCGGCGCGCTCGCCACCCACGACGAGCGCGAGCAGACCCTCCAGCAGCTCCTCGCCGAGCTCGACGGCTTCGATCCACGCGCCACCGTCATCCTGATGTCCGCGACAAACCGGCCCGAGGTCCTCGACCCCGCGCTGCTCCGGCCCGGTCGTTTCGATCGACAGGTGATCGTCGATCGGCCCGATCTCGCCGGGCGCGAGGCGATCCTCGCCGTGCACGCGCGGCGCCTGCCGCTCGGGAGCGACGTCGACCTCAGCGCGGTCGCGCGACGCACGCCCGGCATGGCCGGCGCGGATCTCGCGAACATCGTGAACGAGGCCGCGCTCGCTGCGGCGCGCAGGAGCGGCACGGAGATCACGCAGGCCGATTTCGAGGACGCGCTCGACCGCGTGCAGCTCGGCCTGCGCCGCCGTGGCCTCATGATGACGCCGGGCGAACGGCGTCGCGTCGCCGTGCACGAGGCGGGACACGCGCTCGTCGCGCTCGCCTTGCCCGAGGCCGATCCCGTGGAGCGGGTGTCGATCGTCGCGCGCGCGGTCTCGCTCGGCGTGACCATCCAGGTCCCGCGCGACGAGCGGCACGTGCTCACCGAGTCCGAACTCGAAACACGCGTGATGGTGCTGCTCGGCGGCCGGGCGGCCGAGGAGCTCTGCCATGGATCCCCGTCGACGGGCGCGCACGACGACCTCGGGCGAGCGACTGCGCTCATGCGGGAGATGATCACGCGCTTCGGCATGAGCCGGCGGCTCGGGCTCCCCGCGCTCACGCGGAACGTGGGCGCGCCGCTGCTCGGTGTGATGCAGGAGGAGCGGATGTGCAGCGACGAGACGGCACGCGAAATCGACGAGGAGGTGCGCGACCGGCTCGCCGAGCTCTTCGGTCGAGCGAGGACCTTGCTCGAAGGCCGGCGCGCGGGCCTTCAGGCGGCGGCGGACGCGCTCGTCGCGCGCGAGACCTTGACGGGGGCCGAGCT
This sequence comes from Polyangium mundeleinium, assembly GCF_028369105.1. Classification (NCBI taxonomy): domain Bacteria; kingdom Pseudomonadati; phylum Myxococcota; order Polyangiales; family Polyangiaceae; genus Polyangium; species Polyangium mundeleinium. The sequence continues at coordinate 762,441 of NZ_JAQNDO010000001.1, read as the reverse complement.
CGCGCGCATCGCGGACGAGGCAAACGCGCGCGAACGGCCGGACGCGGCCTGAGCGCGGAGGGCCTGGAGAAGCCCTACGACGCCGAGGGCGAGGAGCGGGTATCCGGCGAGGAAGAAGGCCGAATCGCCGACGAGGAACCCGACGAGCAGCAGCATCAGCACGATGCACACGCCCACCTGCGCTTTGTCGCGGTAGGACAGGCGCGGATCGATGGCCGCGAGACCGACGGCGGCGACGCTCGCCGCGACGGAGCCGATGGAGCCGGCGATCATGACGCCGAGCCCGCCGCGGCCGATGATCACGGCGGCGAGGCCGACCGCCGTGAAGACGCTCGCGAGGATGAGGTCCTTTCGGGGCGAGCTTTGCGTGGCCTGCCCTTCCCGCGCCGATTCCATGCGCTCCATGAACGTCCCCACGGTGCACCTCGCGTGCCCGCCCGGATCGAGCGGTAAAACCAGGGGCCACATCCTCGCGCGCCGCGCGAAAATCGCGAAGAACTCACGCTACGGAAGGCGCGCGGATTGCGTGTCTCGCGCATGATTTGCGTTTCGAATACGGCGCGAGGGCATGATATCGTTACGCAACGAAAGCGCGTTCGAGGAGTTTGCAATGTCGATGCCCGATCATGTCGCGAAGAACCGAGAGTACTGGAACCGAATCGCCGCTGAATATCAGCAGCAGCACGCCGATCAGCTCGGCATCGTGGAGCCGACGTGGGGCGTGTGGGGCATCCCGGAGCGCGAGCTCGGGCTCCTGGGCGACGTCGCGGGCAAGGACGTGCTCGAATTCGGCTGCGGCGGCGCGCAGTGGTCGGTGGCGCTCGCGCGTCGCGGGGCGCGCATGACGGCGCTCGACCTGTCCGACGAGCAGCTCCGCCACGCGCGCGCGCTCGTCGAGCGGGAGGGCGCCTCCGTGACGCTCGTGCAGGGCAGCGCCGAAGCGGTGCCCCTGCCGGACGCGAGCTTCGACCTCGTGTTCTGCGATCACGGGGCGATGACGTTCGCCGACCCGCACAAGGCCGTCCCGGAAGCGGCGCGGCTCCTGCGTCCGGGCGGGATGTTCATCTTCAACATGGCGACGCCGCTGCTCTACCTCGTCATCGACAAGGCCACGGATCGGGTGGTGCCCGCGCTCGTGAACGATTACTTCGGCATGAAGGCGTGGGAGGAGGAGGACGGCTCGACGTCGTTCCAGCTCCCGTACGGCGAGTGGATCCGGCTCTTTCGGCGCTCGGGGTTCGTGGTCGAGGACCTCGTCGAGATCCGGCCGCCGGCGGACGCCAAGACGACGTACGAAGGGTATGCGCCGCTCGAATGGGCGCGGAAGTACCCGGCAGAGCACGTCTGGAAGGTGCGGCGCGAGCCTGCGCGCTGAAACGCCATCACGCCGACACTTCACCAGCCATTCGCGGTTTCACCAGATAGGGCTCGTCGATGCGTTGACGCCGGGGAAACGCCGGAGTTCCGCTTTACAAGCGATGTCTACGCGTGCGATGGAAAGATGACCATGGACGATCCCACGGGTCGACGCAGCTTTTTGCTCGTCCGGGCGCGCTCCTGGATTTGCGCGTTGCCCGCGTCGTCGGTCGTCGAGACGATGCGCCCGCTGGCGATCGACCCCATCGCAAACGCGCCGCGCTTCGTCGTGGGCCTCTCCGTGGTCCGCGGCGAGGTCGTCCCCGTCGTATCGCTCTCGGCCGTTCTCGGAGAAGGCGGCGAGCGGGCGGAGGCGCGGCGGCTCGTGCTGGTGCGCGCGGGGGAGCGGCGAATGGCGCTGCTCGTGGAGGACGTGGTGGGCATCGAGGAGCTCGACGAGGCGCGCCTCGATACACTGCCGCCGCTGCTCGGCGCGGCGCTGCCTGCGGAGGTCGAGCGCCTGGGCGCGCTGGATGGGCGTGCGCTCGCGGTGCTCGACGCCGCACGCCTGCTCCCGGAGGCCGTGTTCTCCTCGCTCCCGAGCGCCGATTCCCTTGCCACCGCCTTGCCACCGCCGCCGAGATGAACGCCCCGCGTGACGCCAAGGGCATCGAGGACCTCATCGAGGCCCGCTTCGGCCTCGCGCCCTCCGGCTTTCAGCGCGACCGCATCGAGATGATCCTCGGCGAAAAACCGGCGCGCAGTGGCGGACCGATCCCGCTCGAACGCCTGGTCGAGGCGGTGACGGTCGGCGAGACCTATTTCTTTCGCGAGCCCATGCAAATCGACGCGCTCGTGCGGCGGGTGCTGACCGAGCGCGCGCTCGTGGGGACGCGGGGGCGGAAGCTCAGGATTCTCTCGGCGGGCTGCTCCTCCGGCGAGGAGCCTTATACGATGGCCATCGCGGCCGACGTGGTCACGCCGGAGCTCTCGCCGCTGCTGTCGATCACGGGGCTCGATGTGAACGGGGCCGCCATCGAAAAGGCCCGGCGGGCGCGGTATTCGTCCTGGGCCCTGCGCGGGGCCTCGCAGCCGATCCGCGATCGGTTTTTCAAGAAAGACGGCGAGACGTTCGTGCTCGATCCGCGCATCCAGAGCCGCGTCGTCTTCGAGGAGGGCAACCTGCTGGAAGTGCTCGCGCGCTTGCCGGAGGCCACGTACGACGTCATTTTTTGTCGCAACGTGCTCATCTATTTCTCGGAGCGCGCGCTCCACCGGGCGCTCGCGGGGTTTGCCCGGGCGCTCCTTCCGGGCGGTTATCTCTTCCTCGGTCACAGCGAGTCGCTTCGCGGGATCTCCGACGATTTCGAGCTCGTCCACGAGAACGACGCATTTTATTACCGCGCGAAGCCCCCGAACGTGTCCCCGGCAGCGACGACGATCGCGCCGCCCGTCCCTCGGCTCTTGCCCGAGCCCCCGATGCGCCCGCCCTTGCCCACGCCCGAGGAAGGGGCATTCGCGTGGGCGGAGGAAATCCAGCGCGCGACGGATCGGATCGCCCGGATTGCGGAGACGCGGGAGGCCGAGGGCGCGGCGAGCGCGCAAAAGGCGCGGGGGGCGGAGGGGCCTTCGGCGCTCACGCGTGTGCTCGACCTGCTCGAAGCGGAGCGGCACGACGACGCGCTCGTCGTGGTGATGGCCGCGGGCCCGGACGCACCGCCGGAGCTCGAGCTGTGCCGGGCGGCCATTTACGGGGAAAAAGGTCGATTGCGGGACGCGGAGCGCACGCTCGGCGCCCTGCTCGCGCGGGGGCAATGCGAGACGGGCGCGCATTACCTGCTCGGGCTCCTGCGCGAGAACGAGCGCGACATCGAGCGGGCGGTGTGGCATTACCGCGAGGCGAAGCGGCGGGATCCTCGTTTCTCGCTGCCGCGCCTGCGGCTCGGCATGGTGTTCCGGCGCGAGGGTCACGGCGCGAGCGCGCGCGTGGAGCTCGAAAAAGCGCTCGAGTTGCTCGAACGCGAGGAACGCGCGAGGATCGTGATGTTCGGTGGGGGGTTTCGCAGGGAAGTGTTGCTCGAGCTGTGCAAGGCCCAGCTCGACGCGCTGGGCGTCCCGAAACGGGATTCGACGCGCGTGTGATCAGCATCGAGGAGGGAGGCGGGGCTCGTGGAGAAGTCTTGGACGGTCGGACAGCAGATCGCAGCGGGGTTTTTGCTCCCGCTCCTCATTCTGATCACGCTCGGCTCGTTTTCGTACCGGAGCACGGAGCGGCTCCTCGCGACGACCGAGGCCGTCACGCACGCGCACGAAGAATTGACCGGTTTGTCGGGCTTCCTCGCGGCGCTCGACGAGACCGAGACGGGCAAACGAGGATTCGTGATCACGGGCCGCGAGGATTTCTTGCAGCCCTATCACACGGGTAAAAAAGGCATCTCCATCGAGCTCCGGCAGCTCGAAGAGCTCTTCAGCGACGACGCGGACCAGAAAGAGCGCCTCAAACAGCTCCGGCCCCTCGTGGAGGAGCGCCTGCGCGAGATCGACGAAACCATCGACGCGCGGAAGAGCCTCGGGTTCGACGCGGCGCTGAAGCTCGTGCTCGAAGGCAACGGCCCGAAGGTGATGGAGCAGATCCGGCGGATCGTGGCCGAGATGAAGAGCCACGAGCAAAAGCTCCTCACCGAGCGGAGCACCGAGGCAAAGCAGGCCGCCGCGTGGCTGAGCCAGATCCTGATCTTCGGCACGCTCGTGGCCGTGTTGATCGTGGCGGGCGTCGCGGTGTTCGTGACCCGCGGCCTCGGGGCGCGGATCGGCGCGGCCGTGCAGCACATCCGGAGCGCGGCGGCGGAGCTCGAAGCGGCCGCGACCCAGCAGGTCCGGGGCGCGAAAGGCCAGGTCTCGGCGGCGACCGAGGTGAGCACGACGGTGCGCGAGCTCGTCACGACCTCGCGTCAGATTTCGGAGAGCGCGCAGCGGGTCACGCAAGTCGCGAGCGAAACGGCGCTGGCCGCGAAGGGCGGGAACCAGACTGTCGAGGGCGCGCAGGACGCGATCGACACGGTGCGACGGCAGGTCGATCAGATCGTCGCGCACATGCTCGATCTCGGGCGCAAATCCCAGGAGATCGGCGGGATCCTCGACATCGTCTCGGAGCTCAGCGAACAGACGAACATCCTCGCGATCAACGCGACGATCGAGGCCGTCGGCGCGGGCGAGTCGGGGCGGCGGTTCGGGGTCGTGGCGGGCGAGATCCGCAAGCTCGCGGATCGCGTGGGGGGTTCGGCGAAGGAGATCCGCCGGCTCATCGAGGAGATCCGGGCCGCGGCGAACACGACGGTGATGGCCACCGAGGACGGAGCGAAGGCCGTGGAGGCCGGGACGCGCCGGTTCGGCGAGGTGGCGCAGAACTTCCGTCGGATCGTCGAGTACGTGGGGTCGACCGCCGAGGCGTCGCGCGAAATCGAGCTCAGCACGAAACAACAAACGAGCGCGATGGAGCAGGTGGCCTCCGCCATTGCGGACGTCGCGCAGACGGCGCGCGAAAGCGAGGCCGGTTCGTCGCAGACATTAAACACCGCGTCGCAGCTCTCGGGGTTGTCCGGGGACCTCGTGCGTCTCATCCGACAACAAGAGGAGCAGGCTGCGTGATCCGGGGGCGAACGTCCCTACACCGTGGGATTGACGCCTACCGGCCGCTCCCATTGCAACCGTCGAAGCGACGGGGCGGGCCCGCGGCGAACGAGGAAAGCAAAAAACGAGCGGGGATGGGCGGGGGTGAGGGGCTGTGCGGGCCCGAGGGCCCGTGGTATCTTCGTGAATCCGTTTCACGGGTCGAGGGGGCTCGATGAACGTTCGGTCGCAAGGACGGGACAAGCCGGGCGATGGGGCGCCGCTTCCCGGAGGCGCCATTGCAGCGGGGCGACACGTGGCGGAGCTGCGCCACGCATTCGACGCCTCGTTCGCCACGCCGCCACGCCACGCCGATCAGTCCGGCGAGCTCGTCCTCGCCATTCAAGCGGGGGGCCAGGGCTACGCGATCCGGCTGTCCGACATCGACGGCGTCCACGAGTGCCGCAAGGTGGTGTCCCTGCCCGGGAGCCCGCCGGGCCTGCTCGGGATCACGGGGATCCGCGGTCGACTCTTCGCCGTGCACGCGCTCGGGGCGCTGCTCGGCCTGCCGATGTGGAACGAAAAGCCGCGCTGGCTCCTGATCGCGGGCGGCGCCGAGCCCGTGGCCCTCGGCGTCGCGTCGATCGAAGCCTGCCTCGAAGTGAGCCCGGCCGATCTCCTGCCCGCCCTTTCGACGAAGGACGGCGAGGGGCACATCCGCGAGATCGTCACGCTCGCCGGGCAAACGCGCGGCGTCCTCGTCCTCGAATCGCTCGTGGCGATCGCAAAGCAGCGGGCCGGAGAGCGCCGCGAGGGGGCGCAATGAGCGCGTCCCGGGAGAATCGGCGATGAACGAGCTCGAGGACTATTTCCGGGCCGAGGCGAACGAAATCGTCGAAGGGCTCACGCGGGACCTGCTCGCGCTGGAGAAAAACCCGACCGATACGTCGATCCTCGCCCGCAGCCTGCGGCTCGCGCACACGCTGAAAGGCGCGGCGCGGGTGGTCCGGCAGACGCGCATCGGCGAGATGGCGCATACCATCGAGGACGCGCTCGCCCCGTTCCGCGACGGCGAGGACACGATCACGAGCGATTACGTGAGCGACCTCCTGCGCATCCTCGAACGGATCCGCGAGGAGACCACGAAGCTCGGGGCGAGGCCCGCGCCCGCCTCCACGGGCGAGGGCAAGGGCGAGAGCACGCCCCCGGCCGCGCCGATCGACGATCGGCTGGAGACCGTGCGCGTCGACATCGCCGACATGGACGCGCTGCTCGAAGGGTTGTCCGAGGCATCCATCCAGATCGGCCCGCTGAACGGTGGCCTCGTCGCGCTGCAGCACGCGCTGCGGCTCGCGAGTCTCTTGCGGGAGGAGCTCGAGCTCGGACAAACCGTCGGCGAGCGCGGACGAGGCACGCGGCTCGGGGCGACGATCGCCGAGATCACGCAGAGCCTGGTCCACGCCGAGCGGGACATCGGCGCGGGGCTCGGGCGGATCGAGCGCGAGCTCGGCGAGGTGCAGTCGCGCGCGGCGACGTTGCGGCTCCTGCCGGTGGGCGCGATCCTGGGCACGCTGGAGCTTTTGGCGCGCGACACGGCCGATGCGCTTGGCAAGAGCGTGAGCTTTTCGGCGCGCGGCGGCGACGTGCGCCTCGAAGGGCACGTGCTCTCGGCGGTGCGTGATGCGCTCCTGCACGTGATCCGCAACGCGGTGGATCACGGCATCGAGGCGATCGAGGAGCGGATCGCCTGGGGCAAGCCGGAGGCGGGCCGCATCCACCTCGACATCGAGCGGCGCGGCCGGCGGGTCGCGTTCCGCTGCAGCGACGACGGGCGCGGGATCGACGTCGCGGCCGTGCGGCAAGCGGCCGAGCGTCGTGGCCTCGCCTCGGGTAGCGAGGAGCTCGACGAGGAGGCCGCGCTCGCCCTCGTGTTCCGCGCGGGGCTCACGACGGCCGCGGAGGTGACGGAGATCTCGGGGCGCGGCGTGGGGCTCGACGTCGTGCGCGAGGTGGCCAGCCGGCTGCGCGGATCGGTGCAGCTCTCGAGCAAGCTCGGCGAGGGCACGACGATCGAGATCGAGGTACCGGTGTCGCTCTCGTCGATCCCGGTGCTGTCGGTGATGTTCGGCGGATCGACGGCGCTCGTGCCGCTCGACGCCGTGCGCGGCACGCGGCGCGTGACCACGGCGGAGCGGCTGCAAGGGCCCGATGGCGAGCGGATCCTGTTCGGCGATCGGGCCGTCCCGTTCACGCCGCTCGGCGAGGTGCTCGCGCCCGAGGGCGAGGGGCACGATCTGCCGCAGGCGTGCTCGGCGGTGATCGTGCAGTCGGGCGAGGCGTGGGTCGCGCTCGGCGTGGATCGGCTGCTCGGCACGATGGACGTCGTGCTGCGGCCGCTGCCGCCGGGCGCGGGATCACCGGCCGCCGTGGCGGGCGCGGCGTTCGACGCGCAAGGCGATCCGATGCTCGTGCTCGATCCCCCTGCGCTCTCGCGAACGGGCGCGCGCAAGGTGGGGACGGCGCCGGCGACCACACGCGCGGCGCCGAAGCGGCTGCCGATCCTGGTCATCGACGACTCGCTCACGACACGCATGCTGGAGCAGAGCATCCTCGAGTCGGCCGGCTACGAGGTGGAGCTCAGCGCGTCGGCCGAGGAGGGCCTGCGCAAGGCGAAGGCGCGCAGGTACGGCCTCTTCATCGTGGATGTCGAGATGCCAGGCATGGACGGCTTCGAGTTCACGGCGACGACGCGCGCGGATCCGGCGCTCCGCGACGTACCCGTCATCATCGTCACTTCGCTCGCCACCTCGAAGGATCGCGAGAAGGGAACCGCTGCGGGAGCCTCGGCGTACATCGTGAAGGGGGAGTTCGACCAGAAGCACTTCGTCGGGAAGGTCGCGGAGCTTCTGGGAGCGGCCTCATGACCAAGACACGCGTGCTCGTCATCGAAGACTCACTCACGGTGCGACGCCGGCTCGTCCAGGCGCTCAGGGCCGATCCTGGCTGCGAGGTGGTCGGCGAGGCCGAAGACGGCGCGCGGGGCATCGCGCTCTGCGAGTCGCTCCGTCCCGACGTGGTCACGCTGGATCTGATCCTGAAGAACGGCACCGGCGTCGAGGTCACCGAGCACATCATGGCGTTTTACCCGACGCCGATCGTGATCGTGTCGGCCTCGTTCAACCGCGGCGACGTGATCAAGACCTACGACGCGCTCCGGGCCGGCGCGCTCGAGGTGATCGAGAAGCCGACGGGCGACGAGCCCGACGAGGACTGGTCACGGCGCTTCGTCGAGACGGTGAAGCTCGCCGCGAAGATCCGGGTGATCACGCATCCGCGGGCCAAGCTGAAGTCGAACCCGGGCTTGCCGCCGGCTCCGCCGCCGAGCCGTTTGCGCGCGCCGCTGCCCGAGCGGCTCCCCGAGCGGCTCCCCGAGCGTTTGCCCGCGCGTGTCCCCGCCGCGCCCTCACCGATGTCGCTCGCCGAGACGGGCATGTCGCCCTCGCTCATCGCGATCGGCGCCTCCACCGGCGGGCCGGGCGCGCTCGTGCAGATCCTGCGTGAGTTGCCCGAGACGTTCCCCCTCTCGGTGTTGCTCGTGATCCACATCGGCCAGCCGTTTGGTCGAGCGTTCGCCGAGTGGCTCGACGGCATGGTGCCGCTCCCCGTCATGGAGGCGAGACACGGCGAGCCGCTGCCTCCGCCGGGCGCAGGGCGCATCTTGATGGCGCCGCCCGAGCGTCACCTCATCGTGCGCGCAGGTAGGCTCTGGCTCGACGACGGCCGCGAGCGGCACTCGTGCAAGCCCTCGGTCGACGTCCTGTTCGAGTCGGTCGCCGCAGAGGTCGGTCGGACGGCGATCGGCTGCCTGCTCACAGGGATGGGCAAGGACGGCGCGCTCGGCCTTCTGGCAATGAAGCGCGCCGGATCGACGACGCTCGTCCAGGACGAGTCCACGTCGGTCGTCTTCGGCATGCCACGGGAGGCCATCCGGCTCGGTGCTGCCAGCCGGATCCTCCCGGTCGGCGACTTCGGGCGCACGCTGCTCGCACTCGGTCGCCCGGTTCGAGGTGGAAACGTGTAAAAGGGTAGTTTGGGGGAAATGGGGGATTGATGAAACCACATGTCCTCGTGGTCGACGACAGCCTCACCGTCCGGATGGATCTCCGCGGCGCCCTCTCGGCCGCGGGCTTCACAGTCACTGCCTGCGAGTCCAAGCGCGAAGCCGAGAAGGCCCTCCGCGAGCGCACCTTCTCGCTCGCCGTGCTCGACGTGATCCTGCCCGACGGGAGCGGCATCGAGCTGCTCGGCGCGATCCGCGCGAGCGCAGAGCTCGCTCGACTTCCGGTCATCCTCCTCTCGACCGAGGCCGAGGTGCGCGACCGCGTGAAGGGGTTGACCACGGGCGCCGACGAGTACGTGGGCAAACCCTACGACATCACCTACCTCGTCCGCCGCGCGCGCGCGCTTTGCGCACGGACGAGCGGCGAGGAGACCGGACCCGTCGCCGCCGCGCGCCGCATCCTCGCCGTCGACGACAGCCCCACGTTCCTCACGGAGCTCGCCTGCAAGCTGCGCGAAGACGGCCACGACGTCGTGCTCGCGCGCTCCGGCGTCGAGGCGCTCGAGCTGCTCGCGGTGCAGTCGGTCGACTGCGTGGTGCTCGACCTCGTGATGCCCGACGTCGACGGCATCGAGACGTTGCGCAGGCTTCGGCGCATGCCCGGCCGCGAGTCCACGCCGACGGTCATGCTCACGGCGAGCGAGGATCCGACCGTCGCGCGGCGCGCCACGGACGCGGGCGCTTCCGAGTTCGTCCACAAGAGCGTGGACCTCGACGCGGTGCGCGCGAAGATCCGCAACCTCCTGCGCAACCGTCGCGCCGCGCAGACCACGACACCCCCCGCGCGCGCGTCGAGCGTCGAGCGATCGCCCGCCTCGCGCCCGAACGGCCCGGTCTCGGAGGGCCCCCTGTTCCCGCGCGTCGTCGCGGCGATGGGGCTCGCGCCCATGCTCGCGCGCAGCGTGCTCACGAAGGCTTGTGCGCGCGCCGGCGTCGACGCGGGCGTGCTCGGCGTCGAGGGCTTGAAGCGTGCTCTGCCGGCCCTCCGCGACTCGCTGCACATGTTCTACCCGGCCGAGGAGGCGCAGCGCCGCGCGCAGATGATCGCGGTGTTGGTCGCGCCCTCGGATCATCCGGCAGCGTGAACGCTGCGCGCCGGCTACGCTCCCGGCCATGACGGGTGCTCCGGACACAAGGCAGCTCTTCGAGCGCATCCTCTCCGTCGTCGAGGCGATGGAGGAAAACCAGCGGCAGAAGGTCCTCTCCCTGGCACGGCGCCTCTTGCCGGGGCTCACGCCGGAAGACATCCGCAATCCTCATGATTTCCCCGACCTCGACGACCCCGACTGGCACTTCGAGGATGGCCAACTGACGGGAATTCAGTCCGTGCGGTTTGCGCTACGGGCGCTCTCGGGTGAAGTTCTCTCTCATGGCGACCAAGGCGCGAGCCGGGCGAACGAGCACCAAGAAGACGCAGAAAAAGCCGAGCAAGCAGGCGGCCGATAGCCCGTTCTTCCGCCCGTTCGCGAAGCTCGCGTCGAAGGGACGCAAGGGAAAACCAGAGAAGGGCACGAAGGTCGACAAGGCCGAGAAGCCCGAAAAATCTGCGTCCTCAAACAAATCGGAAGGCGGGACGAAGAAGCAGCCGTCGCAACGTGTACCTGTACAGTCGACGGACGAGCCGGCGGAGCCGCAGGTGCAGCCGAGCGACGCCGAGACCTTCGCGATGTACATGGCGGGCGTGCGCACGCTCGAGGATCGCAAGGCGCGCGTCCCTCGCTCGTCCACGCCGATCGAGCCGAAATCCAAGGCTCCGCGCGAGGTGAAGGACCTCGATGCCGACGCGCGTCACAGGCTGCACTCCCTCGTCGCCGAGGGCGTCCGCTTCGAAGTCACCGACGACGGCGAGCGCATCGAAGGGCGCCGGATCGACGTGGATCCGCGCGAGGTGCGCCGCCTTCGACGCGGTGCGTATACCGTCGATGGTCGGCTCGATTTGCATGGCATGAACGCTGGCGAGGCGCGTCGTGAGGTGGAGAAGTTCGTGCGCAAGCGTCGCGCGGACGGAGAGCGTGTCGTGGCTCTGATCCACGGTCGGGGGAACCACTCGCCGCGAGGAATCGGCGTGCTGCGCGGCGAAATCGCAGCGTGGTTGAGCCAGGGTCCGGCCGCCCACCATGTGGCCGCGTTCGCGTCGGCGCCCGAGGAGGAGGGCGGCACGGGAGTCGTACTGGCGCTCTTGGCACGATGACGGGATCGGGCTACTTCCTCTCTCGCACTCCCCCTCGCTGCGGACGTCGGACGCGGGGGTTAGGGCAACGAAGGAAGCTCAGAACGACGATTCTCCGAAGGAGCGCGTGATGGTCGACAAGCTGAAGAAGATCTGGATGGAAGGCGAGTTCGTCGACTGGGACGACGCCAAGGTGCACATCCTGACGCACTCCTTGCACTACGGGCTCGGTGCCTTCGAAGGGATCCGCGCCTATCGCAGGGCCGACGGCGGCACCTACGTGTTCCGGTTGAAGGAGCACATCGATCGCCTCTTCGACACGTGCAGGCTGCTCGCGATCCAGCCGCGGTTCACGCGGCAGCAGGTGGCCGACGCGACGGTGGAGACCCTGCGCCAGAACGACATGCAGGAGGGCTACATCCGCCCGCTCGTGTACCTGGGCGAGGGGCCGATGGGCGTGTACGCGCACGACAACCCCGTGCGCACCACGATCGTCGCGTGGCACTGGGGCGCGTACCTCGGCAAGGGAGCGACCGAGGCCGGCATCCGCGCGAAGATCAGCGCGTTCGCCCGGCACCACATCAACGTGGGTTTGCCCAAGGCGAAGATGATGGGGCAGTACACGAACAGCTCGCTCGCCAAGCGCGAGGCGCGCATCGCCGGCTACAACGAGGCGATCCTGCTCGATACGAACGGCTACGTCAGCGAAGGCTCGGGCGAGAACATCTTCGTCGTGCGCCGCGGCCGGCTCATCACGCCGCCGCTCTCGGCCTCGATCCTCGAGGGCATCACGCGCGACACGATCCTCACGCTCGCCCGCGAGGAGGGCATCCCCGCGGCGGAGGAGATGATCACGCGTGATCAGCTCTACCTCGCCGACGAGGCATTCTTCACGGGCACGGCCGCCGAGGTCACGCCGATCCGCGAGGTCGACGATCGCGCGATCGGCGAGGGCCAGGTCGGCGCGATCACGCGCAGGCTCCAGCAGCGCTTCTTCGGCATCGTGCGGGGCGAGGACAACTCGCACCCCGAGTGGCTCACGCGCGTCTGACCGTGCGCGCGCCCCTCGCGCTCGCCCTCGCGCTCATCTGCGGATGCGGCGGCGCGCCCTCGTCCCCCCCGACAAACCCACCACGCCCGCTCCCCTCCACGGGGAGCGCGGCGGCCCCCAGCCCACCACCCGACGCCCTCGCCGCGGCCTCGTCCTTCACGACGTTCACCTCTGCGCGTTTCGACCTCGCGTTGCCGCTGCCCGACGGCGCGTCCTTCCGCGTCGACGATCGTGCCGAGCGGTGGCTCGTGGCGCGGCACGACGCGACGAGCTCGGTCCTGCTCGTGCGCACGTGGCGCGAGGACGAGGTCGGCAACCGCGCGCGATGCGAGGCGCGCGCGCGCACCTGGCGTGACCTGCCTTCGCGCGACGGAGCCCGCCTCGTCTCGGCCTCACGCCTCGCCGTGCCCCCGGATCACGACACCCTCGCCGAGGTCCTCCTCGGCCCACGCGCCACGAACGGCGGGCCCACGGACGGCTACGTGCTCGCGTTCGGCGGCTGGGCCAAGCGGTGCTTCGCGTACGTCTTCGCCACGCGCGGGGCGAGCGAGCGCGTCGTGATGGAGCGGCTCGCGGTCATGGTGGACGGCTCGCTCCGGCGCATGCACTTCCAGAGCGAGCTCACGCCCACGCGCCCCTCGCGCGAGCGGGGGTCGACACGAGGCGACCCCCTCGGTCCACGATGACCGGCAAGGGTCGACGCGAGGCGACCCCCTCGGTCCACGATGACCGGCGGCGGTCGACGCGAGGCGACCCCCTCGGTTCACGAGGACCGGCAGCGGTCGACGCGAGGCGACCCCCTCGGTCCACGAGGACCGGCGGCGGTCGACGCGAGGCGACCCCTTCGGTGCAGGATGACCGGCGGCGGTCGACACGAGGCGACCCCCTCGGTTCACGAGGACCGGCAGCGGTCGACACGAGGCGACCCCCTCGGCGACGCCTTTTGTCCCCTCTGGGGTTGGTGAGGGCGTCGCCTCTAGAGCCCCGCAAACATCTGACAGAACTTGCTCGTCTTGGCCTCGTCCTCCACGAGGATCCACGTCCCCTGCGAGGCCTCCCCGTTCGGCGACGCGCCGAGCATCTCGGGGAGGACCAGACAAACCACCTCGTAACGCCCGTCGATCGTCCCCACCGGGAACGCCTCGTCCGACGTCTCGAACTGCCCGTTGAGCTTGCCGTACGACGTGCGCAGAAAGAGCGTGCCTGGACCGATGATGCTCGCGCCGCTCTGCGACAGATGCGCGAGCGTCCCTCCGCCGTACCCCTCGGACAGCGCCACCGAGAAGCTCCGTTCGAGCAGCGTCTCCGTGCTGACGTCGAACGCGATGCTGAGCCCGTAGCCCCGGCGATCGGCCGTCGAGAGCGTCACCGACGCCGTCGCCGGGGGGCCGTTCGGCAGCGGCGCCCGGATCTCGATGCTCGCCGGATCCCCGCGGAAGATGCGCCCGTCGGCCGTCCGGATCGTGAGGTCATCGTCCACGGACGTCGTCCGGAAGGCGAACAGATCACTCACATCACCCACCGAGCAGGCCGTGGTGCTCATGGCGGCGGCGGACGCGGCGCATACGCGCAGTAAGAAAAGGTTTTTGTCGTCCTTCATCGACGTATCCTCTGGCTTCAGCACCCGCAGTCGAGCACCTGGATGGTGAGCGGGTTGTGGATGACGTTGTCGCTCTCCGAGCTCTCGACGACGGCGTTGCCCGCGTCGACCTGGTGGTAGAGCCAGTACAAACCCTTCGGCGTGCCGCATGGCACCGTGGTCGTCACGCTCGGATGGACCTGCTTCTCCGCGTTGACCGTCGCGCCGAACCACGTCCCAAGCGTGATCCCCGCCCACGCGTGCGCGGTCGGGCTCGTCGCGAGGAAGAAGCGCTGGTCCGATGCCACGCTCTTCGTCCCCGTGTTGGCCGTGGTGAAGTGAAACGAGAACGTCTCGCCGCGGCAGCGCTGGATCGTCGTCCACGGCGCTGTGCTGCGGATGTTGCCGCTCGTCAGGCGCTGCGCGGAGGCCATCAGGTTCGTCTCGCCGGTCGTCGACGGGTACAAGAAGCGCCCGCCGGCCGCGTCGTCGGGCATGGGCTGCGCGAACATCGCGCTCGGCCCGCCGCCGAGCGGTACGGGCGGCGAGGGCCGCATGACCGTGAAGTCGAGCGTGTGGTTGTCCTCTCCGCCCGGGGCCGAGATCGAGAGCCCGTGCGCGTGACCAAGCTCGTGGAGGAACGTGGATCGGCCCGTCCGCGTCGGGCTGTACGGGCATGCGCCCGAGGCGAACGCCTCGTCGGGGTTGTCGAAGCTCTGCGTCGACAGGTTCGCGAGCAGCACGTTCACCTCGTCGATCCGATCGCAGCTCCGCACGACCACCGTCGTCCCGAGCGAGCCGTCGATGCTCGACGCCTCGACGAGCGCCACGTCGTTCCAGCCGTCGTCGAGGTCGACCCAGCAGTGGTTCGTGGACCAGGATCCGTAGTGGTAGACGGCGTCCTGCATGCCGCCGACGCCGCGCCACTGCCCGATCGCCGCGGCGTAGGCCTTCGCCTGGCTCGATCCCGAGGGGATGCTGCAAAGGTTCTGCACGAGCCCGAACGGCGACTTCCAGCGGACGTTCTTGCCGTTGCACGTGAGGAAACGAAACGCCTCGGCGTTACGCGTGAGCGTCAGGCACGCGAGGAGCACGTACGTGGCGACGATCAAGAGATGCACGCGCATCACGGCGCACCTCCGGCCTCGCACACGGCGAGCTCCTTCGTCGACGTGTCCGCGAGGCCCACGGGCGGGTCGAAGCACGCGAGCAAGCCCTCGGTGCTCGCGGGGCTCTCCGTGGGCGTGGGCGCGCGCCACGTCGTCACGCGCCGCCACGGACCGGCCGACATCGGCGCGGGCGAGAACGACCCGTGGGGCCACACGCCCGTCGCGTGGGCGAAGACGCGCAGCGCCTCGGCGAGCTCCTCGGCGTCGAGCGCGCGCTCCACGTCGGCCTCCGTGATCCACGTGGCGAGCCGCGGCGGCGCCGCGCCCTCCGCCGCGCCGCTCGGCAGCACCCATAGCAGTGGCCCGGCCAGGATCTCGGTCGCGCCCACGCCCGCGACGAGCCGCCCGTAGGCGTCCACGAGCGCGCGCTTCTTCCCCAGGGTGTCGAGGCGGAAGACGTGCCCGAACGCGATCGGCGACAGCGTCCACTCGGTGTTGCGCAGGAGCAGGAAGTACCGCTTGCCCGCGGCGAGCTCGGGCACGTGTGTCGCCGCGATCTCGCGACCGTCGGGCAGGTACCCGCCGAAGGATCGGATCTCGACGGAGCTCGGCGCCGATGGGCCGAGCGAGCCCAGGTGGACGGACAGGTTCGTCAGGGTCGCGACCGTCCGCGGCCCTTCGACCTCATCGAAATGGAAGCTCACGTCCTCGACGTCGCCTTCGATCACGGCGGCCGTTTGTCGCAGCACGGCGGCGAGCGTGTCCGCGGGCGAGGGCAGCGGAGCGGCGTGGGCGCTCTCGGCCCCGAGCGAGGCGCAAACGATCACGGAAGCGATGAAACTCGGACGGACGGATCGCATCGGATCTCCTCCGGCGGATGGGTCTTTTTCGACGCGGCGACGCGGCCATCCTCGCGCGCGGCGTCGCCACCGCGCCCTCGTTCGGCCTGCGCGGCGGCGCGACCGGGCCGGGACGAACGTGGTCCCGACGAACACGAACGATCTGGCGCATCGGGAAGAAACGGCCATCGGGCTGTCGGGGCCGTGTGTTCGAGGAACTTCCCGTCTTCGTCAGGAAAACGATGTACACGCCCTCGATCGGCGTGATCTCGCGGGGGATCTGGGGTCCGCCCGGTTTGTCGTTCTGGAGCCTGGTTTGTCCGTCGCGACGCCGCTGGTTTGTCCTTCGCGCGTGCAGTATGCGGGCAAGATCACGACTCGGGTGCAAACCGGAACCGTCGGGCAGGGGGCTCCCCGGCCCTTCGAAGAAAGAATCCCTACATGGAACGTCCAGGGTCCGGCATCCGCCTGGGACTCCGGGCGGAATGGACTTTCGCGGGAGGGACGACCTCGCTACGGTGCAAAAAAGCTCGTCCCAGGGACGTATTCTCTCCTGGGATGCACCGGGGAGATCGTCATGAACGTGCGCATTCTTGCTGCCTCCACGCTCGCCGCGGCGCTCGCTGTGAGCGGCTGCGGTTATTCCGAGGAAGAGTGGCAGGCGCAGCTCGACAAGTACAACAAGCTCCTGGCCGACAAGAACGCGAACGACCAGGCCGCGGCGGCCGCGCAGAAGAGGCTCGCGGAGGAGCTCGCGGGGGAGCAGGCGAAGGTCGCTGACCTGACGAAGAAGCTCTCGGACGCCGGCGTCGACATCAGCAAGCTGAACGAGAGCCTGCAGGCGTCGGCGACGAAGGTCTCGGCGCTGAGCTCGACCTTGGAGGAGCGCGAGAAGGCGCTCGCCGAGTACAAGGCGCGCGCCAAGCAGCTCGAGCAGATCAAGGCGCGGTTCGAGATGCTGCGCAAGAAGCTCGACGAGCTCACGAAGCTCGGCCTCGCGGTGAACATCCGCAAGAACCGCATGGTCATCTCGCTCCCGGGCGACGTGCTCTTCGACTCGGGCCGCGAGAGCCTGAAGAAAGAGGGTCAGGAGATCCTCACGAAGGTGGCGGGCATCATCAAGAACGACGCCTCGCTGCTCGGCCGCGACTACCAGGTCGCGGGGCACACGGACAACAAGCCCCTCGCGGGCGGCGTCTTCCGCGACAACTGGGGCCTCTCGCTCATGCGCGCGCGTGAGGTGCTGCTGTACCTCGTGAGCGAGAAGGGCGGCAACATGCCGACCGCGAAGTGGAGCGCCGCCGGCTTCGGCGACACGGACCCGATCGCCACGAACGACACCGACGAGGGCCGGCAGAAGAACCGCCGCTGCGACGTCATCGTGGTGCCGAGCGTCGAGGAGATGCTCGACCTCAAGGCGATCACGACGCAGTAACCCGCGCCCGCGTTCCGCCCCCCGTTCTCCCGCCTCAGGGACAAGCGCCGTCGTCGTACCAGGGATTCTGGCTCTGGATCAGGCTGCACTGATCGAAGCACGTCCCGCCGGCGCACCCCTTCGCCTTCGCCCCCGCCGTCGAACACGAAATGGGCATGCCCCAGCAAACGCCCGTGGCCATGGGCGAACAGGCGTTCGCCGTCTCCACCCTGCGATTGCATTGACGCCCGGCCGGGCAAGGCGCTTGCGGATCACAGGCCATGGCGTCCGCGGAGGGGCAGGCGCCCGCCGATTTCACGCTCGACCCGAACACCTCGGCGATCTCCGCATTCCAGTACGTCACGCCGTCGCAGCCGCACACGAGGGCCGGCGTCTGCGATTGCAACCCCGGCGGCGGCTTCGGCGCGCAAACCCCCTCCCCGCACCCCGGCGCATTGCAATAAAGACCCGGATCACACCCGTCGACGCCCCCGCTGCACGGCGCGCCGACCCCATGGCCACCCCCCGCGCCGCCGCCGCCGCCGCTGCCGCTGCCGCTGCCGCTGCTGCTCACGCTCCCGCCGCCGCTGCCGCTCCCGCCCCCGATTCCGCCTCCGCCCCCGCCTCCGCCGCTCCCGCCCCCGATTCCACCGCCGCCGCCGCTCCCGCCCCCGATCCCGCCCGCGCCCCCGGACGCACCCGTTCCCGCGCCGGACGCCCCGCTCCCCGTGGTGCCCTCGCCCTCGTCGTTGCAGCCCGAAACGGTCGGCGACAGGCCGGCTGCAAACATCACCGAAATCAGGATCGATTGCGCTCGCATACCGGCATCTTACACCGGATCTCCCCGCGACGCGGCCTCGCTGCTATGTTCCTCGCGTGACCCACGCCGCCGCCCCGCGCTCGCACGCCGCCCCCCTCGCGCCGGGACCTCGGGGCGCGCCGCTCCTCGGCAACCTCCCCGATCTTCGCCGCGACCGCATCCGCATCTTCCTCGACGCCGCCGATACCTACGGCGACGTCGTCCGTTTTCAATTCGGCCCCGGCGAAAGGCGCACCGGCCACCTCCTCCGCCACCCCGACCACATCAAGCACGTCTTCATCGACGCCGCCGATCGTTTTACCAAGCAAACCCCCGGCGTCCGCGAGGTCCGCGCGCTCCTCGGCGACGGCTTGCTCACGAGCGAAGGCGCCCTCTGGCGCCGGCAACGCCGGATTGCCCAGCCGGCCTTTCACAAGCAACGCATCGCGGCCTTCGCCGGCGTCATGGTCCGCGCCGCCGACGAGCTCGTCGATGGCTGGATGCGAAGGCCACGCCCCGATGCGCCCGTCGACGTCGCCAGCGAGATGATGCGCCTCGCCCTGCGAATCGTCACGGAGACCTTGCTCGGGACCGACGTCCCCATCGACGCCGCCGCGACCGCGCACGCGCTCGACCTCATCCTCGCGGACACGCGCAAGGGCGTCACGCGGATCCTCAAGATCCCCCGCAGCGTGCCCACGCCGAACAACCGGCGGTTTCAGGAGGCGGTCGCCGTCCTCGACCGCGAGGTCCTCCGCATCATCGAGCACCGCCGCAAGGCGCCCGAGGGCGGGACGGACCTCGTCTCCATGCTCATGGCCGCGCGTGACCCCGAGACGGGCGAAGGAATGACCGATCGCCAGCTCCGGGACGAGGTCATGACCATGTTCGCCGCGGGCCACGAGACCACGGCGAACGCGCTCGCCTGGACATTTTACCTGCTCTCCACGCATCCCGACGTCCGGCGCCGCGCCCGCGCCGAGGTCCTCACGGCCCTGGGCGGCCGCCTCCCGGATTTCGCGGATCTCGGCGCCCTCGACCTCGTCGGCCGTGTGTTTCAGGAATCGATGCGCCTTTATCCGCCGGCCTGGATGATCACCCGCCGCGCGGCCGAGGACGACGTCGTCGGGGGGTATTTGATCCCCAAGGATTCGCTCGTCTTCCTCGCCCCGTACGTCACGCACCGCCACCCGGCGTACTGGGAGAACCCCGAGGGCTTCGATCCCGATCGTTTCGCCGGCGGCGCGCTCGCGCGGATGCCTCGTTTTGCTTATTTTCCGTTCGGTGGCGGCGCGCGCCAGTGCATCGGCTCGAGCTTCGCCATGGTCGAGGGGACGCTCGTGCTCGCCACGATCCTGCGCCGCGTCCGCCTCGACCTCGTCCCCGGACAGACCATCGAGCCCGAGCCGGGAATCACGCTCCGGCCCCGGGGTAGCATCCACATGCGTGTCGTCCCCGAGCCGCTGCCGACCTGAATGACGACGACTACGCCTTCTCCGCGCCCGCCGCCTTCTTCGAGGCGAAGTGCGTCCGGATCGCGCCAACGATCGGCGGGAGCACCGAAATCACGATGATCAGGTAAACGACTTTCTCGATTTCCTTCGCGCCGAGCACCTTGCCGAGGAAGTAGCCGAGGAACGTCATCGACACGACCCAGCCGATGCCGCCGCAGACGTTGAACATGACGAAGCGGCGATAACTCATCTTGCCGATGCCGGCGACGACGGGGGCGAACGTGCGGGCGAACGGCATGAAGCGGGCGAGCACGATCGTCTTGCCGCCGTGCTTCTCGTAGAACTTCTGCGTGGCCACGAGGTAGTCGCGCCGGAAAAACAGGCTTTGCTCCCGGTTGAAGAGCTTCGGGCCCGCTTTGTACCCGATCGAGTAGCCCACCGTATCCCCCACGATCGCCATGACGCAGAGCACGGCGTTCATGAGCAGGAGGTTCGTGAAGGTGGGGAGCTGGAACGGGTTGATCAGATTCGCGTTGACGAGCACGCCCGCCGTCACGAGAAGGGAGTCGCCCGGGAGGAAAAAACCCACGAGCAGCCCGGTCTCGGCGAAGATGATGGCCATGAGCACCGGGTAGCCGCCCCAGGCGAGGAGCTGCTCGAGGTTGCGCAGGCGCGTGAAGAACTCGCGTAGAAGGTCCACGGCCGACCGACTAGCGCACCTTCGGGTTTTTGTCGACGTTCTGCGCTACTCCCAGCTCACCTCGCGCCGCACGCGCACAACGTCGAGCCCGTGCGCGCGCCCCTCCGGCACCTGGGAAAGCCATCGATGCCGCACCCGCCGCGCGCCCGCGAGCTCGAGCGCGTGCACCACCCCGAACTCCGTCGCCGCCATGTATGCGGAGGCCGCGATCGCCGGGACGCCGGAGGCGCTCGCCGCGAACGTCTTCGGCCGGACCTCCGCCACGTCCACGCGCACGAAATCGTAATAGGTGCCGCTGATGCGAGGCAGGTTCCGCATGGTCATTTCGGGCGAGGCCATCTTGAGCAGGAACCTGTAGAGCCCCGTGAACTGCCGCGGGACCCGCGCCCGGGCGACATTTCGAATCGTCTCCAGGAAGGGCTGCGCCGTCGTCAAGGACGCCGACCTGTGCACCGCGAGCAGCGGAAAGATATCGTACCAGCCGCCGACCACGAACGCGCGACCGAGGAATTCACGCAGCGCGGCATTCGTCACCCGCTCGAGGACTGCGGCGCGCCCGCCTCGCACGTTCTCGTCGATGAAATCGAGCGTGTCCACGTAGAGCACGCCTTTGCAGCGGAACGGCGAGGTCCCCGGCGCGAATGGAATGCCATCCATCGAAAACATGGACTCCCCTCTCTCTCGCCTGCCCCGCCCGAGCGACCATCTTGCACCCGATCACGAACGAACGGCAAGATGGTCGGAATGGACGCCGGCTTTTCGCCGCGCCACGCCGAGTGCAAGTTCTCCGGCCTGTCCTCGGAGCCTCGACGTTCAGCGCGCACCCCGAATGGCCTCCTCTGGTTCCTCGGGTTTTCGCTACTGACGAGTTGGCCGTGGTGTGCAGGGTCGGGTGATGCGTCCCTGCACGGACGGAAGCCGGGCCCCTCCGTATCGGTCGGGCGTGAGGGTCCGTGCCGGTCATGTGCGGAATTACGCTCGCTCCCTGTATCCGTCCTGATCGGACGCCGCGGAGCCTCCAAAGCGTCGACCCCACGATTCACGCGGAAATGTGCGCGGAACTGAGGACGGCAGGGGCTTTGCATTGGTGTCTGGCAGCGTGAACGAAGCCGGCCGAGGCGCGCTCGCCCGGTCTCGAAACGCGGAACGAAGTGGAGGAGGAACCCATGCTCAAGCACATCGCAGCCGCCGCTCTCGTCTCGACCTTCGCTCTCGGGGCCACGGCTTTCGCGGAGACGGGGGCTGGTCAGAGCGCGGGGCTCAAGCAGCTCTCGTGGCAGCAACTCCAGTCGGCCTGTCAGAACCCGTCGGCATTCCAAAGCCAGCGCCAGCCGAATGCCATTCGGCTGACCTGCGAGGATAACCGGCTCGTCTGGGAGGCCGAGCAGAGCGACTCCGTGGAAATGGACAACTCGCGCCGGATCACGGCGTCTCTGAGCTCGGACAAGTATTACGTCATCCGGCAGGATCAAGCGGCGTCGATCGGCGTGTCGCAGACGATGTGCCCGCGTTTCAAGGAGGTCCAGGTCACCCACACGCAGAGCTTCTCGCTCTCGTGCCAGGAGATTCAGAGCTTCCAGGGCAACATGAACGAGTTCTGCCAGGGCCGGCTCGACGCCGCGATCAAGAGCAACCAGCAGCTCGCCACGCGCACCCCGACGGGTCGCGTGTACGACATGTGCGCGGCGCCCGCGCTCGTGAATGAGCCTCCGAAGGCCCCGGCGCCGGCCGCTCCGGCCCAGAATGCCGGCAAGGGACTTCCGGGCGGCGTGCAGGTCAACCCGGCCATCGGCGTGCGTCCGGCCATCGGCGGGCAGCTCCCGGCGCTCCCGGGCCTCGTGGGCCGCAAGTCGCGCTGAGCAAGTCGCGCTGAGGTGAAAGAAGCGCGCTCGTCGGGCGGCCGGGCCGCGTGGCTCGGCCGCCTGGCCTTTTGCAAAAATCCCCTGAGCATTCCGGGACAAACATCCAAGGAGACGGCTCATGGCGATTCGTATCGTGACGACCTCCACCCTCCTCGTGATCGGCCTCGTAGGCGCCGGTTGCGGCATCGGCGGCACCACGGCCACCGGCCCCGATTGCGAGCAGGCGGAGGATTGCCCGGACAACACCGGCGGACATGGAGGTGACGGCGGCACCGGCGGCGGTGGGGGAGGAGCAGGCGGCACCGGCGGCACTGGCGGCGGAAACTCGGCGACGGGGCAGCCGCTCTACTGGGTCGAGGAGGGAGAACGCAAGGCGGAAGCAACCAGAAAGCCCTGGTCGTCCTGGTGGTACCCCCTTTGGGAGGACACCCTGTTCCAGGGGAAAAACGGCGAGGCTTCGACGCTCGAGAAATACGACATCTGGGTGGAGAAAGCGGGCAATACGCGCACGTCGGCCGCGGCCTACGAGCGCAAGGAGCTCTACCAGCCGCGCGCGGCCTCATGGTCGGGCCTCTGCGACGCGTGGGCCCTGGCGTCAATCCTCGAGCCCGAGCCGACGCGCTCTTTGACGCAAGGCGAGGTGACGTTCACGGTCGGGGACCTGAAGGCGCTCCTTCTGAAGACGTACGAAAAGGTCCCGCCGCTCACGCTCGTGGGCAGCCGATTCAATGGTGAATGGGACGACGTCTACGAGGACGTCCTGCCCCACGAGCTGCACCGTGTCATCGAGACCGAGCTCATCGGCCGGAAGCGGGCCTTCATCATCGACGAGGACGCGGGCCCCGAGGTGTGGAACGAGCCGGCGTGGAAGACCATCACGCGGGTCGAGAGAGATGCAAGCAACAAGAACGTGGCACACGTCCGCACCTGGCTCTTCCTCGTGAGCCCGCACGTCGACGATCGCAATTTCGTGGGCATGCTCGAGGACTCTCGCGAGTACACCTACGACCTCAAGGGCAAGTGGCAGGGCAATCGATTCGGCGTGACGTCGAGCGCCTGGACCGACCGGTCGCAATGGGATCACCCCGATTACGCGATCGTCGTGCCCGAACGCGTCCCGCGCGGCAGCCACAACCCGCAAATCCGGACCGAGTTCGTCGACCGCATCCGCGGCCGGTGAATCCCGGGGCGCCGGGGAGCGAGGCCCGAACCTCGCTCCCCCGAAGGCCTCCTCCGTCCGAGACGCGTCCCCGGGCCCGGGGGGTCCGAATGCCCTTGCCAGGGCCTCGGGCTTCGGCCGATGATCGGCGCCATGTACGACGTCAAGATCGTGGGCGGCACCCTCGTCGACGGCACGGGCGCGCCGCGTCATTCCGGCGATATCGGCATCAAGGACGGCAAGATCGTCGACGTCGGCGACTGCCCCGAGAGCGCCGCGCGCACGATCTCGGCCCAGGGCGCCCTGGTGATCCCGGGGTTTCTGGACATCCACACGCACTACGACGGGCAGATCTCGTGGGACGAGGAGCTCGCGCCCTCGTCGCTCCACGGCGTCACGACCTGCGTCATGGGCAATTGCGGCGTCGGATTCGCGCCCGTGCGGCCGAGCGACCACGAAAAGCTCATCGAGCTCATGGAGGGCGTCGAGGACATCCCGGGCAGCGCGCTGGCCGAGGGCCTCACGTGGGGCTGGGAGAGTTTTCCGGAGTACATGAACGTCCTCGAAAAGAGGCGCCGCGCGATCGATTTCGTCTGCCAGGTCCCGCACGACGCCCTGCGCGTGTACGTGATGGGCGAGCGCGCCGTCGCCGAGGAGAGCGCGACCGAATCCGACGTCGAATCCATGCGCGCGCTCCTCCGGGAGGCGCTGCTCGCCGGCGCGGCTGGCTTCTCCACGGGCCGCACCGACAACCACAGGAGCGCGCAGGGCAAACCCACGCCCGGCTCCGAAGCCCGGGGCGACGAGCTCGCGGGAATCGCGCGCGCCTTCGCCGGCCTCCCGCACGGCGTCGTCCAGGCCGTCAGCGATTTCGACATGTTCCGCGGCGAGGAGTATTTCCCGGCCGAATTCGACCTGCTCGAACGGATGGCCGAGGTCTCCGGCCGGCCGCTCAGCGTCTCCACCATGCAACGCGACCACGCCCCGCGGCAATGGGAGCGCATTTTCGAGCGCGCCGAGCGCGCCGCGCTCGCCGGCATGGACATTCGTTGCCAGGTCGCGGCGCGGCCCATTGGCGTCTTGCTCGGCCTCACGGCCACGTTCCACCCGTTCATGGGATTCCCGAGCTACCGGGAAATCGCCTCCTTGCCGCTCGACGCGCGTGTCGCGCAGATGCGGGATCCCAGCTTCCGCGCCCGGCTCCTCTCGGAGAAAAGCGGAAAGGTCGCCGGCGACGGCAGCCCCTTGCCGCCGCTCGCGGACTTTTTCCTGGCAAACCCGCTCCTCGTGGCGATGCGCCTCTTCCGGCTCGGCGAAGCGCCGAACTACGAGCCGTCCGGGCTCACGAGCCTGGCGGGCGACGCGACGCGCGGCGGTTTGCCGCTCCTCTCGGTCATCTACGACGCGATGCTCGAACAGGACGGCCGCGCGCTCCTGTATTTCCCGCTCTACAATTACACCGAAATGAACCTCGACGTCGTGCGCCGCATGCTCCTGCACCCGCTCTCGCTGCCGGGCCTCGGCGACGGCGGCGCGCACGTGGGTACCATTTGCGACGCGAGCTTCCCGACGTTCTTGCTCACGCACTGGGGCCGTGATCGGGCCGAGGGCAAGATCCCCGTGGAGCGCCTCGTCAAAATGCAGGCGCACGACACCGCGCGGTTCCTCGGCCTCGACGACCGCGGCACCTTGAAGCCGGGGCAACGGGCGGACATCAACATCGTCGATTTCGACAACCTGCGCCTCGGGTCCCCCTTCATGCAGCGCGACCTGCCGGCCGGGGGGCAGCGCCTCATGCAGCAGGTGGAGGGCTACGTGGCGACGCTCGTGGCCGGCGAGGTCATCGTGGAGAACGGGCGGCTCACGGGGGCGCGGCCGGGGCGGCTCGTGCGGATGGGAAAGGGCCGCGGCTGAGACGCCTCAAAACCGCTGTTTGCGAAGCGCGATGAGCCACCCCGAGAGCGCGCGGAACGCCTCGTCCGACGGCTTCTCCGGCAGGACCGAGGGTTCGCGCGCCCCTTCGAGCAGGCGCATCGCCCGATCGAGGCACGCGCGGAATCGCTTCACCTCCCGCGTCGAGAGCTTCGTCTTCTCGCCCGCGCGCTTCATGGTCACGAGCTCGCTCGCCTCCTCGAAGCCGTATTCGGGGAACAGCCGGGCCACGTCCGTCACCACCTCGCCTGCGCGGAGCAGGTGCGTCCCCGTGAGCGCCGTGCGCAGCACGTAGAGCACGCGCTTCGCCGTCGTGCCGCCCTCCTCCTCGGCCGCCTTGCGCTGATTCTGGGCAAACCCCGCGTAATGCCGGTACACGCGCCGCGACAGCGCCGCGCGCACGAGCGGGCGCAGCCCTTCGAGCAGCGGGCTCGCCACGAGCGCGGGCGCGCCGAGGAGCCGCTCCACGTAATTGCCATTTCCCCCGAGGACCCCGGCGAGCACGGGGCCGACCTCGTTCGAGGTGTAATCGATCTCCACCCCCTCGATCACCTCCATGCGGTCCCGCGCGCCCGGCGCCATGTCGAGGCCCACGAGCAGCGACGTCGGCACCACGTGCACCGCCTTCAAATCGAGATCACTGTCGGGCGAGGCGAACCCATACGCGTGCGCGCCGCTCAGCAGGACGACGATGTGCTCGCGGGCCTTGCCCTCTTCCTCCAGGACGCCGCGGGCCACCTTGGCTTGCCCGTCGGGCAGGACGTCGAATTGCATCACGAGCTCGATCGCCTCTCGGCCCTTCTCGTTCGTCATTGATCCCTCATTCGTCCCAGCGCGCCTCCGGTGCGGGCGCCGCGTCCTTGCCGAAGGGCCCTTCCCTGCCCTCGAAAAACCTCCGCGCAGCCTCTTCGCGGATCCTTCGCAGCGCGGCCTCGGCCCGCCGCACGTCCGCGCGCCGCGGCAGCTTGCTCTCCCGCCGCGCCGCTTCGAGCTCCGGCGTGAGCGACTCCGCCAGCGTGATCACATCCGCGAGCGGTACGCGCCCCTTCTTGATGTCGAGCAGCACGGGCCTGAGCTCGTCGCGCACGCAAAGCTCCGGCTCGCCCGTCCGGAGCCATCGGATCGACAGATCGATGAGGCGCACCAGGTTGTAGGCATTCTTCGGCCGGAGCTCGCGCGGCGAAGGCAGGAGCGCGCTCTCGCCCGCGCGCGCGTACGCGGCGAGCGCCGTCCACTCGCGCCCTTCGAGCAAGCCCTGATCGGCCATCGATCGGTAAAGCTGCTTCAGGTACTCGCGCGCGCGCAGAAGCGCGTCCTCGGGCGTCGGGGCCACGATGTGCGTCTCCTTCGCGAGCCGCGCCGCCGCCTCGTCGAGCCCGAGCGTCGGATCCTCGCGCAGCCAGCCGAGCACGATCGCGCGATGCTCGGCGAGGCGCGTATCGTGCGACAAACGCGAGAGCTGCGAGAGCGCGTACCGCCCGAAGCTCGCGTGGATCTCCACCGAGACGAACGCGTCACGCGCCTCGACGAGCCAGCGGCCCATCGGATCCTTCTCGCTCGCCGGCTGCGACGCGGCCGCGAACAGCATCTCCAGCGTGTTCGGATCGGCCCGCAGCGCCTGCCGGATCGCCTTTCCCATCTCCCAATACGTGCGGCTCCCGTCCTCGGACACGAGGTCCTGGGGCGGCTCGACGAGCCCGGTCGTGAACGGGAACGGCAAGACGAACACGCCGCGCCGATCCTCGTCCGAGGTCTCGTCCGACAAACCCCACGTCCTCGAACCGACGACCGCGTCGACCACCACACAAGGCAGCAGCGCCGACCACGCGTCCTCGCGCCGCCGCGCATACCGCACCTGGCCAACCTTGCGCGGCACGAGCTCCTCGCGTGAATACCGCACCGTCCCCACGCCGACGACGAGGACATCGAAGAACTCCCGTTCGACGTTGGGGGCTCCGCTCGGCTCGACCGAGCTGTGCCCCCAAACCCCCCGGCCGGATCCGACCACACGTCCGAGCGCGCCTTGCGGGACCAGACGCTCGCCAAGCGTCCGATCCACGCGGGTCGTCACCTCCGTCCCATGCGGGAGGGGTACGGCGAGGGGATCGACGTCTCCCATGCCGGAGAGCCTTCGCGACATGGGGCCGAGCTTATCCCTGTCCTCGCGCGCGAGCCACACGAATGCGGCGCGCGGCCGCGAGCACGACGAGCGCCACGACCCCGCCCCAGGCCGCCTGCGTGCCCTCGTTCGCCCCTCTGACCTCGCAGCCGCAGCCCCGCGCCCCGCCTGGCGGAACAACGCCACGCGCCGCCGACGTGGCATTTTCCTTCGCGCGCGTGACGCCTTCCAGCGGGCCCCACGCGCCGGACACGATGAAGCTCGCCCAGTAGTACGGGTGGTTGTATTCCGGCCGCTGGAGCAGACCAAGCTGCGATTCTCGCATTGCCTCGGCGCGCCCTTTTCCTTCACGGAAGAGCTTTTGGTAGTAGCTCGTCATGAGGTCGCGCGTCGCCTCGTCGTCGACCTGCCACAGGCTCATCACCTGCGTCTCGGATCCCGCGAGCACGAGCGCGCGGCGCAGCCCCCGCACGCCTTCGCTCCCGGCCCGCTCGCCGAGGCCCGTCTCGCACGCGCTCAACACCACGAGCTCCGTGCCCGTGAGATCGAGCGACGAGGCCTCGTACGCCGTGAGGATCCCGTCGTCCGCCTGCCCTTTGCGCACGTTCGCGCCGGCGAGCGCAATGCCCGAAAGAAACATCGGATGCGGCACCGGCAGCTTGCGCCCCTCCACCTCCGACGCGACCTGCGGCAGGCTCGCGGGCGGCACTTCGAGTTCGAGTCCGCGTGCCTTCCCCTGCCCTGCTTTCCCGTCGCTGCCCAGGAAAAACCCATGCGTCGCGACGTGCAGGATGCGCGGCGAGGAGACCTGCTTCAGCGCCGTCTCCGTGGCGACGCGTTCGAGTCGCACCGACGGATCGGGCATGAGGCGTCGAATGGCATCTGCCTCCTCCGCGGTGCCCGGGAGTGGCGAGAATTTCACCCGTGCAATCGTGGGCAACGAGCCTTTGGGCGCGTCCGGCAGCGCCGTCGCCCCCGCCTCGCCGGGCGCATCGTAATCGGGGTTCGCCACGAGCAGCGGCGCAGACCGCCGCGCCCCGCCCGCGCCGAGCCGGAGCAAATCACGCCCGGTCGAGAGGTAGGTGAACGAATACTTGGAGATCAGAAACTTGTTCTCCCGATCGATGAGCGCGCCGAATGGCACCAGCGCGAGCGCCGCGTCGGGCGAGATCAAGACGTGCTTCACTTGGCCGAGCCTTG
Organism: Polyangium mundeleinium; assembly: GCF_028369105.1. Lineage (NCBI taxonomy): Bacteria > Pseudomonadati > Myxococcota > Polyangiales > Polyangiaceae > Polyangium > Polyangium mundeleinium. Next base: position 733,969 of record NZ_JAQNDO010000001.1, on the reverse strand, counting down.
CGCCGACCTGCCCGAAGACGACGTCGTGCAACAATGCGAGCTGCGTCCCGGTGTCGCTCGACCGCGCGCTCGGATCTTGCAACCCCCTGCGGATGATATCGACCTTCCGGTCGATCTCGACGGCGTCGACGCTCATCTGATGGTGCCAGACCCCGCCGTCCGGCCAGAGCACGTAGACCATGTATTTCGGTGGACCGAGCCTCTCGCTCGCTGCGCTGTAGAAATGCGTGCTGCGCGGCTGGTACCGGACGAATTCCATCAGCACCGCGTCTTTCGGGATGCGGGCGGCGACGGCCTCGATCGTCACCTTCGCCCGGCCGCGACGATAGCCCGCGCTGTGCTCGGCGATCCGAGCCTCGATCGCGTCCGCCTCCGCGCGGAGCCGATCCGTCTCGGCGTTGTGCTCGGCCACGGTCATTCCGCGCGGCCCCCGCGTCATGGCGGCCGCATAGGCGCCGCGCACCCGGGCGAGCTCGTCCAGCAAGGTGCGGTCCTCGGGGCTCATGCGCTCGCGCAGCGCGCCCATGTGTGCGGCCGACGCTTCGAGCACGCGCGCCTTGTTGCGCAGCACCGCGCCGAGCGCGAGACGCACGACCTCCGGCCGACCCCTGCCATCACCCCCGTATTCGAACGAGACGACGCGATCCATGACCGTCTCGAGCCGCGTCGCGTACAGCGTCTTGTCCTCCTCCGTGCCACCGACGAGCGCGTTCTCCAGCCATTGCTCCTCGATATCGAGCGACTTCTCGTAGAGTTCGGTGGCCTGTTTCCAATCGCTCCGCGTCCGCAGGAGCGCCCAATCGCTGTAGACCGTGGCGAGATCGGGGTGCCGGGGCCCGAGCGTCCTCGTGAGGATCGCCTCGGCGTTTCGATAATGCTCCTCGGCGAGATCCTTCTGGTTCGACCCCGTCAGGAACACCGCGATGTTGTGATGCAACCGGCCCACGTCGGGGTGGTTCGTCCCGTGCACACGCGCCGCGAGCGGCAGGGCGCGGTTGTACTGGTCGGCGGCTTTGTCGTAGCGGCCCATGCCGCGATACAACGCGCCGAGGCTGCCGAGGTCGTTCAAGAGCGAACGCTCGGGACCGGCCTTCTCGTGAATCGCAATGGCCCGAAGAAACACCTTCTCGGCCTGAGGGAGCCTCCCGGTCGCCATGTAAAGCCCGGCGAGATTCGCGAGCACCGTCCCGAGGGCCGATTCGCGCGGCGCGCCGCCCTTCTCTTCGAGGGCGACGGCGCGCTCGTAGAGCTTCTCGGCGCCCTTCGAATCGCCCTTCTTCTTGAGCATGGTGCCGAGGTTGCTGAGCGCCGTGGCGAGCAAATCGTCCGATCCCTTCGACACCTCCAGGATCTCGACCGCGCGGCGCAAAAAACTCTCCGCCTTCGGGTAATCGCCCGTCGCGAGGTACATTCCGCCGAGATCGGAGAGCGCCGAGCCCGTCTTCGCGTGCTCTTTTCCGTACTTCTGCTCGCGGAGCGCGACGAGCTTCTGCGCCGCCGCGAGCGCCTCTCCATATTTCCCCGCGGCATAAAGCGCCTCGACGTCCTTTTCGAGCGCCTCGTCGTCGAACATCGCCGCAGCGGGCTTCGCGGGGGCGTCTGCGCGCGCGGCCCCTCCCGAGAACGTGCCGAGGGCGAGGGCGAGGGCAAAGGCGACGTTCGCGAGGCGGCGCATCATGGAGGTTCTACCATCGCTCGCCGGGCGCGTGGTAGCCTCCCGCGCCATGCGTCGGTTCGAGTTCGTCGATGGGTCCTCGAAGAAGTTCTGGCAGATCGAGCGAGATGGCTCGCAGCTCTCGATCCAGTGGGGCAAGATCGGCACCGCCGGTCAAAGCCAGGTCAAGGATTTTCCGAGCGATTCGAAGGCCCAGGCCGAGCACGACAAGCTCGTCGCCGAGAAGACCAAAAAGGGCTACGTCGAGGTCGCGGCCCCGGACGCATCGGCGGCGCCGGCCCCGGCCCCCAAAAAAGCCGCTGTGGCCGCCGCCGCTCCCGCCGCGCCGAGCGCGACGCCTGCCCCGGCCCCGAAAGCGGCGAGCGCCCCGCAGGCCTCCGCGGACGAACCCCCGCAGGCGCCTCTGCCCGCGGCGCCCGTCATCATCGACGCCCCTCGACTCGAGGACATTCGTCCGAATTTGCACGTGCCCCATCGCAAAGGGGTCCTCCGACCGACGGCCGAGGAGCTCGCGGCCGATCCGTGGCAGGCCGTGCGGACGGCGTGGGCCGCCTGGGCGCCTCATTGCCCTTGGGATCAGATGACGATCCCTGCCGAGCTCGCGCCGGCCCTTCGCGAGGTGCGCGCCTGGCTCGAAGGCAAGGGCCCGACGCCCGTCTCGCCACTCGCCGCCGCCATGCTCGACGCATTGCTCGACGTGCCTTCCGGCACGCCCGCGTATCCCCTCCTCCGCGCGCTCGCCGACCCCTCGATCGCGAAGGACGGCCCGGGGTGGCTCATCGACGCGACCATCGCGATGGTGCGCGTCCGGATCGAGCCCTACCCGTATCAGATCCGCAACAAGGAGGCGACGGAGTTCAGCGGGTTCCGCCTGTATCCGGAGACCTCGGGGCGCTACGAGCTCGATTCGAACGGCCTCTCGAAGTTCGCGTATTACACGCAAAACCTCTCCGACGACACGTACGCCGCCCTCGTCGCGGCCGTGACGACGCGCTGGCCCACGCTCTCGTACTGGCAAAAGCGCCTCGCGCTCTCGTTGATCCCCGACCACACGCCGCTCGCGGACGCGCTCGGCGAAGACTGGCTCGCGTGCGACGGGCACATCGAGGGGTACGTCCGGCCCTCGTGGGACAAGGACGGCATGAAGCCGGAGTTCCATTTCGCGTACTCGCGCCCCATGCTCGTCAAGCTCGCGAAAAAGGCCGTCGGGATGTCGTTCTCCGGCGGATGCCTGGGCGGATATCTCTGGACGCTCTTCGACCTCTGCGGCGCGGACGTGGTCCCGGTGTGCCGGCTCCATTGCGACAGCGCCGATTACGCGGGCATCATCGTCGAGGGCCTGAACGTCGCAGGGTACGTCCGCGGGCCCGAGACCGCCTCGCTCATGGTCTCGCAGCTCGCGCAGAAGCGCGAAATCGCCCAGGTCGCCGAGGCGTGGCTCGCGAAAAACCCTGCGCTCGCCGTCCCCTCGCTCGCCGACGCGATCGCCGCGGCCTCGGCGCTCGGGGACCGGGCCGCGCCCGTGTTCCTCGGGATCGACCGCGCGCACCCGGGCCTCGCCGACAAACTCGACCTTCGCCCCGCCGCGCGCACGGCCTTGCAGAAGCTCCGCGAAAAGATGGCCCCGCGGCCCGAGGCCTCCCCGGCCGAATTGCCCCGCATCCTCGTGGATCCACCTTGGCTCTCGGGCCGATGGTCCACCATGCTGCCCATCGTCGTGCGTGTCGTGACGCAGCCTTACCCCGAGGCGCTGCACGACACGTACAGGGTCCTCTCGCAGGCGAAAGCGGACCGTGAGCAGACGCGAAAAACCACGAAGACGTCCTTCGAGGATGCCTCCGAGGACGTGGGCAAACGCTGGTACGGCAAATACGTCTCGGCGAAGCTGAACGAGCTCTCGGACGCGGACGTGAAACGAGCCTTCGCGGAGTGGCCCTCGAATGCGTGGGACGGCGGCTACTGCCTGCTCGTCCCGCTCGTGGTCCTCGGCGAAGACGCGATCGGCGGGTATCCCCGCATTGCCTCCGCCAATGCCGCGCATTTCGCGGGCGCCCTCGCGGACGTCGTCGAGTCCCCGCGGCTCGCGCCCTTTTTTGCCCACGCGCGCTCGCTGAAATCCTCGCGCAAATCCGCGGAGCGGTGGTTCTTGAGGTTCCCGAAGGCCGCGGCCGTCGGCCTCATCCCCGCGGCCGTCGGACCTCAATCCCAGGCACGCGAGCGCGCGGAGGAAGCGGTGCGATTCCTGGTCGCGAAGGGCCACGGCGAGATCGTCCGCGAGGTCGCCGAATCCTATGGCTCCGAGGTCGAGGCCGCCGTGAAGGCCGTCCTCTCCACAGACCCGCGCGACCGGTTCCCCGCGAAGCTGCCGAAGCTCGGCGATTGGGCCAAGCCCGAGGCCCTGCCAGCGCCCCTCCTCGTCGGCCGGACCAAGGCCTTGCCGCGCGCCGCCGTCGAGGCCCTCTTCCTCATGCTGGCGATCTCCACGCCCGAAACTGTGTACGCCGGCCTCGAGGACGTGCTCACCGCCTGTGATCCGGCCTCGCTGGAGGAGTTCTCCTGGGCGCTCTTCAATGAATGGCAACGCGCCGGCGGACCTGCCAAGGAGGCGTGGGGCTTTCAGCAGCTCGCCTTGCTCGGCGGCGACAACGTCGCGCGCAAGCTCACGCCGCTCATTCGCGCCTGGCCCGGGGAAAACCTCCAGGCCCGCGCCGTCTCGGGCCTCGACATCCTCGCGCGCATCGGCTCCGACCTCGCGTTGATGCACCTCAATGGCATCGCGCAGAAGGTGAAGTTCAAGGGCCTGCAGGAAAAGGCGCGCGAGAAAATGGACGCGGTCGCGCAGAACCGCGGCCTCTCCGCCGACGAGCTCGCCGACAGGCTCGTGCCCGACCTCGACCTCGACGCGGACGGCTCGCGCACGCTCGATTTCGGCGCCCGGCAGTTCCGCGTCGGGTTCGACGAGGCCTTGAAGCCGTTCGTCGTGGATGGGTCCGGAAAAAACCTCTCGGACCTGCCGAAGCCGAACAAATCGGACGACGCCGCGAAGGCGAAAGAGGCGGACACGACCTGGAAGACGCTCAAGAAGGACGTCAAGGCGATCGCGCAGAACCAGATCACGCGGCTCGAACTCGCGATGTGTTCGGAGCGGCGCTGGGAAGTGAATTCGTTCCGCGCCCTCTTCCTCGAACACGCGCTTCTCGTGCACCTCGTGCGGCGGCTCATCTGGGGCGTCTATGCCGAGGACGGGAAATACCTGCGCGCCTTCCGCGTCGCGGAGGACAGCTCGCTCGCCGACGCCGACGACGCGGCGTTCGATTTGCCCGACGGCGCGCTCGTCGGAATCGTCCACCCGCTCGCGCTCCCGGACGCGACGCGCGCAGCGTTCGGCCAGATCCTCGGCGATTACGGCATCGTCCAGCCCTTCCCGCAGATCGGCCGCGACACGTATGCCCCGACGAACGTGGAGGCGAACGACAGCAGCATCAAGCGCCGCGCGGGGCAATTCGTCCCCGTGGGCAAGCTCCTCGGCCTCGTCGAGCGCGGCTGGCGCAAGGGCGAGCCCCAGGACGCTGGCTGGATCTGGGACATGTACAAGCCCCTGCCCGGCGGCGCGACGGCGACGCTCTCCCTCCGCACCGGCATATCCGCCGACATGCAATTTACGGAGCCGAAGCAGGAGATCGGAGAGGTGTACGTCGGGAAAGACCGCGAGGGGGAAACGCTCGGCGCGCTCTCGCCCGTGGTGTTCTCGGAGCTCGTGCGGGACCTCGTGCAGCTCGGGAGCGCCTCGTGAAGAAGAAGCAGGCAGGTTTGCAGCGCGCCCCGGCGGAGCTGCATTTCAAGGACGAGCTCGCGCGGCTCGCCGCGGAGGACACGGGCCCGCGCCCGCCCGGGTGGAAGCTCTCGCCGCGGGCGGTGCGGGCGTTCGTGCTCGGCGATCCGGCGCGCGACATCAAGCCGAAATTCGTCGGCCATTCCGCGGTGATCGATCGGGCCATGGTCTCGCTCGCGACCTCGCGCGGGCTCTTGCTCATCGGCGAGCCGGGCACGGCGAAGAGCTGGCTCTCGGAGCTCCTCGCCGCGGCGATCTCCGGGCAGTCGACGCTCACGGTGCAAGGCAGCGCGGCGACGAGCGAGGACCAGATCAAGCATTCGTGGAACTACGCTTTGCTCCTCGCCGAGGGCCCGGACGAGCGCGCGCTCGTGCCCGGCCCCGTGCTCACGGGCATGCGCGACGGCAAGGTCGTGCGATTCGAGGAAATCACGCGGTGCCCGGCCGAGGTGCAAGACGGGCTGCTCTCGATCCTCTCGGATCGTGTCCTCACGATTCCCGAGCTTGGCGAGCAAGGCGTGGTCTTCGCGCGGGAGGGCTTCAACATCATCGCCACGGCGAACACCCGCGACCGCGGTGTCAATGAAATGAGCGCTGCGCTCAAGCGCCGCTTCAACTTCGAAACCCTCTTCCCGATCGGCGATCTCGCGGCCGAGATCGAGCTCGTCCGCCGCGAATCCGCGCGCCTGCTCGACGCCTCGGGCGTGAAAATGACCTTGCCCGAGCCGGTGCTCGAGGTCCTCGTCACCACGTTCCGCGAGCTGCGCACGGGCGTCTCCGGCGACGGCCAGCCCGTCGAGCGGCTCTCGACCGTCCTTTCCACGGCCGAAGCGGTCTCCGTCGCGCATGCCGTCGGCGTCCGGGCAGCGTTCCTCGGCGACGGCGCCGCGCACCCGGGCGACGTCATCGATTGCCTCGCGGGTGCCGCGGTGAAGGACAATGCCGAGGACCTGGAGAAGCTGCGGCGATATCTCGAGACCGTGGTGAGCAAACGCAAGGCGCCGCATTGGGTCGCGCTGCACGCGGCGCGGTCGAGGCTCTAAGCCCGTGTCTGGAAAGCTCCACGTCGTCGGCGTACGGCACCACAGCCCCGCGTGCGCGCGGCTCGTCGCGGCCGTGCTCGCGCGCGTCGACCCGGCCGTGCTGCTCATCGAGGGCCCGTCCGACTGGAACGTCAAAATGGCGGAGCTCGCGCTCGACCACGCGCCGCCGATCGCGATCTTCACGCATTACCTGACCGAGGACGGCCCGGTCTCGTCCTTCACGCCGTTCTGCGCGTTTTCCCCGGAGTGGGTCGCGCTCCGCTGGGCCTTCGAGCACGGGAAAACCGTGCGGTTCTGCGATTTGCCCTCGTGGAGCAAGGCGTTCGTCGGCGTGGAGAATCGGTATCGCGACGAGGACGATCGCTACGAACGAGCGCTCGAAGCGCTTTGCCGCCGCACGGGCACCTCGGACCTCGACGCCTTGTGGGATCACCTCTTCGAGGGCCGCTCCCCGGACGAGCTCGAACCCGCGCTCGAAGCCTACTTCCAGCAGATCCGCGGCGATACGGAGGCGGGGGAGCGGGACGGCCCCCGCGAGGCCTTCATGCGGGATCATGCGTCGTGGGCGCTCACGCGCGGCGACGTCGTGCTCGTGTGCGGCGGATATCATGCGCCCGCGCTCGTCGACATCACGCCCGGCGGCCCCGAGCCCGTTCCCCCGGCGCCCCCGCTCGGCGGCCAGAGCCACCTCGTACCCTGGACCTATGCCCGCATGGATAACTTCGCCGGCTACCAGGCCGGAATGCCCTCGCCGATGTGGTGGGAGCTCGAATGGAAGCTCGGCGCGGGCGTGGCGGAGGCGATGCTCGATCGCAGCCTGGAAGCCTTGCGCAAGAACACGCAACGGCCCACGGTCGCCGACCATATCGCGGTTCGCACGACCATCGGCGCGCTCGCGGCGCTGCGCGGGCACGAGACGCCGAAGCGCGTGGACGTGCTCGACGGGCTGCTCTCCGCCCTCCTCCGCGAGCCGCTCCCCGGCCCGCCGCCCTGGTCGCGGCGTGGCATCGTGACGGGCGATCTGCACCCGACACTGGCGACGCTCCTCCGCACATTCACGGGCGATCGGGTGGGCCGTTTGTCCGCGGGGACGGAGCGACCGCCGCTCCTCCGCGACGTGCACGACACGCTCTCCCGCCTCGGGCTGTCGCCGCCGAGAAACCCGCAGACGGTCTCGCTCGATTGGCGTATCGAGGGGGAGCGCGAGCGATTGCGGGTCCTGCATCGATTGCGATTGCTCGAAATCCCGGGGTTCGTCCGGGTGCATGGGCCGGCGTGGGGCACGGACGCGCGCATGGCCGAGGCATTCAAGCTCGTCTGGCGGCACGATCAGGATCCGGCCATCATCGAGGCCTCACGCTGGGGCTCGACACTCGAAGGCGCGGTCTCCTTGCTCCTCTCGCACCGCTTGCTCGCGGCCGATTCGCTCGCCGCGCGCGTGGACGCGCTCGGGGACGCGGCATTCGTGGGGCTCACGAAGCTCGCCGGCGAGATCCTCGATCTCGTGGCGAATGCGGTGGCCACCACGCCCTCGTTTGGCGCGCTCGGACCGGCCATCGAAAAACTCCTCGGCCTGTGGCGTCACGGCGAATGGCTGGAGGTCGTCGGCGCGCCGATCTTCGCGCCGGTGCTGCGCGCGGCCGGCGAGCGGTCGTTGTCGCTGCTCGCCGGCATTCAGGGGACGGATCTGCTCCCGGCCGATCTCACCGCGATGCGCTCGCTCGCCGAGCTTTTGCGCCATGGCGAGGCGCTCGGCCTCGATCCGGACGATACCCGCGCCGTGCTCGCGCGCAGGGTCACGGACCGGGCCGCGCCCGCGATGCTGCGGGGCGCCGCGCTCGGCGCGATCTGGTTCCTCGACACCGAAGCCGCGCCCGTGGATTCGGCCATCGACGGCGCGCTCTTCGCCTCCTCGGAAGGGCGGCTCGGCGATTACCTCGCGGGCCTGTTTGCCCTGGCGCGTGGGCCTGCGCTACGTGACGAACAGCTCGTCGGCGCGGTCGATGCGGCCCTCGGCAAGCTCGACGACGACGCATTCCTCATCGCGCTCCCCGCATTGCGCCTCGCTTTTTCGTGGTTTCCGCCGGCCGAGCGCGCGCGGTTCGGCGCGCTCCTCGCCACGCGCTGGGGCAAACGGGCGAATGCGTCCTGGATCGGGGACGTCCCCGCAAACGTCTTGCAAGCCGGCCTCGCGCTCGACGCGCGGGTGCTCTCGTGGGGCCGCGCGCTCGGGGTGCTCGAATGAGCACCTACGACGCGGAGACGCGGTGGCGGCTGATCCTCGGACCCGCCGGCAATGACGGGCTCGGAGCCACGGACGCCGGAGCAGGCAATGCCGGGGACCTCGAACGCGCCCTCGCCTGGCTTTACGATCGCGAGGCCGACGGCGAGGCGAGCCGCTCGATTGCACGCGGCGGCCCGGGCAGCGGGCCCGAGCACCCGCTCGACGTGCCGGAATGGATCAACAAGATCCACGAGCTCTTTCCGAAAGAGGCCATCGAGCGCCTCGAATCGGACGCGCTGCACCGCTATGGCATCCTCGACGTGGTCACGCGGAAAGAGGCGCTCGAAAACGTCACGCCTTCGCTCTCGCTCGTCGAGGCGATCCTGCGCAGCAAATCGCGCATGGATTCCCACGTGCTCGACGCCGCGCGCGCGATCGTGAACAAAGTCGTGGAGGATCTGAAGAAACGCCTCTGCGACGAAATCGAGCATCGGCTCGGCGCGACGCCGTTCCGGCACCGGCGCTCGCGCTTCCGCGTGGCGCGGAACCTCGACGCGCTCCGGACCATCCGGAGAAACCTCCAGCACTGGGACCCGGACAAACGCCGGCTCGTGATCGAGCGCCCGGAGTTCTTCGCCCGCGTCCGGCGCTTCGGGCCGCGCTACCAGGTCATCGTGCTCGTCGACCAATCCGGCTCCATGGCGCGCAACATCATTCACGCGGCCGTGGTCGCGTCGATCCTGTGGAAGCTCCCGTCCACGCGCTCGCACCTCGTCGTGTACGACACGGAGGTCGTCGATCTGACGCAATACGTGGACGACCCCGTCGAGCTCCTCATGCGCGTGCAACTCGGCGGGGGCACGGACGGGGCGAAGGCGCTGCAATACGCGGCGGAGCTCGTGGACGTGCCGCACCGGACGGTGCTGCTCTGGATCACCGATTTCGAGGATCACGCGGACAAACTCGTCCGTGAAGTGACCGCGCTCGTCGGCGAGGGGGTCACGGTGTTCGGGGCGGCCTCGCTCGACGATCAGGTGTGCGGCGCCTACGACCACGGCGTCGCGCAGGCGGTCGCGGACGCAGGCGCGCACGTGGCGGCCACGACGCCGAGCAAGCTCGTGGGATGGCTCGTGGAAAGGATGCGGCGATGAGGGCCGATCTCGCAGCCCTGACGCCCGAGGCGCTCGCCGCACTGGCGAACGTGGGCCTCGTGAAGCGCGCCCAACGGGAAATCGAGGCTGGACAGGGGCCGAAGGTCCACGAGGACGAGAATGGCGTCGTCGTCGCGACGTTCCCGGACGGCATTTCGACGCAGCTCCTACCGGGCAAGGCGCTGAAGGACACGCCCTGCGGCTGCGGGGCGAAAACAGTGTGTCGGCATCGCATCGCGGCCGTGCTCGCCTACGCGGCGGCGGCCGGGGCCGAGACGCGGCCGCCGTGGGAGATCAACGCCGAGGAGCTTTTGGTTTGGCTCGGCGAACGGGCGCCGCTCGTGGACGCCGCGGAGGCCGCGGGGGTGGAGGTCGAGATCGGGACGAACCCGCCGATCGCGCGTTTCTCCGGGTGCACCGTGCGTTTCTTGTCGGGGGCCGATCTCGCGCACGCGCGATGTGATTGCGCGACGCCGCCGTGCGTGCACGTGCCGCTCGCGGTTCGGGCGTTTCAGCGGCTCTCTGCCGAGGATCGGGCGCGGGGCGCGGGGCACGTGCGCCTCGGGCCGCCGCCGAAACCCACGATTCCCGCGGCCGTGCTCGCCGGCGTGGAGGGCCTCCTCGGACGAACCCTCGCGCGCGGGCTCGCGGACGCGCGCGGGCTCGCGCAGGCGCGCGAGGAGGTCCGCGCCCATTTGAAGGAATCTCCCTGGCTCGACAGCTTGATCGAGGACATCGAGGCACAACGCGAGGCGTGGGAGATTCGCTCGGCGCTGCACGACGCCGGGGAGGTGCGGAGGCTCGTCGCCGAAGGATGGGCGCGCGTGCGGGCCGCGAGAAACGGCGGGGATCCCGCCGCCTTGCTCGGCCTCGGCGAGCCGCTCGAAGTCCCGCTCGATCGGGCGCGGCTGCTCTCGCTCGGCGCGCGGCTCTCGGCGGCGGGATCGGCGCGCTCCTTGGAGGTGCTTTTCTGGGACGGCGCCACGGTCGTGTCGTGGAGCGTGGGGATCCCCGACAAGGTCGATCCGGCCTCCGTGATCGCGGTCGCGGGCACGCCGCTCGGGGTCCTGGCCGGCGGGCAGATCATCTCGCGTCATCTCGTGCGTTTGGCGCGGCGAACCATCGAGATCCGGCGCGGCAAGGACACGACGGTGGTCCCGCAGCGCGGCGCGTGGGGCGACATCCCCGCGCCCTTCGGTTTCCCCGGTCCGAGCGCGCTCCTCGCCGACGAAGAGGGCAGGCCGCCCTCGTTCCTACGCCCGCGCGCGCGCACGGCGGCCCTCCGGGTGGTCGCGACGAACGGGGGCGTGCAGGGGTTGTCGTGGTCGCCTGGGCGTCAAACGTTGTCGGGGTGGATCGAGGACAACGACGCCCAGCTCCGCGTGGAGCGGGCGCATGAAGGGTTCGCCCCCGGCGCCCTCGCGGCGCTCGCGGAGGCGCTCCCGTCGGCGCGTTACGTCTCGGGCTGGCTGCGTGAATCGCGCGGCGGGCGGGTGCTCGAGCCGATCGCGGTGGTCACGGATCACGTCGTCATCCCGGATCTCGCGCCCGCCGCGCCGATCCCCGCGCTCCCGCTCGCCGCGCCCGAGGCCGCGGATCTGCTCGGCGCCGCGCTCGGGCGGCTCGAATCCGCGCTGGACGCGCTGGCGCAGGACGGCGTGCTTTCGGCGCGGATCCCACCACTCGGGCCGGCGCTCGCCACGGTCGGATTGCGGGCGATGGCGGCGACGTATACGCGCCTCGAAGCCGCGCGGGCGGCCGGGGACCTCGGCGAGGCGACAAAAGCCTGGGCCGACGCGGCGATCTCGGTCGCGCTCGCACGGGCGTGAGCGTGGCTAAAGCGGATACACGACCGTATTCGGGATCATCGTGGTGTCGTAGATGCACCGCTTGCCGGAAAACAGGAGCTTCCCGTCCGCGACCACGAGCGTGTCCCGGTATTGCCCGGCGACGAGCACGGTCGTCTCACGCTCCACGAGCGTCTGGAGCAGCACGAAGTTCGAGACGGCCTCGATCCGCTCCTCGCTCCGCCAGATCGGCCGGACGTTGCTGATGAAATGCCGGTACGTGCGCGGCGAATAAAACAAGACCTCTTTGAGCGCGGTGGCTCGATCGATCATCATCCCGCGCCCCTCGCAACGCACAAGCGCGAGCGGCAATCCGCGCTCCTCGTTCTCCCGGGAGACGACCTCGTAGAGCGCCCCCTCCGTGAAAAAGAAGGGCCATCGTTCGAGCGCGCCCTCGTCGAGGGCGGCGGCGTAGTCGTAGAGGACGTCCTCCACGGCCGCCCGCAGCGTATATCCGCGCAGGTTCTCCGGGTTCATCGCTCGTCCTCCGCCCTGGTGAAGCCCATCACGTGCATGTAATGGTGGAAGAACGCCCGGAGCGCGACCTCCGTCACCATGACGTTCGCGTCCTCCCGATCCCGCCCGCCCATTTCGACGACGGCACACGCGTCCCGGCCATTACGAAGCCCCTCCTGCGTCGCCTTCAGCGCCTCGCCGTCGTCGAGTGAGACCAGCCCCGCAGGGCCGAACAGGTTCGCCTGACGCAATCGCCGCGCCGAAAGCGCCTCGTCGTCGTCCTCGTAGCCGAAGAACGTCCACGAGAGCTCGGTGCTGTCGGGTCCACGCGGGACGATGTGGCGCGTCGCCAGCGAATTGCCCTGCTGGTGGAGAATCAGGTTCGGGAAGAGGGTCATCATGACGACCCCGACCCCGTCGCGGAACTCTGCTTGCATGTCGAGCAGCCGGCGGTCTTGCAGCGTGTAATCGCTCTTGTACGAGGCCATCTCGCTCGCGGCCACCGTGAGCTGCCGCGCGCCGTGGCGCGAGACGAGCGCCGCATGCCGCCCGGATGCGTCGAGCCGAACTTCGGATTTTTGATCCGCGCGGAACAGACCAAACGTGACGAGAAACGAATGCAGTAGGGTCGCGTGGTAAGGGTCTTTCGTGTTCTCCAGGATGAGCTTCCAGTTGCAGGGGATCCGCTGGCGCATGTATCCGAGCACCCGCAGGGGGCGACCGTCGAACACCCGATCGAAGTAGGCGCGCATCGGCTCGGCGAGGTATTGCTCGAACGGCTCGGGCTCCTCGGCATACGACGCGAAGACAGCGCCGTTGTGGTTCGTCACCCGAAGCTTACGCAGCGGGTGGTCCGCGAGGTCGAAATCGTCCGGCATTCCGCCTTCGCCGTGGATTCCCCGCTTGAACGGCACGCCGCAGAGGTTGCCCTGGAGGTCGAACGTCCATTGATGGTAGGGGCACTGGAAGCGCGTGGCCTTGCCCGCGCTCGCGCGGCAAAATTCCATTCCTCGGTGGGCGCACCGGTTTTCGAGGACGTTGATCTTGCCCTCCTTGTCGCGCACCAGGATGACGGAACGATCGCCCACGTGGCTCCGCTGGAAGCTACCCGGTTCGGGGACCTCCGCGGCGAGGCCCACGTAACACCAGGACTGCCCGAAGATCCGCTCCTGCTCGACGCGGAAGACCTCCGGGTCGTCGTAAATCCAGTACGGAGCCCGGCTCGCGCCTTCCGCCGGCCACACACGCATGGGTTGCTTGGTCATTGGACTCTCCATCCCCGGGGAGAACATCGGGACCAGGCAGAGTGCGAAAAGACGACCGTCCGCGCATCCCCTGTGCGACTCTCGCCCCCCTGCTTGCTCCAGGCCGGTCTGCGTGAAAAACACATGCCAGCAATGGAAAACCCGATCACGGGCGTTCCAGGGCGACGGATGAAGCTCGATCGACGTACCTTCTCGGCCCTCGCGCTCAGCACGCTCGCCGGGTGTGAGGAACGGACACCCACCCCCGCGGACGCCGCCGCGTTCGCGCCCGCATCCGCTGCGCCCGCTTCCGCTGCCGCACCCGAGCCCGCGCCCGCCGATGACGTCCCGCCCCTGTTCCGCGCCCATCCCGGGCTCGCGCCGCATCTGCCGCGCCTCCCGCTCGGCCTGTTGCCGACGCCCGTCGCGCGCGCCGCGAAGCTCGGCGAAAAGGCCGCGCTCGCGGGGCTCTACGTCAAACGTGACGATCTCGCCGGCGCGGCCTATGGCGGAGGCAAGACACGCAAGCTCGAGTTTTTCCTGGCCGATGCCCGCGCGAAAGGCGCGCGCGAGATCGTCACGTTCGGCGCTTTCGGGTCGAACCAGGCGGTCGCCACAGCCCTGTACGGCGCGGCGCAGGGCTTCGCGGTCACGCTGCTGCTCGCCCCGCAAACGCCGAGCGCGTACGTCCGGACGAACCTACGCGCCGCGCGCCGCGCCGGGGCCACGATCCGGGTCGTGACGGGCGGCGTCGCCGAGGCCGAGGCCCTGGCGAAGCGGGCCGCGAAGGCGGCCCAAGGCGTCGCGCCATACCTCGTGCCACCCGGCGGATCCTCGCCGCTCGGAAACCTCGCGTTCGTCAATGCAGGCTTCGAACTCGCCGAGCAGGTCGGCGCCGGCCATTGCCCATTGCCCGATTGTGTCTACCTCGCCATGGGCACGATGGGCAGCGCGGTTGGCCTCGCGCTCGGACTCGAGCTGTCAGGGCTCCGGACCGAGGTCGTCGCCGTGCGCACGTCGAGCCCCGAGACGTCGAGCGAGGCGCGGTTTTTCGCGATGGCCCGGGAGACCGTGGCCTTCGCGCGTTCGCTCGATCCGACGTTCCCGGACGTGCGCCTCGGCCGGGCCCGTGTGCGATTCTCGACGAACCACCTCGGCGCCGGGTATGGTGCGCCGACACGAAAAGGAGAACGCGCCATCACGCTCGCCGCGGAGACGGAAGGCATGGCGCTCGAACCAACCTATACGGGAAAAACCCTCGCCGCTCTGCTCGACGACGCCACGCGCCTCGCGGGGAAAGTCGTGCTCTTCTGGAACTCGCAGAACAGTCGGCCGCTCGTGACCGAGGGCGTGAAGCCCGAGGACTTTCCGCCCATCCTCCGACAAATTGTCGCCGATCGCTGAACGCCGCCGTCAAGGCGTCCAGCTCACGTCGACGGTGCGGCTCAGCACGAACCAGGCATAAAGCCCGATTTGCGTCGCCGGCGGGGCGATCGGCTCCTGGAACGTCGCAGTCCGCGCGAGCGTCACCTGGAGCGGGCACGGGCCAGGCGCCGCCGGATCCAAGGGCGCGAGCTCGGCCTGGAGGATCTCGTATTGGCCCACGTCGTTCGGCAATGTGCGGCTCAGCGGCTTGATGCACGTCCCGTCGACGACGAGGCCGAGCACGTGTTTGCCCTCGGGCGCTGCATTCCAGGCGAGCTTCAGCGGAGAATCCCCGAGGAGCGGCGCCGCCGTGAGCCCGATCGGCGGCGGCACGGGGAGCACACGGTCGAGGATGCTCCGGTCCACGCGGCGCTCCAGATCCAGCGTGATATCCCCCGACAAATCCGCGACCTCGGCGAGGTAGACGGGGCGATCGTCCTCCTCGATCTCGCGCAGCGCGAGGGGCTCTCCCCCCATGCGGAGCCGCAAAGTGTCTCCGTCCGACAAACGCAACCCACCGAGCGGGCTGGAGATCCGGGCGCGCACCGTGGCGCCGTCTCCGCTATCGGTTGCGTCCAGAGAAATGAGCATGTCGAGGGTCGAGACGTCGGTCGAGCGCACGGGCTCGTCCTCGCACCCGGCGAGCGCCGCGAGCGCGAGGAGCCCGATCCCAAGCGCGCGCGTCGTCATCAAAACACCACGAGCCCGGCGAAGACGCCCCCGCCGATCGATCGATAAAGCCGCGTCGGCTCGCCGCCCCGCACCTCGTCGACCCGCACGCGCGCGCCCACCTGCAAGAGACCCGTGCTCACGCCGAGCTCCACGTCGTGCTCCTGCAACGCGAGCTCGTTCGTGGTGATCGGGACGAAGCGGTAGGCCGTTTGAAGGCCAACGGTCTCCGTGGGAAAAATCCGGAACCGCGCGAGGCCAAACGGCGCACCGTGATAGCCCGGTTCGAGCCAGACCGGGCGGCCGTACTCGAAGGTGCCGCCCACGCCGAGGACGAACGAGCCAGGCGCCCGGCCCTTCCAGCGGAACGGCGCGACGAGACCCGCGCCGGAGAGGCCGATCTCGACCTGCGCATTCTCGTCGAATCCGATGGGGCCGCCATTCAGGTGAATCTCGAAGCCGAACCGCTCGTGCGGAAAACGCACGACGTCGAGGTCGATGAAGCCGACGAGGACCTGGTACCGCGCGAGCGTCCCGAGCCCCAGCATTTTCAGGCCCCGGACGTACATGACGCCCGCGTCGAGCCGCGCCATCTCGACCGTCGAGCGCTCCCGCGGCGCGGAATGGTTCCCGGCCGGCGCGGAAGGCGCCGCGACGGGCTCGGGCGGCGGCGGGAGCTCGGGCAGAGGCTCGGCCGGCTGCGAGGGCGCGGCCTCGTCAGGCGAAGCCGCGCCAAGCACGAGGGGCGCGAGGAGGCAGAGGAGGGCGCGGGCCGCGCGGCTCCCGTGGGTTCGTAAAGCTCGGTTTTCCGTGGCTGACGCGCGCATGACTCACCGGGGTCGCACGAGGCGACCTTACCACGACCGGAAGAAGTTTGATATCCTCGGCCCCGCCGCCGCTGGGGGCGGACGCGGCTCCTTTCTTTTGCGCGACAAGGACGACATGACCCACATACGCTCATTCCATCACGCGATGTCCGGGTGGGGCAAACCCCTGCTCTCCTTGCTCCTCGCCTCGGGCCTCTCCCTCGCAGCCGCCTCCTGCGGCGAGAGCGAGGGTCGTCCCGGGGGCCGGACCGGGGGCTCCACGACGGGAGGCACGCGCAACACGACGTGTGAGAAGGGCGAAAGCAAGGGCGAGGTGGCCGCGCCCGAATACAAAATGACGCTCGGCGGCGAGACGAGCTGGTTCGCCTCGCCCGTCGTGCGCGACCTCGACGGCGACGGAAAACGCGAGCTCATCGCGGCCTATTCTTCGGTCTTCGTCCACGACGCGGAGGGCAACGTGCTCGCGAAGGCCGAGGGCGGCGAGGGGCGCGTGTACGCCCCGCACATCGTCGCCGATCTCGAAGGCGACGGGCTCGTCGACATCGTCTACGGCAGCGATCACGAGGTCTGGGCGTACGAGTGGAAGGACAAGACGCTCGTGCCGAAGGCTGGTTTCCCCGCGAGCACGACGACCGCGAACAACGCGCCCGAGGTGCGCGGCATGGCCGCAGGTGACCTCGACGGCGACGGCGTGCTCGAGATCGTGGTGACGACGACGCAAACCGCGAGCACGGAGGACGGCGGGGCGCAGGTCTTCGTGTTCCGCGCCGACGGGTCGCTCCACCAGCCCGCGGGGCTCGGGTTTCCGGCGTGGCCGCGCTACAATAGCCTCGCGGGCGCCGGGAATGACGCGGATCGCAATGGCATGGGGCATTCCGGGTACGGCTGCTACGGGCTCAACGTGGCGGTCGGGAACATCGACGACGACCCGGACCTCGAGGTGCTCGCGACCTACGACAACCACCACATCCAGGCGTTCGACCACGATGGCGTGGCGATCGACGCCGCGCCGTTCTTCACGAACCGCGCGAACGAATTCGAGGGCCAGCGCCTGACCTGGGGCCAGTTCATCCGTTGGGCCGATCCGAAGGTGGAGGCGGACCATTACAATTTGCACACGGGCGAGTGGCCGCACCCGTCCTTCGCCGAGTGGCTCCAGTGGACGGCGTCGCCGCCGAACGTGGTCGACCTCGACGGGGACGGGAAAAACGAGGTGCTGGGCGTGCCGAACGTCGAAAAAAACGAGCCGTACGAGACGCAGGCGTATGCGATCATGGTGCTCGAAGGCGCGCACGGCGACGGGAGCCGCTCGGCAATGCGCAAGCCCGGCTGGGAGACCTTGCCGCGCGGGGAAAAACCCATCGAGGTGGAGGGGTACTACCCGCCGGGCGGTGTGCCCGCGGCGACGACGGTGAACATCCAGGGCGATGACAAACCCGAGATCGTGGCGCCGTTCAACGACGGGTTCGTCTACGCGTTCGGCGCGGACGCGAAGCAGATCTGGCGCTTCAATTACACGCACGGCAAATCGATCATGTTCGCGACCGAGGTGACCGTCGCGGACCTGAACCAGGACGGCTCGCCCGAGCTGATGTTCGCCACGTATGGGGATCCGAACGTGCTCGACTCGGGCTATCTCGTGGTCCTCGGCGCGGACGGGACGCTGCTCCACGACGTGCCGCTCCACAACACGGGCGAGCAAAATGGAAATGGCAACGGCGCGCCCGCGGCACCCGCCATCGGGGACCTCGACGGCGACGGGCAGGTCGAGATCTTCGTGCAGACCTTCGAGCACGGGCTCGACGTGTTCACGGTGCCAGGATCGGCCGAGAATTGCCTGCTCTGGTCCACCGCGCGCGGCGGCCCGCTCCGCATGGGTCAGCCGAACGGCGATTGATGTTCGATTTTTGCTCGGTGACGGGTCGCCCCCTTCCCACGGGACGGAGCCGTGATTATCTAGCGCCCTTCCCGTTGGGAGGAGAACCCGATGAGCCAGAACGTCTTCGTCACCGGTACGAACAGCGGCTTCGGCCGCCTCATCACGCTCACGCTCGCGAAGAAGGGCCACACGGTCTTCGCGACGATGCGCGACATCACGGGCCGCAATGCGGCGGCCGCCGAAGAGCTCACGAAGGCCGGCGAGGGCCGCGTGCACGTGCTCGAGATGGCGGCGACCGACGACGCGTCCGTGAACAAAGCCGTGGCCGCGGCGCTGGAGAAGGCCGGGCACCTCGACGTCGTGGTGAACAACGCCGGATACGCGGCGCTCGGCCTCGAAGAGACGCTGACGAGCGAGGATCTCCTCCGCCAATACGACGTGAACGTGGTCGGCCCGCACCGCGTGCTCCGCGCGGCGCTGCCGTCGATGCGCGCGCGCGGCAAGGGCTTCGTCGTGCAGATCTCGAGCGCCCTCGGGCGCCTGGTCTTCCCGGTGATGGGCGCCTACGGGTCGAGCAAGTTCGCACTCGAAGCGCTGAGCGAGGCGTATCGTTATGAGCTCAAAGCGACGGGCGTCGAGCTCACGATCGTGCAGCCGGGCGCGTTCCCCACGGAATTCGGCCAGAAGCTCGCCGTGGGCGGCGAGCAGGAACGCGCCCAGGGTTACGGGCCGTTCGCGAACGCGTTGGAGATGATGGGCAAGAGCTTCGAGCAGATGTTCTCGGGCGACAACGTGCCGAGTCCGCAGCTCGTGGCGGACGCGGTCCTCGCGCTCGTCGAGTCGCCCGCGGGCAGCCGCCCCGCGCGCGTGGTCGTCGACCCGACCTCGGCGCCAGCGACCGAGGGGCTGAACAAGGCGCACGCCGAGGTGCAGAAACACCTGCTCGCGGGCATGGGCATGGGCAACCTGGCGGATTGACCCTTCTCGCTCACCCCTTCCCGAGCCCGAGGACCTCGGCGTAAACCTCGGGATCGAACCCCACCACGAGCGTTTGTCCGACCCGCATCGTCGGGGCCCGCAAGCCGCCCGTCGGCCCGAGCAGGGCCCCGAGCACGTCTGCGTCGGGCGGACACGCGCGCATGTCCAGCGTGACGCGCTTTTTTCCTTTCACCGCAACGACACGCTCGGCCTGCCGGGCGAGCGTGAGCGCAGCTTCCTCGCCGAGCTTCAGCTTGCCGGCGTCGGCCATTTCCACGATCGACACATTTTCTTGCGCGAGAAACTCCCGCGCTCGGGTGCACGAGGTTCACCCCTTGCGATGATAATACCAGTCGGCTCGCTCGTTCATGCCGGATTCCTCCTTTGCCGGACGATGAAGGGTTTTACCCGGAACGTCAAGTGGTTCGGCGCTCGAAGAGGTTGCCTCGCGTGGCGCATGCGTCCTAGACTGGCAGCCCGCTCCGCCCCTCTCTACCTGCCATGGAGTCCGCATCATGAGCGTCTCCACCCTCGACGCCGAGGCCAAGGCCCAGGCGCCCTCGCTGCGGCGCAGGCTCACGTTGTTCGACGTCCTCTGCATCGGGGTCAACGCCACGGTGGGATCGGGCGTGTTCGCGCTGCCCGACGACATGTACCGGGTGATGGGCGGTTTTTCTCCGCTCTCCTTCGCGCTCTGCGCGCTGCTCCTCATGCCGGTGGCGCTCTGCTTCGCCGAGCTCGCGGGCCGGCACGCCGACACGGGCGGGACGTACCTCTATGCGCGCAATGCGTTCGGCGACCGGGCGGGTTTCCTCGTCGGCTGGTTTTGCTGGGCGAACACGTTCGTGAGCTGGGCGGCGAACGCGAGCCTTTTCGTGGAGCTCGTGGGAATCCGCGCGCCGCTCGTGGGGCCGGCCGTCGCCGCGACGGTCGTGGTGGCGCTCGGGGCGGTGAATTATTTCGGGGTGAAACCAGGCGCGTGGGTCGTGAACGCGATGACGGTCGGCAAGATAGGCGCGATCCTGTGTTTCCTCGTCGTGGCCGTATCGCTGTTCGATCCGTCGCGGCTCGGGGGAAAACTCCCGCTCGGTGCGCTCGGCGTGGGGCAAGGCGTGTATCTCGCGCTGTTTCCGCTGCAAGGCTTCGAGGTCGCGCCGATCGCGGCGGGCGAGACGCAAAATCCCCAGCGCAACGTGCCGGTCGGGACGCTCGGCGCACTCTCGATCTCGGCGCTGCTCTTCATCGTGGTGCAGGCGGTGCTGGTCGCGACGTACCCGCGCATCGGCGAGGAGTCGGGGCAGCCGCTCGTGGACGCCGCGCGGTATATCGGGCCGACGATCGGCGCGATCGTGGTCGCCGGCAGCTTGCTCTCGGTCGGCGGATTCACGGCGGGCAGCGCGCTCGGGTCGCCGAGGTACGCGCAGGCGATCGCGGCGCACGGGCTCATGCCGGCGGCGCTCGCGCGAATCCACAGGCGCTGGGGGACGCCACACGTGGCGATCTTCTGGACGACGGTCATCACGGCGGCGCTCGCCTTTTTCTTCGATTATCGGCGCCTCGTGGGGATGTCGAACATCACGATCGTGATTCAATATCTGTTCACGTGCCTCGCGGTGCCGGTGCTTCGAAAGAAAGACGGCGATTCGAAGGGGTTCCGCGTGCCGGGCGGGAAGTTCGTTCCTTTCGTCGGCGCGGTCGGATCTGTGGCGCTGCTCGCCGGCGCGGAGAAGCCGGAGTTCTTGTTCGCCGGGGTGACGCTGGTGCTCGGGATGCTGGTCGCGCTGGGCACGAAGCGATTCAGGCGCGCCGAGAGCGCGTGAATGCCTTGACAGGCAGGCCTGGGGGCTGATGCGATCCGCGCCATGCGGATGTCTGCTTCGCCTTGGTCTCTCGTCTTGCTGGCCCTCGCCGGCTGTGGTCCGGGCCCGGCGATCGTATCGGACCCCGACGAGGCGCTGAAGCCACGAACGTTTGCGTCCGCATCCGCCGCGGCGTCTGCTTCCGCGGCCCCCTCGGCCTCCGCTTCCGCCTCGGCTCCCGACAAACCGAAGCTCGAAGTGGCAGGCGGCGCGCTGCCGCTGCCACCTTTTTCGTGCGGCAAAGGCAAGGAAATCGTGGCGGCGACGGGCACGTATTGCGTGTTCACGGAGCTGCGCTCGTGGCAGGACGCCGAGCGGCATTGCGAGGAGCACGGCGGGCACCTCGCCTCGATCACGTCCGAGGCCGAGGCGCAGGTGATCCGCGCGGCGATCGTCTCGCCCGTGACCAGCGAGAACGTATGGCTCGGGCTCGTCGAGCCGACGGAGGGGCGATGGCTCGGCCCCGACGCCAAGCCCGTGCGTTTTTTCGCGTGGAACGACGGGGAGCCGAACAATGACGGCGGCGCGGAAAACTGCGGCGCGTGGCTCATCGGGAGCGGTCGCTGGAACGACGTCGATTGTTTCGTCCCGCGCATGGCGCTCTGCGAGAGCCGGTCGCCCGCCGGGACGAGAGGCGCGCTCAAGTGCGGCGAGGACAGGCGGATCATCGTCGGAAAACGCGAGTATTGTTTGCAGGATGCCGCGACGTGGTCAAATGCACATGCGCGGTGCGTGCAATCCGGCGGGGACCTCGCGGTCCTCGATTCCGCGGAGGAGAACGACGCGCTGTTCGCCGCGATCGGCGCGAAGATCGACGTCGGGTCGATGTGGATCGGCCTCTCGGACGCAGCCCAAGAGAACGATTTCCGGTGGGCCTCGGGGGAGCCGCTCGGCGCGCCCCCGTGGCGAGGCGGCGAGCCGAACAACCTCGGCGACGAGGATTGCGCGGAGTGGCTCCCGGGCGACGGGCGCGCGAACGATCTCGCCTGTCAGGAAAAACGTGCGAGCTTGTGTGAAAAGCCGAAGGCGAGCGTCGCGAGATGACGGCGACCTTCGTCCTGGTCCACGGTCCTTTCCTCGGCGGATGGGGCTTCCGGCGCGTGGCTTCGCAGCTCGAACGCGCAGGGCATAACGTTTTCACGCCGACGCTGACGGGCATCGGCGAGCGCTCGCACCTGCTCGGACCGCACGTGGGGCTGTCGACGCACATCGAGGACATCACGAACGTGCTCGTGTACGAGGATCTTCGCGACGTGATCCTCGTGGGGCAAAGCTACGGCGGCATGGTGATCACCGGCGTCGCGGACCGCGTGCCGGAGCGGATCGCGCAGCTCGTTTACGTCAACGGGCACGTGCCGACGAACGGGCGGAATGCGATGGGCGGGTTTGGCGGAGGAACAGCCGATAAGCTCGGCGAGATGTCGGGCGAGGAAGGGCCCCGGCTCTTGCCGCCCTTTCCCTTCGAGGCGATGGGCATTTACGAGCCCGAGGATCGGGCGTGGGTGGGGCCGAGGCTGACGCCGCATCCGATGAAATGTCTCGAGGAGCCGATCGTGCTCGCGCACGGAGAACCCCGGATGCCCCGCGCCTACGTCTACGGCACGGCGCGTGAGGACCTGATCGCCTTCTTGAAGGCCGATCCGATCGCCCATTTCGTGGAAAAAGCGCGCGCGGACGGGTTCGCGTTCTACGAGTTGACCGCGGGTCTGTTCCCCATGATCAGCCACCCGAAGGAGCTCGCCGAGGTGCTCGAAAGGATCGCCTCCTCCGCTCGTTAAGCGGCCGAAGGCGCGCGCGTTTGTCCCTGCGAACCAGCGATCTCGCGGACCACCTCCGCGAGGCGGCCGGCGATCGCGCGGCGGTGAAATGGTTCGAGGCCCTCGGGTCGGGAAGGAAGGAGGGGTTCGCCGCGCTGGAAGGAGCGCGCGATCCGTTCGAGCGCCGCGGCAATGGCAGCGGGCTCGCGCGGGTGGACGACGACGCCGAGGCGATGACGCACGATGAGACACGAGAGCGCTCCCTCGGGCGCGAGCGCGAGGCAAGGCCGGCCGACCGCCATGATGTCGAAGATCTTGCCTGGATAGATGGCCGCATTGCCAGGGATGTCGTCGACGACGACGAGCGCGAGGTGGCTCTCCGCGAGGAGCGAAAGCGCCTCGTCGTGCGGGCGAAAGCCGAGGTGCCGGACCATGGGGAGCGGGGCCTCGTCGAAGACGGCGCGCTCGGTATCGACGACACGGCCGACGAAGCGAATGTCGAAGAGGTTTGCGAGCGCGGGCGCGCGCTCCGCGAGGAGGCGGAGGCCCGCGAAGAGGCCACGCGGCGAGGTATGCCAGAACGTCGTGCCGGCATAGGTCGCGACGAGCTTGCGTCCGGGCGCATACGGCGGCGGAGGCGTCGCGGCGATGTGCGCGAAATCGTCAGGATCGTAGCCGTTCGTCAAGGTGATCACGCGCCGCGCGTCGAGGTCGCGATACCGCGCGAGCAGGTTCTGGCGAAACTCCTCGGTGGCCGTGAGGATACGCGCGGCGCGCCGGACGAGGGCAGGCTCGATCGTGTCGATGGCGCGCGAGAGGAGCGGCCCGCCGTGCATTTCATAGGTGGCCGCGGTGCGCCATTCGTCGCGATAATCGAGGACGAACGGGACCCGCGAGAGCGGGCCGAGCAAAAAGGGCGAGAAGGGCGGGCCGCTGACGAGGACGGCGTCGACGTTCGCCGAGAGGCGGCGAATCGCGGCCGCGGCCGCAGGGAGCCAAAGGATCTGCGGGTCCGGGACGAGCGCGGCGGAGGCGAGGCGCGCGAGGGCGCGGCGCGCACCGGCGAAGCGGCCTTTCGAGGCGGCGCCGCGCCAGACGGCGGCCTTTTTCTCGTAGCTCGGTTCGAGGGTGCGGACGCGGACGACCTTCACTTCGGCCGGGACGTCGCGGAGCAAGCTCTCGTCCCGGATGGGGACGGACGGGTTTTCCGCCGTGAGCACGGTGGTCTCGACGCCCCACGAAGGTAGGTACTTGGCAAACTTGGTGACGCGCTGGACGGCGACGCCGCCAACGGGCGGAAAAGCATACGAAACGATGAGCAGGCGCAAGACCGACCCCCCCGCGTGAAATGCCGGGCCAACGATTGCACGGCGGCGCGGGCCGGGCAAATGGGGGCCCGGTGTGAGCGGAAAGAGCGTCCTGGGCGCGGTTTTGTCCTTGGCGCCCCGACGGGATCTCGCGTAGAGATACGCCTGCCGTGGATCTGCTCTACTTCGCGCTTCTCTGCTCCGTGCTGATCTTCGTGCACGAGCTCGGCCACTTCGTGTGGGCGAAGATCTTCGGCGTGAAGGTGCTCACGTTCTCGATCGGTTTCGGGCCGAAGGTGCTGCGGTTTCGAGGACGAGAGACGGAGTATTGCGTGGGGCTCTTGCCCCTCGGCGGCTTCGTGAAGATGCTGGAGGAGAACCGGCAGGAGCCGGTGCTGCCCGAGGATCGCAAGCGTACGTTCGAGGCGCAGGCGCTCTGGAAACGGGTGATCATCGTCATCGCGGGCCCGGCGATGAACATCCTGTTCCCCGTTCTCCTCTATTTCTCCGTTTTCGTGGGAGAGACGCGTTTTTCGCCCCCCACGGTCGGCTTCGTTTTGCCCGGACATCCGGCGGAGGGAAAACTCACGCCGGGCGATCGGGTGCTCGAGGTGGACGGCGAGCGAATCTCGACGTTCGCCGAGCTCGCGCGGATCATCGGGGAGAGCCCTGGCAAAGAGCTGCGGCTCAAGGTGTTTCGCAACAACGAGCACGTCGAAGTCGTGGTGGTGCCGGAGGAGAAGGTCGTCCGGAAGCCACTCGACATCGTGGAGAAGGTCGGCGAAATCGGCATCAAGCCGAGTCGGCCCGCGGCCGTCGTGGGAATTTCGCGGCCGGATTCGCCGGCCTACCGCGCAGGGCTCCGGACGTTCGACCTCGTGACAGAGGTGCGCGGCCGGCCGGTGAAGACGTTCGCAGACCTCGAAACGGCGCTGTCGGAGAACCACGGCGAGACGGTGCCGGTGACGTATTTGCGGCCAGTGAAGGTGCCCCGCGCGTTCGGCGGGCTCGCGGACATGGCCGTGTACGAGTCGGGCGTGGCGGCGCTGACGCCGGAGGCGAGCGGGCACGGCGATCTGGAGTCGCGAACGGGGCTCGAATCGGCAGACCTGTACGTATTCGACGTGGCGGAGGGTTCGGCGGAATGGAACGCCGATATGCGACCCGGGGATCGCATCGTCGAGGTCGACCAGGCGGCGGTGACGGCGTGGGCGACGTTCCTCGAACGGCTGCTCGTAGCGCCGGATCGGCCGCACATGGTGACGTGGCTGCGGGGCGGGGTGAAGAAGAGCGGGACGATCCTGCTGCGGCGCGAGGACTGGATCGACGAATACGGCCAGCACCGGCCGCGGTATTTCGTGCGGGCGTCGAACTGGTCGCCGGTGGTGCCGGAGGCGTACGTGGAGCACGCGTCGCTTTTGCCGTTCGCGCTGAGGAGCGCGCTCGATGAGACGTACGACGTGATCCGGTTCATCGTGGTGGGGATCGTGCGGATCGTCGAGGGCAAGGTGAGCATCTCGACGCTGGGCGGGCCCATCACGGTCTACGACGTGGTCGGCGAGGAGGGCTCGAAGGGCGTCTCGTACTTCGTGTGGGCGATGGCCGTGATTTCCATCAACCTCGGGCTCGTGAATCTGCTCCCGATCCCGGTGCTCGACGGCGGTCACCTTCTGTTTTTCCTGTTCGAGGCCGTATCGAGGCGGCCTCTGCCGCTGCGGGTGCGGGAGATCGCGAGCCTCGTGGGCCTGCTCGTGCTCTTTGCATTGATGGGGGTGGCGTTCAAGAATGACGTGGAGCGACGGTGGGACGTGATCCAAGGGCAGTTGAGGGAGCTCGTTGATTAGCGAAGCAAGGCTCATCGCGGCGCGGGTGCTCGCGCGGGTGTGGAGCGCGGAGGCGTTCGCGGCCGCGGCGCTCGACGCCGAACTCGGGCGGCGGTCCGGAATGGATCCGCGCGACGCAGGGCTCGCGACCGAGCTCGTGTATGGTGTTTTGCGGACGGAAGCCGCGCTCGTCGCGAGGCTTTCGGCATTGACGTCGAAACACAAGCTCGACCTGCCGTCGCCGATCGCGCGGGCACACGTGCTCATGGCGGGGTATGCGATCTGCTTTCTGGATCGGGTGCCGGCATTCGCCGCGGTGAACGAAGCGGTCGGGGCGATCCGCGCGGAGGGGGACGTGCGGACGGGGTCGTTCGCGAATGCGATTTTGCGGAAGCTCGCGGCGGAGGTCGAGGCGAAGGGGCGGCCGTCGCTGCTGGAGGCGGCGAGCGCGTCGGCGCCGGGGTGGCTCCGGGGATCGCTGCGTCGGTCGCTCGGGCGGAGCGCAGCGGAGGCCTATCTCGCGGCAGGGCCGGTGCCGCCGCCGCTGGGTTTGTCGCTCGCGCTTTCGGAGGATCGCGCGGCGTGGGTCACGCGATTGCGGGAGGTTTGTCCGGAGGGAACGTTCGAGGAGGGGCACGCTTCGTCGCGGGCGATCCTGGTGCGCGGAGCCGGAGACGTGCGGCGGTTGCAGGGCGCGGGGACCGCGTGGATCGTGCAGGAGGAAGGGGCGCAGGTGGTGGCGCTCGCGCTCGGGGCGCGGCGGGGCGAGCGGGTGCTCGACGCCTGCGCAGGGCGAGGAAACAAGACGTGGCTGCTCGCGGACGAGGTGGGCCCCGAGGGCGCGGTCGATGCGGCGGACCTCTATGCAGCAAAGCTCGAACGATTGAAGGAGGGCCCGGCGGGGCGGGGAGCACGGGCGGCATATGCGGTCGACTGGGCAGCCAGGACGGGGGCGTTCGAGGACGTGCCTCGTGATTATGACCGGGTGCTGGTGGACGCGCCGTGCTCCGGCGTGGGGACGCTGCGGCGGCGGCCGGAGATCGCGCTGCGGCGGACGGCGGAGGACGTGAAACGTTTGTCGGAACTGCAGATTGCGATCGTGCGGAACGCGGCGACGCGGGTGAAGGACGGGGGGCGGCTGGTCTTCGCGGTGTGCAGCGTGCTGCGGGAGGAGGCCGAGGAGGTGGTCGAGCGGCTCGCGGGGGAGCCGTCGGGCACGGGGGTGCGGCTGGAAAAACAGCCGATCGAGGCGGAGCTTCCGCGGGACATTCTGGGCGAGGGGGCGACGAGCTTCCGGCTCCTGCCACACGTGCAGGGGACGGATGGGTATTTCGTGGCGGGGTTTTTGGTGCGGAAGGAATGACAGGCAGCGCGGTTCAGGGGCAGGCCACGATAGGAGGGGGATTCGATACCCCTACCCGCCCACCTGCTGCACGAGCCCTCCCACCACCTCGCGCATCGGCCGCGTCGCCCTCTTGATCACGCGTCCCGCCACCTCCGGCGCGAGCAGCGCCGAGACCGGGTCCAGCAGGTGTTGCACCCGGACGAACTGCTGGAACACCACCGTGTCCTCCGCGATGGTATGCATCAGCTCGTCCATGTACTTGCCCACCACCCGGCTCATCGCCCCAGGGCGCTCGCCCCGCGTCTCCGGCCAGCGGAAATCCTCGGCGAGCGCCATTCCCCACACCGAGCGCAGGACCCGCTCGAGGCGTCGCTGGAATCGGCGCGACAAACCTACGAGGCTCGGGCCACCAATGCGCTCGCGTTGCTCCGCAAGGCAGGAGGCGAGCTCCATCGCGCCGAGCACCGCCATCGTCATGCCCTGGCCGTACATCGGGTTGAAGGAGGCGACCGCGTCGCCGAGTGCCACGAAGCGGTCCGGAAAACGCTTCAGCTCCTCGAAATGGCGGTGCCGGTTCTCCGTCTTCGCCGAGCCGTAGATCGGCGAGGCCGGCTCGGCTTTCTGCACGAGATCCCATACCTCGGGGAATCGCAGGTTGCGGATCCATGCGTTGAATCCCTCTTCGTCGAGCGGCGCGCGTTCGCCCGCGATGCCCATCAGCGTGACGAACCACTTGCCGTCCTCGCACGACATGAAGCCTCCGCCCCGCGGCAGATCCGGGGGGCTCGGGAGGTCCACCACGAGGTTGTACCGCGAGATGCTACGGGGGCCACGATACCAGCGGGTCGCATAAGACAGGGCCGCGTCGACCGTCTCCTCGCGCGGCGTCGGAAAGCCGAGTTCCGCGAGCCATTCGTCCACCCGGCCCTCGCGGCCACACGCCGCGACCACGAAGTCGGCCCGCAGGACGTCCTCGCCGCGGCTGTCGCGAACCTTGACGCCGGAAACCCCGTGGCCCTCGCCGACGAGGCCCTTCACCTGGATGCCATTGCGAAACTCGACCCGGCCGTCACGCTCGAGCCGACACCGCATCGTGTACTCCCGAAACGGACGGCTCGCGAAGCTCACCTCGACGCCGCTCGTCGAGTGCGGCAGGCGGAATATCGGGAAATTGATGAGCGATGTGCCGGCATAGTCGCCCCACGGCGCCCCGGCCCTGGTGAGCTCTTCGCGGAGGCCCGGGAAGAGCGCCTCCAGCGCCTGCTCACCGCCCGCGAGCAGGATGTGGACGTGCCGGGCCTGGGGGACGCCGGCACGGTGCTCGGCGCTGCTCTGCGGTTTGTCGCGCTCGAGCACGGTGATGCGGTCGAAATGCTCGGTGAGCACGCGCGCGGCGGAGAGGCCCGCGATACCACCACCAATGACGATGGCATGCCTTCCGGATCCGTGCGTCGCAGTAAACGTCATGGCCGTCCTCCTCGACAAACCGGACCGGGCGGCGGTCAGGCAAAGGCCCGTGGTCCGGGAGCGGCCGCTCATGATAGTCGAAACGGAATTTCCTGTCAGCCCCGCACGTTCCGCTCGGACGGCGGGCGGGCGCTCTGGAGCTCGGCGAGGATCGTGTCGAGGCGCGCGAGAATGGCCTTTTGCAGGGCGATCGACTCCGCCGTGGCGGCGGAAACCTGCGCGTCGGCCCCATTGGTGGGCGGTCCGACGGAATTTTGCTGCGCGGCGGCGGGCCGGGCGAACGCGTTCGCCGCGACGCTCGGGCCAAACGTCATGAGGAAGGTGGCGAGGGCCTTGCCCGATTCAGTTTGCGCGAACTTGTTGTCGTACCCGACAGAGAGGCAGGTCGAGACGAACACCGCGGCGTCCCAGAACGTGCGGCACCGCGGGTTCTTGTCTTTCTCGGCGAGCCAAAAGAGGTAAGCGCCGCCAAGCACGGAGACGAGGAGCGTGTCCAGCGGATCCCGCTGGACGAGCTCGCGAAAACCTTGCTTCCACGTGCCATACCCGAGCGCGCCGCCCTGCGCGCCCGGGGTCGAGACGAGGCCACGCGCGATCTGCGCGAGCGCAGAGAGCGCGGCTTCGTCCGGATCTCGGCGAGGCGGGGTCATCGATTCACTCGCCCGCGACCGGGGCCGCAGGCGGGATCGTCGGAGGGTCGACCTCGTGGACCTGGATGCCGGCGCCGGAGGGCGCGGCGTGGGCGACGCCGAGGTCGTCGAGCTTCTTCGCGAGCTCCGGGTCTTTGTCGATCACGGCGCGAAGCTCGGTCGGGAGCGTGGCGAGGAAGGAGCGGGCCTTGTCCGCGAGGCCGCGCTCATCGACCTGCGAGAAGGCGAGCATCTCGCGAAGGAGCGGGTATGCGGCGCCCGCTTCGAGGATGGTCTTGAGGATGGGCGAAGCGACGTTGCCGAAGGGCGCGCTCGGGGCGCCCTCGCCGTTCGTCGCGGCGGCGCCGCCCGTGCCCTGGAGCTGCAGGACCTTGATCTCGCTGATGGCGCGGGCCGGGGTCATGAGCTCGCGGGTGACGGCGGGCAGGACGTCGAGCGCCTTCACGGCGACGTCGCGGAGGAGGAACTTCGTGGCGACGGCGTTCTCGGCCTCGACGAGCTTGCGCTTGGCGTCGGCCTCGGCCTCGCCCTTCTTGCGCGTGGCCTCGGCGAGGGCGATCAAGGCCTGCGCTTCCTGCGAGGCGGCTTGGGCCTTGGCCTCGGCGGAGATGCGGACGCGGTCGCCGTCGGCCTCGGCGCCCTTGCGCATGACGTTGGCGCTCGCCTGCGCTTCGAGCTCGCGGGCCTGCGCGAGGCCTTGTGCGCGGGCGATCTCGCCCTCGGCCGCGGCGCGTTTGACCGCGGCTTCACCTTCGGCGTGCGCCTTGAGCGCGGCGGCCTGCGTCTCGGCTTCGAGCTTGAGCTTGAAGGCCTCGCGCTCGGCGGCGATGCGCGAGCGTTGCGCGTCCTCTTCGCTCTTGATGACGGCGATGGCCTTTTCGCGGTTCGCCTTCGCGGTCTCCTCGACCGTGATGATGCCCTGCATCGCTTGCTGCTGCTCAGCCTCGGCCTGGGCCTTCAGGGCGGCGGCGCGCGCGGCCTGCTCTTCGCTCTGGGTGACCGCGATCTGCTTGGCGATGCGCGCGGTCTCGACGGCCTGCTGCTTGACGATCTCGGCGCTCTCGACGGCCTTTTGCTTGTCGATCGAGGCCGTTTCGAGGGCCTTCTGCCGATCGACCTCGGCGGCCTGGACGACCTTTTCCTTCTCGATCATCGAGGCCTCGATCTCGCGCTGCTTGGCGATTTCGGCGGCCTGCTGCGCCTTTTCCGCGGCGATCTGCGCCTCGCGCTGGCCTCGCTGGCGCGCGGCCTCGGCGACGGCGATCGCTTGCTCCTGCTGGATACGCGCGGTCTCGGTGGCTTTGCGTTTTTCGAGCGCGGCGAGCTCCTGGGCCTGCTCCTGGATGTAGACGGCCTTCGCGGTCTCGGCCTTCTGCGTGGCGGCGTATTCGGAGACGCGGCGGGCCTGGTCGGCCTCGGCTTGCTTCTGATCCTGCTCGATCGTGAGGGCGCGTTTCTTCGCCTCGGCGTTCGTGAGCTGGATGGCGAGCTCTTTTTCGCGCTGGATCTTCGTGGTCTGCTCGGCGTTCGACTGGACGCTGTCGGTGATGGCGCGAAGGCCCTCGGCGTCGAAGACGTCCTGCGGATCGAGCTCTTTCACGGGCACCATCGCGAGCGCGGTGATCGAGACGTTCTCCAGCGTGAGGCCGTTTTTCTTGAGCTCGTCGGAGAGCGTGCTCTGGATGTGCTCGGCGAACTGCTTGCGCTGGCCGTGCAGCTCCATGAAGGTCTGGTTCGCCGAGACGGAGCGGAGGGCGTCGGTCAACTTGCCCTCGATGAGGTCGCCGATGGCCTGCTCGTCGAAGTTTCGCTCGCCGAACGAGCGCGCGGCGGCGAGGACGTCCTCGGCGATGGGCTCGACCTTGATGTAGAGCTCGGTCGTGACGTTGGCCTTGATCTTGTCCCGCGTGACGAGGGCGTTCTTGCCCGAGCGCTCGACGGAGAGCTTGATCGAGTGGAGCGAGACGCGCAGGAGCTGGTGGAGGATCGGATAGACGGTGATACCGCCGCCGATCACGACCTTGTTGCCGCCAGCGCCGGTGCGGACGAGGGCCTCGTCCGCACCACAACGTCGATAAAACTTCGCCAGGGTGACGAAGAAGGCGACGAGGAGGACCAGGATACCGCCCGTTCCGAGGGCGAACAATTGAAACTCGGGTTTCTGGAAGAGCTGCGGCATGGCTCGGATGCTCCGATCGAAAAAGCTCCACCGCGAACGCGGCCGGTCGATGAGACCGCCTCGCAGGGGGCCGTGGCAAGGGAGAACGCGCTCGCTCGCTCAAAGCGCTCGGGTTTTAGCTTTCGTTTCCGAGGCTTCCGCTTCTGCCTCTGCTTCGCTTTCGGCCCGCGTATCGCCCGCGATGCGGAGCGCGGGCGCGGGCGGCGCGTCGTCGTCGAGGGGCGCGACGAAGATGCGACCGTCCTTGCTGTCGTAATCGACGATGACCACCTCGCGGCCGGCGCCGAGGACGGGTTCGCCCTCACGAATGCGGCAGATGACGTGCACGAAATGCCCCGCCCGGTCCTTGGCACGAATCTCGCCGAATTCACTGGTGACGCGGGTCGAGATGACGACACCCGAGCAGCCCACGAGGTTCCTGCGACTCGTGGCTTCCTCGCCGGACGGCGCGACGACCTTGCCGAGGAGGCGCGAGGCGGTGCGCGTGACGAGGTAAGCGACGAGGAGCGAAGCGGGCAGGCTGAACGCGAGGGTCGAGGACGCGAGGGCGCCGGCGCGGCCGAAATAAAGGGTGTTGAGCGCGAGGCCGGTGATGCCGAACGTGACGGCGAAGGTCTGCCAGAGAACCGAAAACGGGACGCGGCCCGCGCCGAGATCGACGAGGATCTTGCCGCCGAGGCTCGCGTCGTGGTCGTGGTCGGCGTCGTGATCGTGGTCGTGATCGGCGTCCGCGTCCGCGTCGAGGTCGTGATCGGCGTCGACGTCCGCATCGTGATCGGCATCCGCGTCGGCGTCGTGATCGGAGCCGCCGACGAGCAGGCCGAGGACGCCGGTCATTTGCAGGAGCGCGAAGAGGATCGCGACCGTGAATACGATTGCGTAAGGAAGGTTCGCCCAGACGAAGAGGGATTGGAGGAAGTCCAAGGGGGCTTGGCGCAGGATGGTGTGGTCGCTGCGGTGCGGGGTCAAGACGAAGGGCGACCGATCCGGGCGATTGCTTGCTGTACGTTGAGGTTGTCGAGCTCGCGGAGCGCGTCGAGCCCGTGGGGGGCGAGGCCGAGCGTGCGGCAAGCTTCGAGGAGGGCGACGTGGACGGACCACGTCTTGAGGGGCGGGGCTTCGAGGAGCGAGAGGAGCGGCGCGATCGCGCGGGCGGCGTCGAGCCTCGTGAGGGCGTAGATCGCGTGGAGGCGGAGGGTCTCGCGCTCGTCGTGGGCGGCGAGTTTGGCGAGGCGAAGAATCGCCTCCTCGGCTGGCGTGTGGGCGACGTAGGTTTCGAGGGTCTCGTAGGCGTGGGTGGTCGTGGTGCGCGGATCGAAGATGTGGCGAAACGCGCGCTCGGCGACGAGCGCGTTCGGCGTCGTTTTGCCGAGGTAATACATTGCGGTCTTCGAGATGTGGAAGCGCGGGTCGTCGAGCAGAGCGAAGAGCTCGTCGTACCGATTCCACGCCGCGAGGAGCCGCGCGCCCTCGTCGCGGACGTCCGGATCGGGGTGCGTCGTGACGAACGGTGTGAGGCGTTCGATGTCGGAAGGGGAAAAGGCTGCCGGGTCGGCACTCCGGAGGCGGCGCTTCTTTTCGGCCCAGGGGCCGTCGGCGTGGGAGAGCGACGAGAGGAGTTCGTCCGCCGTGACGATATCATGCACGGGGTTCGTTCGGACGAACGACTCCGGTGGCTCGTGGCATATCTCGTCGTCGGTGAATGCGAGGACCGACCAGACCGGCTGCATCCAGGCGAGGAGCGCCTCGCGTTCGGCGCCCTCGGCCTCCTTCAGGTCGTATTGAAACCGCGCGCGCAGGTCATCGAAACTGGACCTGATCACCTCGCCGAGTTTTCCCTCGCGCGCCGAAAGCTCGGCGAGACGCGCGAGGGTGCGGCGGGTCGGATAATACTGGAGGGTATTGGCCGCGGAGGCGGCGACGCGCTCCTCCGTATCGTCGAGCGCAGCGAGCAAGGGCTCCTCGGCAGCCACGGGTTCGTCCCAGAGGAGCACGTTCGCCGCGGTCTCGCGTAGGCTCGGGTCCGGGTGCGAGAGCGCCGCGATCTTGAGTACCTGGAAACGCGGTTCCTCGAATCCCCATTCCACGGCCTGGATGGCCTCGCGGTGGAGCGGATGTCCGGGATCCCGCGCGAGGGGTTCGAGGAAGTCGGCATGGCGGTGATCCATGCCGAGGACGGCATACCGCTGCACGAGGGAATCGCCGTCGCGGAGCATCGCAGCGAGCTGGGATCGATTTTGGGCGCCGGCCGAGCGGAGGATCGAACTCGCTGCTTCACGCACGGGCGGAGGGGCCGCGCGATCCTGGAGCCATTCGAGGAGCCGAGGCTCGGCCCGGGGGTCGTCGAGGCGTTCGAGCGTATCGGCAATCTCGTGGCGCTCGTCCTCGGGGAGATCAGGCTCGGCGAGGCAAGCGAGGAGGGCAAACGTGAAGGAGCGGTCCTCCTCGTCGCGAATCTTCTGGTGCGGGAAGATGACCGTCACGGGCCCGAGCGTACCACGACGCCTGCCCCTGTCCCGCGGAGCCTCTTTGAGGCATGCTCGCGTCCGCCATGCACGACTGTCCCCTGCCCTGCCTCGCCGATCACGCGCCGCCCAAGGAAGCCTTCGGTGGATGGCTTTCGGCGGATCGGGCCCCGCTGCCCGCCGCGAACGACGAGGAAGGCGAGCGCCTGTCGGCGTCGCTGCCCGAGGTGATCGACGCGCACGTGCACCTGTTCCCGGACCCGGTGTTCGAGGCGCTCTGGCGATGGTTCGAACAGTATGGATGGCCGATCCGGTACAAGCTGAAGGCGCTTGATGTGGTGCGATTCCTGCTGTCGCGCGGGGTGTCGCGGATCGTGGCGCTGCATTATGCGCACAAGCCGGGGATGGCGCGGGCGCTGAATCAATTCGTGGCGGGGCTCTGCCGGGAGGAGCCGCGAATCCTCGGGCTCGCGACGGTGCTGCCCGGGGAGCCGGGCGCGAAGGAGATTCTCGCGGAGGGGTTCGCGATGGGGCTGCGGGGCGTGAAGCTGCATTGCCACGTGCAATGTTTTTCGCCGGACGAGGAGTCCCTGCACGACGTGTACGAGGCGTGCGTCCGGGCAAACCGGCCGCTCGTGGTGCACGCGGGTCGGGAGCCGAAGAGCCCGGCCTACAAGTGTGATCCGTACGTGCTCTGTTCGGCCGAGCGGGTGGAGCGGGTGCTCGCGGAGTATCCGGGATTGAAGCTCTGCGTGCCACACCTCGGGGCCGACGAGTTCGACGCGTACGAGCGGATGCTCGAACGGTACGACAATCTCTGGCTCGATACGACGATGGCGATGGCCGAATACTTCACGGGCGCGCCGCCGTTGCGGCTCCTTCATTGCCGGCCGGAGCGGGTCCTTTACGGGTCGGATTTCCCGAACGTGCCGTATGCGTGGGACCGGGAGATCAAGCGGCTCGCGGCGCTCGGCATGCGGGAGGAAGAGCTCGCGGCGCTCGTCGGGGGCAATGCGACGAGGTTGTACGGGTCAGAATAAGCCCGGGACGAGGGCCTTGCGCTCGGGCGGGTAATCCGGGAATTTTTCGCGGTACCAGCGGTGGTGGGAGAGAGCGCGCGGCAGGAGGTTCGCGATGGTCCAGAGCGCGAACGCGAGGCCCGGCAGCGACCAGGTGCAGATCGCAAAGCCGAGCCATTCGATGATCTCGCCGAAATAATTGGGGCAGCTCACCCAGCGGTAGAAGCCGCCGCGGGGGATCTTGTAGCCGGTTTCGCCGGGTTTGCGCAGGTGGAGGAGGATCCAGTCCGCCTGCTGGTTGATGGCGAATCCCGCGAGGAAGATGGCCGCGCCGAGGAAGAAGCGAGGATCCGAGAACCACGCCGAGTCATATCGATCGGGGCCGGCGAAGCTGAAGAGCCAGCGGCCATTGAGGTAGGCGTTGGTCGAGGTAAACGCGAAACCGAACGCGGCAATGGCGACCGGCATTCGCTTGGGGCCGCTCTTGATGCGGAACGGGAAGATGTAGGCGCGGTGGACGTAGTGGAGCTGCCAGAGGAAGAGGAAGCCGAGCGAGGCCGCATCCGTGGGGCAGCCGCCGAAGTACCAGCAGGCGAAAAAGACGAGGACCGACGGTGACTCCATGACGAGCCAGCCTGTGCGGTTGCTGAACGTCGGGCCCCAGGATTTCGCCTCGTGGCGGCCGTACGGCGCGGTGATGAAAAACAGAGCCGGGAAGGTCAGGGCCGCGACGACGAGGAATCCCCAAAGGATGTATCGATAGAGCGTGGGCTCGTCCATGGATCAGCGGGGAAGCATGCCGGTCTCGCGGAACCACGCATACGTCGCCTCCAGGGTCTCTTTCGTGGGGCGCGGCGTGAACCCGAGCTCGGCCTGGGCCTTTTGATGGCTCGTATGGCGGTGAATGCGGAGCGCGTGCAAAGAGACGCTGTTGAAGAGGGGGTCGGTGCGGAGGAGCTTCGCAATGCCTCCCGCAAGCGGCGCGACGGCGCGCGCGAGCCACATGGGCGTGGTGAGGCGCGGCGGGCGGCGGCCCGTGACCTCGCCCGCGACCGACGCGAGCTGCCCAAAGGTGAGCCAGTGGCCGGAAAGGAGGTAGTTTTCCCCACGGCGACCGCGGATATCGGCCGCGAGAGCCGCTGCCACGATGTCACGGACGTCGACCCAGGAGAAGCCGCCCTCGACGAGCCCAGGCATGCGGCCGCGGGCGAGCGATAAGAGGACGCGGCCCATGCGCGAGGGCATGTAATCGTGCGGGCCAAGGACGGCCGCGGGATGCAAGACGACAGCGTCGAGGCCCTTCTCGACGGCGGAGAGGACGACGCGCTGGCCCGCGGCCTTGGAGCGGTCGTACGGAGGCTGGCGAGGGTCGGTGATGAGCGGGCGCTTCTCGTCGAGGACCTCGGCCGCAGGTTCGGTGGCGAAGGCGTGGATCGAGCTGAAATGCACGAGCCTTCGGACGCCGTGGCGCATGCACGCGTTCGTGATGTTGCGGACGCCTTCGACGTTGATGGGCTCGACCTCGGGGTCGACGGATTCGAGCGATATCTTGGCGGCGCAGTGGTAGACGAGCTCGGCGCCGCGGATGACGCGATCGACAGTGTCGGCGTCACGGACGTCGCCCGTGGTTCGCTCGCAATCGACGCCGTCGAGCGCGCGCGGCCCATGTCGATAAAGCACATGCACGCGATGGCCGCGCTCGACGAGCGCGCGCGTGAGGTTCGCGCCCACGTGCCCCGTGGCCCCGGTAACGACGACATTCATGGATGATCGGTCCTCCGTGCGCCCGGCACTATACCGGGCGCGGAGGACACGCCATCCCCTTTTTAAAGAATCCCGGGGAACTCGGTGTTGACGTCGTCGATGAGGTCCTGACGACCGATGCGCAACCAGGCGTCGCGCGCCGCGTAAAGGTGGTTCTTGAAGATGTCCGGGTCCGCGGCGACCTGGGCCAGGCGGTAATGCGTCCAGCCGATCGAGTAATCGTCCTTGAGGGCCGCGAAGAGGCCGAGGGCGTTCTCGTAATGCGACCGGGCCGCGTCGTGCTCGAACTGCGTGAGCGCGATGTCGCCGAGGCTCTGGATGCAGTTCGCCTCGCCCATTTTCTCGCCGACCTCGCGGAGCAGCGGGAGCGCCGCGAGGTAGTACGCCTGCGCGTCCTCGATCTCCGTGCACGCGAGCGCGACGTCGCCGAGGGTCGACAGGCACGTGCCCTCGGCGAGTTTGTCGCCAAGCTCCTTCAGGATGGGCAGGGCCTTCTGGTAATGCTTCTCGGCCACGGAGTGCTCGCCGAGCGCGAACGCGATGTCGCCGAGGTTCTGCAGGCACTGCGCCATCGAGAGGCGATCGCCGAGCTCTTCGAGGAGCGGGCCGACCTCCTGGTAGAGCGCGCGCGCCTCGTCGTACTGCGTGCCCTGGAAGGCGATGTCCGCGATGCCCTTCATGCAGTTCGCGCTCGCCGCCTTGTCGCCGAGCTCGTTGTAGATCGGCAGCGCTTCCTTGTACCGCGCGCGCGACTCCTCGTAGTCGTCGCGCAAGGCCGCGATCTCGGCGAGGTTGCGCAGGCAGTTGGCCTCGCCGAGCTTGTCGCCGATGTGCCGGTAGTACGGCGCGGCGTCGGTGTAGCGGAGCTTCGCCTCGTCGTACTCGTCGCGCTCGCTCGCGATGTCGCCGAGGCGCATGAGGCACGCCGCGATGCTGAGGCCCGCGCGCGCCTGATGGAAGAGCGGGAGCGCGTCGAGGTAGCGCGCGCGCGCCTCGTCGACCTCACCACGCGCGAGCGCGATGTCGCCGAGCGCCTGCGTGCAGTCGGCCTCGCCAAGCTTGTCGCCGCCTTCCCGCGCCGCGTCGCGCGCGCGCTCGACGACGCGCGGCGTGCAGTGGCCCGAGGAGCCGATGAACGTGGCGAGCGCGACGGACGCGTCGATGCACGCGATGCGGTGCGGGCCGTCGATGCCACGCAGGATCATCGCCTCGATGTTGTCGCTGTCCGCCGCGAGGCGCGCCGCGCTCTCGTCCCCCGCCGGCCATCCGACGTTCGGACCGTTCGAGAGCGCGAGGCCGGTGTACCGCTGCGTCGCCTTCGCCGACTCGTCAGCGCCAGGGCGCTGCAAGGCGACGATCTCACGGACGGCGCGGCGCAAGCGGGAACGCCCCGACGCATCCTGCGCGAGGCCGAGGGCCACGAGCGCAGCGCCCGCGTCGGCGGTGCCCGAGGACGCGAAGGCCGCGAGGTCCTCGGCGCGGACGCCGTTCGGCAGCGCAGCGAAGAGCGGCGCGAGGCGGCGCGCTTCGTCCGAGAGGCGGCCGCTCGCGAGCGCGAGGGCGACGGCGATCTCGATGGCGCTCGCCGACTCGGGGCCGTCCTCGCGCATGAGGAGCTCGTTCTGCTTCTGGTGCCAGGCGCGGACCGCGAGGTCGAGCGGACCGTCACCGGCCGCGCGCGCGAGCAAGGCGAGCGCGAGGGGATTGCCCGCGGCCTCGGTGAGCGCGAACGAGAGGCCCGGATCGGAGCGGCGCGCGTCGCCGGCGATCGCGAGGAACGCGGCCCGCGCGGAGGCCTCGTCGAGGGGTTTGACCGCGGCGACGTGGAAGCCGTCGGGCGGCGCCGCGCTCGATCGCGACGTGGCGATGACGGCGACGCCGGGGATGGCCGTGAGCCTCTGGAGAAGGTCGCGCACGTTCGCGGGGTCCTTCGCGAGGGGCACGTCGAGATCGTCGAGGACGATCAAGGCCGGCGCGCGGCGCAGCGACTCCGCGATGCGGTTGAGGAGCGGCGCCTCGGGCGTGACGCCGAGGGCGCGGCTGACCTCGACGACAGCCGCTTCGGTGTCGGCCGCCGTGTCGAGGTGCGCGACGTACCTGCGGCCGCCGAAACGACGAACGGACGCGTCCGCGTGGAGGAGCGCGAGCGCGAGTGTCGTCTTGCCGAGGCCGGCGTCGCCGACGAGGAGCACGGGCCCGGGCGCGTCGCGATGGACGTGTGCCGCGAGCTCGGCGAGGAGCGCGTCCCGACCCACGCAGGGTCCTGCGTCGGGCACCGGCGTTCCGGCGACCCGTTTGTCCTCGGCGAGCAGGTGCTCGTTCCGAGCGACGGCAACGGGGTGCGCGCCGGAGATCTTGTCGAGCAGAACCTTGAGATCGGCGTTGTCCACGAGGAGCGCGATCTTGCCGGCTCGATCGGCTCCGCGCGCGACGCGCCGGGCGATGGTGCCGAAGTTCTGTGCGACGAACGCTTCGACGTCTGCGTCTTGAGGCAGGACTTCCGCGAACAGCCGGTTCAGACCGGCCTTGGTAAGGACCATACCCGGCAGTTTCACCCCGAGACGCACGCGGGGACAAGATCGGTTGCGTTCCGGTCGAGCCTCGAACGCCGTTTGGAGGCCGGCCCGCGGAGGGACCACGCATCACGTTCCGAAAGGCTCGGTTCTGCCCGCTCCGCCCTCTTCCGTCGTCACGTAGTCCCGAGCACAACGACTGCGCATGACGGAGCCACCTCGGCGGCGAGGTGACCATGCGAACGAGTCGGATCGGCCCGGTCGATCGTCGTTTCCGTGCACGAGTCGCGCACTTGCGCTCGACAAGGAGCGCGCGGGTGTCACACTCCAACTCGTCGCGCGCGTGCCGGTCCGCCCCCCCCAACCGGTGCGCTGCGCGACTTTTTTTTGCCCTCACGGCAAGCCGCGCCGGCCCCTCGTCCCGTCTTCCCACCGAGGCCGCGCCCTGGTAACGCGGCGCCATGACGGATACCGACCTCGTCCTCGTGGAGCGGACCGGCCCGATCGCGACGCTCACGATCAACCGGCCCACCAAGATGAACGCGCTGAACGCGCACCTCGTGGCGGAGCTCGCGCGAGCGTTCGAGGCGCTCGCGGCCTCGGCCGACGGGGAAGACGCCGTGCGCGCGGCGATCCTCACGGGCGCGGGCAAGGCGTTCGTGGCAGGCGCGGACATCGGGGAGATGGCGGAGATGACGCCGGTGGCGGCGAAGCGGTTTGCCGACGCGGGGCAGCGGCTGTGCCATCGGATCGAGGCGCTGCCGTTCCCGGTGATCGCCGCGGTGAACGGGTTCGCGCTCGGCGGGGGCTGCGAGCTCGCGCTGGCGTGCGACTTCATCTACGCGGCCGAGGGCGCGAAGCTCGGGCTGCCCGAGGTGACGCTCGGCGTGATGCCGGGCTTCGGCGGAACGCAGCGGCTGCTCCGGCGGGTGGGCGCGGCGCGGGCGCGGGAGCTCGTGTACACGGGCGACATGGTGAGCGCGGAGCAAGCGCTCGTGATGGGGCTCGTGAACGCGGTGCACCCGGCGGCGGAGCTCGTCCTCAAGGCGAGGGAGACGGCGCAGAAGATCGCGTCGCGGGGGCCGCTCGCGGTGGCGGCGGCGAAGCGCGTGATGCTGCACGGCGAGGGGGTCGACCTCGCGTCGGCGTGCGAGCACGAGGCGCAGGCGTTCGCGGGGCTGTTCGGGTCGGAGGATCAGCGGGAGGGGATGAAGGCGTTTTTGGGGAAGACGAAGCCTTCGTTCCTCGGGCGCTAGCGCGCGAGGCTGTTCTTCGTCTTCTGGCCCTTCTCGTCGTACACGTAGAAGCCGCGGCCGCTCTTCTTGCCGAGCCAGCCGGC
The DNA here is from genome assembly GCF_028369105.1 of Polyangium mundeleinium. Classification (NCBI taxonomy): domain Bacteria; kingdom Pseudomonadati; phylum Myxococcota; order Polyangiales; family Polyangiaceae; genus Polyangium; species Polyangium mundeleinium. The sequence continues at coordinate 693,232 of NZ_JAQNDO010000001.1, read as the reverse complement.
CGCGACGAGGTTCCGGAGCAACGCCGCGGGCGGTACTTGTCCTCGCCGAGATCCTTGTGGAGCACCTCGGCGATGGCGAGCACCGTGTCGAGGCCGATGAGGTCGGCGAGCTCGAGCGGGCCCATCGGGTGGTTCAGGCCGAGCTTCGCGCCCGTGTCGATGTCCTCGGGGCTGCCCACGCCCTCCTGCAGGGTGAAGCACGCCTCGTTGAGGAACGGAATCAACATACGGTTGACCAAAAAGCCCGGTCGATCCTCGGACGTGATCACGGTCTTGCCGAGACGAACCGAGAGCTCGTGCACGAGCGTGTAGGTCTCGGGCGAGGTCTGCACGCCACGCACGATCTCCACGAGCTTCATGAGCGGAACGGGGTTCATGAAGTGCATGCCGATGACACGCTCGGGGCGCGAGGTCGCGGCAGCGAGGCGCGTGATCGAGATCGACGAGGTGTTCGAGGCGAGGATCGCGCCCGGCGCGAGCGCGGCGTCGACCTTGCGGAAGAGGTCGATCTTGAGATCGACGTTCTCCGTCGCTGCCTCGACGGCGAGCTCGACGGAAGAGAAGGCGGTCATGCTGCCGGCGGGGACGATGCGATCGAGCAATGCGCGATGCTCGTCGGCCGACATCTTCCCTTTCTCTACCTGCTTTCCGAGGATACTGCCGATCAGCGACTTGCCCTTGTCCGCGATCTCCAGGGATGCGTCGCAGAGGACGACCTCGATCCCGGCCGCGGCGGCAACCTGAGCGATGCCACGACCCATCTGGCCTGCGCCGATGACACCAATCCGTTTCACGGAGGAAGCGTTCATGGGCCCGCTTGATAACCCAAGGTGCGGCCGCGTGGAACGGCCGAGGGCGCGCGAGGGCAGGACGGGGGCTTTCCCGCGGGGTTTGCCGCGCCGCGAGCGGACGGCCGGGCCGGGATGGAAACGGCGCCTTGAAACGCCGGTCGAATGCAGCGTAGAGTCGGCTCGCGTCAAATAAATCCGAGGATCCTTCTCTCGACGACGCATGGCGGGAGAAGGACGAGCTGTCTGGTCCAAGGAGCCTTGCGCTGCACGTCGAGGTGCAGCGTATGGGTGACCGGATGATCGTGTCGTTGTGCTTCGCCGACCGGGGTAACGATGAGCGTTGAGAAAATTCGCGTGGCCCTCGGGGTCCTGCAGTCCGATCCCGAGAACGAGGCGGCCTGGAACGATCTCGCGGAGGCAGTGACGGCCCCCGACACGTCGACGAACGACGTGGAGCGTCTCCTGGGGCTCGCACGGGCCAAGCAAGAGGAGCGGAAAGAATGGGGCGCGGTCGCCAAGCTCCTCGAGCTGGAGATCTCCTTCGCCTCAGAGACGCCCGTCGAGCCGCCGATGCAGGCGGAGCTCGCGCGCATCTACAACGAGGAGCTCGCCGACGCCGACAAGGCGCGAGCCGCCTACGAGCGCCTGCTCGAGCTTCGGCCGAACGACGACGCCGCAGCCGAGGCGCTGGAGAGCGACGCGACGAAGCGCGAGCGGTGGAGCGAGATCGTCGACCGCTACGTGGCCGAGTCCGAGAACGCAGACGGCCCCGCCTTCAAGAGCTCGCTTCTGGCGAGCGCGGCGGACGTGGCGCTCCGGTACGGGCACGCCGAGGCGCGTGATCGAATCGACGAGCTCATCGGACTCGCGCTGGCGCTCGATCCGAAGAACAGCCGCGCGACGCGGCTGCTCGAGCGCGCGAGCGTGAAGGTTGCCGACTGGGACGGCGTGACGCGGGCGCTCTCGTTCACGCTGCGCGAGGGCGCGACGAAGGAAGATCGGATCGCGGCAGGGCTCAGGCTCGGGCGCGTCGCGGCGGAGAAGCTCGGCGACAAGGGCCGCGCCCGCGACGCCTTCGCGCAGGTGCTCGACATGCAGCCCGGCCAGGCGGACGCGCTCGCGTTCCTCGCCGAACATTTCACCTCGAACGAGCAATGGGACGAGCTCGTCGCGCTCTACGAGGATCAGCTCAAGGGCGGCGGCGTGAAGCCGGGCGAGGAGCTCGGTGTGCTCGTCCAGATCGCCATGGTGCACTGGCGGATGCGGGGCCAGCCGCAAGCGGCGGAGGCGTACTTCGATCGCGTGCGTCGCGCCGATCCGACGCACGCCGGCATGCTCGCGTTTTTCCGGGAGCACCTGCTCGCCAAGGGCGACAAGGCGCGGCTCTACGCGATCCTCACCGACGCCCAGCGCGCGCTGCCCGACGGGGCCGACAAACGCGCGATCGCCTCGGAGCTCGCCAAGCTCGCCGAGTCGACCGAGAACGCGCACAAGGCGATCGATCAGTACAAGAACATCCTGCGCACGGACCCGGACAACCGCGACGCGCGCGACGCCCTGAAGCGGCTCTACATGCAGACGGAGGGCTACAACGCCCTCGTCGAGCTCTACCGGCAGGAGCTCGAGCGCACGCCGCAAACGGACGTGCAAGGTCGCATCCAGGTGCTGCGTGACATCGCCTCGGTCTACCGCGACCGCGCGAAGAACGACGCGGCGCTCGTCACGGTGCTCACGCAGATCGCGCAGCTCGACGAACGCGACATCGACGCGGTGCGTGAGCTGACGCGGGTCTACGAGACGCTGGGTCGCTGGCGTGACCTGCTCGCGTACCAGCAGAAGCTCGCGGAGCTGTCCACGAGCGACGCGGAGAAGGCGAACCTCTACCGCGCGGTGGCGCGGCGCTGGGTCGACCAGTTCTCGAACGTCCAGAACGCGGTGTCGGCCTACGAGTCGCTGCTCGCGGTGGCGCCGGGCGACGACGAGGCCGAGTCGCGGCTGAAGGAGCTCTACCTGAAGCGGCGCTCGTGGGCGCAGCTCTACGCGCTCTACGAGGCGCAGCTTCCAAGGACGGAGGACGCGGCGCGCATCGAGCTGCTCGGCGAGATGGCGAAGCTCGCGGCCGAGCGCCTCGATCGCGGCGCGGACGCGATTGCGCACTACAAGCAGATCCTGGAGCTCGACGCGTCGGCGCCAGGTGTGCTCGACGCGCTGGAGAAGCAAGCCGAGCGCGACAAGGATTTCGCGACGGTCGCCGAGGTGCTCGAGCGGCGCGTGGACGCGGCGACGGACGACGCCGGCAGGCTCAACGCGCTGCAGAAGCTCGGCGCGGTGTACGCGGAGCGGCTCAAGGATCCGGTGGCGGCGGCGCGCACGTGGCGCCGCGTGCTCGTGCTCTCGCCGGGGCATGCGCGCGCGCTCCGCGTGCTGCGCGAGTCGTACGTGGCGTCGGGCGACTGGGACGGGCTCGAAGAGCTCTACGCGTCGCAGAACGACTGGGAGGGGCTCGTCGAGTTCCTCTCGGGCGCGGCCGACAAGACGACCGAGCCGAACGTCAAGCTCGACATCTCGTTCCGCGCGGCGCGGATCTACGAGGAGCAACTCGGCGCGCCCGAGCGGGCCGTGCGGTCGTACGAGCGTGTCCTCAGCGTGTCGCCGACCGACGCGCGCGCGGCCGCTGCGCTCGTGCCGATCTACGAGAAGGAAGAGAAGTGGGCGCGTCTGCCCGCGCTCTACGAGATCCTGCTCGGCGCCACATCGGACGTGGAGGAGCAGGTCTCGATGCTGCGCAAGCTCGCCGCGGTGACGGGCGGGCCGCTCGCAGACAAGCAGAAGGCACTCGGCTACGCGCGACGCGCCTACGAGCTCGACGCGAGCGAGGATGGTCTGTCGCTGCTCGAAGCGTGGTCGCGCGCGGCGAGCTCGTGGGGTCCGTTCGTCGAGGCCGTCGAGGCGCGGCTGAAGCGCGACGAGGAGATCGACAGCGCGACGCGGCGCGCGCTGAAGCTCCGGCTCGCGGAGGTGTACGCGCGCGAGCTCGGCAAGGTGGACGAGGCGGCGGCGACGTACCGCGAGCTCGTCGAGTCGGATCCGACCGACGAGGAGACGATCCGCGAGCTCGACGCGCTGCTCCGCGCGAACGAGAAGAAGGACGATCTGCGCTGGCTCTTCCAGCTCCGCGCCGATCAGGTCGAGGGCGAGGCCCGTGCCGAGATCCTCGAAGAGTGGGCGACACTCGAAGAGGAGGTGTTCGGCGACAACGCGCAGGCGATCCTGCTCCTGCACAAGGTCGTCGAGGTGACGCCCGCGCGTGGGGAAGCGCTGCGTGCTCTCTCGCGCCTGCTCATCGCGGCGGGCGAGGCGGCGGCGGGCGCCGAGGTCGTGGCGCGTCACCGCGACGTGTCCGACGGCGAGCAGCGCGGTCGGTGCGAGGTCGAGCTCGCCACGCTGTACCTGGAGAAACTCGAACGGCCGGTGGACGCGTTCGACGCGGCGGTGCGTGCGCTGGAGATCCTCCCGCACGAAGCCGATGCGGTGAGCATCCTCGCGCGCCTGCTCGACAAACCGGAGACGCGCGCGCAGGCGGCGCAGGTCCTGTCGAGCGAGTACGCCGAGACCGGTGACGCGCGCCGCGAGGCACACGCGCTCCGGGTGCTGCTCGAAACCGAGACCGACACGTCGACGCGGCTCGCGCTCTTCCTCAAGCTCGCGGACGTCAACGAGGAGAAGCTCCGCGCGGTGGGCACGGCGCTCGACGTGGTGCTCGGCGCGCTGAACGAGTTCTCGAGCGAGCTCACGGTCTGGGATCGGGCCTCCGAGCTCGCCGCGCGGGCCGGTCGCCCGACGGATCTCGCCGAGGCGTACCGGACCCACCTCGTCGCGGCGCGCAACGTCGAGGGTGACAAGAAGCTGCCCGACGACGTGGAGATCGAGCTCTGCGAGCGCGCGGCGATGCTCCACGACGACCAGCTCGGCGATCCGGAGGGCGCGATGCCCTACCTCGATCGCGTGCTCGCGGTGGACCCGACGAACGAGCGGGCGTTCTCGCGCCTGAAGCAGATCCTGACCAACGCGGAGCGGTGGGGCGAGCTCGAAGCGCTCTACGACAAGGCCGCGCAGGGTACGCCGGATCAAACGACGCGGATCTCGCTGCTCAACGACGTCGCCGTGATCGCCGAGGAGATCATGAGCGATGCGGCGAAGGCCATCCGTTACTACGAGCGCATCCTCACGCTCGACGCGTTCTACGAGCCGGCGCTCGACGCGCTGCAGAGGCTCTACGAACGCGAGGGGCGGTGGAAAGACCTCGCGGCGCTCCTGGAGCGACGGCTGGAGACGTCGACCGACGAGGAAGCGGCCGACATCAAGCTGAGCCTCGGGCGGATCTACCTCGATCGCCTGCACGAGCCGGCGCTCTCGCTCGAACACCTCGAGCGTGTGCTGGAGCATCGGCAGGGTGACGCGGAGGCGCGCCAGCTCGTCGAGCGTCTGCTCGAAGTGGGCAGCCTGCGCCTGCGCGCCGCGCGCGTGCTGGAGGTCGTGTACGAGGCGCGCGACGAGGTGCGTCAGCTCGTGCGTGTGCTCGAAATCCGGCGCGAAGGCGCAACGGAGGAGCACGAGCGTCGCGAGCTCTTGCGCCGCGTGAGCACGCTGCGCGACGACCGGCTGCGCGACGACGCGGGCGCGTTCGCCACGTTGAGCGAGCTCGTGCCGCTCGAGCCCGACGACGCGGTCGTCCGTGAGCGCTTCGTGGACATCGGCCGCAGGCTCGCCGAGCACGAGAAGATGGCGACGGTCCTCACGGCGGCCGCCGACGCGTGCAGCACGCCGCCGACCCAGGGCGAGATCCTCATGGTCGTCGCGCAGATCTGCGCGGACATGCTGGGCGACCTGGATCGGGCCGAGAAGGTCTACCGGCGCGTCCTCTCGATCGACGAGACGGATCCGAACCTGGTGATCCCGGCGGCGCAGGCGCTCGCCGAAATCTACACGGGCAAGGGCAAGCACGAGGCGCTCGCCGAGGTGCTCGGCATCGAGGTGCGCCTCGAAGAGGATCTCGAAAAACGCCAGAACCTCTACCGCCGCATCGGCGAGGTGTACGAGTCGGTCCTCGAAGCGCCCGACAAGGCGATCGGGGCCTGGCGCGCGCGCATGTCAGACGATCCGGAGGACCTCGAAGCGCTCGCCGCGCTCGAACGTCTCTACGAGCGCACGGGCGAGTGGCGCGAGCTCGTCTCCATCTTGGAGGCGCGGCAGACGCTCTCGAACGACGCGAACGAGCGCAAGCGGACGATGGTGCGCGCGGCCGAGACGCTCGCGAGCAAGCTCGACGACGTGTCCGGCGCGATCTCCGGCTGGCGCAACGTCTCCGACGAGTTCGGCCCCGAGCCGGCCACGCTCTCGGCGCTCGAAGCGCTCTACGAGAAGGCCGAGCGGTGGTCGGATCTCGCCGACACCCTCGACGTGCATCTCTCGCTCGCGAACGAGCTCTCGGAGCGGCTCGATCTGTTCGCGCGGCTCGGCGACGTGCGGCGCCTGCACCAGAGTGATCTGCCGGGCGCGCTCGACGCGTACCGCCAGGCGCTCGTCCTCGATCCGGCGAACGTGCGCTGCAGGAACGCGCTCGAAGCCTTGCTCGAGGATCCCGAGGCGCGGCGCGACGCGGCCGAGACGCTGCACCCGCTCTACGAGGCCGACGGCGACAGCGAGAAGCTCTTGCGTGTCCTCGAGATCGAGGTGGAGACGGCGGACAGCACGGGCGAGCGTCTCTCGAACCTGCAGAGCGCGCTCCGCACGGCGGAGGGTCCGCTCAGCGACACGGGCCGGGCCTTCGGGTACGCGGTGCGCGGTGTGCGCGAGGCCGCGGGTGAGCCCGAGGTCGCGCAGTGGATCGAGACCGTCGAGCGCCTCGCGAAGGCGACGGGCCGGTGGGCGGAGCTGTCGGAGCTCTACCGCTCGGTCGTGGACTCGATCCTCGACGGCGACGTGCAGCAGGACGTGCGGCTGCGCGTCGGCGAGCTCGCCCGGACGAAGCTCGACGACAAGGCGCTCGCGGTCGAGTGGTACAAGAACGCGCTCGAAGCGAGGAGCGACGATCGTCGCGCGATGGTGGCGCTCGAAGAGCTCTATGGCGAGGCGAACGACGCGCCGAACCTCTTGGAGATCCTCCGGCAGCGCGTCGACAACGCCGCAGACGACGTCGAGAAGAAGCGCCTCCTCTTCCGCCAGGCGGAGCTGCAGCGCGACGCGCTCAAGGATCCGAGCGGCGCGATCGAGACGTACGAGGCGCTGCTCGACGTCGAGCTCAACCCGAAGGCGATCGACGCCCTGGAGACGCTCTACAAGGAGTCGACGCGCTGGGAGGACCTCATCAAGCTCTACGAGCGTCAGCTCGATGGAGCGGTGGGGGCGCCGGCCGAGCTCCGCGTGAAGATCGCGAAGGTCGCACACGAGCGGCTCGAGGACGTGTCCCGCGCGTTCGACGAGCTCGCCGAGGCGCTCGTGATCGACGCGGCGCACGTGGGCGCCGTGGGCGAGCTCGAAGCGTTGCTCGAAGCGTCGGAGAACCCGGCGCACCGGGCGCGCGCGGGCGAGATGCTGGAGCCGGTCTACCTCCGCCGCGCCGACTGGGCGCGCGTGAAGATGGCCCTCGACGCGCGGCTCGCCGCGAGCGAGGACCCGTCGGAGCGGCGCGATCTGCTCACGCGCCTGGCAACGCTGCACGAGGAGCAGCTCGAGGATTACAAGGCCGCCCTCGAGACGGTGGCGAAGCTCCTGCACGAAGACCTCGGCGACGAGGGCGTGTGGCACGAGCTCGAGCGCCTCGCGAAGGTGGCGAGCGCGGAGCGGAGGCTCGCCGAGATCTACTCGGCCGAGCTCACCGAGATCACGGTCGACGACGGACAGAGCGCGAAGCTCTGCCGCCGGACGGGCGAGATCTACGCGGACCTGAACGACGTCACGAGCGCGCTCAAGTGGTACCGGCGCGCGCACGAGTTCGAGCCGGAGTCGCGCGAGCTGTTCTCCGCGATTGACGGCCTGCTCGTGCGGGAGCGCCGCCACGAGGAGCGCGTCGAGCTCTACCGCTCATCGCTCGACTACCGCTACGACAAGGAGCGGCTCGACGCGCTGCACACGATCGCGCGCCTCGAACGGATCGAGCTCAAGCAGCCCGAGAAGTCGATCGAGACGTACCGGGCGGCCCTCGACGTCGACGAGTCCGACGCGCGCGCGCTCGACGCGCTGACCGAGCTCTACGCGGAGCTCGGCCGTGATCAGGACCTCGCCGATCTCTACCTGCGGCGCGCCGCGGCCGCGGCGAACGGCGAGGCCGGCGCTCCGTACCGCCTCGCGCTCGCGCGGCTGCTCCGCGACAAGATCAAGGACACGTCGTCCGCGATCGATCAGCTCGAAGCGATCGTCACCGACGTGCCGTGGCATCAGGAGGCGATCAAGGAGCTCGAAGCCCTCACGCGCGATGAGGAGCACAAGGCGCGCGTGGTGGAGATCCTCCGCCCGCTCTACGAGCGCAGCGACGACTGGCGCTTGCTCGTGAAGCTGAACGAGGAGCGCTACCACCTCGCGAGCGAGGTGCACGAGAAGGTCGCCGTGCTGCGCGAGACCGCGCAGCTCTGGGAGACGCGTGGCAACGATCGAGGCCTCGCCTTCCGCTCGATGCGCGCGGCCTTCGCCCTCGACCCCGAGGACGGAGAGACGCGGGCCGAGCTCGAGCGCCTCGCGACGATGCTGGGCGCCTGGGAGCGGCTCTGCGAGAGCTACGAGCAGGGCATCGAGAAGACGACCGACGACGTGGTCAAGCGCGAGCTTCTGCTCGCCGTGGCCAAGGTCTACGACGAGAAGGTCGACGATCCGCGGCGCGCCCTCGGCGCCTACCGGAGGCTCAGCGAGCTCGATCCGACCGAGCGTGATCCGCTCGAAGCGATCGACATGCTGTCGATGCTGCTCTCCGACTGGCAGACCTTGATCGCGGTCCTCGAAAAGAAGAGCGAGCTTGCCTCGGACGACGAGAACGCCGCCATCTGGCGCCGGATCGCCGAGACGAAGCTGCAGATGCTCGACGACGAGGAGGGCGCCATCAAGGCATACGAGCGCGCCCTCGAGCTCGATCCGGAGAGCACGGTCACGGTCGACGCGCTCATCCCGCTGTACGAGCCACGCGACGCCGCCCAACGCCTCGTCGAACTCTACGCGCGTCGCGTGGAGCTCGCGGGCTCGGGTGAGGCCGACCTCCGGTACGACCTCAACGTCCGCGCGGCCGAGCGTTACGAGAAGTCCCTCGACAACCGTCGGGAGGCGATCAACGCGCTCAACGCAGCGCTCGACGCGCGCCCCTCGGACGCGACGGTCCTCACCTCGCTCGAACGGCTCTACCGCGCCGAGAAGATGTGGGACGAGCTGCTCGACAACCTGAAGCTCCAGGCGAGCACGGCGGACACGCGTGAGACGCGCGTCAAGCTCCGGACCGCGATCGGCGACCTCTACGCCGCCGAGCTCGCGAGCCCGCAGGACGCGCTCGAACACTACCGCATGGTGCTCGACGACGACGCCACGAACGATCACGCGATCAAGGCGATCCGCGCGATCGGCGAGGGTCGCGAGGAGCTGCGCCTCGACGCGGCCGACGCCCTCGAGCCCGTCCTCCGCGCGGCCTCGCGCTGGGAAGAGCTCGTCGGCGTCCTCGAAATGCGCCTCAAGGCGCAGACCGAGGGCATCGACCGCGCCCGCACGCTCCGCGCGATCGCGATCGTCGAAGACGAGAAGCTCAGCAAGCCGCTCGCCGCTGAAGGCGCGCTGCTCCGCGCGCTCGAAGACACGCCGGACGATCCCGAGCTCCACGCCGAGATCGAGCGGCTCGCCGAGCGCTCCGAGGGCTTCGGCCGTTACTGCGACGCCCTCTCGCAGCGCGCCGCGGCGACGTTCGACGCGGTCATCGCGAAAGACCTGTGGCTGCGCGTCGGTCGCATCGCCGAGGACAAGCTCAAGGACGATCGGCGCAGCGTCGAGGCGTACGCGAAGGCGGTCGAGCAAGCTGGCGACGAGCCCGCGCTGCTCGAGGCCCTCGACCGTCTCTACTCGCGGCTCGGGGACAACAAGGCGCTCGCCGACGTCCTCGAACGTCGCGTCGCCGCGATCTCCGACGAGCGCGAGCAGGCGAACTTCCACCACCGGCTCGCCACGATCCAGATCGAGGCGTTCGGCGAGAAGTCGCAGGGCCTCGCAACGCTGAAGCAGGCCCTCGAGCGGGCGCCCGATCACGGGCCCTCGCGCGAGGCGCTGGAGAAGCTCACCGACGAGCGGTCGCTCTTCGAGGAGGCCGCCGAGGCCCTGGAGAGCGTCTACAAGTCGCAGGGCGATCACGCAGCGCTCGCGAAGCTCTACGAGAAGCGCATCGGGTTCGTCGGGACGCCCGCCGAGCGCGTGCGGCTCCGGCTCGATCTCGCCAAGGTCCTCGAAGATCGCTCCGGCGATCCGAAGGCGGCCCAGGGCGCGCTCGAAGCCGCGCTCAAGGACGACCCGGCCGACGTCGACGTGCTCGCGGAGCTCGAGCGCCTCGCCCCGATCACGGGCGGGTGGGCGAGCGCCGCGGACGCGCTGGAGAAGGCCGTGTCCGAGAAGAGCGACCTCTCGACGGACGCGGCGCGCGACCTGTGGATGCGCATCGCCGAGTGGCGCAAGGACAAGCTCGCCGACAACGCCGCTGCCGAACGCGCGCTCGAACAGGCGCTGAAGCACGACCCGACGAGCGAGACGATCCTGCGCAACATCGAGGGCCTGCAGCGCGCGGCCGGCCGCGAGCGTGACCTCGTGGGCACGCTGCGCCGCCTCGCCGGGCTCGACGGCCTCGGCCACCTCGCCTCCGACCTGCGCCGCGAGGCGAAGGGCCTGGCCGAGGGCGTGCTCGCGGACGACGCGCTCAGCGAGGCGATCCTCCGCGACATGATCAAGGCCGACGACAGCGATGCGTGGGCGCTCGCGGAGCTCACGAAGGTGCGCGACAAGGCGGGCGATTCGAAGGAGGTCTTTGATCTCCTCGTGCGCCAGGCCGAGCTCGCGGCCGAGGGCGAGAAGATCCGGGACCTCAAGCACCGCGCGGCCTCGGTCGCCCGGGAGAAACTCTCGGACGACAAGAAGGCCCTCGACCTCTACAGCCAGATCTTCGAGGACGAGCCGAACGACGCGAAGGCCTCCGACGCGCTGCGCGAGCTCTATGCGAAGGGCGGCAAGCACAAGGAGCTCCTGAACGTCCTCTCGCGCCTCGTGGACCTCGCGGAGACGCCTGCGTCCCGCGCCACGCTCCGCCTGGAGAGCGCGCGGATCTGCATCGAGAAGCTCGACGCGACGAGCGAGGCGATGGAGCACCTGCGCGCGATCCTCGACGAGGAGCGCACGCACGAGCAGGCCACGCTGCTCCTCTCGCAGCTCCTCGAAAAGTCGGGCCGCGACGACGAGCTGGCCGAGCTGCTCAACACGCAGATCGACCTCGCCAAGGAGCGCGGCGATCTCTCCGCGGAGCTCGTCTACAGCGTGCGCCTCGGTGAGGTCTTCGAGAACCGGCTGAACAACGTCCCGAAGGCGATCGAGACGTACAAGGCGGTGCTCGAGCGCGACGGCAACCACAAGGGCGCGCTGCTCTCGCTCGCGCGCCTCTACGAGAAGAAGGGCGACAAGGCCGAGGCGGCCAAGGCGCTCGAGACGGTGCTCTCCTCCGCCAGCGGCGAAGAGGCCGTCAAGACGTCGCTCCGCCTCGCGGATCTGTACACGGCGCTCAAGGACGAGGCGGCGGTTCGTCGTGTCCTCGAAGCTGGCCTCAAGGCCGACGAGCGCGCCGCGGACATCCGCAAGAAGCTGCACGCGCTCTACGAGAAGCAGCAGGCGTGGGCCGAGCTCGCCGACCTCGTGAAGGGCGACGCCGACGCCGCGACCGAGCCGGGCCAGAAGGTGCAGCTCTACCGCAAGGCCGCGGACATCCACCTCGGCAAGCGGAACGATCCGGGCGCCGCGGCGGACCTGCTCGTGAAGGCCTCGGAGCTCGCCCCCGGCGATCGCGAGCTGCTCCTCGCGCTCTGCGACGCCTACAGCGCCTCGGGCCGCGGCAAGCAGGCCGCGGAGGTGCTGCAGAAGATCGTGGAGTCGTACGGCGGCCGTCGCTCGAAGGAGCTTGCGACGATCCATCACCGGCTCGCCAAGGCGTACCTCGCCGAAGGCGACAAGGAGAAGGCGCTCACGGATCTCGACATCGCGTTCAAGATCGATCCGGGCTCGATCGCGATCCTGCGCGACCTCGGCGTGCTCTCGATGGAGCTCGGCGAGGCCACGGAGGAGAAGGCGGCGCGCGACGCGCACTTCGAGCGCGCGCAGAAGACCTTCCGCGCCCTGCTCCTGCAGAAGCTCGACGAGAATTCGCCGATCTCGAAGGCCGCGGCCTTCTACTACATCGGCCGGATCCTCCACGCGCAGGGCGATGACAAGAAGGCGATCCAGCAGCTCGATCGCGCGATCGACGCCGACAAGAACTTCGCGCCCGCGAAGGAGCTGCTCGCCAAGCTGAAGAAGTGACGCACGCACGGCGACGAGCCCTCGGCTACGCAGCAGGGCTCGTCGCTCGCGCCTTCCTCCGCTCTGTCCGCTTCTCCCTCGTCACCCACCCCGATCTCGACGGAACCGACGGCACCCCCTGGGTGCTCTCCTTCTGGCACGGCCAGCAGTTCGCGCTGCATCGCTGGCGCAAGCGACGCCGCACCGCCGTGCTCGTCAGCCTCTCCGACGACGGCGAGATCCAGACCGGCGCGCTCGGATCGCTCGGGCTCGTCGTCGAGCGAGGTTCGTCCACCCGCGGCGGCGCCATGGGCCTCAAGGGCATCGTTCGCCGCATGCGACACGGTCATGACGCGGCCTTCGCCGTCGACGGCCCACGCGGCCCGCGTGGCGTCGTGCGCGGCGATGGCGATCGCGTCGGCGCGATCCTCGCGGCCCGCCTCGCCGGCGGCCTCGTCGTGCCGCTTGCCTCGGCTTGCTCCTCCGCGTGGGTCCTCGCGCGCACGTGGGACAAGTTCGAGATCCCCCGCCCCTTCTCGCGTGTCGCCGTCGCGCTCGGCGCGCCGCTCGATCCACGCGGCCTCGACGGAACCACCCTCGCGCGCGCGATCGACGCGTCTCGCGAGACCGCCCTGCGCGCGCTCGGCGCCGATCCGTGACACGCTCTCGGGCGACGACCATGAGCCGCATCGCCTGCATCGACGGAGTCATCCACGCGCCCGAGGACGCCAAGGTCTCGGTCTACGACCGCGGCTTCCTCTACGGCGACAGCGTCTTCGAGACCATCCGCACCTACGGCGGCCGCCCCTTCGCGCTCGACGAACACGTGCAGCGCCTCGAACGATCGGCCGCGCAGGTCGCGATCCCCATGCCGATCGATCCGACCGCGTTTGCCGCCGAGATCGAGCGTGCCCTCGCAGCCGCGGCGAACCCCGAGAGTTACGTGCGCGCCACGCTGACACGTGGCTCCGGTCCGCTTGGCCTCGATCCGCGCCTCGCGACGCATCCGCTGCGCGTGATCCTCGTCGAACCGCTGAAGCTCCTCCCGGCGGTGATGTACCGCGACGGCGTCTCCGTCATCACGCATCGCACCGAGCGCGCCTGCGACGCCGCGCACGGCGCCAAGGTTGGCAACTACCTCGCCAGCGTGCTCGCGATCCGCAAGGCGTGTGACGTCGGCGCGCACGAGGCGCTCATCATCAACACGGCGGGACAGATCGTCGAAGGTACGACCTCCAACGTGTTCGTCGTGCAAGGACGAACCCTGATCACGCCTCCCGAAGAGGCCGGGATCCTCGCGGGGATCACGCGCGCGCACCTCCTCGCGATCGCGGGCGAGGCTGGGCTCGCCGTCGCGTTACGCCCGCTCGTTCCGGAGGACGTACGCACGGCGGACGAGGTGTTCCTGTCGTCGAGCTTGCGCGAGATCCTGCCCGTCGTCGCTGCCGACGACGCGCCGATTGGCAGCGGCAAACCGGGCGCGCATACGCGGGCGTTGCACCTCGCCTTTCGGCGGCATGTCGGGATGGGCGACGCGAAAGCGCCCTGGGAAGGCTGAACCTCTTCTTCCTTCCCCCCTCTCCATGAGTGGAGAGGGGGAACAGGGGGGTGAGGTCAGGCGATCAGGTCGAAGCTTCCTCCGCAGGAGCGGAAGCCTGCGGAGCCGCCTGCGGCCCGAGCGGCGCCACCGGGATGCGGAGCGAACCGCCGCCCTGATGCGCGAGCACGCTGATCCCCTTCTGGAAGAAGCCCAGCAGGAACGGGATCTCGTTCGGCGGCGACGTGATGAGCCCCGCCTCCTTCACTGCGCGCGCCACCGCGAGCACGTCCGTCGCGCGGTCGTTGCCCTTCCGCGCGCGCACCGAGATCGCCGCGTCCTTCATCCGCGTCGCGACGATCGCGCGCGCCTCCGGCGAGAAGAAGCGATCCGTCGCGGCCGCGATCTCCTCGGTCAGCGCCGCGTTCACGGCTTGCGGATCCCGCACGCCCTCCGGCCCGAGCCGCTGGCCGAGCCGCTGGAGCAGATCCTCCAGGCTCCCGCGATCGGGCAGCCACGACCGGAACTCCGGCTCCTCGTGCAACGTCGCCGACCCGGGCGCGCGCGCCCAGGCAACGTCGCTCGTGATCTCGGCTTCGAGATCGGCCAGCGGGTGCGCCGGCTCGGCCTCGGGACAGGGCTCCACGAGCTCGCGGCAGCCTTCGAACCCGAGCGGCACGATCTGCCCCGACGTCGCGTTCTGCTTGCGGGCCGTGGCGATCCGATGACGCGCCCACTCCAGCGGCACGGGCGCAGGCGACACGCCGAGCCCTTCGAGCGCGCGGTTCCGACCTTCCTTGAGCTGCGAGCCGCTCATCCAGGCGCTGCCCGCGTTCAGGATGCCGATCGGATCCCTCACGATCACCTCGGCCAGGTGGTAACGACCGCTCGCGTCGCGGCTCGTGATCGAGATGGCCGACGTCCCGCTTCCGTCGGGCGGCAGGAACGTCGCTTCGAGCGTCGCCTCGGCCCGCGTGTCCACGCGCGCCACCCGCGGCCGCGTCGGGATCGCCGTCCCGCGCGACTTCAGGATGTTGAGCGCTCGACGCGCGGCCTTGCGCGCGACGCCCGGCGCTTCGTCCGCGTCGGCCACCGCTACGATCGCCTCCACGTTCGAGGCCGCGAGCCACGCGTCCACGAGGGCCGCGCTGTGGTCGCCTGCCTTGCGCGCGGCCTCCGCGGCCGTGTCCCAGCCGGCCGACAGATCGGCCGCCTCGAACGCCGGGGCTGCTGCGGCCGCCGGGGCCTCCGCGGCGCCTTCCGCCTTCGCGGGCTGCGCCGGGGCTTTGCCCTTCGCCTGCGCGGCCTTCGCCTTCGCGGCGAGGGCTTCCTTCGCCGTCAGGGCCGGCTTCGGCGCGCCAGCCTTCACGCCACCGCTCGCCTT
Source organism: Polyangium mundeleinium (assembly GCF_028369105.1). Taxonomy (NCBI): domain Bacteria; kingdom Pseudomonadati; phylum Myxococcota; order Polyangiales; family Polyangiaceae; genus Polyangium; species Polyangium mundeleinium. The sequence continues at coordinate 677,967 of NZ_JAQNDO010000001.1, read as the reverse complement.
CGGGGGCGGCGCGATGATCGTCACGATGTTCGGCTTCGGCGCGACCGGCTTCGCGACGGGCGCGGGCGCGGCCGGCTTCGCGGGCGGCGCGGCCGGCCTCGCGGCGACGGCCGGCTTCGCCTGGGCCTCCCCTGCGGCGGCCGGTCCGGCGGCGCTCGGCGCGGCGGCTTGCGGACGATCACGACGCGGACCTGCACCCTCGGGACGCGGCCCACGATCCGGCCTCGGCCCACGATCCGGCCTCGGTCCACGATCCGGACGCGGACCCCGGTCCGGCCTCGGCCCACGATCCGGGCGCGGGCCTCGATCGAAGCGCGGCGGCCTCTCACCGCCTTCGGTGCGGGCCTGACCTTCCCCGGGCGGGCCGGCCGGGCGGGGCGGACGCGGGCCGGGGCCCGGGCCCATCGCCGAGCGCGCGGCACCCGGGCCGGGGCGCGGGCGCATCCCTTCTTCCTGACGCGGAACGAAATCGCCGCCGTGGTCCCTGCGGGGGCCGCGGGGCGGCGGCCTGCCGCTGCTCGGCCTTGGGGTACCGGCCGGCGGGCGGGGCCCACGCATGTCGATCCGGCGCACGCCTTCCGGCCTTCCGCCGGGGCCGCTCGCGGGCTTCGGCGCGGGCGCCGCGGCGCCTTCACCTGCGGCCGGCTCCGTCTTCGCCTCCCCGGCCTCTTGCGTGGGCTTTCCTTCCGCCGGGTTCTCGCCCCCGGGCTCGCCCTCGCGCCGCGTGCTCGCCGAGCGGACGATCCTGCGCGTCTTCTTTTCCGGGTTGTCGCTATCGTCCTTGGTGGTCATTTCGAGGCTCCCCTGGGGATTGACTTTGCCCAGGCGTCAAACATGGGCAATCGCATCGATTTCGACGGCGGCGCCCTTCGGCAGCGCCGACACTTGAATGGTCACGCGTGCGGGCGGCTCGGCGCCCACGACTTCTCCGTAAATCCGGTTGACGACCGCGAAATCGCCGAGATCGACGAGCCAGATCGTCGTCCGCACGACGTCGGGCCAGGACGCGCCGGCGGCGCGGAGCACCTCGCTGAGGTTCGCGAGCGCTTGCTTCGTCTGTGCCTCGATCCCGCCCGCGACGAGCTCACCCGTCTTCGGGTCGATGGGGATCTGGCCACTGCAGAAGACGAGGTTCCCGGCGCGCGTGGCCTGCGAATAGGGGCCGATCGCGGCGGGGGCCTCGGTCGTGGAAATGATGGTTTTCGGCATCTCTCGTACCCTCCGTTCAGCCGAAGCTCTTCCGGCCTTCGATGGCGCGGCCGAGCGTGACTTGATCGGCGAACTCGAGGTCACCGCCGTGGGGCACGCCGCTCGCGATGCGGGTCACGCGCGCGCCGAGCGCGGCCATCTCGCGCGCCACGAGCAGCGCCGTCGCCTCGCCGTCCACCGACGGCGGCGTCGCCACGAGCACCTCGCTCACCGGCGCCTCGGCGTCCGTCACGATGCGCTTCAGCCCCTCGAGCGGCAGATCCTCGGCCGAGATCCCGTCGAGCGGCGAGAGCAGCCTTCCGAGCACGAAATACTTCCCGCGCATCACCCCGCTCCGCTCGATGGCGAGCAGGTCTTGCACCCGCGCGACCACGCAGAGCAGCGCCCTGTCGCGCCGCTCGTCCCGGCAGATCGCGCAACGCACGAGCTCGCCCGGCTGCGCGCCTTCGGCGACCTCGGCGATGTTTCCGCAGCGCTCGCAGGGCCTCACGTGATCGCGCAGCACGGCGAGCTCGGTGCCGAGATCGTGCGCGACCTCCTCGTCCGCTGTCGCCAGGAACAGCGCGAAGCGTTGCGCGGTCTTCTCACCGACGCCTGGCAGCCGCGCGAACAGGTGCGCGACGCGCGTGAGGCGTTCGGGTAGGGAAGAGCTGCGCGTGACGTAGGAGGTGGGGCTCCGCGTGGCCACTACGTGTGCATTCCCGGGATCTTCACGCCGCCCGTGACCTTGGCGATCTCGGCTTCGACGTGCTTGTCGGCCTGCTCGAGCGCCGCGTTTGCCGCGACCGCCACCGCGTCGAGGGCCATCTCCAGGCCTTCGGCGGCGAGGAAGTCCGGATCGATCGCGATCTTCCGGACCTTGCCTTCGCAGGTCACGGTGACCGAGACCTTGTCCGACGCGGCGGTCGCCGAGATCTCGTGGTCCTTGATCTTGGCTTTCGCCTCGTCGATTTTGCGCTGCATCCGGGCCGCTTGGCGGACCAGCTCGTTCATTCCACCGCGAAATTGCATGGGAGGAGCGTGTATGCCGTGAAGTTGGCTGGGCTGCAAGGCCGGACGAACGCCCGCGCGCGCCTCTTCGCTCGCTCGGCGCGCCCGCCGTGGCGGTCCGGCTGCGTCGCAAGACGCCAGCGCGCCTTTCTGCTACGTCGAGGCGGCGATGAGCTACGTCGTCCTCGCGCGCAAGTACCGACCGCAGTCGTTCGAGGACCTCGTCGGTCAGGGGCACGTCTCGACCACGCTCGAGAACGCGATCGCCAAGAACCGCGTCGCGCATGCCTTCTTGTTCACGGGCGTCCGCGGCGTCGGCAAGACGACGAGCGCGCGTATCCTCGCGAAATCGCTCAACTGCGTGAAGGGTCCGACGTCGAAGCCCTGCCAGGAGTGTGCTCCTTGCAAGGAGATCACCGTCGGCAGCGACGTCGACGTCCAGGAGATCGACGGCGCGAGCTACACGGGCGTCGACGACGTCCGCAAGCTCCAGGAGAGCCTTCCGTACCGGCCTTCGCGCGACCGGTTCAAGATCTTCATCGTGGACGAGGTCCACATGCTCTCGAACAACGCGTGGAACGCGTTCCTCAAGACGCTCGAGGAGCCGCCGCCGCACGTGAAGTTCATCTTCGCGACGACCGAGGTCCACAAGATCCCGGTCACGATCCTGAGCCGCTGCCAGCGCTACGACTTCAAGCTCATCAGCGCGCTCTCGATCACGGCGCGCCTGCGCTTCGTCCTCGACCAGGAGGGCGTCGCGTTCGAGGACGCCGCGCTCTCCATCATCGCCCGCGAGGCGGCGGGCAGCATGCGCGACGCGATGAGCCTGCTCGATCAGGTCCTCGCGTGGGTCGGCGTCGACGGCGACAAGCTCACGGCCGAGGGCGTCGCGCGGGTCCTCGGCGTCGCGGATCGCTCGGTCCTCCACGGCCTCGCAGCCGCGCTCGTCGACGGCGACGCCGAGGCGTGCCTGCGCACGGTCTCCGACCTCGCGCATCAGGGCTACGATCTCCCGCACGTCGCGCGGGACTTCCTCGCGCATTTGCGCGACCTCGTGGTCGCCAAGGTCTCCGCGGATCCGACGGGCCTGCTTGACCTCGCCGACAGCGAACTCGCCGACGTCAAGACCCTGGCGGCGCGCGCGGACGCGGACGACCTCGCGCGCTTGCATCAGGGGTTCTCGCGTTCCTACGACGACATCACCCGGAGCGGCCAGCCTCGCGCGGCGCTGGAGATGACGCTCGTGCGCCTCTCGCGCCGGCCGCCGCTCATGCCGGTGGACGAGCTCTTGCGGCGGATCGGGGACATGGAGCGCCGCTTGCTCGGGGGAGGCGGCGGCGCGCCGGGCCCCTCGGGCGGCGCCGGGCAGGGACGGCCCATGCAAGGCGGCGGCGCGCCTCCCGGCCAGCGTCGGGCGTCCGCCTCCGAGGCTTCGTCGTCTTCACCGGCCCCATCGGCGTCTTCCCCGGTGCCTCCACCAGGTTCCCAAGCCTCTCCGGCGCCTTCACGGGTGGCTCCGGCGTTTTCACAAGCCGCTCCGGCGTTTTCACAGGTCCCTCCGACGCCTTCACGGGTGGCTCCAGCGTCTTCACAAGCCGCTCCGGCGTCTTCACAGGTCCCTCCGACGCCTTCACGGGTGGCTCCGGCGTCTTCCCGACCGCCTCCGGCCAACGGCGCCGCCTACACAAACGGCGCCCCCTACACGAACGGCGCGGCCCCCCCCAACGGCGCCGGCCGCATGGCGGCCCCGAGCGCCCCCGACCTCGCCACGTTTCGCGCCGTGATCGAGCTCGTCCGCGCCAAGCGCGCGCCGCTCGCCTCCGTGCTCGAACATGCCGCGCTGCTCCGCATCGGCCCCGACGGCATCGTGCTCGGCTTCGAGGACAACTCGTTCCTCGGCAAGCAAGCGCAGGAGCCCGTCGCCAAGGAGGGCATCCGCGCCGCCCTCGCCGCGCATTTCGGCGGCAAGCCCGACGTCACGTTCGAGACACTCCGCCCGCAGAGCGGCGCCGTCACGGTCGCGCAGATCGACGGCGCCGACCGACGCGCCCGCCTCGACAACGCGCGCCGCGCCATCGCCGATCATCCCCTCGTCACGGCCGCGATCGAGCTGCTCGGCGCCGAGCTGCGCGACGTACGCCTCGGACACGAAGACGCCGCTGCCGCCGAGCGCATGTCCACGCGCTAGGATCAGCCATGCGCTTCTTCCCCTTCGCCGCGGCGATCGCGGCCGCCTCGCTCCTCGCCCCCACCGCGGCCCACGCGAACGGCCGCTTCCCCATCGCCGACCAGCTCGTCGTGGATCCCAAGGATCCTGCACACATCGTCCTCCGCACGACGTACGGCATCCTCGAGACCTCGAACGGGGGCAGCTCGTGGTCGTGGATCTGCGAGGGCGCGGTCGGGTACGGCGGCACGCAGGATCCGGCCATCGGCGTGCTCGCGGACGGCACGATCCTCGCCGGCGTCTTCGAGGGCCTCAGCGTGAGCCACGATCGCGGCTGCGCTTGGGGCTTCGTCGAGGCCCCCTTGAAAGACGAGTACGTCATCGACGTCTCCGTCCACCGGGACGACCCCTCGCGCGGCGTCGCCATCACGTCCACGGGCAAGGGCACCGACGGCTTCCACGTGATCGTCGCCGAGACGGCCGACAACGGCGCCACCTGGACGCAGGCCGGAAAGCCGATCCTCAGCGACTTCATCGCCCTCACGGTCGACGTCACGCCTTCGAACCCGCAGCGCCTCTACGCGAGCGGCATCGTTGGCAAATCGTTCGCGCCTGCGATCGAGCGCTCCGACGATCGCGGCGTCACGTGGACGCGCACCTACCTCGACGCGGCCTACGCGAGCTTCGTCCCCTTCCTCGCCGCGATCGACCCGCAAAACCCCGACCGTGTCTACCTGCGCCTGAGCGGCGATCCCGTCGACAAGCTCCTCGTCAGCGACGACGCCGGCGCCACGTTCACCGAGGCCTTCACGGCCGCGGACGATCTGCTCGGCTTCGCGCTCTCGCCCGACGGCACGCGTATCGCGATCGGCGGCCCGAAGGACGGCATCCAGATCGCGAACACGGCCGACCTCGCGTTCGAGAAGGTCAGCGACCTCTACACGCGCTGCCTCACGTGGACGACCGCAGGCATGTACGCGTGCGGCAACCAGTTCGTCGACGGCTTCACCGTCGGCTTCTCGAAGGACGAGGGCAAGACGTTCGAGAACATCTACAACCTGCCCGACATCTGCCCGCTCGAATGCGGCGAGGGCGCGACGACGCCGGCCATGTGTGTGATGAGCTGGCCCGGCATCGCGGCCACGCTCGGGATCGAGCCGACCGCGTGCGGCGGCATCGGCCCGGGCAGCGGATCGGGCAGCGGCAGCGGCGGTGGCCCGCCGCGGGACCTGGAAGCGGCAGGCGGATGTGACTGCGGCCTGGGAAGCGCGTCCGGCGCGTCCGGCGCCACGGTCCTGGCCGGCCTCTCGGCGCTCGTCTTACGCTTGCGCCGCCGAAGAGATCGCCGCGCGCCCGCCGCGAAGACGCGCTAACGCAACGCCGCCCGCACGCTCTCCTCGACGATCCCCAGGAGCGTCTCGAGATCGTCGTCCGTGATCGTGAGCGGCGGCGCCACGTACACCACGTCGCCGAGCGGCCGCAGATACGCGCCGCGCCTCCGCGCCTCCGCATACACCCGCCAGCCGAGCTCACTGAGGTATCCCGCGCCCTTCGACAGATCGAGCGCGCCGATCATCCCGAGCGATCGCGCCCGCGACACGCCCGGGATCTCACCCATCGAAGCGAACACCTTCGCGATCCGCGCGGCCTTCGGCTGGGCCTTCGCGAGGATCTCCTCCTCGCGGAAGATCGCGAGCACCTCGCGCGCGATGGCCGCGCCGAGCGGGTTTCCGCAGAAGGAATGGCCGTAATAGAAGGCGCGCTCCGGCGCCCCGAGGAACGCGTCGAAGACCCGCCGCGTCGCGAGCGTCGCCGCCATCGGGAACATGCCGCCGGAGAACCCTTTCGCGCAGCACATCAGATCGGGCGTGATGCCCGCGCGCTCGCACGCCCACATCGATCCCGTGCGCCCGTAGCCCGTGAACACCTCGTCGATCACGAGCAGCACGTCGTAGCGATCGCAGAGCGCGCGCGCATGCCGCAGGTACGCCGCGTCGTACATCCGCATCCCCGTCGCGCCTTGCACGAGCGGCTCCAGCACCACCGCCGCGATCGTGTCGCTCCCCTCGGCGAGCAGCTTCTCCAGGGCCTCGAACGCCCGCGCGTAGCCCGCGTCCGAAGGCGCATCGCCCTCGGGCGTCGGTACGTGAATGCACTCGAGGAGCACGCCTGCGAAAGGCTTGCGAAACACCTCCACGCCCCCGAGGCTCGCCGCGCCGATCGTCTCGCCGTGGAACGCGCCGTCGAGCGCCACGAACCTCCGCCGCGCGGGCCGCCCCTCGTTGTGCCACATCTGCACCGCGAGCTTCAGCGCGACCTCCACCGCCGTCGAGCCGTCGTCGCTGAAGAACACCTTCGTGAGCCCCGGCGGTGCGATCGCCACGAGCTCCTCGCCGAGCTTCGCCGCGCCCTCGTGCGTCACGCCCGCGAGCGACACGTGGCAGAGCTTCTCGGCCTGCCGCGCGAGCGCCGCCACGAGCCGCGGGTGGTTGTGCCCGAGCGTCGAGACCCACCAGCTCGAATTCGCGTCGAGGTAACTCCGCCCGTCGACATCGAAGAACCGCGCGCCCGCGGCACGCTCGACGACCAGCGGATCGACCTCGTCGATGTACCGCTGCATCGGCGTGTACGGATGCCACACGTACTGCTTGTCCGCGCGCACGATCTCCGCGCGCCGCGCGGCCCTCTTGTCGTCGACCTTCGTCACGCTTTCCTCCCGGCGAACGCGCGCCGCACCTCCACCGGCATCGGCGGCAGCGAGCTCGTCCGATTGATCTCCGGCGGCACCGACCTCCGCCCCGGCGCAGGCTCTCCGTGCTGCGGCAAGAAGATCCGCACCTCCGTCCCTGCACCCACGTCGCTCTCGATCGACAGCCGCCCGCCGTGCGCGTCCACGATGCGCGCCACGATCGCGAGGCCGAGCCCCGTCCCCGCCGCGCGCGTCGTGAAGAACGGATCAAGCGCGCGATCCCGCACCGACGTGTCCATCCCCTCGCCCGTGTCCGCGACACGCACCTCGACCCCGGACGCGCCGCTCTCCGCGTGCGGCACGAGCGTCACCGTCAACGATCCGCCGGTCGGCATCGCCTGCATCGCGTTCGTCACGATGTTCTCGAACACCTGCCGGAGCAGCATCGGATCCGCGTGGATCTTCTCGAGGGGCTCCGGCTCCACGAGCGTCACCTTCACGATCGTCTGGTTCTGCGAGAGCGCGAGCGCGCGCTCCACGATCTCGCGCGGCGCCACGAGCTGACGCTCGCACCGCACGGGCCGCGCGTACCGCAGGAGATCCCCCACGAGCCGGTTCAGCCGCGACGCCTCCTCGTCGAGGATCCCGAGCAGCGTCTGCCGATCGTCCTCGCCGAGCCCTTCGCGCCGCAACGTCGCCACGGCGGTCGTGATGATCGCCAAGGGGTTCCGCACCTCATGCGCGATCACCGCCGACAGCTCGCCCACGGCCGCGAGCTGCTCCTTGCGCACGAGCTCCGCCTGCGCCGCACGCAGCTCCTCGTACGCCCGCGCGATCTCCGCCGACCTTTGCTTCAGCTCCGACGCGCGCTCCTCCAGCCGTTGCCGCAGCGCCACGTAACGCGACAGGAGCGACATCACGACGCCCATCACGAACGCCGCGTACCCGTACGGGCTCGTGAGCGGCTTGCCTTGCCCGAGCACCCCGTAGAACCCGTCGTAGCCCGTGCTCACGACGAACGCGATCGAGCCCCACAACGACGGAAGCAGATCCGCACGGCCGCGCAGCGCGCTCCGCACGAACACCGTCATCCCGAAGATCGCGGCCGCGAACGAGCCGACCGACACCAGCGTCGCGAGCGGGTGCGCCGGCGTCGCGACTTCCACGACCGAAAGCCCGAGCAGCGACACCGGCGCTTCGGCCACGGTGTCGAAGTGCCTCACGTGCTCGACGATGCTCGCGACCCCGAAGAGCGCCGCCGCGCCGTAGATCGCGACGAGCACCCGCGGGGCGAGCCGCATCTGCGAGAGCTGCGCGACCACGTGCACGAGCAGCGCCGCCCCGAGCACGCGGCCCACGTCCGAAGCGAGCAGCGCCATCCGCACGGCTGGCACGTCGCGCATCAGGTGCAGCGCCGCCGCGCCAGCCGTGTGCACCGACAGCGCGAGGCAGAAGAACCCGAACAGCACGAAGTCGGCCTCGCGCCCGCGCAGGCGCTCCCTCCGCCGCGCGACGAAGCAGAACGTGGCGATCGCGACGTACGCGACCACCCAAGCGCTCAAGAATCCGGCGATGGAGTGGGCGTGCACGGTCCTCGGAGCTTTCCCCGATCCTACGAGCCTGGGCCATCGGGAAGCGGCCTCATCGTCGGTCCGGGAAGGGCCTTCGCCCGCGGCGAGCATGCGCGTGGCCCCGGGCCTCGACAAGCCTGTTTTTTGACGCCCTCCCCTCCCCGCGCCCGGATCACGCGCCTCGCATCGATGTGAAACGGTTGCGGCCTGCGCAACTTTTTCCCCGGTAGACGCCGTTACCAGGGTCCTCGATGACCAAGCCACCCACGGGCAATCCGGCTCGGTGTCGGGCCGGTCGCGTGGACCCGCGTGACCCGTTCAGGGCACGTTGCTTGCTTCTTTTGCTCCGGATCCTTCAGTCTTCCTCGGTTACGAAGGATCCACCGGAGGTTTCGACCCATGGCGCGTGCGTCGGGCAGATCGACAGGGATGCTCGAAAAGAACGGCTCGGCCCGCGCGGGATCACGCGCGGCTTTCCGAGCGACCTTGGCCCTCGCGATGCTCGTGCTCGCGCCTTTTGCCGTGGTCTTCGCTGCGTGCTCGGCCGAACCGCCGCTCGGGGCGCGGCCTGGAGAAGGGGGCAGCGGCGGCAGCGGTGGCAGCGGCGGCAGCGGCGCCGGCCCGAGCATGGGCCCCTGCGTGGATGGCCAGGTGCGCGACTGTCACCTCACGATCGGCGAGCAAAACGGGATCCTCACCTGCCTCGACGGCACGCAAGCGTGCGTCGAAGGCACGTGGGCCCCTTGCGCCGAGGGCACCATCTCCTCCCGCATCGCGCCGCCGAAGGCGAAGATCCACGAGACCTCGGCGCGCCCCGACGACGGCGACATCATCATCCTGAACCACGTCGCGAGCGCTTGCGTCAACAACCCCTGCGATCCTTCGTGCCAGGTCTTCGACGAGCAGCCCGACGCCGGCGTCACGCCCGATGCGGGGGCCAGCGTCTACGACTGGCAGAACGGCGACCTCAGCGATTTCCCGAACGGCCTCGTGAACAAGGGCCTGAAGGAGCCGTGCGCGCAGGCGAGCGACTGCCAGTTCAACATGCAGTGCGAGAGCCCGAGCTCGAACACGTGCTCGCACCACAAGTGCTCCGTCGGCGAAGGGCTCTACCCCGACTGTGATCCGTGCGTGAAGTCGATCTGCACCGCGGATCCGACCTGCTGCCTCATCCCGTACGCCGGCACCTGCGCGCACGACCCGTGCGTCACGGGCGTCGGCTTGAAGAAGACGTGCAGCACCTGCGTGAACACGGTCTGCACGGCGAACCCGACCTGCTGCACGGGCACGTGGACGCAGGCTTGCGTGGACGCCTTCGCCGTCGCTTGCCCGAAGAGCTGCGCCGGCGTGCAAGGGAACTGGACGCCGAGCTGCGTCGACAAGGTCTACAGCCTCTGCGGCGCCGAGTGCAAAACCGACCCGCCCTGCTCGCATAACAAGTGCTACTCGGGCGCCGCGCTGAGCGCCGCTTGTGACCCGTGCGTCGCGACGATCTGCCAGGCGAGCCCCTCCTGCTGCACGACGAAGTGGGACAACCTCTGCGTCGACAAGGTCAAGACGCTCTGCAACGAGACCTGCCCCGCGAAGGGCGTGTGCACGCCGTGGCTGCCCGGCGAGACCGACCCGAACTGCGCCGGGGTCGACCTCGCCGTCGGCGTCCCGTGCAACGGCGTCGTGCCCGTCTGCAACCACGGAAAAACCGCGGCCCCCACGGGCATCCGTCTCGTGCACTTCCCGGCGAACTCGCAGCAGTACCCGAAGTGCGCGCCCGACCAGACACTCCCCACCATGATGGAGTGCCTCACGCAGGAGCCCATCCCGCCTGGCAAGTGCATCAACGTCGACGCGAACGCCTGCGGCATCGGGAACGGCAACCGCGAGATCATGATCAACCCGCCGAAGAAGACGGCGGCAAACCCCTACGTCACCGAGTGCTTCTGCGAGAACAACTGGTCGCTCTCGAGCGGCGGCAACGCCTGCGAGGCGCCCGATTGCTCCTCCGTCACGAGCCGGACCATCCGCCCCGTGAACATGTTCGTCCAGTTCGACCGCTCGGGCTCGATGACCACGAACGACCGCTGGGGCAAGACCACGGGCGCGCTGAAGGCGTTCTTCCAGGACCCGGCCTCGGCCGGCATCGGCGTCGCGCTCCGCTTCTGGGAGCACTACAAGCCCGTCACCGGCTGCGACGACACGAACTGCAGCATCGACGCGTGCGCGGTCCCGCTCGTCACGCTCGGCAAGCTCACGACCGCGGCTGCGCCGACCGACACGCAAGAGCAGAAGCTCATCACCGAGATCAACAACACCACGCCCGCCGCCGACACGCCGCTCCTGCCCGCGCTCGCCGGCGCCGAGAAGTGGGCCAAGGCCTACCAGCTCGCGAACCCGAACCAGCAGACTGTCGTCGTCTTCGTCACCGACGGCTACCCGAACTCCTGCGGCAGCGACGCGACCACGATCGCGGCCTACGCCGAGGACGCGTACACCAACGCTGGCGTGCTCACCTACGCGATCGGCATCCAGGACGCGAACGTCTCGCTGATGAACCTCATCGCGCAGAAGGGCGGCACCTCCACCGCGTTCTTCGTCACCGACCAGGGCGACGCGCAGCAGCAGATGCTCTCCGCGTTGCTCGAGATCAAAGGCGACGTCGTCGCGTGCGAGTTCGATCTCCCGAACGCGGGCCTCTTCGATCCGACGGCCGCGACGGTCACGTTCATGCCCGCAGCCGGCGCGGCCGTGGCCTTCCCCAAGGTCCTGAACCAGGCCGCGTGCGGCACGGGCTGGTACTACGACACCCCGCAGAATCCGAAGAAGATCTTCCTCTGCCCGACCACGTGCCAAACGGTGCTCAACTCGGCCGGCGCGACGATCGACGTCGAGCTCGGCTGCCCCGGCGCGTACACCCCCGCGACGTTCACGCACGTCTACGAGGCCAAGTGCCCCACGGGGACCAAGGTGCAGTGGGGCTACTTCGCCTACGACAGCGTCACGCCCGGCGACTCGAACCTCGCCTTCAGCGCGCGCACCGCGGACACGGCGGCCGGCCTCTCGGGCGCGTTCACCTCGCTCGCGACGGCCAAGGCCTCGCCCGTCGACACGCAGCTCTGCACCATGGCTGGCCCCTCGCCGTGCCCGATCGACATGTACAAGACGCTCGGCACGCCCGGCGCGCGGCAGTCGTTCCTCGAGTTCTCCGCCACGTTCAACCCGACGACCAACAAGGGCGCCGCGCCGACCCTCAACGGCTGGGAGATCACCTACTCGTGCGTCGACAGCGAATGACCTCGCGCCTCGGGCCCCTCGCCGTGCTCTTCGGTCTCACGCTCGTCGCGTGCGGCGAAGACAAGCTCCCGCCGCGCCCGACCACCACCACGTCGAGCTCCTCCGGCAGCGGCGGACAAGGAGGCGCGGGTGGGCAAGGCGGCGCCGGCGGCATCGGCGGACAAGGCGGACAAGGTGGCACGGGCGGCATCGGCGGCATCGGCGGCAGCCCTCCCGCGCCCGTCTGCGGCGACGGCAACTTGAACCCCGAGATCGGCGAGGAGTGCGACGACGGAAACCCCGACGGCGCCGACCTCTGCGACGCGAACTGCAAGCTCGTCACGAGCGAGACCGAGCCGAACGCCACGGCCGCCCAGGCGAACGCGTGGAGCTCGCCGTGGGGCGCGCAAATCGCGCCGGCCGGCGACGTCGACGTCGTCTCGTTCAACCTCCCCGCGGCCGCGAGCCTCGTCGTCGAGACCCGCGACACCGGCGACGGCGCGTGCGCGAAATCCGAGCTCGACACCTTCGTCGAGATCCTCGGCTCGAACGGCGCCACCGTGCTCGCGAGCGACGACGACGCGGGTGAAGGCTACTGCTCGCGCGCCACGTTCTCCCTCGCCGACGCAGGCCTGTACTACGCACGTGTCACGGCCGCGCCCGCCGTCCCGAACGCGACCTTCCCCTACCGTCTCGTGATCGACACGTTCACCAACACCTGCGGCGACGGCGTGCGCACGCCCGGCGAGCAGTGCGACGACGGCGGCACGACCGCGGGGGATGGATGCAGCCCGACCTGCATGCTCGAGATCCACGAGAGCGAACCGAACGACACGATCGCCCAGGCGGACCCCGTCACGAGCGGCTGGCAGGCGATCCTCTCGCCCGTCGCGGACGCCGACTACGTCTCTGTCCAGGTCGCGACGAACGGCGCCACGATCACCGCGCAGACCAACGACGCCGGCCTCGGCGGCTGCGCGATGAGCACGCTCGACACGATCGTCACGATCTTCGACGCCACGGGCAAAGAGCTCGTCATGAACGACGACGCCCTCGGCTACTGCTCGCTCGCCAAGGCGGAGAACGTCGCGGCTGGCACGTACTTCGTGCGCGTCACGGCGGGCGGCCGCGCCTCGGATCCGAGCTACTACGGCCTCTCCGTCCTCGTCACGACCCCCTGACTTGACCGCCGGAAGCCCCGGCGTAAGGCTCGCGTCGTGTCTCAGCGTAAGCGTTACCTCTTCGTCTGCGTGAACCGCCGCCCCGACGGCACCCCCAAGGGCTCGTGCGCGCAGCGCGGCGCCGTCGAGATCCACGCGGCCCTCAAGGACGCACTCAAGGACCGAGGCCTCGCGAAGACCGAGGTGCGCGCCTGCACGTCGAGCTGCCTCGACGTCTGCTGGGCGGGCCCGGTCATCGCCGTCGAGCCCGACGGCTACTTCTACGGCCGCGTCACGATGGAGGACGTCCCCGAGCTCGTCGAATCGCTCGCGAACGGTACCCGCGTCGAGCGACTCGTTTTGCCCTCCAACGACTTCGACGAAAAGACGTCCGGCCCTCCTCTCCCCGCTCCCAAATCCAAGCCCGCGGAAGGCCACGAGCCGTGAGCGGCTTCGAGTTTCGCGAGACGATGGCGGGCAGCTACCACCGCGTGGACGAGCCGCATGTCGAGCGACCTCTCTCGTTCACGATCCGCGCCCGCAGCGCGCCGCTCCTCCGGTTCCTTCGCCGCCCCGAGGTCGAGATCGAGGGCGCGATCGACGCCCCGGGCCTCGCGGATCACCGCTACCTCCGCGGCACCCTCGGCATGGATCTCCTCCGCACGGGCACGCTCCCCTACGCGTTCCACTTCCAGGGCGACGACGATAAACCCTACGTCTTCGAAGGCCAGAAGGACGTCTCGATCACGGAGCTGCTCGAATCGATGACCGTGCTCCCCGGCGCCATCAAAACCGAAGAAGGCGCCCTCGTCGCCCGCGCGCTCCTGCGCTTCGACGCGCGCAGCGACCTCGTCAAATTCTTGAGGAGCTTCCGGCTCTCTCGCTGACCCATTGGAGGACAAACGATGCGACGGCTCGATCCCAAGGCGAGCGTGGTGCTCGTCGTCGACGTGCAGGACAAACTCGCCGCGGCGATGCCCGAGGACCGCATGAAGGACCTCGTCCGCGCCGCCACGGTGCTCCTCGAAGCGGCCGATCTGCTCGGCGCGCGCGTGCTTGGCACCGAGCAGTATCCCGCGGGCCTCGGCCGCACGATCGCCCCGATCGGCGACAAGCTCCGCGCCATGAACGCGCCCGTCGTCGAGAAGATCGACTTCTCCGCGTGTGACGAGCGTGGCTTCGAACGCGCGTGGGCCTCGATCGGCGCGCCGCGCACCGCGATCGTCCTCGGCATGGAGACGCACGTCTGCGTCATGCAGACCGTGCGCGAGCTCGCCACGCGTGGCACCAGCGTGCACGTCGTCGCCGACGGCGTCGCCTCGCGCCGCGACGATCACCGCGCCATCGGCCTCGATCTCTGCCGCAACGCCGGCGCCACGATCACCACGATGGAAACCGTCGTCTTCGACTGGCTCGGACGCGCAGGGACGGACGCCTTCAAGAAGCTCTCGAAGTTGATCCGCTGACACCCTGGCAATCGGACATCCTGGCACGGGCCCATCCCGTCGATTTTCGTGATCTCAGCAACCTCGCCCTTGCCAAGTTGACGAACCGTCAGACCACGTGGACACCGTGCCTCACGGCGTGACATGTTGTCGACATGGTTGACGAGCTGTCAGGATCTTCGACGCCCGCGCCTCCCGAGGCGAAGGCGGGGGCCGACGCGCCCACCGTGCTCGTGGTGGACGACGAGCCCAGTAACCTTGCTTCCATCGAGAAGATTTTTCAGCGCGACGGCATGCGCGTCCTCACCGCGCCGTCGGCCCGCGCGGCGCTCGACCTCCTTCGGGGCCACCGCGTCGAGGTCGTCCTGACCGACCTCATGATGCCCGGCACCAGCGGCATCGAGCTTCTCCGCGCGATCAAGCAGCTCGCCCCCGACACCGAGGTCGTCCTCATGACGGCGTACGGCACCGTCGAGACGGCCGTCCAGGCCATGCGCGAGGGCGCCTACGACTTCGTCGAAAAGCCCCTCAAGCGGATGACGATCATCAAGAGCGTCCGCAAAGCCGCGGAGCGCCGCTCCCTCGTCGCCGAAAACCGCTCCCTCCGCCAGGAGCTCAAGCTCCTCACGAAACGCGAGATCATCGGATCGAGCCCGGCGCTTCGACGTGTCCTCGACGTCGCCACGCAGGCCGCGCCCTCCTCGGCCACCGTGCTCGTCCTCGGCGAAAGTGGCACCGGCAAGGAGCTCGTCGCTCGTTACATCCACGACCACAGCGCGCGCCGCCATGGGCCTTTCGTCGCGGTCAACTGCTCCGCGATCCCCGAGACCATCCTCGAAGCCGAGCTCTTCGGCCACGAGCGCGGCGCGTTCACCGGCGCATTCGCCCGCCGCGAAGGCCGATTTGCCAAGGCCGCAGGCGGCACTCTCTTCCTCGACGAGATCGGCGAGCTCAGCCCCTCCGTTCAGGTCAAGCTCCTGCGCGTCCTGCAGGAAAACGAATACGAGCCCATCGGCGGCGATACCGTCCGCGCCGACGTCCGAATCGTCGCCGCCACAAACAAGGATCTTCGCGCCGAGATCGCAGCGGGCCGCTTCCGCGAGGACCTCTTTTATCGTCTGAACGTCATCGCCATCACGGTCCCTCCGCTCCGGGCGCGCCGCGAGGACATCCCCCTGCTCGTCGACCATTTCCTCGGCGTCTACTGCGCGAAGAACAATCGCGGCCGCCTCGAAGCCCCGCGCGAGGTGATCGCGCGCCTGCTCGACTACTCGTTCCCCGGAAACGTCCGCGAGCTGGAGAACGTGATCGAGCGCGCCGCCGTGCTCTGCCGCGGCGAGAAATTGTCCGTCGAGGACCTTCCCGAGTCGATCCGCGAGAGCCTCGCGGCGGCCCCCGAGACGATCACGTTCTCGGTCGGCACGCCGCTCGACGAGGTCGAACGCCGGCTCATCCGGGAGACCTTGCGTTACGCCCATGGCGACAAATCCGTCGCCGCCCAGCTCCTCGGGATCTCCACCCGCACGATCTATCGCAAGCTCGGAGAGATCGAGGGTTGATCACCGGGAAGACCGGCGCTACCCCGGCGCTTGAAAATCCGATTGTCACTTTGGCAATCCTCGCCGCCCCCACCCTCCCCCCTTCGCCACCTTGTCGATCGTGGCCTTCCCGCGCGAAAAATGGGGCGGGAAGCGCTAGGATCGGGGCTGGCACGTCTCTCGCTAGTACGGAGCTGGGCTCATGGGACTCGACGCGATCCTGAAGCGCTACTTTCCCGCGGTCATCTGCCTCTTGATCGCCTCCGCCGCCTATTTCCAGGCGTCCGGAATGGGCGAGCTCGTCGCCGGCAGCGTGCTGCTCGATCCGTCGTCGATGCCGCCGCCTCCGCCGCCGCCCAAGAGTGGCTTGCCGCACACGAGCTCCGGACAAGAGCGCACCGTCAACGCTGCGCCGATCCTGGGCCGCAATCCGTTCGACTCGATCACGGGCCCGCTCGACGGCAAGCCTGTCGAGCTCCCGAGCGCGCCCGATGCGCCGGCGCCCGACAACAGCGATCCCTATAACGATCCCGTCTGCGACGTCGGCAAGGTCCTTTTGATCACGCAATCAGAGGACCCAGATTGGTCGTTCGCGGCCATTGCGGGCTCGGACGGCAAAGCGCAGCTCCGTCGGCGCGGCGACGACGTCTCGGGGCACCAGATCTACTGGATTGGCTGGGATCGCGTGTGGCTCATGAGCGGCAGCTCGCGGTGCCAGATGCAGGTGCACGGCGAGCCGCCGAAGAAAATCGCCGCCGCACCGAGCGCCTCGACCACGCCGGACGCGCCGAAGCCGAAAGGCAAAGGAAAGGGCGTCCCCAAGGATATCGCGGACAAGATTCACAAGGTCAGCGAGAATCAATTCGACATCGAGCGCTCGGTCGTCGATCAGATCCTGGAGAACCAGGCGGAGCTCATGCGGTCGGCGCGCATCGTACCCGAAAAGGAGGGCGACAAGGTCGTCGGGATCCGGCTCTTCGGCGTGCGCCCGGAATCGCTGCTCGGTACACTCGGCCTCGAGAATGGCGACCGCCTCCAGTCCATCAATGGCTTCGAGATGAGCGACCCGCAAAAAGCGCTCGAGGCATACGCGAGGCTCCGCACCGCGGACAAGCTCCAGGTGAGCGTCAATCGGCGTGGCAAGCCGATGAACATCGATTTCAACATCAAGTGACCGGGACGAACGGTTCCGCGACGAACGGCATCGAGACGGGAGACCGAGGGATGGCCAAGCTCAAGCTGCCTGCATTCAACGAGGGGAGCCTGCTCCAGCGAACGCTGCTCTACGTGGGCACGTTCGTCGTGGGCTCGATCGGCTTCGTCGCCCTCGCGAGCCTGCTCGTCGTGACGATCGCGAAATCGGTCCTGCCCGCCCGGGGCGAAGCGAGCGAGGCGAGCGAGGCAAGCGAATCGAGCTCGGACAAACCGGCCGAGGTCGCCGCAGCCACGCCGGGGAAGCCCACCAGCAAGATCCCGCGCCCGAAGCGGAGCAAATCGGCCGCCCCGGCCGAACCGCCCGCCGAAGCCACGCCCTGACGTCTTCCGTAGCGAATGACCGAATCGAATTCGAGGATCATGAACACGCCTTACAGAAACTCCCGGCTGGGAAGGTTTGGCTTCGGCTTCGCGGCGCTGCTTTGCGCCTCCGCGCCTGCGATCGTGTCCGCGCAGAATGGTCCGCCGCGCGGCGCTCCCGTCCTCAAGACGCCCGGCGCGCGTCCCCAGCCTGCCTCGCCTCCCGGCGCGCCCGCCGCGGCGGCTCCCGGCGGCGCTGCAGGCGGCCCGAATACGGGCGCTCCTCCCGGCTTCCCGCCCGGCCCGCCGCCGCGCGCGGCTTCGCCGTTCGGCCCCGCGCCCGTCGTCGGCGAGGATCCCATGGCCGGCGTCAAGCAGGGCCCGAAGGAAATCGATTTCAAGCCGCGGAATGGCAATTTCATGGTCTCCTTCAACCTGGAGGAGGCCGACCTCAACGAGCTCGTCAAGGCCATCAGCAACATCACGGGCCGGCGCTTCATCTATGGCGGCAAGCTCCGCCAGATCAAGGCCACCGTGTATTCGCCGGACAAAGTCACGGTGCAGGAGGCGTACAGCGCGTTCCTCTCGATCCTCGAGACGAACGGCCTCACCGTCATTCCGCACGGCCGCTTCCTCAAAATCGTCGAGACACCCGGCGTCGTCTCGCAGACGACCCCCATTTACGGCGCCGGCACCGCCGTCCCCGCCGAGGATCGCTTCCTCACGCGCATGTATCGCGTCGCCAACGTCGATCCGAACGAGGCCGCGAACGTCCTCGGGAAGTTCAAATCGAAAGAGGGCGACATCACGGTCCACCCGTCCGGCAACCTCATCATCATGACGGACACGGGCTCGAACGTGCAGCGCATGATCCGCATCCTCGAAGACATCGACGTCGGCGGCGCGGGTGATCAGATCTGGTTCGAGCCGATCCATTATGCCGGCGCGAACGACGTCGCCATGAAATTGAACGAGATCCTCGACCTCAAACCGGGCGGCGGCAAGGCTGGGGGCAAGGCCGGCGCGGCGGGCGGCGGCGGCGCAGGCGGCGCGCGGATCCTCGCGGACGACCGCACGAACTCGCTCGTCATCACGGCGAACCAGCCCGATTACATGCGCCTCCTCGAGCTCATCAAGCGCATGGACGTCCCGCAATCCGGCGACGGGCAAATGCACGTCTTGCCGCTCCAGCACGCCGGTTGCAAGGACCTCTCGGGCACCCTCAATCAGCTCCTCGGCGGCTCGGCCGGCACCGGTGGCGCCGCCGCTGGCGGTCGCCGCGGCGCGCAGGCGGCCCCGCCCGTCCCCGGCTCGACCGAGGACATTTTCGAGGGCCAGGTCAAGATCACCTGCGACGAGGGCTCGAACAAGCTCGTCGTCACCTCCTCGCTCCGCGATTACGCCGCACTCCGCAGCGTCATCGACGAGCTCGATCAGCCGCGCCGCCAGGTCTTCATCGAGGCCGTCATCATGGACGTGAACGTCGACCGCACGAACGACGTCGGCGTCCGCTGGCACATGGGCGCGCCCGTGCCCACCGACATCGCGCAGACGAGCGGCACCGGCATCGTCTACGGCGGCAATGACGCGCTCACCTCCGTCCTCGCACCGCAATCGGTCGCAAGCCAGCTCGGCGCCTTCGCGCTCGGCGTCCGCGGCCCGACCATCAACGATTCGGCGAACCTGCTCGGCACGGGCATTTCGATCCCAGCGTTCGGCGTCATCATGCACGCGATGGCGACCGACTCCGATTCGAACGTCCTCGCCACGCCGCACATCCTCGCGACCGACAACATTCCGGCCACGATCGAGATTGGCCAGAACATCCCCCTCCAGACGAACGTCGGCGGCAACCTCGGCTCCCTCGCGGGCGCGGCGGGTGGCGCGGCGGGCGCGGCGGGCGGCCTTGGCGGCCTCGGCCTCCTCGGCGGTCTCGGCGGCTTCGCGGCGCCTCGCCAGGACGTCGGCACGAAAATCGAGGTCACGCCGCACGTCAACGACTCCGATCAGGTCCGCCTCGAAATCACGGAGGGCATCTCCGAGGCCGGCGCGCCGCAGGGCCAGCTCGGCGCCATTCCGATCATCAAGCGCCAGGCGAAGACCACGCTCGTCGTCCGCGATCAGCAGACCGTCGTCATCGGCGGCCTCATGCGCGACGCCGTCACGAATTCGCGCACGAAAATCCCGATCCTCGGCGACATCCCCGTCCTCGGCGCGCTCTTCCGCACCACGAAAAAGACCACGCAGAAGACGAACCTCCTGCTCGTCCTGACCCCGTACATCATTCGTGATCAGGAGGACCTCCGGGCAATCTTCGAGCGCAAGATGCAGGAGCGGCAGGAGTTCCTCGACCGGTATTTCGTCTTCGGCGACTCGGAGTGGGAGCCCCCGAAGGATTACGCGCGCGCCAATGGCCTCGTCGAGGACATCCGGCAATCGCAGCTCAAGATGGCGGAGCGGGCGCGCCTCGAAGAGGAGGCCAAACCCAAGGGCCCGCGCTCGCATGAGCCCGGACAACCCATTGCGGTGCCGAGCATCGCCGTCCGCGGCGCCGGCGACGACGGCGGCGGCGGGGCCGTGCAGACCGCGACGCCGCCGGCGGCGGGCGGCAATGCCCCGGCCACGCCCACCCCGCGCCGCCGTCCGACCGGCGGCGCCACCCCGAGGCCCGTGGAGCGCGTGGAATGAGCATGAACCCGGTCGCCCGAGAAGAATACATCGGCGAGATCCTGGTCCGCCACGGCGTGGTCGACGCGCAGAAGCTCGCGCCGCTCTTCGAGACCGTGCGCGAGCGAGGCCAGCTCCTCACGGACCTCCTCGTCTCCTCGAACCTCGCGGACGAGGACAAGATCGCCCGCGCGCTCGCGAACGAGATGGGCCTCGATTACGTGCCGAAGATCGACACCGATCAGATCAAATTCGACGTCGCCTCGCGCCTGCCCATCACCTATGCGAAGCAGCGCTTCATCCTCCCCATCTTCGAGGATGACCAGACCGTGCACGCGATCGTCGCCGATCCGCTCGACACGCTCGCGGTCGACGACGTCCGCGCGATCTTCGCGAAGCCCGTGGAAATCTCGGTCGCGACGCGCAATCACGTTCACGAGGCGATCAATCGCATCTGGGAAAAAAGCGACGCGGGCCAGTCGAACCTCGAAGGCGACAAGCACGAGGAGGAAGACAACCTCGTCGACATCATCGACTCGGACGACGACGCGCCGATCATCGCCTGGGTGAACAGCCTCTTCGCGCTGGCCGTCCGCGAGCGCGCGAGCGATATCCACATCGAGCCCGAGGAGCGCGACGTCGTCGTTCGGTATCGCATCGACGGCGAGCTTTACGTGGCGCGCCGCGCCTCGAAGCAGTTCATGGCGCCGATCATCGCCCGCGTGAAGATCATGGCGAGCCTCAACATCGCCGAGAAGCGCCTCCCGCAGGACGGCCGCATCACGCTGAAGATCGCGGGCAAGAGCGTCGACATCCGCGTCTCCACGGTCCCGACGAGCCGCGGCTTCGAGCGCATCGTCATGCGCCTCCTGCACAAGACGAGCATCCTCCTCGGCCTCGACGATCTCGGCTTCGCCCCGCGCGAGTACGGGATCATGGATCACCTCATCAATCGGCCCGACGGCATCATCCTCGTCACGGGCCCGACCGGCAGCGGCAAGACGACCACGCTTTATGCAGGCCTGAACCGCATCAACGATCCGAGCCGCAACATCCTCACGGCCGAGGATCCGGTCGAGTACGAGATCGGCGGCATTCACCAGGTCCACGTCCACCCCTCGATCGGCCTCACGTTCGCGAGCGCGCTCCGCGCCTTCTTGCGCCAGGATCCGGACGTGATCATGGTCGGCGAAATCCGCGACAAGGAGACCGCCGAGATCGCCATTCACGCCTCGCTCACGGGTCACCTCGTGCTCTCGACGCTCCACACGAACGACTCCGCGGCGGCCGTCACGCGCCTCGTCGAGATGGAGATCGAGCCGTTCCTCGTGCGCTCCAGCGTCATCGGCATCCTCGCGCAGCGCCTCGTGCGCATGCTCTGCCAGCACTGCAAGATCCCGTATCAGCCGACGGCGTACGAGCTCAAGCAGCTCGGCCTCGACCCGGAGCGCCTCGCCTGGAAGGCGAAGCGGATCCCGTCGCAGCGGTATTCGGTGCACGGGCTCGAATACGAATACGTCGGGCAGAAAATGGGCAGCTCGCCGGTTTTCTTCAAGCCGGGAGGCTGCGATGCCTGCTTGCAAAAGGGCTTCGTGGGGAGGCGCGGAATCTACGAGCTGCTCGTCATCGACGACGCGATCGGCCCGCTTATCCTCAAGAACGCCGACGCGCAGACGGTCAAGCGCGTCG
The DNA here is from genome assembly GCF_028369105.1 of Polyangium mundeleinium. Classification (NCBI taxonomy): domain Bacteria; kingdom Pseudomonadati; phylum Myxococcota; order Polyangiales; family Polyangiaceae; genus Polyangium; species Polyangium mundeleinium. The sequence continues at coordinate 656,060 of NZ_JAQNDO010000001.1, read as the reverse complement.
CCATCGCACAAGGGATGGACACCATGCGCGACGACGGCGCGCGCAAGGTCCTCAAGGGTATGACGACGGTCGAGGAGGTCCTCGCCGCGACCCAAGAGGATATCATCGTGGACGAATAGGGAGGAGCGGGCCGTGGCCGTCTTCGAATACAGAGGCATCCTCGTCGCCACCGGAAAGCAGGTGAAGGGCGTGCGCGACGCGGAGAACGCGAAGGCGCTCCGCGTCCTCCTGCGCAAGGACGGCATCCTTCTCACGACGGCCGCGGAGGAGAAGGCCGCTGCGGCGAAGACCAAGAAATCGATCAACCTCCTCGCCTTCACGCAGCGCCCCTCGACGAACGACGTCGCCGTCGTCACGCGCCAGCTCGCGACCCTGCTCAAGGCGGGCATTCCGCTCTTCGAATCCCTGACGGCGCTCATCGATCAAGTCGAGAAAGAGTCGCTCAAGCGCGCGCTCACCCAGGTCCGCGAGCAGATCCGCGAGGGTACGAGCTTCGCGAAGGCGCTCGAACAGCACCCTTCGATCTTCCCGCCGCTCTACGTGAACATGGTCCGCGCCGGCGAAGCGTCGGGCATGCTCCAGCAGGTCCTCGAGCGCGTCACCGCGTTCCTCGAGTCCCAGGCGAAGCTCACGTCGAAGGTCAGCTCGGCGATGGCTTATCCCATCCTGATGGCGATCCTCGGCGTCTCGCTGGTCTCGGTCCTCATGGTCGCGGTCGTGCCGAACGTGACCTCGATCTTCGCGTCGATGGATCAGGCATTGCCCTGGTACACGGCAACGCTCATCGGCACCTCCGACTTTTTGAGCAACTATTGGTGGCTCGTCCTCGGCCTTCTCGCGGCGGGCATCTGGGGCTTCCGTCGCTGGAAGCGCACGCCGGCGGGCCGCCTGAAATGGCACGGCTTTTTGCTGAAGGCGCCCATCGTCGGCAAGCTCGTGCAGATGATCGCGATCGCGCGCTTCTCACGCACGCTCGCCACGCTGCTCAGCGCCGGCGTCGCGCTGCTCGGCGCGATGGACATCGTGAAAAACGTCCTCGGCAACGCCGTCCTGGAGAAGGTCATCGCCGACGCGATCAGCTCGATCCGCGAAGGCCAGAGCATCGCCGAGCCCTTGAAGCGCAGCGGCCAGTTCCCGCCGATCGTCACGCACATGATCACGATCGGCGAGAAGAGCGGTCAGCTCGAAGAGATGCTGGAGAACGTTTCGAACGCGTACGATCTGGAGGTCGAGATGCGCGTCACCGTGCTCACGAGCCTGCTCGAACCGCTCATGATCGTCTTCATGGGCGGCGCGGTCGGGTTCATCGCGTTCTCGATCCTCATGCCGCTCATCCAGATGTCGAGCTTCGCAGGCTAGAAGGGGAACCGGGGCGTGGCGCGACGCAGGCAGAGGGAGACGACGATCTGGTTCCCGTGGGAGCGGGGCGGCGGGATCCTGCGCGGCCGCGGCATGGCGCGGGCGAAGCTCGTCGCGCTCGCGCTCGGGATGGCCACGCTCTTGCTTCTCCTCGGCGCGCGGGAGCGACGCAAGACCGGCGTGCGATCCACGATGGCCACGATCGGCGTCGTCCGGACGGGCCTCGATGCGTACCGGGCGGACCACGAGCGAAAGTGCCCCCCGTCGCTCGATGCGCTAAAAGCGGAAAGCTATATCGGGATCGACCCCGTCGACGCGTGGGGCAGGCCGCTCCGGCTGGTTTGCCCTGGTCAGAAGGACCCAGAGGGGTACGATCTCACGAGCGATGGACCGGATGGTGAAATCGGCGGTCTCGACCGCGTGGAGTGAACGGACCATGAAGGTGAAAGCGAATCAAATCCGGAAGTGGAAGCGTGCGGCGTCGAGGGGCGTGACGCTGGTCGAGGTCCTGATCGTGCTCGCGATCATGGCGATCATCGCGGGCGGCGCGACGGCGCTCGTGTTCCCGCGGTACAAGGAGAGCCAGATCCGCGGCGCGGTGCTCAGCGCGGGCGTCATCAAGACCGCGGCGCAACAGTACATGCACCTCGACAGCATCAGCGGCGGCTGCCCGACGATCAAAGAGCTCGTCGACGGCAAGCACATCGACGCGACGAAGACGGAAGACCCGTGGGGCACGCCCTTCAAAATTCAATGCGACGGCGACGAGATCACGGTGATCTCGGCGGGCCGTGATCGCAAAGAAAACACGCCCGACGACGTCAAGGACGTTTTCAAGGACGCCGACATCAAGCGCGTGGCGGCGCTCTGACGAGGACCGTATCGATGCCGCGCGCCTCCGCTCCTCTTGCGACATGCCATGCCCCCGCGCGATCGCGTGGTCGGCGTGGCATGACGCTGGTGGAGGTCCTCATCACCCTGGCGATCATGACCCTCGTGACGGGGACGGCGGTGGTCGGGCTCGGCACGCTTCGGCGCGCGCGGCTCAGGCAATCGACGGTGATGATCGCCAGCGCGGTACGGGTCGCCTATGGGCACGCCAATGCGATTGGAAAGCCCGTGCGGCTCGTGTTCGATTTCGAGCAGCGGATGGTGATTCTGGAAGAGGGCGCGGGCCAGCTCTCGGTCGACAAGAAGGACAAGACGGGCGGCGCGGCGGCCGCCACGGAGATCGAGCAGAAGGCGATGGAGGAGGCGGAGCGGATCGTGAAGGGTCCTCGCGCGCCGCGCCCCTCATTCACGCCCACGAAGGCGTTTGGATTCGAGCCGCAGGGCGAAAAGCCGGGCAAGGACCTCGCCGACGGCGTGCGATTCCTCTCGATCGACACCTCGCATCAGGAGGAGCCGATCGAGGAGGACCGCGCGTATCTTTATTTCTGGCCCGGGGGGCAGACGGAGCGAGCGGCAATCCAGGTCGTGCTCGGCAATCCCGCGGAGGCGGATCCGGAGCGCGACATCATGACGGTGCTCGTCTCGCCGCTCACGGGCAAGACGTCGCTCCAGAAGGGGCGCGTCGAAATGCAAAGGCCGCGCGACGATTCCGAGGAATCGGAGGCCCGCGATTCCGGTTTCTGAGGGGTCTGGGGAGATCGATATGAAACGGAGAGGATTCACGCTGCTCGAGGTCATGGTCGCCGTCGCGATCCTGGGCCTCGGTCTGACCGCGATCCTCTCGGCGCAGGCGGGCGCGTTCTCCGCCTCGTCCCACGCGCGGAACCTGAGCGTCGCCACCTCCCTCGCCCGCTGCAAGATGGGCGAGGTCGAAGAGCACCTTTTTCGCGAAGGCTTTCAGGAGCTCGAAGAAATCGAGAGCGGCCCTTGTTGCGAGGGCGACGAGACGCCGAACCTGAAGTGCACGTGGAAGATCGAAAAGCCGCAGTTCCCCGAGCCGAAACCCGGCGAAATGGAGCTCGACACCGGCCTCGATCTCAGCTCGACGCAAAATGGCGGCGCGAATCCCTCGAGCACCGCGGGCGCCGCGGGTGGGCTCGGTGCGATGGGCGGCCTGCTCGGCCTCGCCGGCGGCGCGACGCCCCCTGCGGCGGGCGACCTCGCGGGCGGCGGCCTCGGCGACGTCGCGGGCGCGCTTGGCGGCGCCACGGGCGCAGATGCGCTCGGCGGCATGCTCCAGCTCGTCGGCACGTTCGTGTATCCGGCGCTCAAGTCGATCTTCGAGACAAACACCCGCCGCGTCACGGTCACGGTCACGTGGACCGAGGGCACCCGCGAGCATTCCTTCGACGTCGTGCAATGGGTGACGAACCCGAAGCCGACGCTCATCACGAACGACGCGCTCGACGCCGTCGAGGCCCAGATGAACCCCACAGGCGGCGGGATCACGGGTGGCGGCACGAATGCCACGGGCGGCGGGCCCACGGGCGGCGGCAATCCTTTCGGCGGCGGCACGCGGACGGGTTTCCCGGGCATGCCCGGGGGAGGCATGGGCCGATGAAGACGCGTCGTCGTGCATCGATTCGTGGCCTCACGCTGCTCGAAGCGATGGTCTCGATCGGCGTTCTCGCCCTCATCGGCTCGCTCATCTATGGCGCGTTCGACGGCATGTCCCGCTCGCGCAAGGGCATCACGGGGATGAACGACCGATACCACCAGGGCCGCGCTGCCATTCAACGCATGTCGCGCGAGATCCAGGCGGCGTTCGTCTCGAAGCACGGCGATTACACGAACAGCTCCACGATGATCTCGCAGCAGGTCCGCAAGACCGGGTTCATCGGCCAGGACGAGGGCACGTTCGATCGCCTCGATTTCACCTCCTTCGCGCACCGACGCCTCTCCCGCGACGCGCACGAGTCCGATCAATGCGAGATCGGTTATTTCGGCGCGCGAAACGAAGCAGGCACGCTGGACCTCGTCCGGCGCGAGGACAAATTCCTCGACATGGAGCCGCAAAAGGGCGGCGTCGTGAACGTCCTCGTCGAGGACGTGCAGAGCTTCGACATCCAGTATTTCGACGCCACCATCTCCGAATGGGTCGACACCTGGGACACGACGCAGGTCACGGGCCAGCCCTGGCGCCTGCCCCAGCAGGTCCTCATCACGCTCGTGCTGAATGGCGGTCCCGGCGGCAAGCCGATCGTCCTTCGCTCGCGCGTCTCCCCCGCGATGCAGCTCGCCCTCGATTTCGCGAACTGAGCCATGAAAGAGCCGAACCGCGAAAAGGAGGCCAGGAAGCTCCGCAGGCGAAAACGAGAGCGCCGCGGCGTCGCGCTGCTCATGGTGCTCGGCGCCATCACCGTGCTCACGGTGTTTCTCACCGAGTTGCAGCAGGAGACGACCTCCGAGCTCGCCGCCGCGCTCGCGGACCGGGACGCGCTCAAGGCCGAATACCTCGCGAAGAGCGCCGTGAACCTCTCGCGCCTGCTCATTGCCTCCGAGCCGACGATCCGCACGAGCGTCCCTCTCCCGTTGCCCTTCAAGCAGCTCCCCGTCTGGGAGTTCACCGACATCGCGCTCGGCCCCTTCAATGACGAGACCGGAATGGCCACGTTCGGGGGAATGCTCGGCGTCGATACCACGCAGGGCAAGGGCCTCGGCATCACGGGCGGCTCGTTCACGGTCAAGATCGTCGACGAGGATTCGAAGATCAACGTGAACCGGGCCGCGCCGATCCCGGACATCGATCTCGAACGATTGCTCGTCAGCCACATGCAGGGCCCGCAATACGCGCCGATGTTCGAGGGCACGGACCCCGACGGCCAGTATTCGACGATGCAGACGATCTGCGGCGCCCTGACCGATTGGGCCGATCAGGACGAGAACCTCTCGACGTGTTACGTCGGCTCGCAGGCCCAAGGGTCCACGGGCGCCGAGGACAACTATTACCAGACGATCGGACTCGAGTATCGCCGCAAGAACGCCGCGTACGACTCGCTCGAAGAGCTGCGCCTCATCCGCGGCGTCGGCGACGACTTCTGGGCGACGTTCGTCGAGCCGAACCCGGACGATCCGAAATCACGCACGCTCACGGTCTGGGGCCAGAAAGCCGTCAACGTGAACACCGCGAACCCGCAGACCTTGCTCGCGGCGGCTTGCTCCGTCTGCTCGGGCGGCGCGGGCGCGACACAATCGAACGCGACGCAGGGCATTCCCCTTTGCACCGACCCGACCATCCAGGCACAGTTCCTCGGCCTCCTCGGCGTCCTCAAGACGTTCCCGATCCCCATTTTCTCCAAGCCCGCTGACTTCCCCAATCTCCTCAAGACGGGCACCGTCCCCGGGGCGCTCGGTGCGATGCTCGGGCCGATGCTCACGCCGCTGCTTGCGCAGGCGGGCCTGCCGTGCGGGCTCAACGCGGGCGCGTCCAAGCAATTCACCGTCACGAGCAAGGTCTTCAGCATTTACGCCGAGGGCGTCGTCCCCGGCCGCAAGCGCACGACGCGCGTGCGTGTCCACGCCGTCGTGGACACGCGCGGCGTCGATCCGCTCACGGGCGGCACGGCGACCGGCTCGACGTCCGCGCAGGGGCTCGCACAGGGAGCGGCCACGGGAGGCACGACCTCGGCCGGCGGCACGGCCACGGGCAGCACGATCGATCCGCTGACCGCGCTCGCCACGAACCCGCTCGGCAAGATCGTCTATTATCGCATCGATTAGGTTTCCTCGAGAGAGCATCACGATGTCCAAAATTCTCGGTATCGACGTCGGCAAAGCGGTGGTGAGGGTGGCGCTCCTGCGCCTCTCGTACCGCAAGATCACGCTCGAGGCCCTCGGCGAGGCGCCCGTCACCGGCCTCGAAATCGACGCCATCCGCGCCGCCGTGGGCGGCCACAAGGCCGACGCGATCTCGATCGCGATCTCGGGCGAGCGGACGTTCTTCCGGTCGATCGACATGCCAACGTCGGCGCTGAAGGAGATCGACAACGTCCTGCCGTTCGAGCTCGAATCCCTGATCCCGTTCGAGATCACGGACGCGGTGTTCGATTACCGCATGGACAAGAACCCGGGCGGCGACACCGTGCCGATCTTCGCGGCCATCGCGCGCATCGAGGACGTCAAGCAGCGCATCGACGCCGTGCGCGAGGCCCTCGGCATGGAGCCCGAGCGCGTCGGCACGGGCGCGCTGCCGCTCGCGAACCTCGCGGGCGTGATGCCCGAAATCGAAAAGCCATTCGGCAAAGAGGCCGCCGCGGGCGAGGCTGCGCTGCCCGTCGCGATCCTCGATCTCGGCGAGGCCACGAGCGACATCGTGATCCTGCGCGGCGGCGACCCCGTCTTCGCGCGCACGCTCTCGCGCGGCACGCTCGGTTTGCCCGGGAGCGCGCCCGCGCTCTCGCGTGAGTTGCGACAAACCCTGGCTGCATGGCGCGCCTCGGGCGGCAGCCCGCTCGCGGGCATGTACCTCGTCGGCGGCGGGGCGAGCGCGCAGGGCGCGGAGGCGTATCTCGCGACCGAGCTCGGCATCACGATCCTGCCCTTGCCGAAGCCGCGCCTCGAAGGCGTCACGGCCGAGCAAGAATCGATGCTCCCGCGCTTCGCGAAGGCCATTGGCCTCGCGATGGGCCTCGCCGGCAAAGCACGCGGCCTCAACCTGCGCCAGGGCGGCCTCGAAGCCGCGCGAAGTTATCCGTTCCTCCGCGAAAAGATCCCGCTCCTCGCGGGCCTCGCCGCCGCGGTCGTCGTGAGCTTCGGCTTCAGCTTGCTCGCCCAGCACCGGAGCCTCTCGGCCGAGAAGGAAATGCTCCTCTCGCGGCTCGAAACGGCGACGGGCGACGTGTTCGACGAGGAGACGAAGGAGCCGGAGAAAGCGCGCAGCATGCTCGACAAGGGCCCCGGCAGCACCGACGAGGACCCGCTGCCGCGCGCGGACGCATTCGACGTCATGGTGAAACTCTCGGAGGTCGTGCCCAAGGAGATCACGCACGACGTCCTCGAGTTCGACGTGAACCGCGGCCACGTCTCGATTCAAGGCACGGTTCCTTCGATCCCCGACGCGCAGGCGATCGCGGACAAGATGAAGGAGCACAAGTGCTTCAAGGACGTGAAGATCAGCCGCACGGCCCAGTTCAGCGAGGGCAAACAGAAATACGTGCTCGAGCTCGACGTGAAGTGCGACGACAAGAAGAAAAAGACCACGACGAAACCCTCGGGCGCCGCTGACACGGCGGACTCGTCCTCGCCCGCGGCCGGCAAGGAGGAAGGCAAGTGACGTTCGCGGAGCGCCTTGAAAAACTCGAGCCGCGCGAGCGCAAGCTGCTCGGCGTCCTCGTCGGCATCATGGCGGCGCTGCTCGTGCTCGCGATGCCGATCTACGCCTGGAGCGCCGTGAGCTCGTCGCGCACCGAGAACGACGAGATCCGCGCCCTCATCGACGAGGTCTACAAAGCGCGCCTCTCGGTCGCCGAGCGCAAGGCGAAGCAAGACGCGCTGCTCGCGCGGTACGGCCGCCCCGCCCCCGCGCTCGCCGGCTTCATCGAGGACGCCGCGAAGCAGAACGGGATCACGATCGCGGACGCGCAGGACAAACCCGAGGTCCCGCACGGGAAGAAGTACTCTGAGCGTCTCACCGTGGTGAAGATGCACAAGGTCGGCATGCTGGCGCTCGTGAAGACGATCGAGCGGATCGAGCAATCGGGCCACGCCGTCGCGGTGACGCGCCTCAACATCCGCCCGCGCGCCGGCGAGCCGGACTCGTACGAGGTGGAGCTCGGCGTGAGCGCCTACGACCGCAAGCCCGACGCGAAAGAAAAAGACAAGGACAAGGGCGAGCCGAAGGATACGGCCGAGGAGGAAAAGACCCCGTGAAGGCCCGTTTCCTGCGTATTGTAAAATTCCTCGCCTACCCGGCGCTTTATTGCTTCTGCCTCGGGCTCTTCTTTTATGTGGCCTTCCCCTGGGATCGCCTGAAGGATCGCCTCGTCGCCGAGTTCCAGGCCGCGCAAAAAGGCAAAAGCGCGGGGCAACGGCTGGAGATCGACGAGCTCGATTCGTACTGGTTCACGGGCGTCGAGGCGACGGGCGTCCGGCTCTACCTGCCTCCGAGCGACGACACGTCGTCGAGCGCGTCCGGCCCCTTCGGCAGCAGCACCGACAAGGACAAACCCGCCCCGAAGGAGAGCGTGATCGAGGTCGAAGAGGTGGAGGCGCGGCTGCAGATCCTGCCGCTCTTCCTCGGCCGCGTGCGCATCAAGTTCTGGGCCAAGGCCTTCGAGGGCGAGGTCAAAGGCACGGTGCCCGTCGGCGGTTCGAGCGGGCCCGTGGAGGTCGAGCTCGAAGGCGTGAACCTCGCGAAGGTCGACGTGATCAAGGACTTCCTCGGCGTGCCGGTGAAAGGCGTCGCGAAGGGGACGTTCGAGCTCGCGGCCGAGGGCGGGAAGTTCAGCAAGGCAAACGGCGCGCTCGACCTGACGATCGCCGAGATGGTCGTCGGCGACGGGAAGTCGAAGATCAAAGGCCAGATCGCGCTGCCCGAGGCGAAGCTCGGGGATCTCGTGATCGCGGCCGAGGCAAAGGAAGGCGTCCTCAAGGTCACGAAGCTCGAAGCGAACGGCTCCGACATCGAGCTCGCCGGCGACGGGAAGGTGAACGTGCGCGAGCCGTGGAACAGCTCGGCCGCCGACCTCTACGTGCGCTTCAAGTTCACCGACGCCTACCGCAACAAGAGCGATCTGACGAAGTCGTTGCTCGGCGCGCCAGGCTCGAGCGCGCCGTCGCTCTTCGAGCTGGCCGATCCGAAGATCAAGCGAGCCAAACGGCAAGACGGGTTCTACGGCTGGCACGCGCACGGCGCGCTGTCGCGGCTGAAGTTCGATCCGCACTCGACCGACGGCCCGGCCGCCGGGCGAGGCCGCGGCAAGGGCGACTCGCCGTTCCCGTCGAAGAAGTCCGGTTTGCCCCTGGGCACGTCGACGGTGAAGGACAAGGGCGACGAGGAGCCCGCACGCGCGCCCGCCGCCCCGGAGCCGAAAGCTGTGGAGCCGCCGCGCGAGGCGCCCCCGCCGCCGGAGCCCGCGGACAGACCCGCCCCGACGAGCGAGCCCGCGCCCGCGATGCCGCCCGAAGAGCTGCCCCCGGCCCCCACCCCGCGAAACCGGGGCCAAGCCGAGCCCGAATGAACGAATGAAAACGAAAACGCCGGGCCCCTTCTCCAGGGCGCCCGGCGTTTTTCTTTGGAGCCGCTCCGATCAGTTGATCGGCATCCCCTTCGCCTCGCCCTGCGTCATCTCGTGGGTCTTGGGGTCGTACTTCGAGGTGCACTTCGCCATGACGAGCGTGGCCTCGAAATCGGCCGCCGACTTGAGCGAGCCCTCGACGGTGACCTGCACGCCGCCGGTCGGTACGTCGCGGAACGTGTCGGGAATGACGCACTGAGGATACCGAACGGGCAAGGTCTGCTTGCCGTCCTTGCCATGAATGGTGAAGCGATACTCGCAAGGCTTGTCGCGCTTTTCGAGGGTGCCCGGCACGAGCTCGCCCTCGACGCGGACCTTGCGGCCCATCAGTTTGTCCTGCTGCGCGAGGAGCTGATCGACGGGCGTCGCGTAAATGGCCGCTTCCTTGAAGCCGAACATGAAGAGGCCGACGAGCGCGCCGCCCATGACGAGCAGCGTGATCAAAAGGCCCAAGCTGCTGTTCTTCGGCCGCGCCTTCTCGGCCGTCTGGGGCACGGTGAGGGGCGGCATCGCCGCCGGCCCGTCGTCGTCCCGTCCAATCCCCGCAGCCTGCGCGAGCTCCTCGTCCAGCTTCTTGCTCATGACGAGCTCAGGGTAGCGAACCTTTCCGGGCAGGTCGAGGGGCAGGAAAGGAAAGCAGGGCGGGGGTAGGTGCCTCCGCCCTGCTTCAGGGATTTGGGGCCGAGCCCCGGTTCAGCAGCTCTAGTCCTGGGGCTTCTGCTGGCCGCTCTGAACCCCCTCCTGGCCCCACTGGCGCACGAAGGCGCGCGTCTGGTTACGCAGGTTGGGCACACCACTCGCGTCCTGGGCGAGCAGGAGGATACGAATCTCGTTGCCCTGCTCGATGAGGCCCGAGCGGCCCGCCATCTGGCCGAGGTCGAAGAGCGCGCAACGCTCCGCCGCGCTGGTGGGCCGCGCCGCGTGCTGCTCGCCGGCTGGAGGGCTCATCGTGTACGCGATGTGGATCGCATCGCCGCGCAAGGTGGAGAGGTCCACGCCCGCCTTGGGGCTCGCGATGATCGCGACGCCCCCCTCGATGTCCTCGACGCGAAGGTTCGAGTGCTGGACGAACGAGGAGCACATCTCCTGCTCGCTCATCATGCCCATGCCCGCATGTCCGCCCTGGTCCTGGCCGGCCTGGCCCTGGCCATACTGTCCCGCCTGGCCCTGTCCCGCCTGGCCCTGGCCATACTGTCCCGCCTGGCCCTGGCCATATTGCCCTGCCTGGCCCTGACCGTAGTACGGGCTCGGTTGCCCCTGCTCCGCGGGGGCAGCGGCCTCGAAGGCCGGCGTCGGGCGCCGCTGCGCACTCTGCGCGGGTTTTTCGCCACGCCCGCATCCCACGCCAAGGGTCATGAGGGCCGCGGCACCGAGCATCGTGAGCTGCATGGTCTTCGTCATCGAAAGTCCTCCTGAGAGGTAGAGGCATCGCCTCCGAACGCGGGGAGGCACTCGAAAGAAAGCCCCTCGCGATCCGGAAAAACCCCCTGCCGTTCGTCGGACATTGCAGCCGACGTGCCCCCGAGCACGTACGGCGCGGACACCTCGCGAGCGGCACGGCGTGCACGCGGCCGCCGTCCAGGGACACGACGCGCTCGTGCTGCTCTTCCTGCACGCCCGGCAAAGTCCGCGTTAAGGTGGGCGCGATCGTGGCGCGCCTCCCCCTCTCTCGTCGTGTGCAAAAAGGCCCGAGTTTTCTGCTGCTCTGGCTGCTCGTCGGAAGCTCTGCCTGCTCGGGCGCGAGCGTACGTGACAGGCAGCAGCCGAGCGGAGGGGGGCCACCGAGCGAGCAGCGGGCGCAAGCGGCGGGGGTGCCGAGCTCGGCCGCGGGCGCGCAGGTGACGCGTTTGCCGCTGGGCGCAGCGGAGGAGGCGGGCCTGCCGATGTCGGTGGAGCCGGTGTTCGGGGAGGCAGCGGCGCTGCTCGTGTCGCAGGCAGCGGGCGAGCCCGAGGGGTATGTGCGGTGGGTGGAGGAGTCCGGTCGGATGGGGCCGATCGTGCGGCTCGTGGATGAAAACGTGGTGCTGGCGTTCACGCGGAGCGACGGGAAGCGGGCGCTAGTGACGTCGGTGGACGGGGAGCGGTTGTGTTTGTCGGTGTTCGAGAAGACGTCGGAGGTGGCGGAGATCCGGGCGTGTGAGCGGGTTGGGGATGTGAAAGCGATTGCGGTGAGCGGGGAACGGGTGGCGTTGATCTCGGTGGAGACGGTGGGGGCCCATGCGGGGTCGGGGGATCGGCGCGGGGCCGCCTCTTTTTTGGGGGCGGGGGCGGTTCCCCCGAACTCGGGGCCTGCGGCCCCTCAAACAACAGGACCCACCACCCCCGCCCCCAAAAAAGAGGCGACCTCGCGCCTCGTCCAGAATCGCAAGGCGCCGGCGGCGGGGAAAAAGGGGAATGGGGGGAAGAAGGCCGGGGGGAAGAAGAAGGAGGTGGTGAAGAAGGCTGCGCCGAGGCCGACGGTGGAGGTGACGGTGCGGTGGTTGTCGCGGGATGGGGTGTTCGAGGGGGAGGCGACGGCGACGGGGTTGCGGTTTGTCCCGCCGCTGGAGGGGATGGGGGTGGTGGATGCGCGGGGGTCGGCGCGGGGGGTGGAGATTGTTTGGTATGAGAGTGCCAAACCGTCGGGGGCGAGGAAGGCGACGGGGATGGGGTGGGCCGCGGTGGGTGGGGGGGTGATTGGGGCGGATGGAAGGTTCGAGGCGAAGAGTCGATCGAGGGTGGTGGAGGGGGAGCTGGAATGGGGAGCGTTGAAGGGGTTTTATGCGCCGCGGCTGGTGGGAGGGGCGCAGGCGGGGCTGTTGACGCAGCCGGTGGCGAGGGGTGGGAGCTGTGAGGTGAGCTGGCTCGGAGGGGCGGCGGCGAAGCTCGGGCGGGGGGCGTGTGCGGTGGAGCCGGGGGCGGCGGCGGGTTTCGAGAAGATTCTGGAGGCGGAGCCCCGGCGGATGGGGGGGCAGGGGCGCAATGATGTGGGGCTCGTGGTGTGGGCCGGGGAGCGGGCGTTTTTTACGACGAGTGATGGGCGGGGGCTGCGGTCGGCCGGGCGTGATGGGAGTTTGCGGGAGGAGGGAGCGGCGTTTCCGACGCGGCGGGGGCGGGTGCATTGGGCGCGGGTGTGGCCGGATGGAACGGGGGTGGCGCTGGCCGGGGGGCGGGTGCGGGTGCTGGAAGGGGATGGGGTGCGGGAGGGTTTGTCGAAGGAGGAGATTTTTGCGGGCGGGCGGAGCGCCGGGGCCGTGGCGGGGATCGGGAAGATCGGGGGGGCGGTGTGGGTGGCGCGGGGGGATGTGGGGCGGGTGGCGCCGGCGGGTGGGATGGCAGAGGTTTGGCGGGGACGGGTTTGGCCGGATGGAGCGGCGCTGGTCGGGGGGAAGGGGAAGGGGTTGTTGATGGAGCTGTCCGGGGGGCGGCTGCATGTGGCGGGGCTTTTGGAGGAGGGGAAGGTGGGGGCGCCGGCGCTGTCGAATGGGCGAGCGCGGAGCGCAGCCTCGCCGGTTCGGCCAGGGTTTGCCGCGGTGGAGCGGGGTGCGGGTGGCGCGATCGTGGCGGGCGTGGGGGTGGGCTCGGATGAGGAGGTGGTGGCATTCGTGGTGGACGGGGCCGGTCGGCTCGGTCCGGTCGCGAAGACGTCGCTGAAGGTGCGGGCCGGGGAACTGGGGGTGCGTTTGTCGGGGCTGCCCGGGGGCGGGGCGCTGCTGTCGGACGAGGGGCGGCGGTATGTGGTTTGGCTGGACGAGGAGGGGCGTGAGGTCGGGGCGGCGGCTTGGCCGGAAGGGGTGGCGGCGGGGGTTTGTCAGGACGGGTCGGCGGGGCCGCGGTTTTATCCGTCGGGGAAGCCGGGCGGGTTCGTCGAGGTGGACGCGCTGGCGGCGCCGGGGACGTGCGTGGTGGGGGAGCCCGGATGGGCGACGGACGGGTCCTTGCGGTGGTTCGGGACGCGCGCCGAGGGGCGGGACGTGGTGCCGGAAGCCGGGGTGGTGCGGGGGCTCGGGGCGGCTGTGGAGCGGGCCGGCGCGGAGGGCGCGGAGGAGGTCGAGGAGGTGAAGGCGACGGCGCCGCGGCCGTGTCCGCCGGAAATGGTGCTCGTGCAGGGAAAGCTCTGCGTGGACCGGTTCGAGGCGACGATGGTGGACGTGGCGAGCGGGGAGGCGCTTTCGCCGGATTTCCCGGTGACGCCGAATTTGATGGAGATCACGCTGGGGGATTGGTCGACGGGGCGGAGCCGCATGGGCGGGGTGCACGCGCGGGCGATGCCGCTGCCCTTGTTGCCCGGGTGGCAGCGGGGGCAGAAGCTCAACGTGGTGGCGGTGCCGCGGCGGATGGCCCGGCCAAACGGGTATTTGACGGGGCTCGTGGCGGAGAGCGCCTGCGCGGCGGCGGGCAAGCGGCTGTGTACGCTGCCGGAGTTCGTGATGGCTTGCCGGGGGCAGGACGATACACCTTTTCCGTACGGGGATACGTACGTGGAGGGGGCGTGCAACGTGTTCCGGGAGGCGCACCCGGCGGCGATTCTGCATGACAATGCGTCGATCGGGCACCTCGATCCACGATTGAACCACGTGCGCGTCGGGGAGGCGCCGCTGTTCCGGAGGACGGGCGCGACGCCGGTGTGCCGGAGCCGCTGGGGGAACGACGCGATTTACGATATGGTCGGCAACCTGGACGAGTGGGTCGACGAAGGAAGTGGGGCGTTCGCAGGCGGGTTTTATGCGCGGTCGACGCGGTCGGGATGCGACGCGGTGGTGACGGCCCATCCGCGGAGCTACCTCGATTATTCGACCGGGGTGCGGTGCTGCAAGGATGCGGAGCCCTGAAGGGGGCGCCGTCGACGCGCGACGAGCGAGGCGCCGAACGCGACGACGAGCACGACGCCCGCCGAGGACGATGCTCTGCCCCCGGTCACCGCGCACCCGCCGCTCGTCTCCGTCCTCGTCGGCGTGGTCGTCGGTGTCGTGCCAGGCGGGTCGAGACGCACCGTTCGCACGAACAGCGTCGCGCCGTCGTCGTACGCGAGCGCGTACGAGCCGTCGGACGACGCCGCGAGACGAATATCGAGCGATGGCTGGGTCGTGATCACCGCCGTCTCTTCGCGGGGCGCTCCATCCGCGTCGAGCGTGACGATCGACGAGCCGCCGCCATTCGCACGATACGCGAGCGCGATGCTCGTCCCGTTCGTCGCGAGCCGTGGGTCGCGGATCCCCGGCGCCTCCGCGAGATTGTCCAGCGCGCGGATCGTGCCGTCCGCGGCGAGGAAGAACCCGTGGAGATGCTCGCGGTTTTGTCCGCTCGGGTCGCCGGCCGGGAGGAAATACGACCACGAGACGGCGAGCGTCCCGGCGCCGGTGAGCGCCACCGCGATGCGCGCGGAGGTCGCGTCGCGGAAGCCGAGGTACGTCGGCTTCGGATTCGTGTTCGCGTCGTCGAGCGCGGCCAGCGCGACGTTCAGCGACGGATCCGATCCGTTGAGCTGGAAGCCCGCGACGCATTGCGCGGCCCGACATGCGACGTCGACGAGCGGCGAGCCGGTCGGCCAGAACAGCGTGCTCGACCCTGCCTTCGTGATCGCGGCGACGGGACCGTTCGTGCAGGAGAGCACGAGGCCGGTGCTCCGCGCCTCGAGCGCGAGCGGACTGCACTCGACGAGGCCCTGCTCCGCGAGCCCGTACGTTTCGGGGTCCCCCACCGTCCCCGCTTCGTCGACCGCGAACAGACGTGTGCCGACATTGAGACCATCGAGGTCTCCGACCGCGATGCGATACGCGCCGTCCGCGAAGACCGCACGCACCGCGTAGAGCCGCGTCTCTCCCGAATACACGAGGAACCGCGGGACGACGACGCCCTGCTCGGCGTCCACGATCGCGGCGTAGAGATCGCGTACGCCTTCGACCCACGTGACGAGCGTCGACGAGCCGTGCGCAGCGACCGCGTAGTCGTCGCGACGCTCGTCGAGGAACTCGCCCTGGCCGTCCGGAGGCTCGGATATCGCGGGGAGCGTCGCGCCGACGTCGATCGGCGCGCTCAATTCGATCGGATCGGCCAGCGCGATGGACGCATGCGTGACAGCGATCGCGGAAAACAGGCCCGCGAAAAGCGGGCGGCGAAGACGCGGACCAAGCGTGGAGGAGGCAAGCATGCCTCCTTCGACGCCACTTCGTGACCCCTATTCACCTCCCCGGGTCCGCCTCCGAGTCCGATCTCCGCCTCCACGTCCGACTTCGCACTCGAAGCCGTGCGACGCCGCGGAGAAGGCGAGGATGAGGCGTTTGGCGAAGCGGAATCCAGGTGGGAAGAAAAAAAACCGAAGAGGAAACGAAGACGGGGTGACGACCGCTCTAGCCCGGAATCGAGGCCCTGCGCTTGCCGGCGATCGTCTCGGTCCGGGCCCGCTCGAACTTGGGGCGGTCGGCATAGGCCTTGATTCTGCCGCCGAGCGCGACATTCGCGACGGAGACGCCCATCGCCACGATACGCGACTTCACGAGGACGTGCGCGTCTCCCTGCTTCGGGTGCTCCTGCGCCCAGCGCACGAACTCCTGCCGCACGATGCTGTCGTAGCCCGTCACGAGCTCCCAATCGTGGAAGACCTCGATGTCGCCCAGCGTGTGCGACGCGAGGCGGTCGAACGCGCGCATCACGTGCAGCGCGCAGTCGAGGTCCGCGTACCCCGAGACGCGGGTGAAAAACACGCCGTGCGCAGGGCTCGTCATGAGGAGCTCCCAGGCGTCCGTCTTCCAGGACTCTTTCCATTGCCCACGATCGGACAGGGCGTCGGCCATGCTCCCCCATGGTGAGCATGGAATTCGAAAGGACGGAAGGGGGATCGAGACGTGGTACGCCGCGGGGATACGCGTGTAAGCTCACGCCGCGGGCGCCGTTCTCCCGCACGGAAAGGACCGCCATGCCTCGCCTCGCCTCCCTCGCCCTCTGCGCCCTCGCGCTCACCGTCCTCGCGGGCTGCGGGACCAGCTACACGCCCGCACGAAACACCAATTTCGAGATGGATCGCGAGGCCGAGATCGACGACGAGGATATCCGCAAGGCGTTCGAAGCCCGGCCCCAGATGCCCGCCGGCGCGATCCGGCTCGCCTATTACACGCTCGATCCGGAGGTCGCCGGAGACCTGGAAAGAGTGTTCGGCAGGCTGCCCGGCGTCACCAGCGTCTATCGTATTCCGTCCTTGCTCGTCACCGGGCAACGGCGGCTCTCCGAAGGGCATGGGAATGGGTATCCCTACGGACCGCCGCAAGACATCTCGTTGAAAAAGCTCCGCTTGCTGGCGGCCCGCGCGAACACCGACGTGCTCGTCATCGTGGACCACGGCTACCGCAACATGGGCGCCAATCCCCTCGTCGCCACGACCGCCCTGCTTTTGCCCGTGCTCTTCGTGCCGTTCGTCGATACCGAGGTAAAAGGGTACGTCGAGGCGTTCGTCCTGGATGTGCGGAATGGATACCTTTACGGCCACGTCTCCGAGGAGGATACACGCGGAGAGCCGTACGCGACGATCTACGCGAAAAGCGCCAAGGACTACGCCGACGAGCAATGGATCGATCTGCGGCAATCGCTACAAAAACAACTCGCGAAGGTGATCGAGGACGAGCGCGCCCGCAAGCCCGTGCCGAGCGCGCCCCCTCCCCCGCCCCCGCCCGACCCCGCGGTCCCGCTCGCCGCCCCCCCAGCCGCGCCGCCCGGGACGGCCCCCGGGCCCTGAAACGTCGGTTTCGCCCGATTGACGAGGCAGGCGGGTCTCGTCACATCGAAGGTATGCGACCCGTCGTCCGCAATGGCCTCCTCCTCGCCGCCCTGACGCTCGCCGCCGCCTGCCGCGAGCCTCTGCCCAAGGACAAACCGCCCCGCACGCCCACGGGCCCGATCGCCCCCGCCACGAACGAAGTGCCCGGGACGGCCGCGCCGGATGGGACGGCCGCGCCCGATCCCAAGCCGAACTAGCGCTTCTTCTTGCGAGGCTTCTTCTCGACCCCAGGCGCGTCCATGCAGCAGCGGAAGCCCGTCGAATAGTCGTGGTAGGTCGGCTCGTGGGCGATCGTGGTGAACGAGCAGCCCGGGCCGTGCTCCAGGGTGGTGCTGAAAAACCCGCCCATGAAGATGCCATTCCCCACTTTCCAGGGCTGCTTCTTTCGCTCGACCTCGTCCCGCGCCATGACGTCTTCGATATCGGAGCCGACGGCGTCGCTCACCCATTCGTGGAGGTTGCCGACCATGTCGAAGGCGCCCTCGTCGCTGCCGCAGGTCTCGTATTCGCCCGATTTGGCGAGAAACCCAGGCTCGCGGTCGAGCTTCGGGTCGTTGAAGACCTCGTACGTCCAGGCGCCGCGGCTCCGGCCGTAAAACTTTTCGAGGAGGTGGAGCTTGCCGGTATTGCAAGCGCCGCGCTGGCCCTTGTTGCCGTACGGATACCGGTAGCCCTTGCGGCCCTTGCAGGCCCGCGTCCATTCAGCGCGGCTGCAGAGGCGCTTGCCCGCGTGCGCGCAAGCCTCGGCCGCCTCGACGCGGCTGATGTACGCCTGCGGGTAGAAGCCCGCTCCGCTCATGGCGAGGTAAAACGTGCCCTTTTCAGGGCGATCGTAATGGGGCCACGGCGTCACCACGCCGTCCACGGTCTTCGTGGCGAGGTGCGCCTCCCAGCGGTCGACGCAAGCGCGGCCGGTCTTGAGCATCTCGGGAGGACAAACCGGCGGGGATCCGCCGTCGGCCTCCGCATCCGCGCCCGCGTCCGCAATCGCTGCCGGAGCTGCGTCTGCTTCCGCGTCCGCTCCCGCTTCCGCGACGGCCTCCACGATCGCCTCCGCGACCACGGGCAACGTGGACCCCGCGGGAACGGCCTCCGTGGTGCTCGGCGCGGCTTCCCCGCCGGTCGGTTTGGCCTCGGAGGAGCTGCATGCGGCGAGGGAGCCCGCGGCGGTCGAGGTGAGGGCGGCGACGAGGAAAGCGGGGCGAAGATCGAGGCGCATGGGAAGCAAAAGCCGGAACGCACGAGGCCCGGGTGGGCCTTTCCACTATCGTTCTTCTTCGTATTTGAGCTCGTAGTCCCCGACCCCGATCACGTCCCCGGGCTTGAGCGCCGCCGGCGCCGTGAGCTTCTTGCCATTGACGAACGTGCCGCTGCCGCCCCCGAGGTCGGTCAGGTAAAACTTGCCGTCCTGGCCCACGATCGAGCAATGCTCCCGCGACACGTCCGTGCCTTCGAGGCGAATCTGCGCGTGGTTCGTCTGGCCCACCGTGATCGTCATGCCTTCGAGGCGATACCCGTCCTTCGGGCCCTGGCCCTTCACGACGAGCAGGCGGGCGCGGGGGAGGTTTCCGGCGACCGTGGCCATGGCGCGGCGGCTGAGGGGGCCCGCCTGGCTCGCCCCCGCGCGGCGCGAGGCCGCGGCGGCGCGGCCCGCCTGGGCCTTGCGGAAGAGGCGATAGGCCGCAGGGTTCGGCTTCTTCGCGAGCACCTCCGCCTCCTCCGCGAGCTGCGCGATCGTCTCGCCGAGCGGCGTGCCGTCTTCCGCTTCGAGATCGGCCTCGGCGCGCATGCCATCCACCGCGCGCCGGAGCAGCGCCGCCGCCAGTTCGAACGAGCTCTGATCGGCGAGCACACGCGCCGCGGTGCGTGCCTCCTCCGCGAGCGCGACGAGCACCCGCGCGCGCGCCGCCGGGTCGCGCTCGGGCGCGCCGGGCTGCACGTCGACGCCGATCGTTCGATCGAGGACGTGGACGTCCGTCGCGCCGGGGCGGCGATGCGCGAGGCGCGTCCGCACGACCTCGAAGGCCCCATGCACCGAGGCGCCGGGCTCGATCACGACCTCGATGACCAGCGACGCACGTTCGCCCGGCTGGAGGTCCGGCATCTCCACGCGCGCCGCGCCCATGGTCTTGCGCACGCGCACGTCGCCCGCGATGCGGATGATGTCGACGCCGCGCGCAGGCGAAACATCGACCGACACGCCCTCCGCGACCGCGTCGCCCGTCGCGCCCACGGCCAGCGCGAGCTCGGTCGCGCAGAGCGCTGGATCCCGCACGTAATAATACTGGCCGCCACCCGCGACCGCGATGCGCCGCAGGATGTCCTCGTTGTGCTCCTCGCCGTAGCCGAGCGTGGAGACCGCCGCGTCCGCGCGAAACGAAGCCGCGATCTCGGCGAGCGCCTCGGGGCGCCGATCTCCGAGCGTCGGATCGCCGTCGCTGAGCAGGAGGATGCCCCGTCGCTCCGCGGGCACGCGCGGGCCGAGCGCGCTGCGGCTTACGCGCAGGCCGCTCTCCATGTCGGTGCCGCCCTCGGGATCGATACGACGCAAGCTACCCGCGAGCCTGCGGCGCGCGGCCGCGTCGAGCTGTTCGAGCTCCGCGACGACCTCCGCGCCTTCGGAGAACGAGACGATCCCCACGCGATCGGTGGGATCGAGCAGCTCCACCATCCGTTCGATGGAACGGACGACCTGCTCCATCGGCTGGCCCCACATCGACGCGGAGACATCGATCGCGAACACCAGCGCGAGGGGCGGCCGCTCGTGCCGTTCGTCCTCGGGGAGCGCGGCCGAGACCTCGACGACGAGGTGCGCGCGCTGCGGGGCGCCCGGAGCGACACTCCGGACGTCGAGCGCGAGCGAAAGATCGAGGGCAGGACCGGGCATGCGCCCCCAAGAATACCCGGCAGAGGCCGAGGCGCGAGTCGAGATCGTTTGGGTGCTGCCAAATGAGGCACAAGCGGGACGGAGCGCCGCGTCGTCAACACGTCGCCGGATCGGGGGTACGGCCGACCATAACACTGCGATGACGGAGAAAGCGTGAGCGGGCCCGGTGGGCGGGCGTCCTGCAACGCAGAAGCCGTTTTTTTCGGCCGTAGAGCGGGTTGACCGGACGAGGAGCCTCGGACTAAGACACCCGCCCCCGCGATCGCGTGAAGGGATCGCTCGAATGGCCGTGACCGGTTTCGCCGGGGGGCACCGGTTTTCTTTGGTTCAAGCGGCGGTGAGATGCGCGTCTGTATTTTCTTCGACGGCAAGAATTTCCACTCCGGATGGCGTGACGAGGCCGGAGGTCGGAGGCTCGCGTTTCCCAAACTCTCGCGCTGGCTGGTCGATCGTGTAGGCGGCTCGCTGCTTTGGGGCGCTTATTACTATACCGGCGTCGAGATCGGCTCGGCCGCGGTGACCGAAGGGCAGAAGAAGCTCGCGGGCTTCCTCGACATGCTCGAAGTGCAGCCCGGCTTTTTCGTGAAGCGTTTCCCACGCAAAACGACGATGTTCCAGTGTGCCGCGTGCGGC
Organism: Polyangium mundeleinium; assembly: GCF_028369105.1. Classification (NCBI taxonomy): domain Bacteria; kingdom Pseudomonadati; phylum Myxococcota; order Polyangiales; family Polyangiaceae; genus Polyangium; species Polyangium mundeleinium. The sequence continues at coordinate 635,245 of NZ_JAQNDO010000001.1, read as the reverse complement.
GCCGAGAACCGGTATACACAGGAAAAAGAGGTCGACACCTCGATGGTCGCGGACATGCTCCGTCTCGCGGCCGTCAACGCGTTCGACGTGCTCGTCCTCGTCTCGGGCGACTCCGATCACGCACCGGCCGTCGAAGGCGTGCGGCAGCTCGGCCGCCAGGCGTACGTGTCGACCTGGGGGCGCGCAGGGCTGTCGATTCGGCTGCGCAAGGCGGCGTTCGATCACATCGATCTGCTCGAAGGGATCTCGTTTTTCGAGGATAACGAGGGCTCCGGCGCGCCCGCGCCGCCCGGGCCCGAGCCGCGCTGGGCGAGCGAGGAAATTCCACCCGCCGTGCCGACGCCGCCCGCAGGGTCGGTGCCCCGTGAGGCGATCCACGAGGAGTGCGAGGACGCGGAGGAGGCAGACCCGGACGCGTCCGAATCCGCGCCGCCCTCGTACCAGCCGTCGGACGACGAGTCGGTGTTCATCGAGGAGCTGCGCGCGGCCGAGCGCAGGCTGCGCAACGGGTACGTCGGGGCGAACTACTTCGTGACGCGCTGGCAATCGAACCGGCTCGATCCCTCGCCCGACGCGCGCCGCCGCATGCTCGAGCACCTCGTGACCTCGCGGGTCATCGAGGTCTACCACGCGCCCGACGGAAACGCGGCGATCCGGGCGCGCGACGAGTAAGCCGTTTCAGGTCAAAGGAAGAGGTCGCCGAGCAGCGGGAGCGCGCCGACGCGCACGTCCCGCGACGCGCGCGTGAGGCGCTCGGCGAGCGGACCGAGGCCCACGGCCGGCAAGGCGCGCACGGGCTCGTGCAGCGGGCGGAAGAAATCGTCCCAGTGCGAGAGGAGCACGCTCGCGGGCGAGACGGCGCGCATCACGCGTTCGGGCAGATCGACCCCGCTGCGCCAGCCCGCCACACAAAGCAGGAGCAGGTCGACGTGCCGCGGCGCGGGCTCGTCGGGCAAGAGCTCGGCGCTGCCGAGGTGCACGATCGTGCGGCCAGCGACCTCGATCTCGACGCGGAAGACGGCCCCGCAGCGGTAGCCCTCGGCGCGGACGGGGACGGCGTCGCAGTCGTCGATGTCGCCGGGGAACGGCACGCGGCCGAGGGCGAAGCGCGAGTGCGCGCTCGGCACGAAGCGCAGCCGGAAGGGGCCAACCTCGGCGACAATCGGCGCTTGTCCGGGCGCGCGCTCGACCATGTCGACGCGGGCCTCGGGCACGCCCGCGGCGCGGCAAAGCGCGGCGGCGGAGCGGGAACCGAAGACACGCGCGCCGGTGCGCTTGGCGATGGCGGGCACGTCGAGGGCGTGGTCGAAGTGCGTGTGGCCGACGATCACCGCGTCCGCGCGGCGGATGTAGCGCCCGATCGCGCCGAGATCCGGGGCGAGCGGAGAGGTGATGCACCGGGTGAGCGAGGCACGCGTGACGTAGGGGTCGAGCAGGAGGACGTGGTCCTCGCAGGTGATCTCGAAGCCCGCCGTGCCGAGCCAGCGGACCGTGACGGGGGGGCGGCCGGTCGGGCCCGTAAGGACGAGGTCATCGGGCCGGAAAAACAGGCTTTCGGGGCGCACGGGCCCGGGTATAGGCCCAGTGCGCGGCGCGGGGAAGGTTTTCCTCGTTTCCTCAGCGCCGGCCAATCGGGCGAAACAGGAGGCCCGTCACGGCGAAGGCGATGGAGATGACGAGCAGGAGGTGGATCCACGGGCCTGCCTCGTAGACGCCCGTCACTGCGAGCAACCAGGCGAGGAAGGCGCCGACGGTGAGTCCCCAGAAGACCAGCATCGTCCGGCGCCGTTGCGAAGGGCGTGCCCGGCGGGAGTGGGAAGGTGCGTCGCATGGGGTTCGGGGCGTAGCCAGGCTTGTCCGGGCGTAGCCCCGAGTGTCGACTGGCGGGAAAACGGTGCTCTCGTGCTAGTGTCGCGCGCATGAGCGACGTCGTCTTCGACCTCGAGAACCCGACCGAAGAGCATCGGATGCTGCGCCAGATGGTGCGGAACTTCGTCCGCGACGTGGTGGAGCCGCAGGCGGAAGAACATGATCGCAAGGGCACGCTGAACGTCCCTCTGATGCGGCAGGCGGGCGAGCTCGGCCTGCTCGGCCTCACGATCCCGGAGAAGGACGGGGGCGCGGGCATGGACGCCGTAGGCTCGGTCGTCGTGCACCATGAGCTGTCGAAGAGCGATCCGGGCTTCTGCCTCGCGTACCTCGCGCACGCGGTGCTCTTCGTGAACAACTTCTACTACGCCTCGAACGAAGCGCAGCGTGAGCGCTGGTTGTCCAAGGTGATCTCGGGCGAGTGCATCGGCGCGATGGGCATGACGGAGCCGTCGAGCGGCACCGACGTGCTCGGCATGCGCACGACGGCGCGGCGCGAGGGCGACGGGTTCGTGATCAAGGGCCACAAGGCGCTCATCACGAACGCGATCGATGCCGACGTGTTCATCGTCTACGCGAAGGTCGAGGACGCGGTGACGACGTTCGTCGTCGAGCGAAACGCGCCGGGGTTCTCCGTCGGAAAGAAGACGGAGAAGATGGGCATGCGCGCGAGCACGTTGAGCGAGTTCATGCTCGACGACGTCTTCGTGCCGGCGGAGAACGTGCTCGGCACGGTGGGCGGGGGCGTGCGCAACATGATGCGCAACCTGGAGCTCGAGCGGCTCACGCTGGCGGCGATGAGCCTCGGCATCGCGGATCGTTGCCTCGACATCATGGTGCGGTACGCGGCGGAGCGGACGAGCTTCGGCAAGTCGATCGCGGAGCACGGGCAGATCCAGCGATACATCGGCGAGAGCTTCGCGAAGACGGAAGCCGCGCGGGCGCTCGTCTACTGCGTGGCGCGGGACGTCGGCCCGGCCAAACGCAACCGCATCGGCACGGACGCGGCGAAGCTCTTCGCGGCGCCGGTGGGCAAGGAGGTCGCCGACAACGCGATGCAGGTCCTCGGCGGCTGGGGGTACTGCAACGAGTACAAGGTCGAGCGGTTCCTGCGCGACGCAAAACTGCTGGAAATCGGCGGTGGCACGCTGGAGTCGCACCAGAAGAATCTGACGAAGGAGCTCCTGCGGAAGGTGAAGCAGGATTAAGGCCTACACGGCGAGCGATTTTCTTTCGACAACATTCCCTTCTCCTCCTACGATATCGTCGTCGTTGAACGGACAGGGGGTAGGGAGCCGTGACAACCAGTATCCTGTCTCGCACAGTGGTTGCACCTGTGCGATGGGGGAAATCAAAGAAAGGATATGCCACCTACGGATCCTGCGGGCTCCGTGGACGCACGAGCGGCTCGGCGCGGGCCGAGCCGTGAACGATTGGGCCATCGACTGGGAGTTGGACTCGTATGGACACATACGAATCTGTCAAGATTCTGAGCACGACGGTAGAATCATCCAATGTTCTAAAAAAAACTCCGACCGGTATCAAGGGTTTCGATGAAATCACGGTCGGGGGACTCCCGAGGGGACGCACGTCGCTGGTATGCGGGAGCGCGGGATCGGGCAAGACACTCTTCGCAATGGAGTTCTTGGTCCGCGGCGCGACCGAGCACGGCGAGCCAGGGGTCTTCCTCGCGTTCGAGGAGACCGCCGTGGAGCTCGCGCAGAGCGTCGCCTCGCTCGGCTTCGACCTCGACGCGCTCGTCGCCCGCAAGTTGCTGGCGATCGACTTCGTGCACGTGGAGCGGAGCGAGATCCTCGAGACCGGGGACTACGACCTCAATGGCCTCTTCGTGCGGCTCGCCTGTGCGATCGACTCGGTCGGGGCGAAACGCGTGGTCATCGACTCGCTGGAGACCTTGTTCTCGGCGCTCGGCGATGAGGGCATCCTGCGCTCCGAGTTCCGGAGGCTTTTCCGCTGGTTGAAAGATCGCGGCGTGACCGCCGTCATCACGGGCGAACGCGGCGACGGCACGCTCACGCGGCACGGAATCGAGGAGTACGTCTCCGATTGCGTGATCCTGCTCGAACAACGCGTGCACGAGCGGGTCGCCACGCGTTACCTGCGCGTCGTCAAATACCGCGGGACGATGCACGGGACGAACGAGTATCCGTTCCTCATCGACGCCGGAGGCATCTCGGTCGTGCCCGTGACCTCGCTCGGGCTCGCGCACCACGCCTCCGAGGCGCGCATGTCGACCGGCGTGCCGCGCCTCGACGCCATGCTCGACGGCAAAGGCATCTACCGCGGGACGAGCGTGCTCGTCTCGGGGACCCCGGGCACGGGCAAATCGAGCCTGGCGGCGCACGTGGTCCACAGCGCCTGCCGCCGCGGCGAGCGTTGCCTCTACTTCGCGTTCGAGGAGTCGCAGGGCCAGTTCGTGCGCAACATGCGCTCGATCGGCGTCGACCTCCAGCCGTGGATCGACCAGGGCCGGCTCCTCTTCCAGGCCTCCCGCCCGACGCTCTTCGGGCTGGAGATGCACCTCGCGAGCATGCACCGGCTCGTCGAGACCTTCGAACCGGACGTCGTCGTGATCGATCCCGTGACGAACTTCTCCATGGTAGCGACGGAGTTCGAGGTGCGCGCGATGCTCATGCGGCTCGTCGACTTCCTGAAGAGCCGCGAGATCACCACGATCTTCACGAGCCTGACGGGCGGCAGCGGCACGCTCGAAGGGACGGACATCGGGATCTCGTCGCTCATGGATACGTGGCTGCTCGTGCAGTTCCTCGAAGGCAGCGGCGAGCGGAACCGGGGGCTCTACGTGCTCAAATCGAGGGGCATGGCGCACTCGAACCAGGTGCGCGAGTTCCATA